>NZ_JBQGAD010000002.1:0-785376 GCF_056542685.1 Ruegeria sp. AB6 | reverse complement strand
GTCATCCCCAAATGTTCACGCAAAAATCCAGACAATAACGTCCGACCCTCAACATCACCGCTCACAGCTACGCCGTTCACAGTCATCGAAACCTGTGCCATGAAATCCTCCCGTTTCGTGTTGTTCCTCGGGTCGAGTTAAACACGCGGGTTTTCATTTGAGAACAAAAATCTGAGACGGTTCAGAGGATTGTCGGGAGAGCCCACCACATCAGGGCTTTCGCGAAGACCGGGGCTGCGGGCGTGTCGGGATCTCTTTCAGCAAGCCGCCGACCCCCATTCCAGCGATATCAAGCCCTGTTGTTTCGACCCCACAGGCCACGCGGGACAAAACCCAATCTGCGCCGTTCAACGCGGGTGAACGTGCACAGCCCGGCAGACCAATCACCGGTCGGTCGCCAAGCGCGCCGAGAAACAGAAGGTTGCCCGGGTCGACCGGCATT
Source organism: Ruegeria sp. AB6 (assembly GCF_056542685.1). Classification (NCBI taxonomy): domain Bacteria; kingdom Pseudomonadati; phylum Pseudomonadota; class Alphaproteobacteria; order Rhodobacterales; family Roseobacteraceae; genus Ruegeria; species Ruegeria sp. AB6. The sequence goes on along the minus strand of NZ_JBQGAD010000002.1, from coordinate 784,934 downwards.
CCGAACCGGTCCACTTGCCCTCCGGCGGCGCGTACCGCCTCGGGTGCCACGTCGTACACGTCAGACGTGGCCGAGCCGGTCAGGATCATAACGATATCCCCTTCAGAGTCGGACACAGCCAAGGACAAAGGTTCCGCCTGATGCGGGACGATCCGAACGTCTGACAGTTCCATCCCCAAGGCTTCGACACGCCCCCTGATCGCGGCAATCCCTTTGTCATTCGACGGGCCGCCGGGAATATCAGTCACCACTAGACCCGCAGTTTTGTGGATCGGCGAGACCATACGGATCGATGCCTGCGCCAGACGTGCCGCGTGCATCACATCGCCTCCGGGCACGGCATAAGAGATAACCTTGATCGTAGCCACCATGCCGCCTTCGCCCATCTGCTGGTATTGCGGAACAGTCGCTACGGTGATCATCGGGTTGACGCGATTGAAGGCCTCCAACGCCTCAACATCCAGCACGGCGACGCCCGGTCCATCCGCCAGCAGGTTCACGCGACCGGTGAAAGGTTGGGTCACGCGTAAACCCGCGTCGGTTGGGTTCGGAGCCAGAGCGGCGGCCAACATCCGGGCGGCCTCATCCTCGTGACAGTCACCGGGTTCCAGTTGCGCGACAGTGACGGAGCCAAGGCCAGCCTCGGTCAGGTCTTTGATGTGGTCTGCCGTCAGCGCGATGCCTTTACGCAGCTTACGATCACCGACCTTGATCGAGTGGGCAAGGATCGCGCCAGCGGCCTCGGCAACGGGGACAGGACCGAACTTCACGCTTTGCCCCGTAACACGGCGGTCATCTGTGCCAGTATGGCGACTGCAATTTCGGACGGATCGGCGGCCCCGATATCCAGACCAACCGGTCCATGAATGCGAGCTATCTGATCTTCGCTGAACCCGGCCTCGGTCATACGGGTCACGCGTTTGGCATGGGTCCGGGTCGAGCCCAGAGCACCGATGTAAAACACCCCGGCAGCCAACGCTGATTCCAGTGCCGGGTCGTCCAGCTTGGGGTCGTGGGTCAACAACACCACAGCGGTGCGCGAATCCAGACCCAGCTTGGCAACAGCCTCATCCGGCCAATCGGTCAGTATGTTTTCACCCGGAAAACGGGCGCTGGACGCAAAAGCATCCCGTGGGTCGATAATCGCGGGGTCATACCCTGCAATCCGTGCCATCGGCACCAGCGCCTGCGCAATATGAACCGCACCCACGACAATCAGGCGTAAAGGTGGGTTGTGAACGGCCACAAAGGTCTTGCCGTCCTCTTCAAACCCCGAGCGATCCATGCGCAGCCGGTCGGTATACGCGTTGCGACGCAGCGCGCGGTGGCCGGTCTCGACATTTACCTCATAGGCGAGTGGTACTCGCGCGGCCCGCGCCTCGACCAGATCACGAAGCATGGGTTCGGGCAGAACGCTTCCGATGGGCTCGACCAACACCCGGATCGTCCCTCCACAGGCCAGACCAACAGCGAACGCATCTTCGTCGCTGACACCAAATTCCAACAGACGTGCTTCGCCTTCATCTATGGCCTCAAGCGCTTCGACGATCACAGCGCCTTCGACACAGCCGCCCGAAACCGAGCCTTCGATCCGACCATCGCCGCCAATGACCAACTGCGCGCCCACACGGCGAGGGGCGCTTCCCCAAGTCTCAACCACGGTGGCGAGCGCGGCCTTTTTGCCATTGCTGAACCAGCGCAGCGCAGTTTCTGGGCTGTTGTCGAATCTGTCCATTGCGCCCTCCCATAGTGCTTTGACCCAACATAGGCAGGTTTGGCCAGATGAAAAGGAACCCCGACTTTAAGGTCAGACGCGGCAGTCAGGCTTCGGCGCGAATTGGCTGAGTTTTTACCATTTTCTGCAAAGCATTGATTGTCTGCAGAGCAGATTCTAGCCTACACATACATCTGCTGCATTCCAATATGCGCATATTTAATTTTCACAAGGGAGACAAAGAGTTGAAACGCATTTTTGCACTCGGAACAGCAATCGGACTTTTGGCATCCACGGCGGTCAGTGCAGATACATTCCTGCGCTATGGCGAGGTCGAGGGCTGGAAGGTATTCATTGATCAGGACAAGAAATCCTGCCTGATTGAGGCTATCGATGACTCCGAAAACGTAGTTCAGATGGGGCTAACCGAAGATCGCGGCGTTGGCTATGTGGGCGTCTTCACCAAAGAAAAAACCGACATCAAGCGCGGCGATACCGAGGCTGTGGCAATTCTGCTGGGCGACAACCTCTATATCGGTGAAGCCACCGGCATGAAGGGCAACATCACCAAGGGGTATTCGGGCGGTTACGTTCTGTCCAATGATCCCCAATTCGCTGAAGACATTGCCAAGCAAAAGGTGATGCTTGTCTTCCCCGAGAAGGAATTTGCCTTCACCGTGGATCTGACTGGCACCTACAAGGCCATGGAAATGGCCCGCAAGTGCAATGAAGAACAGCTGAGTTAACCCTAACTCGAAAGCGCGGTCATCAGCCGCGCTTTCTCACCCATGTCATCGGGTTTCGAGATGACCTCGGCCAGCTCCTCGAGCGAGGCAATCGAATGCCCGGCCCGAAAGCTGTCCACATGCGGCAACATCGCGGCCACGCCCTGCGCCTTAGGTGCAAACCCGTCCCAGCGCAGCAGTGGGTTCAGCCAGATCAGACGGCGGGCGGAAAGGTGCAGACGCTCCATCTCTTTTCCCAGCGCTTGCGGTTCGCCCCGGTCCAATCCGTCCGAGATTAGCAGAACCACCGCACCCTGCCCCATGACGCGCCGCGACCAGTCGCGGTTGAACGCGTGCAGGCATTCGCCGATGCGGGTGCCGCCCTCCCAATCCTGCGCTTCCGCCCCAGCGGCGGCCAAAGCGGCGTCCACATCGCGCTGATGCAGGTGGCGGGTGATATTGGTCAGCCGCGTCCCGAAAGTGAACGCGTGAACCTTGGCCCATCCAGCGCCTTTCGCGTTCGAGACCGAGTGCAGAAAATGCAGGATAATGCGGCTGTATTGGCTCATCGACCCCGAGATATCACACAGCACCACCAGATTTGGCCAGCGGGTTCGGGGTTTCTGACGGGCGATTTCGTGCAACTCTCCGCCCTGGCGCATGGCGGCGCGCAAGGTGCGGGCGCGGTCGATCCTTTGCCCTATATGGCTGGCTTGACCGCGCCGGGATTCGATTGGTTTTACGGGTAGCGTCATACGGGCCAATATGCGCTTGGCTTGAGCGATCTCGGCGGTGCTCATCTGTTCAAAGTCAAGACTGCGCAGGCGTTCCTCGGTCGAGGCGGTTTGAGAAGCGTCGATCTCAAGCTCAGTTTCTTCGCCCGTGTCTTGCGTCTCTGGCTGATCGCGTTCGACACCGTCCAACAGCGCCTCGGCCGCGCGCTTTTCGCCCGCGTCGGCCTTGCGGTCTTCCTGAACACCACGGATCGCAGGCAGCATCATGGCCATCATATGCTCCATATACCGCGGGTCGCGCCAATACATGCGAAAGACCTGCGCGAACACTGTGCGATGTTCGGGACGGTTCACGAAACAGGCGTGCAGGGTCCAGTAAAAGTCCCGTTTTTCAGAAAATCCCGCCGCCTGTACGGCACGGATCGCATCGACCACACGACCTGTACCGATGGGCAGCCCGGCTTTACGCAACGCCCTCGCGAAATGGGTGATGTTCTGCGCCAGTTTCGGGTTGTCGGGGATGTCCAGCGGAAGCTCTTCGGCCATTACTCTACATGGGGGCTCTGCCCCCATACCCCCGAGGTATTTTTGAACAGAAGAAGCATCAGGCGAATCCCAAAGTGAGTGGGTGATCAGACAAGGTCACTGCGTGTCCGTTCCGATATCCAGCCACAACGCAGATCTTGCCAAGTATTTGGCCATTAAACCAAGTCAGATCATCAGCTGGAATCCACAGTTCTGTATGTGCTTTGCCTCCAGCATCTTGCACTGGGTATTTCTTCTCTGCTTCGTGTGTGATTTCGAACTTGGTAACGAAACCGCAATTGTCAGGCGCGGGCAAAACCGAATTCCAATCTCGCGCTATCTTTTCTGCATATTCGAAGGTTGTAACCGGATAGAAAATTGGCTGGTCAGCTAGTCTAGGCGGCCAAACTTTCCATCCGCTTTCCTTGACCAATTCAAGCTCCTTCGCTCCTGTCGGTCTAAATAGGATCATGCGGCATCCAATCCGGCTTTGGCTTCGTCCAGAATACGTTTTGCCTCAGAACCCTGCAGTTTCTGGATGTCGTCCTGGTATTTCAGGATCGCGCCCAGCGTGTCGCCGATCACTTCGGGGCTGAGGTTGATGACATCCAGTGCCAGCAAGCATTTGGCCCAATCGATCGTCTCGGCCACGCCAGGTTTCTTGAACAGGTCCTCGGTGCGCAGGTGCTGGACGAAGGCCACCACCTCGCGACTGAGCTCCTGTGCCGCTTCGGGTGCGCGGGCGTGAAGGATTTCGATCTCGCGCTCGAAATCGGGGTAGTCGACCCAATGATAGAGGCAACGGCGCTTCAGGGCGTCATGCACCTCGCGCGTGCGGTTCGAGGTAACGATGACGATGGGCGGTTCCGGCGCTTTGACGGTGCCCAGTTCGGGGATTGTAACCTGAAAATCGCTGAGCGCTTCGAGCAGGAACGCCTCGAAAGGCTCGTCCGTGCGGTCCAATTCATCAATCAGCAGGACTGGCGCGCCGTGTTCGTCCGGGCGCATAGCTTGCAGCAGCGGGCGCTCGATCAGGTAGTCGTCCGAGAACAACTCGGATTGCAAGGCACCCCGGTCGGCGCCGCCTGAGGCTTCGGCTGTGCGGATTGCTACCATTTGCGCTGGGAAGTTCCATTCGTAAACGGCGGAGGACGCATCTAGCCCCTCATAACATTGTAGTCGGATCAGTCGGCGGTTCAGCCCGGCGGCCAGCGCCTTGGCGATCTCGGTCTTGCCTACACCGGCCTCTCCCTCCAAAAATAGCGGGCGGCCCAGTTTCAGCGACAGGAAGACAACCGTGGCCAAGGCCCGTCCGCAGACATAGCCCTGATCGCCCAGCATGGTCTGAACGGCGTCGATGGAATTTGGCTGTGTCATGGCGATCTCCCTCGGGGCACAAGAGGTCACGACGGCGCGCGCGCGTCAAGACCGGGGCTTTGCAAGGAGTTACGACGTTCGGGCATGTTGACAAGGGGCAGCCGTGCATTCGGGGCCTTTCACGGCTGCGCGCACTGTGCTAGCCGGGGGCCATGACCGATACCCTGACGATCCGCCGCCCCGACGACTGGCACCTGCATTTGCGCGATGGCGCGATGCTGGAAGCTGTCCTGCCCGAAACCGCGCGCCATTTCGCCCGCGCGATTATCATGCCAAACCTTGTACCGCCCGTGGTGCGCGGCGATCAGGCCGCCGCCTATCGTGACCGCATTCTGGCCGCCCTGCCCGACGGGATGAGCTTCGAGCCGCTGATGACCCTTTATCTGACCGAGGACACGGATGCCGAGGATGTCGCCGCAGCTCATGCCAGCGGGTTGATCAAAGCGTGCAAGCTGTATCCGGCAGGGGCCACGACCAATTCGGCCTCGGGCGTGCGGGATTTCGACAAGGTGCGCCCAGTACTGGAAAAGATGGCCGAGATCGGCCTGCCCATGTGTGTGCATGGCGAGGTTACGGATGCGGAGATCGACATTTTCGACCGCGAGGCCGTGTTCATCGACCGTGTTCTGGACCCGATCCGCAAATCGACCCCCGGCTTGCGCGTGGTGATGGAGCATATCACCACCGCGAACGGCGTGGACTATGTCAAAGCCAATGGTACTGATCTGGGCGCGACGATCACGGCGCATCACCTGATCATCAACCGCAACCATATTCTGGTTGGCGGGATCAAGCCACATTACTACTGCCTGCCCGTCGCCAAGCGCGAGGAACACCGGCTGGCGCTGTTGGCCGCCGCGACCTCGGGCGATGCGCGGTTCTTCCTTGGTACTGACAGTGCGCCGCATACGGATGCGAACAAGGAAATGGCCTGCGGCTGTGCCGGGTGCTTCACCGCGACAAACACGATGTCACTAGTGGCCGAGATGTTCGACCGTGAAGGGGCGTTGGACAAGCTGGAAGGGTTTACCTCGCTCAATGGCCCCGGTTTCTATGGCCTGCCGGTGAATGAGGACACGATCACACTGACCAAGGGCGAACCGGTCGTGTATCCCGAAAAAATCGACTCTGGTGACGGGCCTGTCACGGTGTTCGACCCAGGATTCCTGCTGCATTGGCGCGTGGTCTAATCCTCTAGCAATGCCGCCAGATCGCGGGCGCGGCCTCCGGTGCGCAGCATCGACCAGATCGAGTCCGCCTCGTCACCTCCGATCAGTTTGGCGGCCTTGCCGCGCACCCGATCTTCTCGCTCAGATAAGGGCATCGGGGTCAGAAGATCATGGCTCGCCTCTTTGCGCGCGCCGTCACGGCGCAGCAGGGTCAGGTGGGCTTGCGTCTCGGACAGCGTTTCATCCGCTTCGACCGTAACGCGATCGCGCAGCGAGATCAGGCGCGGATCGGCACATATCTTCTCGGAATAGCTGTCGGGCAACGTGGTGTCGTATCCCAGCGCCTGCATCGCAATCACCGTCCGATATGAGAACTTTGCGCCCAGCCCAGTTGTCGGAGAAATCTGGTTGCACACGCTCATCCATCGCGGATGGGTCTTGACCGTGATCTCGGCCACTTCGGGTTCGGCGATGTCCAACGTGCGTGCGGCCTCCAGCGCTGCGTGCAGTCCGTGGCAGCAAGCGTGGAACTTGTGGCTGACGGATTCGAACAACCAATCCTCGCCCAAGCGGTCCAGCGCGGTTTGCGTATCGTTTTGCCCCTGATGGGTTGCGCCGAACCCATAAGGGCCTTCCATAGCCTCGACATTTGGATCAAAACCTTTGGCGATCAGCAAAGCCGCCTCGACGCCAGCCGAGGCCGCAAGCCCCGCGTTATAGGGCTTACCCATAGTTCCAAACTGCGCTTTGAGCCCCGCCGCGCGGGTCGCCGACAGACCCAGAACTTTGCGCATCTGATCCACATCGAACCGCAGAATACGGCCCGCAGCTACGGCCGCCCCAAACGCGCCGGCTGTAGCCGTCTGATGAAACCCGGCCTGATAATGGTCGCGCCCCAACCACAGCCCCACGCGGATTGAGACCTCCATCCCCACCAAAGCGGCCTCAAGAACATCCACAAGAATGCGGTCGTCCCATTCACCAAGCGCAAGCGCCGCAGGTAGAATGGCCACCGACGGATGGCCGATATGGGCGAAATGTGTGTCGTCATAGTCGAGCGCATGCGACACCGTCCCGTTAACCAGAGCCGCCCCGCGTAAGGGCGCGGCCCCGCCGCCGAATAGATGGGCCTGCATGGTGCCGCCCTCATCAAGAACCAAGGCCCGCACGGTCTGCGAAACGGGCTCGTCTACTCCAGCCCGCCCCACGGCCAGCCAATCCAGAACGGACAAAGACGTCACGATGCGGGCTTGTCGCGACGTGGAAACGGGCCCAGCAGCAAACCTGGCCAAGGTATTGGTAAAATCACTCATGCGGCGCAGTCTAGCGTGCGCCGGGGTCGGGTAAAGCCTTAGCCGTACAAATCTGCGGCGCGGGCCTCGAAGGCTTTGACCACACGTTGCATGGCTTCGTTAAAGACGACGCCGATGATGCCCTGCAGGATGGCGTTCTTGAACTCGAAATCCACATGAAACGAGATGTTGCAGCCCCCTTCAGGCGCGTCCGCGAACTGCCAATCGGATTGCATGTACTTGAACGGCCCGTCCAGATACTCGGTGTCGATCCGGCGATCCTCGGCGTGTAGCGTCACGCGGCTGCCGAACCGTTCGCGGAACACTTTGAAGGAAATCACAAGATCGGCCTCTAGCACCTGGGCCTCGCCCGCCGCATAAGTGCGCCTGATCCGTGCCGCCGCGCACCACGGCAAAAACTGTGGGTATTTGGCCACATCCGCGACAAGGTCATACATCTGCTGAGCGGTATACGGCAGGTGACGTGTCTCGGAATGGGTCGGCATGGCGGTCCGCTATTTGCAGGTGACAATGGCGCGTCATGTCGTATGTTGCGCGCCAAAGATCAAGGGGGCAGTGATGACAGACCGCGCATATGTGATAGATGAGATGATCTCGGCCAAGGCCATCGCCGCCCGGATCGAGGAGTTGTGCCGCGAGATCACAGCCGAGTTTGGCGCAACCGACAAGCTGGTTGTCGTTGGTCTTTTGCGCGGCAGTTTTGTTTTTATCGCGGACCTCGTGCGCGAATTGGACCTGCCCATCGAAGTCGATTTCCTCGAAGCGTCCTCGTATGGTGACTCAATGGAAAGCAGCCGTGAAGTACGTATTCTCAAGGACTTGCGCGGCGCAATTGAAGGACGCGATGTGTTGGTGGTTGAAGATATTGTCGATACCGGCCACACGCTGAACCACGTTACCAAACTGCTGCAAAGCCGCAAGCCTGCGCGGCTGAAATCCATTGCGTTGCTGGACAAACCCAGCCGCCGCGAGGTCGATTTCCGCTCGGACTGGATCGGGTTTGAAATCCCTGATGAGTTTGTCGTGGGCTACGGCATCGATTACGCGCAACGCAATCGCAACCTGCCCTTTATTGGCAAGGTGCGATTTGTCAAAGACTGAGCGGCCCTCTGACCTATCCAGTTTGTGCAAGTAGCAGAGGTTAAGCTTCCTAAAAATTCTCCTATTTGAATATTATTGGACATTCCTCCCAGCAAGAGACTACCATTCGAGTACTTTGGGAGGTTTTTTACGTATGAAAACACTGTCTATTGGACTTATGGCGGCTTGCGCGGTAGCCGCAACAGTTGGAATTGCGGATGCAAAGGACAACAAGGGCAAAAGTAAAGGCCCCGACAAGTCGAAAATTGAAAAGTCGGTAAAAACAAATAAAGGCGTCGGTGTACCGCCCGGACAGATCAAGCGTTACACGCGAGGTCAGAAAATCCCTAATGAACTGGATTTTGACTATCTTGACGACCTCGATGGCTGGAAGTTGAAACCCCTGCCCGCCGGTCAGCGGTATATCCGCGTAGATGACGAAATCCTGTCGATATCCGATGACACAAAAACAGTTATTGATGCCGTTGGAATTGTCAGTGATCTCGTAAACTGAGGGCTCGGCCTACAAGAGATCGAATTACTGCACTGAAAACATCTACCCCTACAGGGATCAGCGCGTCCGGAAAATCATAGTCCGGGTTGTGCAGTTGCGGGTGCGCTTGTCCGGCACCCAGCCAAAACATCGCCGCCGCGGCGCTTTTGCCAAACTGGCCGAAATCCTCGGAAAACTTTTGAGGCTCATTCGTGAGAGTACAAGGCACGCCCTCCGTGACACAAGCCTCGGCAACCGCAGCCACTGCTTGCGCATTGTTTGTGCAGGCCTCAAACACATCCTCATAAGTGATCTTGACCGCCAATCCCTGGGCTTCTGCTGTTTGGGTGACAAGATCTTCGGCTTCGGCGATCAAGCATTTCATACGGGTGTCAGACACGGTGCGCAGCGTCACCCACAGTTCGGCCGCTCCGGGGGCGACGCCGAATGTGGGTTCGCCCAGCCGCGCATGGGTCACGGTCGTCAGGGCGAAATCGGCATTCAATGCACCGCCCGTTCCTAGATCCGCAAGCTCCGGCATCAAAGACGCGAGCGCTCCAGCCGGCGAAATTCCATCCTGCGGTTCCGCCGCGTGAGAGGTCTTGCCACCAAGCATCACCCGCATCCCGCGTGACGCGCAGTTGGCGGGGCCCTCACACAGCAGCACCTCACCTAGCGCAAGGCCCGGCAGGTTGTGCAGCGAAAATACAAAGTCCGGCGCGATTGGCGCAAACTGAGGATCAGCCATATATGATACTGCCCCCTGCCCGGTCTCCTCGGCGGGTTGAAAGATCAACACCACACGGCCCTTTTGCGGAGGGGCCTGGGCCAGATGATCAGCTACGCCCAGCACCATCACCATATGGCCATCATGTCCGCATAAATGCCCCTTGCCGGGGATCTGCGAACTGTAAGGCAAATCTCCCAGTTCCTGAATCGGCAGACCGTCCAGCTCACACCGAATGGCGACGGTGGGTCCGGGTACAGAGCCTTGGAAGATCGCGGCCACGCCGTGGCCACCGATACCGGTCAGAACTTCGTCAGCGCCCAAATCGGTCAGCAGACCGGCTACACGCGCAGCTGTGTTTTTCTCTTGTCCCGACAGTTCGGGAAACCGGTGCAGATCGTGGCGCAGCGCGGTCAGTCGCGCCAGCGTTTCGGGCGTCACCCCTGATCCAACATCTTCTGTCGCGCCGAGCGCAGGCGGGCAAAGTCATCGCCCGCGTGATAGGACGACCGGGTCAGCGGCGTGGCCGAGACCATCAGGAACCCTTTGCCATAGGCTGCTTTCTCATAAGACGCGAATTCCTCCGGCGTCACGAACCGATCCACCGCATGGTGTTTCGGCGTCGGCTGCAAGTACTGACCTATGGTCAGAAAGTCGATATCGGCGGCGCGCATATCATCCATCACCTGCCGCACTTCTTGTTCCTGCTCACCAAGCCCAACCATGATGCCGGATTTGGTAAAGATCGACGGATCGAGTTCCTTGACCCGCTGCAACAAGCGCAAAGAATGGAAATAGCGGGCACCGGGGCGCACCTCAGGGTAGAGACCCGGCACGGTTTCAAGATTATGGTTGAACACATCCGGCTTCGCCTCGACCACAGCTTCCAGAACCGATGGCTCGCATTTCAGAAAGTCCGGGGTCAGAATCTCGATCGTCGTCTTGGGCGAGCGATGCCGCACCGCGCGGATGGTCTGGGCAAAGTGGTCTGCCCCACCGTCGGCCAGATCGTCGCGATCCACCGAGGTGATCACCACGTGGTTCAGCCCCAGCTTTTCAACCGCATGGGCCACACGGCCCGGTTCGAACACATCCAGCGCATCCGGTCGGCCAGTAGCGATGTTGCAGAAGGTACAACCTCGAGTACAAATTTCGCCCATGATCATCATGGTGGCGTGGCCTTGGCTCCAGCATTCACCAACATTGGGGCAACCTGCCTCTTCGCAGACGGTGACTAGGTTGTTGTCCCGCATGATCCGCCGCGTATCCGCATAACCTTTGCCGCCCGGCGCTTTGACCCGAATCCAGTTTGGTTTCTTGGGCTGAGCATTATCGGGCTTATGGGCCTTTTCAGGGTGACGTTGTTCGGGGATCTTCAGATCACGCACGGCTGGCTTTCCTGACTTTGGGTCAATTTGCTGTCGTCTAACATAGTCTGACGATCCGCACCATGCCACTGGGACATATCCGCCATGCGTTGGTGTTTTTGCGACGCAGCATTCAACAGTTGCGACACGCGATTGGGTGCGAACCACCGCACGATTTCAGCAGATTAGGCAAATTCGCACTTGCAGCAAAAGGCCGATTGAAGCGGGGGTGGAACTCTTTTAAAGAGCCGAAAAATCATCAATGAATCACAGGAGATGAATATGAAATCCGGTGCCAAACTGCCTGAGGTCACGTTCCACACCCGCGTCCGCGATGACGCCGTGGAAGGCCCCAACCCCTTCCGTTGGGAAGACAAGACCACCGCAGATTACTTTGCAGGCAAACGGGTCATCCTGTTCTCGCTGCCCGGTGCGTTCACGCCCACATGCTCGACCTACCAACTGCCGGGGTTCGAAAACGGCTATGCCGATTTCATCGCCAAAGGGATCGACGAGATCTACTGCATGTCGGTCAATGACAGCTATGTCATGAACAAATGGGCCCAGGATCAGGGGCTGAAGAACGTCAAAGTCATCCCAGACGGCTCGGGCGAGTTTACCCGCAAGATGGGGATGCTGGTCGACAAGGACAATCTGGGGTTCGGAATGCGCTCGTGGCGCTATGCGGCCATCGTCAATGATGGCGTGGTCGACGCATGGTTCGAAGAGCCCGGCCTGATGGATAACTGCCCTGAGGACCCATATGGCGTATCCTCGCCGGAAACGCTGATGCAGCATCTGGAAGACGCAAAAGAACCTGCGCTGGCCTGAGCGTCCATCTTTTGAAGTCGGAACGACCCGCCCTTTTGGCGGGTCTTTTTTGTGTACGCGTGACCGACAGGATTTATATACGCGTAATCGACACGATGTCTTCGCCGACCACACGGATCACATCGGCCAGACTGTCAAACCAATCCTCGGCACGGGTAGACCTGCGCCGGACCAATCCCACGGTTCTAAAGGGCTGCGGTTTGCCGAACCGTTGTAGCTTTAACCCCGGCACCGCCCCGGTTTCGGCCTTCGCTGCCAGTTCCGGCATCAACGTCAAACCGAATCCTTCGGCTACAAGCCTTGACAGAGTCGCCAACGAAGACGCGCCCATATTAATCAACCCACTGCTGCGATCCTGCCCGCAGACCTCAAGCGCCTGATCCGTCAGGCAATGGCCATCATCCAGAAGCATTAACTGCGTGGTTTGCAAATCGACGGGGCGCAGCGCCTCGGGGTCCTGCCTCATGGTCTGCAAACGACCCGCGCTGCCTGCCAGCAAGAAGCGGTCTTCAAACAAGGGCAGTTCGAACAGCTCATTGCCGCCAGACGGCAGCGCCATGACGCCTGCGTCGATTTCTCCAGCGCGCAGCATGGCCAATAGACGGTCCGTGCGCGCCTCGCGAATCTGCACCCGTAGCGAGACATCTGAGGCGCGAAGCCCTGCCAGAACTCCCGGCAGGATATAGGGCGCGATGGTGGGAATAATCCCGATAGACAAAGACCTGTGCCCGCCTGAATGGTCGCGCGCGAACTGGTCAAGCCGGTCCGCTGCGCCCAGCACCTGCTGCGCATAGTCCAGAACGTCCCGCCCCAGCGGCGTCAGCAGAATATCGCGAGCCTGCCGTTCGAACAGCGGGCCGCCCAGCGTTTCCTCCAGCGCCTTGATCTGCACCGACAGGGCTGGTTGCGAGACGTTGCACATCTGCGCCGCCCGGCCAAAATTGCGCTGATCGGCCACGGCATTGAAATATTGAAGTTGTCTGAGCGTGAAATTCATAACCATTGATTATCTCAACACCGCCCAACCGCAAGGGCAAATTATTACCCTAGCCGATCATTCGGTTCTTTTCCGCCTGATCCTCGTAGTGGCGCTTTAGGCGCTGAAGCGCGATCCGCAGGACGATTTTTCCTGACCTCGCCGACCAGCCCATACGCTTTTCGGCAAGTTCGAGTCCCTCAAGATAACAGCAACACCGCAGCGCTACGTCGCTTAGACCTGGCCCCAGATCGGACAAGGCGCATTCGACCCGATCCCGCGCATCGGAAGAACCGCGTCCATCTTTCATACCTGCACCAAAGCTGCCACGCCCACCCGCGGTCAGGAAATGATCCCAGTTCTGCGTCACTTGTGGGCCGATCTGGGCCAGTTCGAAATCTTCGCGTAACCGCTCTCCTGCTCGGACAAGGGTTTCATCCAGAAAGGGTTTCCCATCCCGGTCCCGGCGGCGCGCCAGGGCGATCAGTGGGCTCTCGGCCGCGCTATAGCGCATCCGACGGCGTCCTTCCGTTTTAGCCGCTCCGACCTGCGCCAGCGACGACGCCGTTTGAAACGGAGCCTGCGCCTCGGCCATTCCAAAGTCGTTGCGGCTGCGCGCCTTGTTCTCGGCCTCGGCGACCAACTGACTGAGCGCGGTGCGCCCAGACGATGAAATCCGGTAGCGGGAAATGCGACCGGGATTGTCGCAGGCGATCCAATCCTTCAACGCCAGCGCCTGCGCCAACTTGCAGTCCACAACCGCCGTTCGGGTCGCGCTATTGTCGCCACTGTCGCGCACCACAACCGCTTTATCCATTTCCTCGGCTACGGCCAGCACCGCCCCGGATTCGCATAACCGCCTAAGAACCCGCAGCGCCTCGCGCGAGAATTCTTCTTCGGCCGCAGCAACCCGATCTTCATGCACGGCTGGGAACTTCTCGGAGGTGTCCGAGAAATGCGTCTCGGCCAAGGATTGCAGGGCAGCATCCACCAGCGGGTCATCGCGCCGCATTTCAACGCGGCGTATTTGCCGAAGTATGGTCGACGCATGGCACCCCGCGGACCGCGCAATGTCGCGGATCGACTGACCGGTCTCGGTATGCGCCAGATATCTCTGCGCCCCCTCAGGTACCCAGGCCGGAATGGTGAAAGCCACGTTATTTTCCATAGTTACTTGCCCTCGTCGACAATCCAATTCTGATTCCAATCGCCCCCGATGAATGTGTTAACCAATTCTAACTAGAGCCGCTTTCGTTACTCGTTCGTTAACCAACGGGGGTAAGAACCAGATTTGATTCAAAATCATAAACAGTCATGAAACCATCGTTCGGAGGGAAAGCAATTAAAGCAACACCCGCTTAGGTTGTGTGACAAAAACGGAGACTTTTACTCAGACAAAGGACCCCTTCCATGCAAGATCTGATGACCATGATTACCGCTTTACGCCGCCCTCGCCTGTTAGCACGGGCAGCAAAACACGGCGCGCAGGACTATGACCGGGATCGGCACTTGCAGCGCATTCTGGGCTACGGATCCCTGCCCGGAACAGGCGCGGCGCTGATCCGGCTGATGGATATGGAGAGAGAGGTCAACGCGCAGCGAGTTGCCGAAGATGCGGCCTATTCCTTGGTCCGTCATCTGGACCTGCTGATCGCGCTACTGGGCGAGGCGCAGCTGTACAAGGCCAGCCGCGCCGCGCAATATCAGTAATCAAGCAAAGGCGTCCGGCATGGAGGCCTTTTTCTTCTCGATATATTCATTCAGGGCCGCGTGGATCCCGGGGTCCAGCTGCGGCTGCTGGTAGTTGGCCAGCAGATGCTCAACCCGCGACGACGCCAACTGGCGCGTGTCGCGGCCACCTTCGTCTTCCCAAGTTTCGAACGGTTTGTAGTCCAGCAGATCAGACTTCCAGAACGCCTCCTTGAAGTTCGCCTGTGTGTGGGCACAGCCAAGGTAGTGACCGCCGGGGCCAACTTCGCGGATCGCATCCATTGCCTGTGCGTTATCGTCATAGGCAACGCCCTTGGCCAACCCGTGCAGAACACCCAACTGATCGGCATCCATGACGAACTTTTCAAAGTCGGCAACCAAACCGCCTTCTAGCCAGCCACAGGAATGCAGCATGAAGTTCACACCGGCCATCAGGCCCATGTTCAACGAGTTCGCGGTCTCATATGCGGCCTGTGCGTCAGGCAGTTTCGAGCCGCAGAATGACCCGGCCGAACGGAACGGCAGACCCAGACGACGGGCCAGCTGACCCGCACCGTAAGTGACCATCGACGCTTCGGGCGTCCCAAAGGTCGGCGCGCCCGAGTTCATGTCGATCGAGGATACAAACGCGCCAAAGATCGCCGGCGCACCCGGACGAATGATCTGGCTGTAGGCGACACCCGCCATCACTTCGGCCAGAACCTGCGTCAGCGTACCAGCCACCGAGACCGGCGCCATCGCACCGCCTACGATGAACGGCGAGATGATGCAGGCTTGGTTATTGGCCGCATAAACCTCAAGCGAACCCATCATCACATCGTCGAAGGTCATCGGCGAGTTGATGTTGGTCAGCGAGGTCATGACCGTGTTTTCCTGAACGAATTCTTTGCCGAACAGGATCTCGCACATCTCGATCGAATCCTGCGCGCGGCTGGGATCGGTGACCGAGCCCATGAACGGCTTGTCCGACAGGGTCATATGCGCCATCAGCATGTCCAGGTGACGCTTGTTCACCGGGATGTCCGTGGGTTCACAGACCGTACCGCCCGAGTGGTGCAGCCATTTGGACATGTAGGCCAATTTCACGAACTTGTTGAAATCATCCATGGTCGCATAGCGACGGCCACCCTGAGCGTCGCGCACGAACGGAGGGCCATAGACCGGGGCCAGAACCAGATTGCGACCGCCGATAACCACCGATTTCTCGGGGTTGCGGGCGTGCTGGGTGAATTCGCTGGGAGCGGTTTTGATCAACTCACGCGCCAGACTACGCGGGATGCGGACCCGCTCACCGTCAACATCGGCACCGGCGTTCTTCCAACGCTCAAGCGCGGCGGGGTTGTCGACAAAGTTGACACCGACCTCGGCCAGAATTGTTTCGGCGTTGGTTTCGATGATCTGCAACGCTTCTTCGTTCAGAACTTCGAAGTTCGGAATGTTGCGTTCGATATACTTTGCTGTTTCGATACGTACCGCGGTGCGCTCGGCCCGGCGGGCGGCGCCACCGCCACCTCTTGCCCGGCGCCGGGTGTTTGCCTCAGCCATGTGAAGATCCCGTCTGTTGGTTGGTTTGATTATTTTGGTACAGCAGCTAAAGCGGGAAAAGCATATGGATTACGGCGCTATCGGGGGAAAAGCGACATCTGCTTTGCGCCAACGCGGTGGACCCGGTTGCTATTCTAACAGCGTTTTTTCCATCAGAACACTGTTTCCACTCACCTTTTGCTGCACCCAACCCATATGAAGATACAGAGATACAGTCTGCTTCATCAAACGATGAGTTCGCAGCCTGAGTTTCTTCAACCCACTGACACGAGCGGAGGTTTCGGCGACACCGAGCAAGCGCGTTGCCAACCCTTTACCCTGGGCGCTTGGTGAAACCGCAAGGTTATAGATCATCACCGCGACATCAACCTGACCAAAAACAATGAAGCCCATGATATCCCCGCCCTGCACGGCCACCCAGGCCGTTTGGTTTGCGATATCCTCGGCAACACCATCGGTCACATCCGGCAAGTCCGGAAAGTCGCGCAAGGCCGTGGCATATGCAGCCGCGATGCAGTCTGTGACCGCTTGTGTGTCATCCACAGTCGCTGGGCGCAGTTCGATTTCAGACATTTGCGACCTTTTCCGTTGCCATGCCTGCATTATTGGCGTCATTGCGCTTGCACATGCAAGGCTTGCGACCTAATAGCCAACCATGACCCAGGACACCCATGACCGCCTTCTGATCATCGACTTCGGCAGCCAGGTAACGCAGCTTATCGCGCGCCGCCTGCGCGAACTGAACGTCTATTGCGAAATCCACCCTTATCAGAACGTCACAATGGACTTCGTGCGTCAGATGGCGCCCAAGGCCGTGATTTTCTCAGGCGGGCCGGACAGCGTGACGCGCGAGGGTTCTCCGCGCGCGCCGCAAGAGATTTTCGACTATGGCGTACCGATTCTGGGCATCTGCTATGGTCAGCAGGTGATGATGCATCAACTTGGTGGCAAAGTCGAAAGCGGCCACGGCACTGCCGAGTTCGGACGTGCTTTCGTGACGCCGCAAAACCGTCTCGATATTCTCGAAGACTGGTTCGCCGAGGGTGACGAACAGGTCTGGATGAGCCATGGCGACCACGTCAGCGAAATCGCACCAGGGTTCGAAGTTTTCGGCACCTCGCCTAACGCGCCTTTCGCGATCACTGCTGATGCAAGCCGTCACTTCTACGCGGTTCAGTTTCATCCCGAGGTACATCACACGCCGAAAGGCGCGAAGCTGTACGAGAATTTCGTGAAGCTCGCCGGGTTCAAGGGCGACTGGACCATGGGCGCCTACCGCGAACAAATGATAGAGAAAATCCGCGAACAGGTTGGCGACAAAAAGGTCATCTGCGGACTGTCCGGCGGCGTCGACAGCTCGGTCGCCGCGATCCTGATCCACGAGGCGATCGGCGACCAGTTGACATGCGTGTTCGTCGACCACGGGTTGCTGCGCAAGAACGAAGCCGAGGAAGTCGTCGGCATGTTCCGCGACAACTACAACATCCAACTCATCCACGCGGACGAAAGCGACCTGTTTCTCGGCGAACTCGAAGGCCAGTCCGACCCTGAGACCAAGCGCAAGATCATCGGCAAGCTGTTCATCGACGTGTTCCAGAAACACGCCGACACTATCGACGGGGCCGAGTTCCTGGCTCAGGGCACTTTGTACCCCGACGTCATTGAATCGGTGTCCTTTTCCGGCGGCCCCTCGGTCACGATCAAGTCGCACCATAATGTCGGCGGCCTGCCCGAGAAAATGGGCTTGAAACTGGTTGAACCCCTGCGCGAACTGTTCAAGGACGAGGTCCGTGCCTTGGGCCGTGAACTTGGCCTGCCCGCCAGCTTCATCGGCCGTCACCCCTTCCCCGGCCCCGGTCTGGCAATCCGTTGCCCCGGTGAAATCACCCGCGAAAAGTTGGAGATTCTGCGCGAGGCGGATGCCGTCTATATCGACCAGATTCGCAAACATGGTCTCTATGATGAGATCTGGCAGGCCTTCGTGGCCATCCTGCCCGTACGCACCGTGGGCGTGATGGGCGATGGGCGCACTTATGACTATGCCTGCGCCCTGCGCGCGGTGACTTCGGTCGATGGTATGACTGCCGACTATTACCCCTTCACCCATGAATTCCTAGGCGAGACCGCCACGCGGATTATCAACGAGGTCAAGGGCATCAACCGCTGTACTTATGACATCACCTCAAAGCCTCCGGGCACAATCGAATGGGAGTGATAAATTGCCGGGCTTCTGCCCGGCTTTTTTGTTTCTGGTCGGTCGATTTGCCGTTACTTATCAAGACAACAAATTCCAGAACAGACAGGGCTTTTCATGGACAGTTCCAGACCGCAAATCGGCAAGGCCGCGCTCTGGATGCTGGGGGCGATTGCGTCGTTTTCCTCGATGGCCGTGGCCGGGCGCGAACTCAGCGTCACGCATGATACATTCGAGATCATGTTCTACCGCAGCATTGTGGGCATCTGCGTGGTAAGCCTTGTTCTCACAGTGACAGGAAAATGGCATCAGATTTCGGTGCATCGTCTGGGGCTGCACAGTCTGCGCAACGTGATGCACTTTACCGGACAGAACCTTTGGTTCTACGCGGTGTCGGTCGTGCCTCTGGCGCAGGTTTTTGCACTTGAGTTTACTCAGCCCATCTGGGTGATCCTGCTGTCGCCGCTTCTATTGGGCGAGCGTTTGACCACTATACGCATCCTGTCGGCGCTGATCGGGTTTGCCGGTATCCTGATCGTGGCACGCCCTGGCGCGGTGCCGTTAAGTGCAGGAGTGATCGCCGCAGCTCTCTCTGCCATCTTTTTCGCACTGACGACGATTTCAACGAAGAAACTCACTAAATTCGCCAGTATCGGCTGCATCATGTTCTGGCTGACGGTCATTCAAACCGGGCTGGGTTTTGCCGCCTCAGTCGTTGACGGTCAGATGGTTCTGCCCACCTTATCGACCGCCCCGTTCTTATTGTTGGTGGGGTTCGCAGGGCTTCTGGCGCATTTCTGCATTACCAACGCGCTGGCGATCGCGCCCGCTACAGTTGTTGTTCCTTTTGACTTCGCCAGGCTCCCCACAATTGCCATTGTGGGGGTGATTCTTTACCACGAACCGCTGGATCACTGGACGCTGCTAGGTGCCGTTGTGATTTTTTCAGGTATCTTTCTGAACGTTCGGGCAGAGAATCGTAACAGTTTGGCAACAGATTCCCCTAACACTCGTCACAAGTAACGCACGGTCACTAGTTGACGCTAAAATGACCCCTGAGTGAATATCGAGCATCCAAGCAACCACACTGCGCGCACTCACACACGATCCCCGCGCAGATGTCAGGAGAGTATTAGGGAGGAATTCTATGAAAAAGGCGCTTCTGCAGGCGTGCGCTTTGTGCGTTGGTGCGACCGGCGTTCACGCGGCGGGTCTGGACCGCAGCGGTCAGGGCATCAACTTGATCTTCGAAGAAGGCTCGGTAGTTCAGGCACGTCTTGGCTACGCTGACCCCGATATCAGTGGCTCACAGTTTGCACCCGGGCTGGGGGACGTCGACTCCGGAGACATCGCCGAGGACTTTTTCTCACCGGGATTGGGTTACAAACGGGCAATCAACGAAACATTGGATTTTGCCCTGATCTATGATCAACCTTTCGGTGCGGACGTTAGCTACCCTGCAAATTATCCCCTATCACTGAATCCAACAGTTCTTGCGGGTTTGGGCGGGCGAACCGACGTATTAAGAGCCGACGCAGATTTTGACGCTATCACTGCACTGCTGCGTTACAAGTTCAGCGGAGGCTTTAGTGCCATCGGCGGCGTCCGCGCTCAGCGCGTCGAAGCCAATGTCGCAGTTCCGGCTGTCCTAGGCTATGAAGTCGACTTCAGCGACGAAATTGACTTTGGCTACGTGGTCGGCGTGGCGTGGGAACGCCCTGAAATCGCGGCACGTGTGTCGCTGGTTTACAGTTCGAAAATCACCCACGATGTATCGTCTACTGAATCGTTCAACGCACTGGCTCCCGGCGCACCTTTGATAACCCAGGACACCGAAACCGAGATCGTCTCGCCTCAGTCTGTCAACTTGGACTTCCAGACCGGAGTTGCGCCCAAGACTCTGGTGTTCGGTTCGATTCGTTGGGTCGACTGGCCCCAGTCTGACGTTTCACCGCCGGTCTTTACCGGCCTACCGCCCAACAGCGATCCACTTGTAAGCTTCGCGGATGACACCTTCACCTACGCTCTGGGTGTCGGCTACCAGTTCTCCGAAGAATTCTCGGGCGCCCTGTCCTTCGGTTATGAGAAGGACACAGGCTCCGAAGTGTCGAACCTCGGCCCAACCAATGGCTTCTGGAGCGTTGGCGTAGGTGGCACCTACTCGATTGAGAAAGCTCAGATCTCGGGCGGCATTCGCTATACAGACATCGGCGACGCCACCACCACCACTGGTGGTGAATTCAGCGGCAACTCGGCTTGGAGTGCCGGTCTGCAGCTGACTTACGCGCTGGACTGATCCATTCAGTGATTACTTGAAAGGCTCTGCCTGATCGGCGGGGCCTTTTTCGCATCTTTCGGGTCGCCTTAGATCATAACAGCGTGCGAAATACCGACATGATGGATCAAAAATACCTTTCAGGCCGTGCATGGGCTGAACTTTTGCTGTTGGGCGTAATCTGGGGCGCGTCCTTCGTGTCGATTCGTATTGCGTTGGATACGGTCCCGGTCATGATCTCGGTGTTGCACCGGGTTTTCTGGGCGATGTTGGCCTTATGGCTGGTCGTTTGGATCAAGGGGCTAAAGATTCCCACAGATCGCCGCGTTTGGGGAGCCTTTCTGGTTATGGGCCTTTTGAACAATGCGATCCCGTTCTCTCTCATGGCGTGGGCTCAGTTGCATATCGAAACGGGGCTGACCTCGATTCTGAACGCAGCGACTGCCATTTTCGGCGTACTGGTCGCTGCGGTGTTCTTTCGGGACGAACGCTTGACGCTGACCCGCGCGGTTGGGGTTGGGTTGGGCTTTACCGGGGTGACGATCGCCATCGGTTGGCAGAATTTCATCACCTTCGACCTGCGCAATCTGGCGCAGTTGGCCATCGTCGCAGGCACCCTGTCCTATGCCCTCGCCGGAGCATGGGCTCGCGCGACCCTCGCCGATCTTTCGCCAATCGTTGCCGCTGCGGGGATGCTGACGGGATCAACGATGATGATATTGCCGCTCTCCCTAATGACGGACGGGATGCCGTCATTTGCCCTGCCCGCCGAAACGTGGCTGGCAATCGCCTACTACGCGCTCATCGCCACTGCCGGTGCATACCTGCTGTACTACCGCGTTCTCGCCATGGCGGGTGCCGGAAATCTGATGCTGGTCACGCTTGTCATTCCACCTGTAGCGATCCTTTTAGGCAGCCTGTTGCGGGATGAAGCCCTGCCGCCACAAGCCTATTTGGGCTTTGCGGTTCTGGCGGCCGGGCTCTTGACCCTTAACCGCTCGGCCAGACGTGATTGACGCCGCCGCTGCCCCGAATTAGCAAGGTTGGAAAAAGGGATAGCGGTCGATGATCTACAACTCGGCAAAAGACTGGCAGGGCGCGGCACGGAAGAAAGTGCTTTTCTTCGGCATGTCGGGGCTGGGCAAAACCTATGTGTCGAATGTGTTGCGGGATTCGGGCGACTGGTTCCACTACTCGATCGATTACCGCATTGGTACCCGCTATATGGGCGAATACATCACCGACAACGCCAAGGCCGAAGCGATGAAGGTCCCGTTCCTGCGTGATCTTCTTCTAACGGATTCGATCTATATCGGCTCGAATATCTCGTTCGAAAACCTGACCCCCGTCGCCGCCTATCTCGGCAAACCCGGCAACCCGGCATTGGGCGGATTGGAGCTGTCGGAATACCGCCGCAGGCAGGAACAGTTCCGCCTGGCCGAGATCCACGCCCTGTTGGACACCGAGTACTTTATCGACCGCGCGCAGCGCCTTTATCAATATCCGCATTTTATCTGCGATACTGGCGGCTCTATCTGTGAATGGGTCGACCCAAATGATCCGCGCGATCAGGTTCTGTCGGAACTGTCGCGCCAGACCCTGATGATCTGGCTCAAGGGGGACGAAGACCACACTGCCGAGCTGATCCGCCGTTTCGACAAGGCCCCCAAACCGATGTCCTACCAGCCCGAATTCCTGACGCGGGTCTGGGAGGAGTATCTGATCGAACAAGGCTGCACCGCCGCCGAGGTCGACCCCGACGCCTTTGTCCGCTGGACATATGCCCGCGCGCTTGCCCATCGCCAACCGCGCTATCAGGCCATGGCCGAAAACTGGGGCGTGGCAGTAACCGCAAACGACATGCACAATGTGCGTGACGCCGCGGATTTCGATGAGTTGATCGAACGCACCCTTGAGACCCGCGCCAACCGCGCTTAATTACCGCCTCTGTACTGAAACACCAAAGGCTTGCACCTGATGCCTATCAAGATCCCCGCTGACCTGCCCGCATTTGACGTACTCTCGCAAGAGGGCGTCATGGTCATGGCCGAGGATCAGGCTATGCGTCAGGACATCCGTCCATTGCGGATCGGGTTGCTGAATCTGATGCCCAAGAAGATTCAGACCGAAAACCAGTTCGCCCGCCTGATCGGCGCGACGCCGCTACAAATCGACCTTTCGCTGATCCGCATGACGGAACATCGCACAAAGAACACCGCAGCCGCCCACATGGCCGAGTTCTATCGCCCGTTCCAGGAGGTCAAGGACCAGAAGTTTGACGGGCTCATCATCACCGGCGCGCCGATCGAACATCTGGAATTCGATGACGTCACCTATTGGGAGGAGATCAGCGAGGTCTTCGACTGGACCCAGACCAACGTGCACTCGACCTTCGGCGTGTGCTGGGGTGGGATGGCGATGATCAATCACTTCCACGGCGTGCGCAAACATATGCTGGACGCCAAGGCATTCGGCTGTTTCCGACAACGCAATCTCGTGCCCAGTTCGCCGTTTTTGCGTGGGTTTTCGGACGAATGCGTGATCCCTGTCAGCCGCTGGACCGAGATGAAACAACCCGAGATCGACGGCGCCGCAGGCTTGACGACTCTTCTGGGCAGCGACGAGGTCGGCCCCTGTCTGGTTGAGGACCCCGAACATCGGGCGATCTATATCTTCAATCATTTCGAATATGACAGCGACACGCTGAAACAAGAATATGATCGCGATATCGCCAATGGCACGCCTATCAATGTGCCGATGAATTATTACCCTGATGACGACCCGAGCCAGCCGCCGCAGAACAGATGGCGCAGCCATGCCCACCTGCTCTATGGCAACTGGATTAATCAGATTTACCAAACCACACCGTTCGAGATGGATCAAATTGGCCGTTAAAACGCTTGTCACTCTGGGTCTGCTTGTTGCCGGGCTGACCATAACCACCACCTGGCGTGCAGCGCAGAATGAGGCGCGATCCGAAGCTGCCTTTCCACCCGAAGGTCAGATTGTTGACGTAGACGGCGTTTCTGTCCACGCGGTTGTCATGGGTGAAGGGCCGGATGTGGTGTTGATCCATGGCTCCAGCGGGAACACGCGCGACATGACCTTTGCGTTGGCCCCAATCCTGGCCGAGCATTTTCGTGTCATCGTCTTTGATCGCCCTGGCCTGGGGTACAGCTCCAGCTTTAACCCCGATGGCGAAACTATTGTCGAGCAAGCGGAAATCTTGCAAGAAGCCGCCGCGCGCCTTGGGGCGGACAAGCCTATCGTCGCCGGACAAAGCTATGGCGGATCGGTGTCATTGGCCTGGGCTGTGACACGCCCCGAAAACATTTCGGCGCTAGTGTTGATCGCTCCGGCTGCCATTCCTTGGGAGACCCCATTAGACGGGTTCAACAGGATGGCAGCGACCCCAGCCGGAAACGCGCTGGCCCTTCCCCTGATCAGCGCCTTTATCCCCGAATGGTATGTCGAAAAGGTACTGGACCGTGTTTTCTCCCCACAAACCGCGCCCGAAGGTTATTCAGACCACTTCGGTCCCGGCCTGACCATCCGAAGCGCCTCGATGCATGCCAATGCAAAACAGCGCGCCAACCTGTTAGAAGAGGTTCGCGCGCTGCAACCGCGCTATAAGGATATCGAGGTTCCCACCGAGATCGTGCATGGCACAGCCGACACCACGGTCGGGTTGGGCTGGCATTCCCACCGGTTGATAGAACAGATCCCCAGCGCGGAACTGATCGAACTGCCGGGGATCGGCCATATGCCGCAGGTCGTCGCTGCACCCGAGGTGGCCGCCGCCATCGACCGCGCGGCCCAAAGGGCGGGTTTGCGTTAAGCCTTGCGCTAATCCATAGTAGGATATGGATTTTATCGAGAGGTAGCTAATGGCCCGATCCTCAAAAGGCTCCATTGAAAAATATTTTCGAAATGATGCGCCCAAAGACGTTCGCTCTGCGATCGAAAAGGCGGACAAGGACGATATTCTGAACTCCAGCTATCCTTACGAAGAACGGATGAAGCGTAAGGACTACGAAAAGCAGATGGAGGCATTGCAGATCGAACTGGTCAAGATGCAGTCTTGGGTCAAGGAAACCGAAAGCCGTATCGCAATCATCTTCGAAGGCCGAGATGCCGCAGGAAAAGGCGGCACAATCAAGCGCTTTCGCGAAAACCTTAATCCACGCGGGGCGCGCAATGTCGCGCTGAGCAAGCCTTCGGATCAAGAACGCAGCCAATGGTATTTCCAGCGTTACATCCCGCACCTGCCCTCGGCCGGTGAGATCGTGTTCTTCGACCGCAGCTGGTACAATCGCGGTGTGGTCGAGAACGTGTTCGGGTTTTGCGAACCGGAAGAGCGCGAGCGGTTCTTTCGCCAAGTCCTGCCGCTTGAAACCGGTTTGGTCAATGACGGAATCCAGCTTTTCAAATTTTGGCTGAATGTTGGTCGGGCCGAACAGCTTAATCGCTTTCTAGCGCGTGAAACCGACCCTCTGAAACAGTGGAAACTCAGCCCAATTGACGTTGCTGGGTTGAGTAAATGGGAGGAATATTCACAGTCCATAGCCGAGACGCTGACCCGCAGCCACTCGGATACCTGCCCGTGGACGATTGTCCGGTCCGACGACAAGAAACGCGCTCGACTAGCCGCAATCAGGACCGTGCTGCACGCAGTGGATTATGACGAAAAAGACGCGGATGCCATTGGCGCAAACGATCCGAAAATTTGCGGGGGCCCGGATATCTGGGATGCGTAGGCCGCGCCCGACGGATGATCGGTTGGACGTACCGACATCTCAGCATTATGTCATAAGATCAACGAGCCAAAACAAAAAAGGCGCTTAACACAGGCATGAGCAAACGCGGCTATCATCACGGAAATCTGAAACAGGCGCTGATCGAGGCGGCGCTATCGTTGATCGAGGCAAAAGGCCCAACCGGGTTTACCCTGTCCGAAGCTGCCAAGACCGCAGGCGTGACGCCTGCCGCCGTCTATCGCCACTATCAGGGCCGCGAGGACCTGATCGCCGAAGCCGCCCGTCAGGGGTTTGAGATGTTCGCGGATCTGATGCAGTTCGCCTATGACAAAGGCCAACCCTCGGCCCTTGCCGCGTTCGAAGCGACCGGACGCGCGTACTTGGCTTTCGCCCGCAAACATCCTGGCCACTATATCGCGATGTTCGAAAGCGGTATCTCGATCAACCGCACACCAGAATTGGCCCTTGCCGCCAACCGAGCAAAAGCGGTTTTGGAAAAGGCTGCATCCGATCTGTCACAGCATATTCCGCCCGAAAAGCGGCCTCCGGCATCCATGTTCAGCGCGCATATATGGGCCATGAGCCACGGTGTGGTGGAGCTGTTCGCCCGCAACACCGGAGCCAGTTCGCCTTTCTCTCCCGAGGATCTTCTGGAGTCCGGAATCGGTATTTATTTGAGGGGGCTGGGGCTTGTGCCACAGGATGACTGATCAGAAAACGGTTTTGGGCTTCGGCATACTCAGGCCCGACGTGACATTGATCAAGTCCATCTCACCCATGCCTTTGACGTCGACGCGACCGATATCGGAAACCTGAAACGCGTCGATCAGCGCATATTTCATCTCATCCGGCGCCACGATATGCATCGGGTTAGCAAAAACCTGAAGGCGCGAGGCCAGGTTCACCGCCGGGCCAAATACGTCATAGACGTATTTCTGTATACCAACTACCGACCCGACTGCGGGCCCCATACCCAACCCGACACGGGCCTGCCATTTGTGGGGGTGGCTTTCATTGCGCCGCTCCAGATACCGCAGGAACCGGACAGCACAATGCGCAACGGCGGTTGCGTGATCCGGGGTTGGATCGGGCATTCCCGATACCGCAAGATAAGCATCTCCGATGGTCTTGATCCGCTCACAGCCAAACTGTTCGACGATGCGATCAAAGGCGGTGAAAATGTCATTCAACTCGCTCAGGGTCACGGTCGGGTCCGTCTTGGCGGCAAAGTCCGTGAAGCCGACAAAGTCCAGCATCACGACCGAGACCTCATCATAAAGCTGCGGCGTCACCACGCCAAATGTCTTGAACTCTTCATACACGGCGCGCGGCATCAGGTTCAGCAGCAGACGTTCGACACGCTCTTTCTCGCGCTCTAACTCACGCGTGTTCCGCTCAACCATTGAGGAATAGCTGTCGATCATGCTTTCCAATTCGCGGATGCGGGTGATGTTCTGGCATTCGACCACCAGAAGCTGCTCGTCCAGCCCACTTGCCAAAGACACGGCGACCGCAAAAACCAACGTCCGGCGCTTGGGCTTGATCTGCAATTCCACGGAATAGCGCAGGCCCGATTGCTTGACGTCCTCCAATTCGCGCGCGTCCAGATCGGGGAACAGATCCAGCAGCGTTTGCCCTTGTTCAGGCGTCCCAAACCATTCCATGAACGGACCGTTCTGAAAAACGAAGCTCAGATCCGTGGCACGCACGACCGCAACACCAACGCCAATTGCCCGCAGCAACTGTTCGTTGATCGCCTGAATGCTCATGCCGCCGAGCGCGTAACGATGATTGCGCGTTTGGATTCAATGGCTCCCAAGGCAATCTTGATATGCGCGTCTTCCATGCCGTGCTGGGCAAGAGCTTCGCCGAACAAATCGGCCATCTCGTCGAAATCTTCATGCGTGATGTTCAGATGCCGATGCACTGCCTCGATCCGGTCATCACTGAACGAGGCAGGTCCACCAACCAGAGAAGACACAAACTTGGTTTGGTGATCAATCAGACGCGGCATGTCGATATCTTCGAAATGACCGCCGATCTGATCGGAATCCAGCGCCATTTCATAGAAGGTCATCACGATCCGACTGATCGTTTTGAAGCCCCCATAGCGGTCGTAAATTGACTGACTCATCCCCCAGACCCTTGTTTAACCGTAAACAACACTGGAAGATTATATCAAACTGACAGTTTTGTTAACGCTTGTGCCTTTGGATTGCTAAACGCAGGGCTTCGAAAGGTTAAAATCCCGGCGCACCTAAACGCTCAGATCATCGGCACATGGGATGAAACCGACATATCCCCCTTGCTTCAAAAGCCGCGTTTGGCCCCCCATGCGCCAGCGCAACTTACGCCCGGCCGCCAGCAATTCACGTCGCAACCGGAACCATGTCGGCCCCTTGTCCAACCCGCTATTGGTTTTCTGATCCTGCGAGCGTTCGCTGACCTTCACCTCGTCAACAGTTTCTGCCTGCTGCTTAGACCAGATCACCTGCACACCGACAGCCGGAAAGCACTGAAACATCCGCCAATCCGTACGCGGGATCGAGACAAAATCGTCCAGATGGTCGGAATAGGCCGCGGACCATGCCAGCAACTTGCGACAGGCCGCATGCGACACCACATACGCCGCCGCGCTTGGTGCCATTTCCAGCATGGGGCGAACTTTCACCTGCCCCAAATCCCGCTCTGCCCCAAATCGCAAGGACCTGGGCGAATAGTCCAGCTTAACGAAATCATACTCGGTCGAATGGTTCAGTACATCCACAATGACGCGGCCCGCATCTGTGGACATCTCGACATCGTCCTCAAAGATCGCCACGGCGGTCAGGTTTTGGTCGACGGCGGCCTGCCAGACGGCCCGGTGGCTTTCGAAACAGGCGATCTCGCTTTGTTTTAAGCCCCAGCGGCTGCCTGAACCGGGAAGATAGCCGTTCTGGTTCAACGCTCCGGGTTGCTGCCCGTCAACCGCACTGAACCGGGTGGCACCTGATAGTCCAGCGTGATCGAACTGCGATTCCATAAAATCCCGACGGGCGGGGACGCGGTCCAGATTGATATAGAACACACCTGTTTCGGGTGGCAGTTCGTGCTGTCCCACGGCAATTCCTTTCAGACCTTTCGCTCAGATAGACACCCTTGGCGGGCGACATTCAACCCATCCACCCCTCAAAGAAACCTATCCTGCTTAAGACAACGCTTCTAAGCTACAACGGACAAACAAGAAACGGGAATCGCGCTATGTCGTCTCATGGGTATGCAAGTGGCCGTCTGAACCTGCCATTCGTCGGGATTTCAACCTTTGGCAAATCGCCTTATGTCGAGGATTGGGACCAGATCGACGCAAATGTGGCGATCATGGGCGCTCCGTTCGATTTCGGCACGCAATGGAGATCCGGCGCACGGTTCGGGCCGCGGGCGGTGCGCGAGGCCTCGACCCTATTTAGTTTTGGCCATGCCGGAGCGTATGATCACGAGAATGACGCAACCTATCTGGATAGCTCGGTCCGCATGGTCGATATCGGGGACGCCGATATCATCCACACCAAGACCGACGAAAGCCACGCCAATATCCAGTTCGGGGTCGAGAAAATCCTGAACGCCGGTGCCCTGCCCGTGACGATCGGCGGGGATCACTCAATCAACATCCCCTGCATAAACGCCTTTGCCGAGGATTGCGCCGAGAATGGTCCGATCCATGTGGTGCAAATCGACGCCCATCTTGATTTCGTTGACGAACGCCACGGCGTCACCGCTGGTCACGGCAACCCGATGCGGCGCGCGATTGAGAAAAACTATGTTTCGGGCATGACCCAGCTGGGCATCCGCAATGTGTCCTCGACCGCGAAGGAAGGGTATGAGGACGCCCGCGCGCGGGGGTCCGATATCCTGTCGGTGCGACAGGTCCGCAAACTGGGAACCGAGGGCGTCCTGGCCCGCATCCCCGAAGGCGCGCGGTATTATGTGACGATTGATATTGACGCTTTTTGCCCATCGATTGCGTCAGGCACCGGCACGCCCAGCCACGGGGGGTTTCTGTACTATGACGTGCTGGAGATCCTGCAGGGGTTGGCGCAGCGCGGAGATGTGGTCGGCATTGATCTGGTCGAGGTCGCGCCGAACTATGATCCCACCGAAAGCACGCAAATTCTAGCCGCGCAGGTGCTGCTGAATTTCATCGGCTTCATTTTCCACGAACGTGGAAAGAGGGGCTAAGCGCCCCTCTCGCCTATCCGGTCAGACAATCGTGTTATGCTCAGGCCCATAGGGGAACCCGGTGATATTCTCGGCCCCATCATCGCCGACAACCAGAATGTCATGCTCGCGATAGCCACCCGCACCGGGCTGGCCTTCGGGAATCCACAGCATCGGCTCAATTGACACGACCATGCCGGGTTCCAACACCGTATCGATATCTTCACGCAGTTCCAGCCCTGCTTCGCGGCCATAGTAATGGCTGAGGACTCCGAACGAATGGCCGTACCCAAACGAGCGATATTGCAGCAGCCCCTCATCTGCGAAGAACCGATTGATCTCGGCGGTGATGCCCGAGCAAGTCGCGCCGGGTTTGATCAGGCTCAGCCCCAGTTCATGCGCGGCCACGTTGGCCTTCCAGATTCGCAGGCTGTCCGCGTCGGGTTCGCCCAGAAACAGGGTGCGCTCCAACGCCGTGTAATAGCCCGAGATCATCGGGAAGGTGTTCAGCGACAGAATATCCCCCTTTTGCAACGCCCGTTTGGTCACCGGGTTATGCGCGCCGTCTGTGTTCAGGCCGGACTGAAACCAGACCCAGGTATCGCGGTATTCGGCATCCGGGTATGCGCGCGCAATCTCAGCCTCCATAGCGTCGCGCCCGGCCATGGCAATCTCGATCTCGGTCGCGCCTTCGCGGATCGCGGCGTGAATGGCCGCACCACCCACATCTGCGGTGCGGGCACCGCCTTTGATCAGTTCGATCTCTTCCGTCGATTTCACCATGCGGGCGGCCATCGTATCAGCGGCCACATCCACCAGGTCCGGCTGACCCAGCATCGCCAGCGCTGTATCACGCGCGGCCAGCGTCATGTGATCGCCTTCGATCCCGATCCGTTTCGCGCCTCCGATCAGGCTGGCCACCGCGCGCCAGTAATTGTCGCGTTTCCAATCCGTGTAGATTACGTTTTCCTCGACCGAGCGCCGCCACGGCTGGCCCGCGTCGATATTCGCCGACACCGTGGTGCATGCCTCCTGCGTCACCACGCAGCCGTAAGGCCGGCCAAAGGCGCAATACAAAAAGCCCGAGTAATAGGCGATATTGTGCATCGAAGTCAGCAACACCGCCGGAATATCCCGTGCCGCCATCATGGCGCGCAGGCCCGACAGGCGGCGGTCATATTCGGCCTTGCTGAACGGCAACGGGGCCTTGTCGCCATTGTGGCTGGTGAAGAACTCTGGGCGGTTTGTCAGGTCTGTCATCATGCTCTCTCCTGCAATGCCGGACGAAAGGTGCCCGGCCACAAGTCCCGGCGTTCAGGACAAGCGGCCTCGGGAACCGAGAGCCATGCGCCCGTAGATATGTCACGACGCCATCGTGACCGGGCTGCATATCGCAATGGCTAAATCACGCCGCAGCGCACGTCAAGCGGGGGAAAGACCCCGCAGACGCTCGGACCGGCGGCGCAGCAATTCAACCGTGGTCAACAGCGCGATTGAGATCACAACCAGGATCGTCGCCACCGCCAGAATTGTCGGGCTGATCTGTTCGCGCAGACCTGTAAACATCTGCCACGGCAGCGTTTTCTGGCTGGCCGAACCGACGAACAGCACCACGACCACCTCGTCAAACGAAGTGATGAAGGCGAACAAGCCACCCGAAATCACGCCCGGTAGGATCAGCGGCATCTGGATCTTGAAGAAGGTCCGCACCGGCCCTGCCCCCATATTCGCAGAGGCCCGCGTCAGCGACTGGTCGAAACCCACCAGCGTCGCGGTCACGGTGATGATTACGAACGGGATACCCAGAACCGCATGTGCAAGGATCACTTTCACATAGCCAACAAAGTTCTTGTCCATGCCCAGCGTGCCCTCAAGGAAGCGCCCGATATCGCTGTAGAAAAAGAACATCCCTGTGGCCGAGATGATCAGCGGTACGATCATGGGCGAGATCAGGATCCCCATGATCGCCCGTTTCCCCGGAACGTGGCTCTGGCTCAGGCCGATGGCCGCCAGAGTCCCCAGCGAGACCGAGATGATCGTAGCAATCGGTGCAATGATCAGCGAGTTCTTGAAGCTGCGCTGCCATTCATTGTTGGTGAAGAAGTCGCGGTAGTGTTTCAGCGAATAGCCTTCGGGGTCCAACCGCAGCATCTCGGGCGTGAAGGTAAAGAAATCCTGCGCGTTGAACGACAGCGGCAGAACCACAAGGATCGGAGTGATCAGGAATACGAAGATCGCGCCGCAGATAACTCGGAACGCATAGTGCCAGAAAACCTGCTGACCTGTCATATAGGGCAGCAGCTTTTGTCGGTAGCGCCCCTCGTAAAGCCAGAAGATGAAGAAGGCAAAGAACCAACCAGCCAGCAAACCAACGATCAAGCCGGTCACGCCAGCAAACAGCAAACCAAGCGCGCCCAGTCCGAGGATTGTGATCCAGCGGGCCATACGTTCATTGTCCAGAACGTTGATATAGACCCAGGCCAGCCCCGCCATAAGAGCCGCGCCGATCACAATGCCCAGCAATACACTGCCCTGCCCGGCCCCGACGAACATGCCCAGGAAACCTCCAGCAATGGCCACTGCGGGCAGGACAACCGACATGGGTTTGCGGGATATAGGTGTAAGTGCTGCCATCTTCTTTATCCCAGCTTCACGTTGTCGATGCCCACGATCTTGTCATAGCACCAGTAGAGTAACAGAACGACCGCCAGCAGGATCGTCCCGAGCGCAGCAGCCAATCCCCAGTTCAACGAGGATGAAATGTGGTACGCAATCCGGTTCGAGATGAAGACACCCTTGGTCCCGCCAACGATCTCCGGCGTGATGTAGTAGCCGATGGCCAAGATAAACACGAGGATCGACCCCGCTCCGATGCCGGGAATGGATTGCGGGAAATAGATACGCCAGAAGGTCGTCCAGTTCGTCGCGCCCATGGATTTCGCGGCGCGGGTGTAGGATGGCGGAATGGTCTGCATGACCGAATACATCGGAAGGATCATGAACGGCAGCAGGATATGCGTCATCGCAATGATTGTGCCGAATTGGTTATTGATGATCACCAACCGTGCATCATCGGCCACTAACCCAAGCCACACTAAAGTTTCGTTGATAACACCTTGCTGCTGCAACATAACCTTCCAAGCCGAAGTTCGCACCAGCAGCGACGTCCAGAATGGTAGTAATACTAGGATCATAAGCAGGTTCGACACGCGCATCGGAAGCGTTGCCAGCATATACGACACAGGATAGGCTAGCAGTATACAGGATGCCGTGATTATCAGCGACATCATCAAAGTGCGCCCAAACAGCTTGATCAGAATTTGCTTGTCTTCAGGCTGCGCCTGCGCGCCTTCGGGCGTGCGGCGCATGTCGATGGCGTTCAGGAAATATCCGTTGGTGATCGGAACAGCGTGGGTCTTGATGGTACGCCAAGTTTCGATATCCCCCCAACCGTCGTGAATGTCGATCAGCTTGTCTTTGAACGGGCCATCGGTTTCCGGGTCCAGTTTTTTGATCTGACGACCCGAGCGACGGAACATCGAGGACATACCCGTCTGCTCATAGTTCAGGCGCGAACCAAGCCGGGTATGTGTCTTGGCGTCAATGGCAACGACCATATCTTTGGTGAACGCAGCGTATAGCGCCTCATCCGGTAGTTCGCCGCTTTCCGCATCCCAGTTTTTCAACTCGACCACGGTCAATGGCAGGGTCTCGGCCACAATGCCGTTTTCAACCGATCGGAACAGCATCGAAACGATCGGTATCACGAAAGAGAGCAGAACGAACAATAGCAGCGGTGCAATCAGGGCCAGCGCCCGCAACTTGCGGCGGCGCAATGATCGCGCCAGAGATTTCTTCAGCGGCGTACCATCAGCAGCCAGCATCGGACCGGATTGAGTTGCGTCAGTCATCTGCGTCCCTTGGTCTTTTTTGGTGGGTCGGGGCCAGCTGCGGCCCCGACCGATGACTTAAGACAGGCTTATTGAGCCAACCATGCCTGGAATTTAGCGTCGATGTCGTCGCGGTAGTCTGCCCAGAACTCGTAGTTATACAGGAACGTGTTCTTGGCGTTTTCCGGGTCAGTCGGCATATGCGGCGCCATGTCGATACCCAGGTCGGCGTGCTGACCAACCAGCGGAGCCGACGAGGCACGGGCCGGACCATACGAGATGTACTTGGCCTGATCCGCCAGACGCTGCGTGTCGGTCGCAAACATGATGTAGTCCAGCGCACGCTGCGTGCGTTCTTCACTCAGACCTGCCGGAATGATCCAGCCGTCCAGATCGAACACCTGCGCGTCCCAAAGCATGGCGACGGGCTGTTTCTGCTCTTCGATCACGCTGAACAGACGACCGTTATAGGTCGAACCCATGATGACCTCACCATCGGCCAGAAGCTGCGGTGTGTCAGCACCGGCAGACCACCAGACGACGCTATCTTTGATCGTGTCCAGCTTGGCCAGCGCCTGATCTTGGCCTTCAGCCGTCGCCAGAACATCATAGACATCGTCTTTGGCAACGCCGTCACAGATCAATGCCCATTCCATGTTGTTGATCGGACGCTTTTCCAACGAACGCTTGCCTGGATAAGCTTCCAGATCGAACACGGCGCATACATCGGTCGGCGGTGTGTCGCCCACCAGATCGGTGCGATAGCCAAATGTGGTCGAATACACGATCTGCGGGATAAAGCAGTCACTGACCAGCAGATCACCGAAGTCATCCGCCGCCGAAGTCCCGTCGGGCGCCGCGGCCAGATGCACGTCGGGGTCGATCTCCATCGCCAGACCTTCGTCGCACAGACGGATCGCGTCCGCAGCCACAACGTCGACCACATCCCAGGTAATGTTGCCCGCTTCATTCATGGCGCGCAGCTTGGCAACTGCTTCGGCGGAGCTGTCATCGTTCAGGATGGTGACGCCCGTTTTTTCCGAATAGGGCTCGTGATACGCCTTGAGCTGCGATTTGGAATAGGCGCCGCCCCAGGACACGATGGTCATCTCTTCGGCCATCGCGCCACCAGCAACGGCAGCAATCGCACTTGCCATCAGAGTGGTTTTAACTTTCATGATTAACTCCCTGTTATTCCCGTTGATTTTGCATTTCAGAACCGGATCACGGGGTAATCCGGCTGTTCTTTTCCCCGATGGTGCGGGGTCTTCATGCCTTAGGCGTCCAACGCCCGGCAGTCATGAGCCAGCCAGCCAATCTCGACTTCCTGGCCGGGTGACAGGCGAACCGCATCCGGTGCGTTCCGGGTTTTGATGATAAAGTCATCATTCCCCGCAACTGACAGGCGGAAGCGGAACACGTCACCCATATAGATGAATTCCTTCACAGTGGCCTTCAACGTATGCGCATCCGCGTGCAAACGGTCCTTATTGAATTCCACCCGCTCGGGTCGGATCGAGACCTTGGTCCGTTCACCCGCAGCGCTGACATTCACCGGCTTGGCGTCAATCTCTGATCCGTCATCCAGCGCCACGACGCAAGAGTCGCCGTCAATCGATTTAACAACACCCTCCAATGTGTTGTTTTCACCAATGAATTGCGCCACAAAACTGTTTTCGGGTTCTTCATACAGAAGATCAGGTGGGGCAAGCTGCTGAATGCGCCCGTCATCAAACACGGCGACACGATCTGACATCGTCAACGCTTCGGTCTGGTCGTGGGTCACGTAAACCGTGGTAATACCCAGCTCATGCGCCAGACGCGTGATTTCGAATTGCATATGCTCGCGCAGCTGCTTGTCAAGCGCGCCCAGCGGTTCATCCATCAAAACCAACTCGGGCTCGAACACCAACGCGCGCGCCAAGGCGATCCGCTGCTGCTGACCACCGGACAATTGCGCAGGGCGGCGGCTGCCAAAGGCCCCCATCTGCACCATATCCAGCGCCCGTTTGACTTTCTCTTCGCGCTCAGACTTGCCGATTTTGCGAACTTCCAGCGGGAAGGACAGGTTCTCGGCCACAGTCATGTGCGGAAACAGTGCGTAGTTCTGGAACACCATCCCAATGCCCCGCTTATGCGGCGGGATATTGTTGATAGGACGCCCGTCCAACATGATTTCGCCATGTGTGGCCGTCTCGAACCCGGCGAGCATCATCAGACACGTGGTCTTGCCCGAACCCGACGGGCCAAGCATCGTCAGAAACTCACCTTTTGGAAGTGAAAGGTTCAGATCCTTTACGACAAGGATCTCGCCGTCATAAGATTTCTGGACACGTTGAAACTCGACGAACGCTGCGTCATTTGACATTACCAACTTGGCTCCCCTGTCTGTCCTTGCTTGCCCGGTTTATCCGGATCTCAAAGACCTTTCCCGAACCATTTAAGGACAAGCAGGACAGGTCGCG
Organism: Ruegeria sp. AB6; assembly: GCF_056542685.1. NCBI lineage: Bacteria > Pseudomonadati > Pseudomonadota > Alphaproteobacteria > Rhodobacterales > Roseobacteraceae > Ruegeria > Ruegeria sp. AB6. Next base: position 748,873 of record NZ_JBQGAD010000002.1, on the reverse strand, counting down.
CAACCAAAATATGTCAGCAGTATGTCAATGACGCCGCCAGCCGCCTGAAATTCAGGCTGAATTCAGGTGCCGCATATGCCACGCAAGGCTTTGATTGCTGGACAGAACAGGTTTTCCCAGCCGATTTTCGATCTCAGGTATCGCATCGAAAGTTCTTAGATTCGTGCAGCTTAGGAACACAGCCTCAACTGCCGAATCAGCTCCCAACCGCACGGCGGCCTCGACCACGGACTCGCGTGAGATTCGGACGACCTTGCTTTCCTCGGCTTCTCCGAACGAGCCGAAAACACCCATCTCAATCCCGTTTTCAGCAAAGGCTTTGCGTAACGGTTCGTTCACTTCTTCGATATACGGGGACAACAGCGCAAACTTGGACACCCCCCTGTCCGCAGCGCAAGCAGACGCCGCGCGCAGCGGATTCGTAACCATCGCTGCAGCACAGGTTTTCTGCACCATTCGCTCAACGGCAGCCGAGCCAATCACGGAACTGGCCGAGGTGCACCCATAGCCAACCACTTTGTAGGGCCGCGCCTTCGGCAACAGATCCGCCGCTGCGGGCAATGCGGCCTCCATTTGCGACAGGGTGTCGGTTGTCACCTCGTGACCGCTGGGAATTCTGGACACGTAAATCGGCGCGCGACGGTCCGAGAAATAAGCGTTGAACTCGGGTTCGATCGTTTCATCCGTTTGCAGAACGATCAGACCCATCGGTGTGACCTGTGGATCGTCTGGTTCCAGTTCGTAAGGTAAGTAACTCATATCACAGGCAACTTCGGCCCAACGCGTGGGCTGAGGAAGCGCGGCGCACCGTCATTGATGACGATGTTTTCCTCATGCACTAGGATTTTGCCGCCAACCGCAATGCCCGGTTCAAGCGTCAGCACCATGCCGGGTTCAAGCACCGTGTGATCGGACGGGATCAATGACGGCCATTCGGTCAGCGACATCCCCAGCCCGTGCCCCAGCCTTCCGGCCCCGGTATCGGCGTTGTGGCGGGACAGAACGTCATTCATAGCATGAAACAGGTCCGACGCAGTGGCCCCCGGGCGCGCGATATGAAATGCGGTGTCCGAGGCTTCGATCAGCGACGCATAGGCCCTGCGCACCGCGTTCGAGGGCGCGCCGACCGCCCAGTTGCGGTCGTAGTCACAGAAATACCCATCCCACACCAAACCGGTATCCAGCATGAGAACATCGCCATTACTCATCTCGCTTTCCGGAGCGGGTGAAATGACGTCGGTATAGCCACCCTGCTCGGCTCCGCCTGCAAGGTAAGGCACCCAGTCCGCGCCTTCCTCAAGACACAGCATCTGAAACTGCCGAAAGACCTGATCAATCGAGACCCCACGCCCGGCAATCTCGGGCACGCGCTGAAATGCGCGCCCGGCTATGGCACAGGCGGTTTCGATCTTGGATAACTCGGCGTCGGATTTGACCATGCGCAGTGTGCGCAGTATCCCCGCATCGCCCGAGACTCTCCGCGACCCCAATAGCGTCTGAAGCCGCAGCAAGTCTGCCATAGGCATCCGGACATGAGTTTCATGCCCGTCCGGCACGCCGATTGCAGCATCAGCCGGAGTAACCTCACTCAAAGTCTCGGCCAACAGGCTGACCCCGTCATCCGACAGGTCCGGCGCGCTCCAGCTACGGATATCTTCGACCCAGGTTTGGCCCATCAAAGCAGCCCCGATCGAGGGGATGACCGCGATAGGTTTCCCGCTGGCCGGGACGATCAGAAACCAGGGCCGCGTGGGGCTTTCCCAGAACCGGGTCAAGTAGCCGGTGAAATAACGAATCTCGGGCTCAGTGGTCAGCAGCAAGGCAGACAGGCCCGCTTCGGCCATCCTGTCTTGCGCGCGCGTCAGCCGCGCTTGAAACTCGGCGGTGTCAAACCCCCTCATTCCGCGACCTCGGACAGGAAACAGAGGACCCGTGCGTCGGGACCGATACCCAGTTCGGCGCGAACGTCCGGGTTCATGACGGCGGCCACGCCTGCCCCGCCAGATGCGGTTGTGGCCACACCAGCCTCCGACATCGCGGGCAGGTGTTGCGCGACCTCATCATCCGTCAAAGTCAGGAACACATCGGCGTCCCGCGCCAATCCGTTCAAAGCAATCAGCGAAGGCTCTTTGCAATCCAATCGCCCCATGATGCTGTCCGGGCCGTCGGCAAAGACGCAGGCTCCGGCCTCGATACTCGCTTGCAGGGCGGGCGCGGCGTCGGGTTCGACGACGATAATCCGGGGCGCATCGCCCCAGACATTCCGGGCATAGGCGGCGACCGCCCCGGCCAAACCGCCAACACCGGCCTGCAGCATGATATGCGTCGGCACCTCGGGGCATTGACGCTCGGCCTCGGCCGCCATTTGAAGATAGCCCTCCATCAGAGTGTGGGGCAGTTCAAAATACCCCTCCCACGAGCTGTCGGACAGCAAAGTCCAGCCGTTATCCTGCGCGGCCTGACTAGCAGCTTGCATGCTGGCGGCATAGTCCACGCCGTGTCGCACGACCGTAGCGTTTTGCGCCCTCAGGCGGTCAGCAAAGCCTTCGGGCACGGTCTCGGCGATATAGACGACCGCATCCGCGCCGAATATCCGCGCCCCGGCGGCGACGCTCATCCCGTGGTTTCCGGCGCTGGCGGTGACATAGGTCCGCCCGCTAAGCGTTGTTTCGGCAGGCAAATCCGACACATCCGCAGCATGTCGCGCAATCACATAGGCCGCGCCAAGGGCCTTGAACGACCCAAGATTCATGCGTCCGCGCTCGTCCTTGATCCACAGATTCGCCACATCGGCCAGCCCCTTGGCATCGACCAAAGCGGTTTCCCCCGCCGCCGGACATTGCGCCAGAAGATCCGCTACACGAGCAGCATTTATAGAAGGGTACGGAGCAGAGCCGGCGAGTTTCTGCCCGCCGCGATGGGGATTGAGGGTGATCTTCACTGGGGTGTCTTTCCTGAGTTGCCCATTGACGTGACTGCATTCGTCCCGTTCTGTCAACGGAAACTCCATCGCGACAGGAGCGCCTCATGCCCCATGCCAATCCGGCCTTCACCCGCGCCGAATACGATCGCAGGCTTGCCAAGACACGTACGGCCATGGCTGACGCCGGATTGGACGCGCTGTTCATACAGGACCCGTCAAACATTACGTGGCTGACCGGGTATGAGGGCTGGTCCTTTTACGTGCATCAGGGCGTCGTCGTCCTACACGATACTGATCCAATCTGGTGGGGCCGCAATCAGGACGCCAACGGCGCGCGGCGCACGGTCTGGATGAGCGATGACCGCATTCACAGCTATGCGGATGGCTATGTTCAATCAACAGAGCGGCACCCGATGCAAGACCTCGCTCAGTTGCTGGTTGAGAGTGGCCTTGGGCAGGCGCGTATCGGGGTTGAGTTGGACAATTACTATTACTCGGCCAAGGCGCATCTGACATTGGCAGCCGAATTGCCTCAGGCCACGTTGGTCGATGGCAACGCTTTGGTGAACTGGCAGCGTGCCGTGAAATCCGGTGAAGAGATCGCCTTGATGCGCAAAGCTGCGCGGATTTCGGAACATGTGATTGATGGCGTGATTGAACGGATCGAACCCGGCTTGCGCAAGAACGAACTGGTGGCGCAGATTTACCATGATGCGATCTCGGGCGTGGGTGAGGATTGGGGGGACTATGCCGCGATCGTGCCCCTGCTGCCTTCAGGGTCCAATGCCGCCGCGCCGCATCTGACATGGGACGGCGCGCCCTTTAAATCCGGCGAATGCACGTTTTTCGAACTGTCCGGCTGCTATCGCCGTTATCACGCGCCCTTCTGCCGGTCGGTCTTTCTGGGCCAGCCCCCAGACCACCTGCTAAGGGCCGAAGCCGCACTGGTCGAAGGGCTCGAAGCAGGTTTGAACGCCGCCCGTGCGGGCAATCAGGCCCGTGACATCGCGCAGGCGTTGGCCGAGCCGCTAGAGCGCGCCGGGATCCAACGCGGCGCGCGCTGTGGGTATCCGGTTGGCCTGAGCTATCCGCCGGACTGGGGCGAACGTACCATATCCCTGCGCGCGGAAGATGAAACCGTGCTGGAACCCGGCATGACCTTTCACTTCATGCCCGGTCTGTGGATGGACGACTGGGGGCTTGAGATCACCGAGACCATCCTGATCACCGAAACCGGACCCGCCGAATGTCTCTGCAACCGTCCAAGAAAGCTGTTCATGAAACCATGACCCTTCAAAGAACAAAAGACATTCTAGCCGATCTGATCGCGTTTGAGACGGTCTCGGCCGACAGCAACCTTGAGATTATCCGCTATCTGACCGACCGGCTTGAGGCCCTTGGAGCACGCTGTATCGAAACACGCGATGCGACGGGCAAGAAGGCCAACGTCTTTGCAACACTCGGGCCTGACATACCCGGAGGTATCCTGCTGTCCGGCCATACAGATGTCGTGCCCGTGGCCGATCAGGACTGGACCTCGGACCCGTTCGAGATGATTGAACGAGATGGGCGCCTGTATGGGCGGGGTACCTGCGATATGAAGGGGTTCATCGCGGCATCGCTTGCCTTTGCCGAAGGGTTGGACGCCGGCAAACTGACCCAACCGCTGCATTTCGCCTTTACCTATGACGAGGAAACCGGCTGTTTGGGCGCTCAAAACCTGGTCAAAGACCTGTCCGAGCGCAGCATAATCCCTGATATCGCCATCATCGGCGAACCGACCGAGATGCGGGTCATCGAAGGCCACAAAGGGTGCTTTGAATACACCACGCGTTTTACCGGGCTGGAGGGTCACAGCTCGGCCCCCGATGACGGCGTGAACGCTGCCGAATACGCCGCACGCTATGTCGGAAAGCTGTTGGAATTACGCCATGTTCTGAAATCCCGCGCACCGGCGGACAGCGCGTTTGAACCCCCTTGGACCACGATCAATGTCGGGTTCTTCAATGGCGGCGTGGCGCACAACGTGATCGCCAGCAAGGCCGAGATCGGCTGGGAAATGCGCCCGGTTCAGGCCAGCGACGCCGATCTCGTTAACCAGACGCTCAGCGACTACATTAACCACACGCTGCTACCCGAAATGCAGGCCGTTCACCCCGAAGCCAGCATCACGCAGGACGTCGTCGCCGAAGTTCAGGGCTTGGAGCCGATGGAGGACAACGCTGCTCGCAAATTGGTGGCCGAACTGACCGGCGCCAATGGCACCAGCACCGTCGCCTTCGCGACCGAGGCCGGTCTGTTCCAGCAGCTTGGCGTTCACGCCATCGTCTGCGGTCCGGGTTCGATCACGCAGGCGCACAAGGCCGACGAATATGTCGAGATCGAGCAGATGGACCTGTGTTGCCGGATGCTGGACCGTCTGGGCCGCCGCCTGACCGCCTAGCCCGTGCCGTGGGTCCGATCATAGGCGGACCGCGCGGGCTGAACATGGGCCGCGCGGGCGTCCGCGCCGGGGTCATAGACCTCCATCAACAGAGGGTAACAGGCGGCCACGTCCGAGGAATGTTCAGACGAACAATCGCCGCCGGGACAGGCCGATAGACCCACGATCAGGTCAATCTCGGCGTAGAATTCCAGATAGTCGCCGGGGCGCACCGGGCTGGCCTTCATGAAATACTGCCCGGTGTCGCGGGTAAAGCCGGTACACATGAATACGTTCAGCACGTCATGCACATGCATCTCGGCCTCGTGCAGCGGCAGGTCGCAATAACCGGCCAAGGCGCGGGTCAGGTTCGAATGGCAGCAATAGTGATAGTCGTCCCCCGACAGCAACCGTCCCGTATAAGGATCACAGCGCGTCCCGATCACGTCATGGACCGAGCCTCCGTAGGCATCGAACCCATACCAGTCCAGCGTGTCTCCGACGATGGTCGCCATCGGGCGCATGTTGGGAAAGCTAGACCACATACGGTCGCCGGTGGACAAATGCGTACCGTGCAAAGCGCGGGTTTTACCCGAATAAAACCGCTCGGTCAGGTCATGTTTGTTCCACATGTTCAGATCGCCCACCTGTGGGCCATCCACCGAAAGCACGCGCAGAAAGGCCCCTGCGGGCACCTCGACACAAACTGCATCGCGCGGGGCCGCCGTCGCCTCGGCCGTTTTCTTCGCCCCCTGTCGAAGAGCATTCAGCCCGGCGATGTCGGGTTGCGGCAAACTATCCGGCGGGTAGCAGATGACCGGAGGCAGGCTCTGACGGACGACCGCATCTACCGGTGCTGTGAAATTCGGTGCCTTCAGTTTCATGCCTGCTCTCCTTGTGTTTCCACAGGTTTAGCGCATCATCAACAGCTGCGCTATCTGCACTTATGTTATGATTGCTGTCGAAGTAGGACGGAGAGTTTGGCGAGGCCGCAAACAACCTTAGGCAACCTGGGTGTTACCCCCCACCATCGGTTCATCATTCGGATACTTGGGTCTGATTCAGACAGACCGATGTCGCATCTGAGGATACCCAACCGCACCAAAATAATGAATTCTGTAAAAAAAGGTCCGATTCATGCGATATTCCGGCTTTCGAGTCATCAAAGAGGCACTTACCGGCCATAAGGGCTGGAAACCGGTCTGGCGCGAGCCTGAGCCCAAACCCCATTACGACGTCATCATTATTGGCGGCGGCGGCCACGGGTTAGCAACGGCGCATTACCTGTCCAAGGTCTACGGTCAGCGCAACGTGGCCGTGGTCGAGAAAGGCTGGATCGGGGGCGGCAATGTTGGGCGTAACACGACGATTGTGCGCTCAAACTACATGCTGGACGGGAATGAGCCCTTCTACGAATTCTCGCTGAAACTGTGGGAGGGGCTGGAACAAGACGTCAACTATAACGCCATGATGAGCCAGCGCGGTATCATCAACCTGTTCCACACGGACGGTCAGCGCGACGCCTATACGCGGCGCGGCAATGCGATGATCCTGAACGGTGCTGATGCGGAACTGCTGGACGCTGATCAGGTACGAGCCGAACATCCCTATTTGAATTTCGACGACGCCCGGTTTCCCATCAAAGGCGGTCTCGTGCAGCGCCGCGCGGGCACGGCCCGCCACGACGCGGTCGCCTGGGGCTATGCGCGGTCGGCGGATTTGCACGGGGTGGACATTATCCAGAATTGCGAGGTCACGGGCCTGCGGATTGCAAATGGCACCTGCTTGGGCGTCGAAACCTCAAAAGGCTTTATCGGAGCCAGCAAAGTGGGCTGTGCGGTCGCTGGAAACTCGAGCCGCGTGATGGGCATGGCCGGGATGCGGCTGCCCATTGAAAGCCATGTGTTGCAGGCGTTTGTGTCCGAGGGGTTGAAGCCAGTTCTGCCCAGCGTCATCACCTTTGGTGCGGGCCATTTCTATGTCAGCCAATCCGACAAGGGTGGGCTGGTCTTTGGCGGCGATATCGACGGCTATAACACCTATGCCCAACGCGGCAACTTGCCCGTGGTCGAGGATGTGTGCGAGGGCGGTATGGCCCTGATGCCCATGATCGGCCGGGCGCGTTTGCTGCGGATGTGGGGCGGCGTGATGGACATGTCGATGGATGGCTCACCCATCATCGACCGCACTCCGGTTCAAGGGCTCTATTTCAACGGCGGCTGGTGCTACGGCGGGTTCAAGGCCACGCCCGCCTCGGGCTATTGCTTTGCGCATTTGCTGGCAAAAGACGAACCGCACCCCGTTGCCACCGCCTATCGCCTGGACCGGTTCCTCACTGGCCGGATGATCGACGAAAAAGGCGCGGGCAACCAGCCCAACCTGCACTAGAGGGGACCTAGGGATATGATCATCAACCACCCTCTGCTTGGGCCCAGGGATGCCTCAGAATTCACCTATCTGGGCGATGCATCCCTGATCGACCGGCCCGACGGAATGGCCGAGAATGCCGCCGACGCGTTCTATGACTATGCTTATCTGCGCGACAACCCCGCCGGTGAACACCGCGAGCTGTGGTATCACGAAGCCGGGGACCGGTCTTGGCTAGTTGTCACCCGCAACACTCTGACCCACGAGATTTCCAAGGTTGAACTGGCCCGCGATGTGGCCCGCGCGCGGGGACGTTCGAAATGACACAAGCGAACCGATTGACCGGCGGGCAGATCGACCGCAATAAGACCCTGAACTTCTACTTTGACGGGCGCAGCTATACCGCGCACCCCGGAGATACTCTGGCCTCAGCGCTGCTGGCCAACAATGTGCGACTGATCGGGCGATCGTTCAAATACCACCGCCCACGCGGGCTGCTGACGGCGGGATCCGAGGAACCCAACGGCATGGTGGAACTGCGCGCAGGCGCCCGCAAGGAACCCAACACCCGCGCCACGACGATCGAGATGTTCGACGGGTTGATCGCAAACTCGCAAAACCGTTGGCCAAGTCTTCGGTTCGATGCGCTTGCGGTGAATGACTTGTTTTCCAACTTCCTGTCGGCGGGGTTCTACTACAAAACCTTCATGTGGCCCGCTGCGTTTTGGGAGAAACTGTACGAGCCTATCATACGCCGCGCTGCTGGCCTTGGCTCACTGTCGATGCAGGCGGACCCGGATGAATACGACAAGGGGTTTCGTCACTGCGATCTGCTGATCATCGGTGCCGGACCTGCGGGCCTGATGGCAGCGTTGACCGCCGGGCGTGCGGGCGCAGATGTCATACTGGCAGACGAGGATTTCACGCTGGGCGGACGCCTGAACAGCGAGACCTTCTCGGTCGGCGACCACAGCGCCCCCGACTGGACGGCACAAACCGTGGCCGAACTGTTGGCAATGCCGAACGTCCGGCTGATGCCGCGCACCACGGTGATCGGAGCGTTTGACCATGGAATCTATGGGGCGGTCGAGCGGACGGGTGATCATCTGCCCTCGCTGCCTGCTGGCAAACCGCGCCAGATCCTGTGGCGCATCTATACCCAAAAGGCCCTGCTGTGTGCCGGAGCAACCGAGCGTCCCATTGCATTTGAAAACAATGACCGCCCCGGCATCATGACCGCCAGCGCGCTGCGGACTTATGTCAATCGCTTTGCGGTGACAGCTTCGCCGCGGGTTGCGATCTTTACCAGCAATGATGACGGCCACCGCACGGCCGATGACCTACACGCCAAGGGTGTTAAAATCGCCGCCGTGGTCGATGTGCGCGAAGATGCCCCCCTCAGCTATGACTATGAGGTGCTAAAAGGCGCGCAGGTCATAAACACCAGGGGCCGTCTGGGCTTGAGCTTTGTCGAGGTCGCCTTGCCCGATGGTTCGACCCGGACACTGGATTGTGGCGCGCTGGGCGTGTCGGGCGGCTGGAACCCGAATGTCCACCTGACCTGCCACCAACGCGGACGCCCTGTTTGGAACGAAGCCCTTGCTGCTTTCGTTCCGGGAGAAAACCTACCGGTTGGCATGTCCGTCGCGGGTTCTGCCAATGGCGTCATGTCAACCCATGGCGCATTGCGCTCGGGAGCCGAAGCGGCCGCTGCCGCGCTGGACCTGACCACCCTGCCCGACCTGCCAGAAGCCGAGGACGCGCCCATTGCGCTAAAGCCGTTCTGGTATGTGCAGGGCTGCAAACGCGCATGGGTCGATCAGCAGAACGACGTGACGGTCAAGGATGTGAAGCTCAGCTATCAGGAAGGCTTCCGCTCGGTCGAGCATCTGAAACGCTATACCACGCTGGGAATGGCAACCGATCAGGGCAAGACTTCGAACATCACGGGCCTTGCGATTATGGCCGAGGTCGCGGGCAAGTCGATCCCTGAGACCGGCACCACCATTTTCCGCCCGCCCTACACTCCCGTTCCTATCGGCGCCTTTGCAGGCCGAATGACGGGCAAAGAGTTCCACCCGACCCGCCTGACCCCATCGCACTATTGGGCCAAGGACCGCGGCGCGGTGTTTGTCGAGGCCGGAAACTGGCTGCGCGCGCAGTGGTTCCCCCTGCCCGGCGAAACCCATTGGCGCGAGTCCGTCGACCGTGAGGTGCGCCAAACCCGCGCCTCGGTCGGGGTGTGCGACTGCACGACGCTGGGCAAGATCGACGTGCAGGGCACGGATGCGGCCGAGTTCCTCAACCGCGTCTATGCCAACGGCTTTGCCAAGCTGGCAGTGGGCAAAACCCGCTATGGGCTGATGCTGCGCGAGGATGGCATGGTCATGGATGACGGCACAGCCGCACGGCTGGCCGAGGATCATTTCGTCGTCACCACCACCACGGCGAATGCTGTAAGTGTCTATCGCCACATGGAATTCGTGCGCCAGTGCCTGTTCCCGGATATGGATGTTCAGCTGATCTCGACCACCGATGGTTGGGCACAATACGCGGTTGCGGGACCAAATTCGCGCAAGCTGCTGCAAAAGATCGTGGACCCGGAATTCGATATCTCGAACGAGGCGTTTCCCTTTATGGCCTGCGGCAAGATCACCGTATGCGGTGGACTGCGGGCGCGGCTGTTCCGGATCTCATTCTCGGGCGAATTGGCGTTCGAGATCGCCGTCCCGTCGCGCTTTGGCGATGCGCTGATGCGGCGGTTGATGAGTGAAGGTGAGGAGTTCAACGTCACCGCCTATGGTACCGAAGCGCTAAGCGTGATGCGCATCGAAAAGGGCCACCCGGTCGGCAATGAGTTGAACGGCACCACCACGGCGCTGAACCTTGGTCTGGGCAAGATGGTGTCAAAGAAGAAAGACAGCATTGGTTCTGTTCTGTCCGAGCGTGAAGCGTTGACCGCACCGGATGTGCTGAAACTGGTCGGGCTAAAGCCTGTGAATCCGCAGGACAAGATCACCGCTGGCGGCCATTTGATGAATGCGGATGGACCGGTCGATGCAGCACATGATCAGGGCTATGTGACCTCGGCGGCCTATTCGCCCAATCTGAACAGTCATATCGGGCTGGGCCTGCTGAAACGCGGCGACGCGCGGATGGGCGAGAAGATGCGCCTTGTGTCACCCCTGACCGAATTGAATGTCGAAGTCGAAATTGTCTCGGCTCATTTCGTTGACCCCGAAGGAGAACGCCTGCGTGCATGATCTTGTTGCATTAACCGCCCTCGGCGGCACCACGCCACGCGTGGATACGGTCGGTCCGGTCACATGTTCTGAAGTCCCAGATGTGGCGTTGGCCTCAGTCACTGCCCGGTTGGGGCACGAGGCTGCAACGCAGGATGAGGTGGCGCGGCTTATCGGAACCGTAACACCGACCGTGCAGCGTTTTGCCGGAGACCCTGTGACCGCCTTCTGGTCCGGCCCGGACCAATGGATGATCGAAGCCCCCTTCTCCACCCACGAAGACCTTGCCGCCTACGTCAAGACCGCCGTCGGAACCGTCGCTTCTGTCACTGAGCAGACGGATGCCTGGGCGCGGTTCGACTTGCAGGGCGACGGGATCAACGCGGTTCTGGAATTGCTATGCCAACTGGACCTACGTCAGTTTCAGTCCGGTCACGTCGCGCGGGGCGCAGTTCATCACATCGGGTGTTTCATCCTGTGCCGCAGCGCCGACCATGTCAGCCTTTATGGTCCCAGATCATCGGCCGGATCGCTGCACCATGCGGTTCTGGCGGCCATGCGTTCGGCCCATTAAGACAATCAGATCGAAGGCAGAGGCGCGTTGTCCTCGACCCGGAACCGGTTGATCCGGCGACGGTCCTCTGCAGGGCTTAGCCCAAAGGCCGCTTTGTAATGCGATACCAACGGCGTGACCGAGCTGTACCCGACTGCAGCGGCAATCTGTGCAATCGGGTCTTTCGTATACATAACCATCTGGCGCGCGGCTTTCATGCGCATAGACCGATAGTAGTGGCTTGGGCTTTGACCCGTCGCCTGTTTGAAAGCTCGCTCGATCTGGCGGGGCGTGACCCTCATCTGCCCGGCAACTTCTGCAATCGAGATCGGTTCGCTCAGATGGCCGGCAAATAGCTCAACGCTACGCGTAACCAACGGGGGCAGTTGATCACCTGAACCAGGTGCAGTTGTGTCCGGAACTTTTTGACGCACCCCTGCGCCTCGCATCATCGGGTGCTGAAACCAGCAGGCGACCTCATGCGCGATCTCGCTGCCAAGACGGTCTGAAATCAAGTGCAACGCCAGATCAAATCCAGCGGCCGCGCCCGCGGCGGTCCAGCGCGTATCGGTGCGCACAATCACTTCACTGCGCGCGTCTATGTCGGGAAACTCAGCCTCGAACGCCGCTTCATAACACCAATGAACTGAGACCGGCTGATCCACCATCGCGCCCGAGCGAACAAGGGGGAATACGCCTCCGCTAATGCCGCCGAGGACAGTGCCGTGCCGACCAAATCCACGTAACGCGCCGTTTCCAGTGCGCGGATCGGCAAACCCGGATGTCGGACTGCTGAGCAGAAACAGGATGTCGATATCCTTGCACCCTGTCAGGGCTAGCGCGGCTTCAAACCCCACACCCGCACTGGATTGAACCTTTTGCCCACGCTCGGACACAAGCACCCATCCAAAGGCTTGCTTCCCGGCGATTTCATTGGCCGCCCGAAGCGGTTCGATGACGGAGGTAAGGCAGGCCATCGGAAAGCCGTCAAACAGCAGAAATCCGATCGTGATCCTGTTTTCCTCATGCATCCGGGGATCCTAGCAGAAATGCAGCCCTAAGAGCGAATTCCAAACATGCTGCCCATCCGTTCCCGACGACGCTGCATGGACTTGCGAAATGCCCAGTCGCTGAACAAGGCCAGCGGAAACAAGACACGTTCGCCCAAACCATCAATCACCACCAATTTGCCGCCGCGTTCTTCGGCCCGCACTATGTTTTCGTGGCTCATGTCGCCGACGATGATCCGCCCCCGTTCCAGGTCGTCTAGCAACTCCATGAACTCTTCCCCAAGGCGTTTGCGTCCAGCGGGATCCTCTTTGAGCGACATCCATTCCTTGTACACTGTCGGTGCCAGATCTCCATCTGGTCCCGTCATTTTCTCGACAACAAGCGCTGGCCCCAATGAGGTCGGTGCATACCCCATGAAATGTGCCAGACGTTCAATCTCGGGGCAACCGCGATGCAGCGCGGCCAAATATTCGTTGGCTTCGCGGTTCCATTGGCGCAGGTTGCCATAGCGCCATTCCGCATAGCGCGGAATCCAATGATCACGTACAGGAACATCCGCGCGGACTTTCAACAAGGCATCCTGCCGATCGGGGTGCTGAAAGATCAGGTAATTCCGGCTTTTGCGCAATGGGGTGTGGTCAGTCAGGTCAATCATTTGGATCCGATACCTAAAGGGGGCGCGCCATGGCCGACGGCCGCATAAACTGGCGCCTTGCGTCAGGGTCATAAATCCTTCGCCCTGCGGTTACAAATGTGTTTTTACCGTCGACCGGACAGAGACGGAGATTCAGCGCAACGCAATCTCGAACCTGCCATAACCGCCGTCAGACTATGGCCCGACTGGCGGACTCGGCAGCAGGACAAATGCCACGGTGCCATCCGTTTCGACTAAAGATGTATGCGTCCAGCCCAGCGGATCAAATGGCGGGGTGGCATCCGTACATTCGTCTGGTGTCGTGTCGCACGATACAACCTCTGCCCCAGTCAGATATTCCAACCGCAGACGCAATCCGCGATCAAACTGAATGAACGCCTCGCGCGCGCCTTCCAATCCGTAGTAGCTACCATAAAGCTGCACACGGTTCATCCCGTCTGGGATCTCATCCGCCAAAGCCCGCGTTGTTTTTTGCCAAAGAGGAAAGGTGCTGTAGGTGATGCGTCCGAATTGGATTGTTGCGATCAACAGAACACACATGATCACAATGCGCGCGACGCTGGCCAACCGGGTGGATGTGTTCGTAAGAATAAACACCGACATTGTCAGGGTGTAACCGAACAAAATCCAGTTCCAACCAAGTGCCCGAAACGGAACCTTAAGACCTGATGTCAGCGTTTTGGCGAACAAAGGGCCACAACCGGCGAGAACCGCGACCAGTACAATCGTTGCCACATAACTCTGACGCCGAAACAGGTAAAGCCACGAGACCGCGAAGAGCGATACCAAAAACACCCCGTTGGACAAAGACCCGCTGCCGACGCGATGCAAGTTTTCGTACAGGTGCAGTTTAAGCTTTTGATAGTTCAATGCCAGATCGCTTATCGACTTGACCTCGGTCGGGTCGCGCCATTCGGCCACCGGAATGTCGAACACTCCGTGATGCAGGAAGTTCAACGAGTAGACCACACCGAAGGCCAATGCGAGGCTCGCAAAAAAAACCACCAGTGTTACGCCCGCACTGACATAGGTTTGCGGCGCCTTTCGGGACAGCAAAACAAGGCTCAACATCATGAACGGGTACGTGGTGTAGGCCATAAACGACAATGGCACCGCCACGATCAGCAACAGAACTGACGCCCGATGGGACAGAAAAACTGCGGCCAGTGAAAACAGCGCTAGTACCCAGATACCGGGCAGCAAAGTGTTGAACCAGAACGATATCAGAAAAGCCGGCCGCGACAACGCGACGAACAATGCCATGACGCACAGGAACCACGCAGGCATGGAGCGCCCCAGGACTATGATCGCGGTGCATGCAGAAAAGATCGACCAACCCAGAAGGTACAATGCAAAATTGACCGGTGCAGGCCAGAGGAACGGTCGAAACTGCCACCAGAAATTTAGCCAGCGCCCCTCATCCAGCGCCTTGCTATAAGCCATGTCGAAATGGCCCAGCAAGGCGGGAAAGTCGTCATGACGGACGAATGGATCGCTCAGAAATGGCCCATAGGTCGCCATCAGAGTTCCGAGGCAAAGCAGCGTCAGCCAGAAAACCAGCGTTATATCCGAACGCGCGGTCATCAGTTGCTCCGATGAGACCGTGCGACAATTGAAGCGCGGGCTTGCGCGATTGCGGTGACCGTACGCAATGGCAGTCGCCGGACAATCATCTTTCGCAAGTTCCAACCGAAGGTTCCAACCTCACGCAGCGCTCCGGGTGCAACCTTTGTTGCCAAAACCTCAGGCGGTAAGGACGCTGCTGCAGCCGCATTGGCGTAAAGCACACTGTTGTAGCGGTACCAGGGCTCGATTGCCCCGTCGGAAAACAGTTTTGGGCGCAGGCAATCGTAGGCCGTGTACCCCTGCGCTTCGAACAGCCCTTGCCAGAACGATAAAGGTTGCTCGTTGATATGGAACTCTCCGCCCTGCCCCGGGACCGCCGCCGAGAACAACACAAGGTCGCTATGGGCTGTCAGGCTTTGCACAAGACTGGACGAGGCCTCATGCGGCAGATGCTCACCGACTTCTAAAGATTGGGCCAGACCAAAACGCCGCCCAAGATCGACGGGCTGAGTTAGGTCCTTTCCAAAAAAAGCATCCGGTGAAATGGCCAGACGCTCACGATCAACATATTCTCCGTCTACACCGGCGATATCCGGGCATCCCGCCGCGGACCATTCCGACAGCCAGACACCTCGGCCACAGCCGAAATCGACAACACTGTCTGGCTTGACCCATGTCTGAAGACAACGGATCAGCCGGACAGCGGATTCGCGGGCTCCGCGGTCGATATAATCAAAGAACTCGTTCGAATAGATGTGAGACATAGCTGCTCTTTCAAAGTGACTTTTCTTCGCGGTAGACCCAAAGCCGCAGGATCACAAAATTTATGACAGGCAGGACGATGACTACTAGTCCGGCGGTGACGGGCTGAGACAGTCCAAACCGAGGCCCCAAAACACCTGTAATGGTTGATGAAACGACAAGTCCGATGCCGATCATGCACAAGAACCGACCAAACTGAGCCGGCGCCATGACGGGCTTGCCGAAGGTCCAGACAGACTGACCTATATACTGGATCAAGATCGCGGTTCCAAAAGCCAGCGCATTGGCAATCCAAGGTGAGCCGACAAGCCGCAACAGCCCCAGATAGGTCAGGAAATAGTAGACAGCCACGCCTGTACCAACGACCGCAAAGCGGAATATGCGACGTGTATCGGTCATGCCTGCTTTGATACGTCCTTAACCGAGACATCCGTGGATTGCCCGACATGTTCATCGACAAAATACAACGGGCGGCCCTTGGCCTCGACATAAAGGCGACCAAGATACTCGCCGATGATGCCGAGCGTCAGCAGTTGAATGCCCGAGAAGAAGCTGATCACCAGAACGGTCGAGGCCCAACCAGCCACAGTGCTATAAAGGATTAGGGACCAGAACACATAAACGGCCATCAAGGCCGCAATGATCAGGGTCAGAAACGCAAGGCGCGTGGCGATTTGCAGGGGCTTAATCGAAAAGCTGGACAGAGCGTCAAAGGCCAGCCTAATCATTTTGGACATCGGATATTTAGTCTCACCGGCCACGCGGGGGTCGCGGATGTATTCAATGCCAATCTGGCGAAACCCGACCCAGGCAAACATGCCTCGAATGAACCGAGATCGCTCGGGCATGTTCAAAACCGCATCCAGCGCGCGGCGACTGACCAGCCGGAAATCGCCCGTATCATTCGGGATCGGAACATCGGACAGGCGATTCAGTAAGCGGTAAAACCCGTGCGCGGTCATCTTCTTGAACCAGCTTTCGCCCTTGCGCTCACTACGCCGACCATAGACCACATCATACCCACGATCCATCATCGCCATCATATCCGACAGCAATTCCGGCGGATCCTGCAAGTCCGCGTCCAGCATGAAAATCCGCTCGCCTTTGGCTGCCATCAGACCTGCGGTCAGTGCTACCTGATGTCCGCGATTGGTCGACAACTTCAAGCCGCGCACACATGAATGTCGATCCGCCTGTGCGCAAATGCCGTCCCAGGTCTTGTCCGTTGAGCCGTCATCAACCAGCACGATCTCAACCTCCGAGGCCCAGGCCCTGGTCGCAGCGATCAGACGGTCCACCAACATGGGAAGAGAGTCCTCTTCGTTCATGCAAGGGACGACAACAGACAATAACATCTAACCTCCGCAGGCAAATTGCCCTACTCGTTTTATGTACATCCCAACCCCGCCATGCGAGGCCGGTCAACTCCTAGTTTTCGGGTCCTTACCCTTGATATCTCAAGCCGAAACGACCGCTAATCCAAACACGCCAGATTTCAGCCTGTAGTTACCGATCTGTCACATTGCCGTTTCGGACTACACAACGATGTCCCGATGCCCGACTGATATGGCAGCATTGCGCCCAACTTGCGACAAAAGCGGTTATTTATCTGAAGCGGTCAAACTATGCGACGTTCAGACAACAAACCAGCAAGCACGCGACCAAAGGTCCAAGGAGAAATTCGCCTCGGGCTAAGACAGTCTGGGGGTATATCTGAGGTTCGAGAATTGAGGGATTGTGGCGGAGAGACAGGGATTCGAACCCTGGAGACGGTTTCCCGCCTACACACTTTCCAGGCGTGCGCCTTCGACCACTCGGCCACCTCTCCGTGCGGGCGATATTTGGACTATCGCTTGGGGATTTGCAAGGCCCGATTAGAGCGTTTTTTTCGCTTTGCGGAAAGGGTCGCGAAACCCGTCAAGGCTCGTCCCCGTCCCCGCCTGACAGGTCAACCTCGGTCATCTCGATCGGCGTGGATGCGGGCGCAGACGCCTGTGCCGCGCTGTCCTGGGCGGGATCCGCCACACACAAGGTTTCGGGATTACGCAGCCAGACGTCGCGTTGGGCAAACGGGATTTCGATACCTTCTTCGACAAACCGGCGGTTGATTTCGTGGTTCATGTCCGACTTCACGGACAGCATCCAGTTGACGTCTCGAAGGATAGCCCGGATTTCAAAATCCAGCGAGTCTGCGCCAAACCCCTGAAACACCACATTGGGGGCCGGATTAGCCAAAACCATGGGATGCGCATTGGCAATCTCGCCCAGGATCGCCTCGACCCGGCGGGTATCGGTGCCATAAGCGACCCCGACCGGCACGATCACTCGCCCGACCGTGTTGCCGCGCGTATAGTTCGTCACCACACCGCTGATCAGGTCCGAGTTTGGCACAATCACATCGGATCGGTCGAACGTCTCGATCCGTGTCGAACGGACCGAGATATCGCGCACATAGCCCATCATCCCGTTAACATCGATCCAGTCGCCTTTCGAGATCGGACGCTCGACAAGCAGGATGATACCCGAGACAAAGTTAGACACGATGGTCTGCAAGCCAAAGCCGATACCGACCGACAGCGCACCAGCAACAATCGCCAGCGAGGACAAGTCGAACCCAGCCACCATAATGGCGCAGAGCGCCGCCAGGAAAATTCCGACATAGCCTGTCCCGGCGACGATCGCGTTCTGGCCACCGGGGTCAATCTTGGTCTTGGGCAGCAGGGAACTGCGTAGCCCCCCTTGCAGCATTCGGGTCAGGCCAAAGCCCATCAGGAAGACGATCAGGAAGGTAAAGAAATTCTTCGGTGAAATCGTCACGCCACCGATGTCAAAACCCAGCAGGATGCGGGACCAGACCTCGAGTAAGTCGGTTTCGCGCGCGCCCCAGTAGATCGCCAGAACTGGCAACGCAAAGATCGCCATCGCGAACCCGATCAAGACCGCAAAAAGCGAATCTTTCGCCGCCTCGCCCTGCCCCGAAATCCAGCCATAAACGGCCGTCAGGAAACGTTGGAAGATGACCAGTGCCCCAATCAGGACCAGTGATTTAACCGCAGGATAGACAATCGCTTCGGCGGCATTCGTATAGCCGATGACAGCCAGAATTGGGCTGGCTATACCCAACAGGAACAATGCCCGGCGGAGAAACTCGATCAACTGGGTCAAACCCGTACCCCGAGCCAGCGACCCATCATCAGCATCCAGCGGGGCTTCGGTGCTTCGGATCTGTCGCACGCGTAACAGGACCAGTGCGGTCACAATGGTGACGGGGAACCCGACAACAGCGCGCGTCGCATCCGAGATATTCTCGATCTGCTCGAATAGGTCGACCAGCTCGTGCAGGATCAAAAGCACGGCTAGAACGTCTAAATAGACCCGCAACTCAGCCACGCGCTTGGCGGTCAGACGTTTAAACCCCTGTGCTTCTTGCAGCACATAGACCTGCCGCCCGATCCAGTCGAAATAGAAAATGATCGCAGCCCAATATGGCACGTTTTGCAGCAGCAATGTGCCGCGAAAGCCGGGAAGTCCGGACATGACAATGGCCTTGACGACCAGCCAGACCCCCAGCCAGGGTAAAAGAATGCGCAGCAGCGATGTCAGAAAGGTCCACACCCCACTGCCCTGCCCGCCGAACTGCCGCATGTAGTTTCCGGCCACCTCGGACCAGTGCTTGCCGAAGAACAGCAAAACCCCGGCAACTGCCACCAGAAGGGCGATACCCAGCCCCTGATCGCGCAGATTTTCATGCACGACATCCGTGCCAAAGTTTCGACGCGCCTCGTTAAAGAGGCTTTGACCTGCTTCGCGAAGATCGGTCCATGCCGGCCCCCAATACACGGGATTGACCGGCGACGGTCCCCGCTCCAACAGCTCTTTGGTCTGCCGGGTCCGCAAGAGCTGGTCGATTTCGGTAATCAGGCCATTGGCGCGGCTGAACGCCTCTTCCGAAATGATCTGCGGGACCTGAAGCGTATTCAGCTGTTCTTCCAAATGGGCCCGCAGAGCGGCAATGTCTTCGGGCTCGGTCGCGTCACCTTCGGGTTTGGGACCCAGCGCCTTGATTTGCGCATCAAGCGTCTGGATACGCTCGGTATTCGCGCCGCGTGCTCGGTTGAAGTCATCGCGGTACGTATGAATTTCCGCGCGCAGATTCTCGAGCGCTGCGTTCGAGGCGCGATCCGCTTCGATCACGGCCTCGGCTCGGTCCGCTGTTTTGACCCAGCCCTGATAATACTCGCTCTGTCTGTCCGAAAGCTGCGCGACCGCTGGGCCACACAGAACCGCTATACAAACCGAGACAAGCGCCAGGAACAGGCGGACCTGTCGCAACATCACACGTCCTCGAACACGCCGGGAATGCTGCGTGGGGCTTCGGTCATCCAATCGGGTACCGGCAGTTCTTTTTCGCGCAGGAATTCCGGGTTGAACAGTTTGGACTGATAGCGTGTGCCGTAGTCGCACAAGATCGTCACGATCGTATGGCCCGGCCCAAGGTCCTTGGCCAGACGCACTGCACCTGCCATGTTGATCGCGGTCGAACCGCCCATAACCAGTCCTTCTTCGCGCAGCAGATCGAAGATGAGCGGCAGCGCCTCATTATCGGTCATCTGATAGGCGTAATCGGGCTTGAACCCTTCGAGGTTCTTGGTGATGCGCACCTGACCGATGCCTTCGGCGATCGAGCTGCCCTCCATCGCGATCTCACCGGTGGTGTAGTAGGAATAAAGCCCCGCACCCATCGGATCGACGAGGCCAATTTTAACGCCCTTTGGCTGCAATGCATCAGCGACGCCAGCCAGCGTTCCGCCGGAACCCACGGCGCAGACAAAGCCATCGACTTTACCGCCGGTCTGTTCCCAGATCTCAGGCCCGGTGGTTTCCACATGCGCCTGACGGTTGGCCACGTTGTCAAACTGATTGGCCCAGATGGCGCCATTGGGTTCGGTCTGCGACAGTTCCTCGGCCAGACGGCGCGAGTAATGCACGAAGTTGTTGGGGTTGCGATAGGGCGCGGCAGGCACCTGCACCAGTTGCGCACCGGCCAGACGCAGCATGTCCTTTTTCTCTTCAGACTGGGTTTCCGGGATCACGATTACAGTCTTGAACCCCATCGAGGCCCCGACCAGCGCCAGACCGATCCCGGTGTTCCCGGCGGTGCCTTCGACGATCGTGCCACCAGGTTTCAACTCACCCCGCGCGATGGCGTCCCGAATGATATAGAGCGCGGCGCGGTCTTTGACCGACTGGCCGGGGTTCATGAACTCGGCCTTCCCCAGAATTTCGCACCCGGTTTCCTCGCTGATGCGCTTCAATCGGATAAGTGGTGTTTTTCCGACTGCGTCGGCAAGGTCTTTCGCAATGCGCATGGCGCCCTCATTTCATTACGGATCAAGGCAGATTTACAGTTGCCGCGCGCCAACCACAAGCGGCGATCCTCAGGCGCGCAAACGGATTCGGTGCCGCGCAAGCCAATGGGCCAGCGCCAGCAAAGGCAAATCTTTGAACCCATGCGCATCGACACGATCCATGAAATCGACAAATGGCAGGATTTGGCTTCGGATATCTTCTCCTTCCGAGGCCAGCCCACCGCCTTGAACTGTCAGCTCCAGATCCGCCAGACCCACGTAAAGGTGAATGTATTCGGTCGATGACCCGCTCGAGGAATAGGCCCCGCCCGCATATTCCAGCGACTGCAGGACCACGCCCGCTTCCTCTTGCGCTTCGCGGCGGGCGGCGTGTTCGGACGTTTCACCGGGGTCGATCATCCCTGCGACGGGTTCCCACATCCAGGGCTCGGGATCGTCGATCATGAAAACCGGCGGGCGAAATTGTTCAACCAACAAGACCACATCTCGCGCCGGGTCATAGGGCAGAACCACAACGGCACTGCCTTGCATCAGGCTGCTGCGCTGTAGAACCGGCCCCAACGTGCCGTCATGTTGCCTGTGTTGCAGCGCGACCTCTTCCATTCCGAAGTAGTTCACATGAGCATGCCGGTGCTCATGCAAGACCACATCCTTGGCGACATCACGCGGGTCACCTGTCCCGCGCTGACGCGCGGCGATTTTGGCCCATGCCCGTGTTCGAAGTGCCGGAAAGCTTCTGGCCAGCGTGGCCGCGTCGATCTTGCCGAAATAGCCCATCACCTCATGTGCGGCGGTTACGGATATATCGCCCCAACGATCGACCCAATCTCGCAATTCCCAAAATTCCGTCGGGGTCCAGAGACCCGGATCGGGGAAGTACACGTCTGCCTGCACGCTGTCACCTTCCACTGTCTCAACCCGAAGTGGGCGCAGTTCGTAGTCAAATCCACCCTCATAAAAATTGAGCCGCTCAAGGTCGTTCTGAGATAGATTCTGAACCAGCAATCCTTCCGCATACGAGCCATTTTCTGACAGGATCATCGGAAACGCCTGATCTTTGACCCCATAAACCGCGTGGTCGCGCAGTCTGGCCTCGGACAGTTTCATTTCAAATGCGGGGCGATCCAGCACAAGCTCGAGCAAAGGCAGGTGTTGCAGCGTGCCGTAGAAAAACAGGTCAGTCACGGATCAAATCTCGTATTCGGTCGAGAATTACCGCCAGCGACGGCTGGCTTCTTCTGTGGCAAGACCCGCGACCAACGCACCGATCGCCAACGTCCACAGTATTTCTGGAGCCAGCAACTGCTGCCCAAATTCGACACTGATCTGAAAAATGGCCAGCAAAGCCTCGAACGGGCCATCATAGCGGTGACGCATGGCCAGCCGGATCATTTCATTGCAGCCCTGAACAAACAGGCCCCAGAACACCAGAGCCGCCATCCCGGTCAGGCCGTTGTTCACACCGGCTGTCCACCCGCGGCCCGCACGTTTGCCCATGACTTTCCAGCCACAGATGACCCCAAGCAACATGTTGACATAGGTGAACCAGCCGTAGTCCTTCCCCTCTTCGCCGTTCTCGATCACCATGCTGGAGACGAGAAAAGCCACAACCAATAAGCAGGTTGCAGCGACAAGACGAGACGCGGTGGGCATTGTAAGGGTCCGTTGTTTAACTCGGTTTTGCTATTGTGATCTGTGTCACATCGCAATTACCCGTGTCAAAGGCCGCGCCACATGCGGTCAAATAATAATTCCACATGCGGCGAAAACGCTCATCAAAACCCATCTGAGCGATATCGTCCCATTTATCGTTGAACGTGTCATACCAACGTCGCAGTGTCAGATCGTAACTTTTGCCAAATTCCCTTGATTTGACCACGGTCAAACCCGCTTGAGTCACCTGATCCTTTAGCACGGACGGCGCGGGCAGCATCCCACCCGGGAAGATATATTTTTGAATGAAATCAACACCATTGCGGTAGACGTCCCAGCGATGGTCGGCGACAGTGATGATCTGCAACGTGGCCTGCGCGCCTGGTTTGAGCCTTTCGCGGACGGTTTCAAAATAAATCGGCCAGTATTTCTCACCCACCGCTTCGAACATCTCGATCGAGGCGATGCCATCATACTGCCCACGCTCGTCCCGGTAGTCCTGCAACTTGAATTCAACAAGATCAGAAAGACCTGCTTTCTCAATACGTTCTTGCGCAAACTTCAACTGTTCTTGGCTGATGGTCAGCCCTGTGACCCGCAAGCCACGCTCTTTCGCGGCATATTCAGCAAAGCCACCCCAGCCACATCCGATTTCAAGGATATGATCGCCGGGTTTTGCGCCCATCTCGTCGACAAGGCTGGCATATTTTGCCGTCTGCGCCTTCTCCAGACTTTCCTGCCCGGTTTCGAACAAAGCGCTGGAATAAGTCATCGTATCGTCCAGCCATGCGGAGTAAAAATCATTACCCAAATCATAGTGATACGAGATGTTCTTCTTGGCCTGCTTGCGGCTGTTTCCGTTTAGCCAGAACCGCAAACGCTCATAAGCCTGCACCAGAAACTTGCCGGTGAAATCGTCGTAAACCGTTTCGGTGCCCAGATGCACCAGGTCCATAAAAGAGCGCAGGTCCGGTGTGCTCCAGTCACCTTCCAGATAGGCGTCCGAGAACCCAAGCTCACCTTCACGCACTAGTCGGGCAAAAACGTCGGGGTTATGGATATCTACCTGCGCGATTGGTCCGGGCTTGGCCCCTTCGGTGCGAAACACGCGGCCATCAGGCAGCACAATGTCCAGGCGACCGGACTCCATCTTTCGCAACATCTTCGTCACTTGCGTGAAGTATCGTGGCAGGTTTTCTTGCCCATCTGTCGTTGTCAGGATCATCCGCTCTCCCCTATGCGGTTGTTGGCTTAGGCTAGGCCGAGTTTGTGTTTCTGGCAAGTTTTCAGTTCCTTACTGGTTCTTGTAGTGTTCATAGGCCGCCAGCGCGCGCCTGCGCCCGTCGGCCAATTCGACAACGGGTTGAGGGTAGCCGTCATCTGGGGCCAGCCCCCAAGCGCGCGGGATGGCCTCAAAATAGGCAAGCGCGGTGTCAGGCGGATTGGCTTGTCCTTCAGCGATCCACCGCCGGACATATTCGCCGTCTGGGTCAAACTTTTCTTGCTGCGTGACCGGGTTGAACACTCTAAAGAACGGAGACGCATCCGGCCCCGATCCGGCCACCCACTGCCAGCCCATCGCATTGGCGGCGATGTCCCAGTCAATCAGGCAATCCTCGAACCACCGCATCCCGATTTTCCAATGTGTCATCAGATGCTTGGTCAGATAGCTTGCCACGATCATACGCGCGCGGTTGTGCATCCGTCCCGTCACATACATCTCACGCAGACCGGCATCCACCACTGGTATACCTGTTCGGGCCCGCGTCCAGGCCAGAACCTCGGGTTGGTCAGTGCGCGTTTGCCATGGAAACTGATCCCATTCGGGCTTCCAGTTCTGATATGTGATATGCGGCCAGTGAAACATCAGGTGATAGGCGAACTCGCGCCAGACAAGCTGACGCAGATAGGCATCCGAGCCCGACACCCCGTTCAGGGCAGCATTCTGTACCGCGTGCCAAATACGCCGAGGGCTGATCTCTCCCCGCGACAGGTATTCGGACAGGGTTGAGGTCCCCTCGGACGCTAGCAGGTCTCGGTTTCGGGAATAGTCGGGCAGACGATTCAAGAACCCTTGCAATACGGCCAGTGCCGCAGTTTCGCCCGGCTGCACGAAGCGAGTCACGACCTGCGCGCCCCGGTTCATCGCAGCACCCAAACGCCATGAGGACAGATCTTCGGACTCGGGCCAGTGCACCGGAGGCGTCAATCGAGTCGGCGCGGCCAACGGTTGTGGAACCGCCCGACCCTGAACGGCCCGCCACATTGGAGTAAACACGCGAAACGGCTGACCCGTTTTCGTAGCCACGTCCCAAGGCTCGAAAAGCAAATGGCCGGGGAAGGATTTGGCTTCAACCCTTTGGTCCTTAAGGACGGATTTCACCTGAGTATCGCGCGAAATAGCATCCGGGTCATAGGCGCGCGACCAATAGACCGCCGAGGCCCCAGTTTCGGCGACAACGTCTTGCAAAACTTGCAACGCGTTACCCTTGCGCAGGATCAGACGACTTCCGACTTTGCCGAGAGCGCTCTGAAAAGCCTCAATCCCAAGACCCAGCCGCCATTTCGGCGCAGCACCCAGCTTGTCCGTCAGATCATCGCAGATGAACAGCGGGATGACGGGCCGACCGGTGGCGGCGGCCGCGCTTAGCGCTGGGTGATCTGACAGGCGCAAGTCCCGCCGGAACCACATGATGATCGCAGATTGCTGTTCCATAACCGCCCAGATGTTTTTCCCATTTTACGGGAGTGGACGGGAACTGGATCACAAAACGGCGTCAAGTGCATTCAATAATTGATCAATTTCCTGTTGCGATGTGTAGTGCGTAAAGCTGACCCGCAACACGCCCTGCGCCGGATCGACCCCCATCGCCTGCAACGGACGCCCGGCGTAGAAATCGCCTCCACCCGCCATAATCCCGTGTGTGGCCAATTCACCCGCCACCTCTTCCGCATTTCGGTTCAACGCCAAAGCAACCGTGGGTGCGCGCATTTCTGCATCAGCGGTGCCAATCAAGCGCACAGCATTGCGGTTTGACACCGCATCCAGCAACGGCTGCAGCAATGACACCTCGTGCCCACGCATCAGATCATGCACGAACGCTCCACGCTGAGTGTCGGACCCGTCGGGACCACCGTGATGAACGCTGAGTGCGGCGATATAATCCGCCATGCCAGCACTGGCCGCGATCTGCGCATGATCGGGTCCGGCAGGCGTGAACCGCTTATACAGCACATCGCCGTTGAAAAAATGCGCCTGGTTGGGCAGCGTCTGCCCCAATTTTCGCCGGACCACCATACATCCTTGATGCGGACCATAAGTTTTATAGGCTGAAAACAGATAGATATCCGCCCCCAGCTCATCCACATTCGGAAGGCCGTGCGGCGCGTAGGACACCCCATCAACACAGACAAACGCACCCGCTGCATGCGCAATAGCGGTGATCTCGGCCACCGGATTGATCTCACCAACTACGTTCGAGCAATGGGGGAAACAGACCAGACGCACCTTGTCGTCCAGCAGGTTTGCCAGATCCTGCGGGTCAAGCGAGCCGGTCTCGGGGTCGATTTGCCACTCCCTGACCTCAATCCCATCCTCGGCCAAGCGCCGCCACGGGCCGGAATTGGCCTCATGGTCCTGATTGGTGACGATGATCGCTTCACCCGGCTGCATCCACTGCCGAAATGCCTGCGCCATGACATAAGTGTTCTGCGTGGTCGAAGGGCCAAAGCTTAACTCATCGGTGTCGACGCCCAGAATAGCCGCCAAGCGCCGACGCGCCTCGTCCATCTCGGCGCCCGCTAGACGACTGGCCTCATAGGGCGCATAGGGTTGTACTTTGCGTTCGGTATAGTAGCGAAACAGCCGGTCCAGCACGGGCTTGCATGTGTAAGACCCACCGGCGTTTTCGAAAAAGGCCTGGCCTTGCAGAGATGGTTCGGAAAAGGCGGGAAACTGCGCGCGGACAAAGTCTATATCCAAAGTGCTCATGGCACGGAACTCCTTGATCATGCAGGTCAATCTTTTAAGGGACCGGGCATGATTCCAGCCTCTTCGGACATCATGGCAGGTCTTCCAGCCGAGCCGCCGCAGCCGCGACGACAGCCCCAGCACAGGCAAGGACGCGGCCAAACTGCCCAGACCGACCAATCCCGTCAAGCGCCCGAACAAAAAAAGCCGGGCGCGATGGCCCGGCTTTTGTCACATATGGGTGAAGGCTTAGCCCTGAACCTTGGTATAAGTCCCTTCACCGGCAAGGATTCCCCGGAAGCCGCCTGGTTCGTCCAGACCAAACACGATGAGCGGCAGGTTGTTGTCTCGCGCCAACGCAATGGCCGAGGCGTCCATAACCCGCAACCGTTTTGCCAGCACGTCATCGTAGGTGACTGTGTCATAGCGCACCGCGTCCGCATGTTCTTTGGGGTCTTTGTCATAGACACCGTCCACGCCGTTCTTTCCCATGAAGATCGCCTCGCAAGCCATTTCATTTGCACGCAAAGTGGCCGCAGTGTCGGTGGTGAAATAAGGGTTCCCGGTCCCGGCGGCAAAGATGCAGACCCGCTTTTTCTCAAGGTGCCGTACAGCACGGCGACGGATATAAGGCTCGCACACCTCGTCCATGCGAATGGCCGAGATCACACGGGTGAACACCCCGATTTCTTCCAACGCGGATTGCATCCCCAGCGCGTTCATCACCGTGGCCAGCATCCCCATATAGTCCGCCGTCGTCCGCTCCATCCCCTGCGCCGAGCCGCTGAGACCCCGGAAAATATTGCCACCGCCGATCACCATGCAGATCTCGACACCCAGATCATGCACCGATTTGACCTCTTGCGCGATACGCTGGACGGTCGGCGGATGCAGGCCAAACCCCTGGTCGCCCATCAGCGCCTCGCCAGAGATCTTCAGCATCACGCGACTGTATTTGGTTTTCGGGGTGTCGATGTCTGGGGAAAGGGTCATGTTGCGCTCCGGGCTGGCACGGGTTTAATTCCGGCGCAAAATGAAGCAAAACCGCGACAGGTTCAATGCGGATCATGAGGAACAAGGCAGCCCCGATGGCCAAAACAGATACATCGCCAATTTGGGACCGCCTGCCCCCTATCCCAGACGATAAACCCGTACTGATTGCGGGGCCGACAGCGTCAGGTAAATCCGAACTTGCACTTCTGATCGCCGAAGAATTCGGCGGCATCATCGTCAATGCAGATGCCAGTCAGGTGTATGACTGCTGGCAGGTGATCTCGGCCCGCCCCTCGACTGGGGATGAGGCCCGCGCACCGCATCTGCTCTATGGTCATGTCGCGTATGATCAGGATTATTCGACCGGCCATTGGCTGCGCGAGGTCACACCCTTGCTGACCGGCCCACAACGACCGATTATTGTTGGGGGCACGGGGCTGTATTTCTCGGCCTTGACCGAGGGCATGGCCGAAATACCCGCTACTCCGCCAGAAATACGTGCCGAGGGCGACCAGCTTGACCTGCAAACGCTGAGCAAGGGTGTGGATGCCGAAACTCTGGCCCGGTTGGACCGGCAAAACCGCGCCCGCGTCCAGCGCGCTTGGGAAGTGCAGCGCGCCACCGGACGCAGCCTGCGGGACTGGCAAGCTGATACTCCGCCGCCTATTCTGAGCCCGGACGACACGGTGCCGATCGTATTTGACGTGGACAAACAATGGCTTCTAGATAGGATCAATCGCCGTTTCGATCTGATGCTAGATACCGGCGCTTTGAATGAAGTCGAGGCGATGCGATCCCTCTACGACCCCTCTCTTCCCGCCTTCAAGGCCATCGGTGTCCCCGAGCTTATGTCATATCTTGACGGCCAGCTTTCCCTGGATGCCGCCCGAGATCGCGCCACGATCTCGACCCGCCAGTTCGCCAAACGACAACGCACCTGGTTTCGAGCACGGATGAAAAACTGGATTCACGTTGATTTCTCAAAGTGATACTAGCGCAACTTGCCACTGCGATAGACGGCAAGAATTACGCGCCATCGATGATCCGAATCCCTTGTGTTAATGGGAACCCGCCAGGCTTCTTAAGCCAGGACACGATCCCGTATTTCCAGGCTGCGATCCTCCACAATGTCGCTTTTGTCTCCTGAATGACGATTTCGAACGTTGACCTAACAGAATTTCTGGTGCCGAATGAAGGCATGGGGATGTTCAGTATCACAGCAACGAATACCCGCGGACGCGCTGCACGCTTCTTTCGGCGTTGAGCGGTTCCACTCACAAATCACAAAAATTGATGTCACAGGGAGAGACATAAATGACAAAGCAAACCTTGACCGGAGCACCGATGCACTGGGCGGCGGAGATGCACGCACAGGAATATCGTGACGGCAAGCTCAGCCGGCGCGAGTTCATGGCCCGCGCCACCGCGTTGGGCGTTGCCGTGCCCGCCGCTTATGGCATGATCGGACTGAATTCACCCGCAGCCGCGCAAGAACCGCAGCGTGGCGGCACCATCCGTTATCAGATGGAAGTGCGCGCGCTGAAGGATCCGCGCACCTATGACTGGACCCAAATCGCCACTTACACCGCTGGCTGGCTGGAATATCTGGTCGAATACAACAATGACGGCTCGTTCAAACCCATGCTGCTGGAAAGCTGGGAGGCCAATGACGACGCGACAGAATACACTCTGAACGTCCGCAAAGGCGTCAAGTGGAACAATGGCGACGACTTCACCGCCGAAGACGTGGCACGCAACATCACCGGCTGGTGTGATGCGGGGCTAGAGGGCAACTCGATGGCATCCCGCATGGCATCGCTGATTGACGAGGCCACGCAGAAGGCCGCGGACGGTGCAATTACGGTTGTGGATTCCCATACCGTCAAACTGACGTGTAACGCGCCCGACATCACCATCATTCCCGGCATGGCGGACTATCCGGCCGCCATCGTACACAGTAGCTTTGATGCCAATAACATGCTGGCCAACCCGGTCGGCACCGGCTTTATGATCCCCGAAAGCCACGAGGTCGGCGTCAAAGGTGTGCTCGTGCGCAACGAAGGCTTTGACTGGTGGGGCTATGAGGCTGGCAAAGGCGGCTATATCGACCGGATCGAGTTTATCGACTACGGCACCGACCCGGCAGCCTTCCTAGCCGCCTATGAGGCCGAAGAGATCGACATGAACTGGGAATCGGTCGGCGAATTTGTTGACATCTTCGACGGCATCGGCCTGACCCGTTCGGAAATCCCCTCGGGCTTTACCATCGTCATTCGTCCGAACCAGCTGGCCGAAGACGCCAATGGCAATAAGATCTATGGCGACAAACGTGTGCGTCAGGCGCTGGCCATGGCCGTGGACAACAATGTCTGCCTCGAGCTTGGTATGTCCGGCTACGGCATCCCTGCCGAGAACTGCCATGTAGGTCCAATGCACCCCGAATACGACTCGGCGGTGACCCGTATTCCGTATGATCCGGCAGGTGCCAAGGCGCTGATGGAAGAAGCGGGCATGGCAGACTTCGAGCACGAAGTTCAGTCGATCGACGATGACTGGCGTCGCAATACCACCGCTGCTGTGGTTGCGCAGTTGAACGACGCGGGCATCAAGGCCAAACATACGGTTCTGCCCGGCTCGACCTTCTGGAACGACTGGACGAAATACGCCTTTTCCTCGACCAACTGGAACCACCGCCCGCTGGGCACGCAGGTTCTGGCCTTGGCGTATAAGTCAGGCGTGGCGTGGAACGAGTCCGGCTTTGCCAATGCCGAGTTCGATGCGCTTTTGGCCGAAGCGAACTCGATCGCCGATGTGGACAAGCGCCGCGAGGTGATGGCCAAGCTGCAAACGATCATGATCGAAGAGGGTGTGACCATCCAGCCTTATTGGCGGACAGCAATGCGTCACCACCGTGACAACATGGTTGGTGTTGAAAAGCACATCGCGGACCTGCCGCAGCTGTATAAGTTCGGCATCGTCTCTTAAGCCGACACCTACAGGGCCGCGCCGTAAGGGCGCGGCCTTTTCGTCGGCGCTGACCCGGCGAAAAATACTAGCGACGCGCACGGCCTGAAACCAGCGCCAGCCGACCAACAGGGGCTATCATGGGACTATTCATTCTAAGGCGGGTCGGGATCATGCTGTTGACAGCATTGTGCCTGACATTCCTGGTCTTTTTCCTCACCAACCTGTATCCGAACCTCGAAAAGCTTGCCAAAACGCAGGGCAACTTTCGGATGTCGGATGAACAGGTCGAGAGTTTTCTGGAAAAAGGCGGCTATCTTCAGTCAACGCCCATAAAATATGGCGAATGGCTGGGTGTTCTGCCGTCGTACCGGCACACCAACGAAGACGGAACCATTCAGGGCCGATGCATCCTTCCGGGTAAAACCGCCGAAGAATCTCCCAATTTCTGCGGTATCTTGCAGGGGTATTGGGGCTATTCCACAGTCTTCAAAGAAGAGGTCGGAACAGTTGTCGGCACACGTCTCGCCCTAACCGGTCGGCTGATGTTCTGGGTGATGCTGCTGATGGTCCCTTCGGCACTGATCCTTGGCGTTCTGGCGGGCATGAAAGAGGGTTCGGCCACCGACCGCACGCTGTCCACCTTTGCCATCACCACAACAGCGACACCGGAATATGTGTCAGGCGTGATCTTCATCGCAATTTTCACTTCATCCGCCGTCGGATTGAAGTGGTTCAAGGGCACGGCCACGCAGGCTATGGAGAACCCGACATTCGAGAATTTCTTCCTGCCCGTGCTGACGATTGCGCTTTACGGGATGGGTTATATCGCTCGGATGACCCGCGCCTCGATGACCGAGGTAATGACGGCACAATATATCCGTACCGCGCGGCTGAAAGGCGTGTCCTTCTCGAACATCGTCATGAAACACGCGCTGCGCAATGCGCTGATCGCCCCCTTTACCGTCATCATGTTGCAGTTCCCATGGCTGCTGAATGGTGTGGTGATCGTCGAGACCCTGTTCAACTACAAGGGCTTTGGTTGGGCGCTGGTGCAGGCGGCGGGGAATAACGACATCCAGCTCTTGCTGGCGATTTCGGTCGTGTCGGTCTTTGTGGTGCTGGTGACGCAGCTGATCTCGGATATCGGCTATGTCTACCTCAACCCGCGTATTCGCATTTCTTAAGGGAGGGTTAGATCATGGAACCACTTACCTGGACCGGCTCTATCGCCTTCCTCAACCCGCTGATCGCCTTGGCGCTGGCACTGATGGCGCTGTCCGTTGTCGCCTGGATGCTGGCGAGCATCATCCTGCCCGAGGATCAGATGACCGTGAACCCGGACGGCACGCTCACGTCCAGTTCGGGGCTGCGAAATATGATCCAAGCCGCGATGCGATACAGTTTTCTGGCCAGTGTCGGCCTTGCGGTTGCCTATATCGTCCTTGGCATCCTGATGGGCACAAACGCCGGGATCATCGGCGCCATGTCCCAGCAGTTTCTGCCGGTTTGGATGTCGCTGATCCTGCTTTACGCCATGTCGATCGCGTTCAAGCGCAAGCTGGGTCTGTATGGCAAGCTGTTCGACAGCCCCATCGGCATGATCGGGTTCGGCCTTGTGATGTTCTGGGTGTTTACCGGAATTTTTGGGGCGATGGATCTGATCGTCACCCATGACCCGCTGGACCAGATTTCGGGCATGAAGAACAAAGTACCAGGAACGCCTTTGTCCAGTTTGGAAGAGGGTCAATACGCCTGGTATCTGCTGGGCGGAGACAACTTGGCCCGCGACGTGTTCAGCCGCATGGTCAAAGGGGCCTGGATCGTGGTGCAGATCGCCCCGCTGGCAACGATGTTCGCCTTCATGGTCGGGATCACGCTAGGCTTGCCTGCCGGGTACTATGGCGGTCGTTTGGACACACTGCTGTCCTTCCTGGCCAACCTGATCCTGGCTTTCCCGGTGATCCTGTTGTTCTATCTGCTGGTCACGCCCGAGATCGTGGCGACAGGGGTGCCGAACTATATGGCCGCTGTCCTGTTTGTCTTTCCGATCATCTTTTTGGGGGTGTTACTGAACTCTCGTTACTATACACGTCCGAATTTCCGCACGCCGCTGCTGATTGGTGTGCTTGGAGTGGCGCTGTGGCTGTATCTATCGCTGATCTCGACCGGCGGGTACATTGTCAACACCGACAGCTATAGCATCTGGGGTCTGCCAACCTATCTGGACCTGTTCGACATCCCTGGCGGTATTTTGGTGGTGTTTGTCTCGGTGGTCTTTGTTAACTCGCCCACTGTGTTCCGTATCGTTCGCGGGCTGGCGCTGGATATCAAAACCCGCGACTATGTGGCGGCGGCGCAAACGCGAGGCGAAGGCCCCTGGTACATCATGCTATGGGAGATTCTGCCCAATGCGCGTGGTCCGCTGATCGTCGATTTCTGTTTGCGGATTGGCTACACGACCATTCTTTTGGGGACCTTGGGTTTCTTTGGATTGGGTCTGCCACCGGAAAGCCCGGACTGGGGTTCAACGATTAACGAGGGGCGTAAGCTGCTGTCGATCTATCTACACCCTGCCCTTCCGCCTGCTTTGGCCCTCTTGTCACTGGTTCTGGGTTTGAACCTGCTGGCCGACGGTCTGCGCGAAGAAAGTCTGAAGGACTGATTGTGATCGAGGCCGGGGGGCCAGCCCCCCGGACCCCCCGGGATATTTTTAGCCAGATGAAGGGATCCCCCTGACTCTCGCGAGGAGTAACAAGATGAACAAACTGGCGGATTATGACGGGCCAATCCTTGAGATCGACAAGCTTTCGATCTCGTTTTTTACCCGGTTGAGGGAAATTCCCGCCGTTATGGATTTCTCGGTCAGCGTGCAACCTGGTGAGGCTGTGGGGCTGGTTGGTGAGTCTGGCTGTGGCAAGTCCACGGTTGCGTTGGGTGTCATGCAGGATTTGGGCAAGAACGGGCGCATCGTTGGCGGCTCGATCAAGTTCAAAGGGCGTGATCTGGGTGAGATGACCACCGAGGAGTTGCGCGACATTCGCGGCAACGAGATCGCGATGATCTATCAGGAACCGATGGCATCGCTGAACCCAGCGATGAAGATCGGTAAGCAGTTGATGGAAGTGCCGATGATCCACGAAGGCGTCGGCGCGGAAGAGGCTTATGCCCGCGCGTTGGAGGTTGTCACCGATGTGCGCCTGCCCGACCCCGAGCGAATGCTGAATTCTTTCCCGCATCAGCTCTCTGGCGGACAACAGCAGCGCATCGTGATCGCCATGGCATTGATGTCGAAACCGGCGCTTTTGATTCTGGATGAGCCAACGACCGCGCTGGACGTGACGGTTGAAGCGGCTGTGGTCGAACTGGTCAAGGATTTGGGCAAGAAATACGGCACCTCAATGCTGTTTATCTCGCACAATCTGGGGCTGGTGTTGGAAACCTGCGACCGGCTTTGCGTGATGTATTCGGGTGAGGCGGTCGAGCGCGGCTCGATCAAGGATGTGTTTGACGAAATGCAGCACCCCTATACACAGGCGCTGTTCCGCTCGATCCCTTTGCCTGGGGCCGACAAGAACACGCGCCCGCTGGTGGCCATTCCGGGGAACTTCCCCCTGCCCCATGAGCGCCCGCCGGGCTGTAACTTTGGGCCGCGCTGTGACTATTTCGAAGAAGGGCGTTGTGATGCTCAGGATATCCTGATGCAGGCTGTGCCCGGAAATGACCGACACCATACGCGCTGTCTGAAATTCCAGGAGATTGACTGGAACGCACCGATCACCGTTGGGGAACAAAAGGAAAAGGCTGCGATTGGCCGCACAGTTCTGAAGATGGACAATCTGAAGAAATACTATGAGGTCGCGGCGAATGCGCTGTTTGGCGGCGGCGAGACTAAGGTGGTGAAGGCCAACGAAACGCTCAGCTTTGAGGCGCATGAATCCGAGACATTGGCCATTGTGGGCGAATCCGGCTGTGGCAAGTCTACGTTTGCCAAGGTGTTGATGGGGCTGGAAACGGCGACGGATGGGCAAATCCTTCTGGACAATCGCAACATCGAGGCCGTGCCGATTGAAGAGCGGGACGCCAAGACGGTGGGCGAAGTTCAGATGGTATTCCAGAACCCGTTTGACACGTTGAACCCGTCGATGACCGTTGGCCGCCAGATCATCCGCGCGCTTGAGATTTTCGGTGTCGGCAACTCGGAAGCCGAGCGGAAGAAGCGGATGCTGGAGCTGCTTGATCTGGTGAAGCTGCCGCGCGCCTTTGCCGATCGGATGCCTCGCCAGCTGTCTGGCGGTCAGAAACAGCGTGTGGGCATTGCCCGTGCGTTTGCCGGGGACGCGCGGATCGTGGTGGCGGATGAGCCGGTCTCGGCACTGGATGTGTCCGTGCAGGCGGCCGTGACGGACTTGTTGATGGAGATCCAGCGTGAACACAAAACGACTCTGTTGTTCATCAGCCATGACCTGTCGATTGTACGCTATCTCAGCGACCGGGTGATGGTCATGTATCTGGGCCATGTGGTCGAGTTGGGCACCACCGATCAGGTCTTTGCCCCGCCTTATCATCCCTATACCGAAGCGTTGCTGAGCGCGGTGCCCATCGCTGATACGTCAATCGAGAAACAGCATATCGTGCTAGAAGGCGATATTCCTTCTGCGATGAACCCGCCTCCGGGCTGTCCGTTCCAGACGCGGTGCCGCTGGAAGTCCGAGGTGCCGGGTGGCTTGTGCGAACAGCGCGTTCCGCCGGTGAAAACTCTGGCCGAGGGACATCAGGTCAAATGTCATTTGGCCGAGGATGTCCTGGAACGTATGGAGCCGGTCATCAAGATTGCAGCCGAATAAAACACAAAGGCCAGCCGCAGGGTTGGCCTTTTACCTATTGGGACGGGAAGCGGAGTTTAACCGCCCCAGATCACCCTGACGTAATTCTGCGTTTCCTTATACGGCGGAACGCCACCATGTTTTTCCACCGCGCCCGGACCAGCATTATATGCCGCCAGCGCCAGACGCCAAGATTTGAACTTGCGGTATTGAGCGGACAGATAGCGCGCGCCACCTTCCAGATTTTCCCGTGGGTCCAGCGGGTTGACGCCAAGCGTTCTTGCTGTCGCAGGCATAAGCTGTGCCAAACCTAGTGCTCCCTTATGCGAGACAGCATTGGGGTTCCAGCCGCTTTCCTGCTGCACCAACCGCAAGAACAAGTCTTCGGGGACGTTATGCTTACGCGCCGCTTGCCGCGCGATGGTCAGATACTGGCCTTTGTATTTCCCATTATAACGCTGGCTGAACTGACGCCTCGGCGTCTTTGGCTTATAGCGCTCGGAATTGCGATATTGTGTGGCCGCGCGCGAATCCAACACCTTGGATTGCTTGAGGAAAATGTCCTTGCGGCTTTTCGTCGACAAGGTATCCGCCACAGCCGGGGCTGAGACCAGTGCACAGCATAGCACCGAAAAACTCGCTAACAACAACCGCATAAATGCCGATCCCGATCTCTACGAACCTGAACGAGTATAGATATTTCAGCAAAGAATGAAAGCTTGGTGAATCATGCCTAAAGAATTAGCGCGCTCATTTTCGCGTCATCAACCATGTTTCAACCAAAGCGCAGGCCGTATAGGGTCGCAGAAACAACAGGTGCCAGATTCGGGCACTGCTCAGTCAGAAAAGAACGAGGGAATATATGGCGGGTTCAGTCAACAAAGTCATTCTGATCGGAAATCTCGGTGCCGACCCTGAGGTTCGGTCGTTCCAGAATGGTGGAAAGGTTTGCAACCTGCGCATCGCCACGTCTGAGACATGGAAAGACCGCAATACCGGCGAACGCCGGGACCGGACGCAATGGCATACGGTCGCCATCTTCTCGGAGCCCTTGGTGCGTGTGGCCGAGCAGTATCTGCGCAAAGGCAGCAAGGTTTACATCGAAGGCCAGCTTGAGACCCGCAAATGGCAGGATCAGTCCGGACAGGATCGATATTCGACCGAAGTGGTTCTGCGCCCTTACCGCAGTGAACTGACCATGCTGGACGCGCGCGGTGAAGGTGGCGGCGGTGGTGGGTATGGCGGCGGCCAATCCGGTGGCGGCTATGGCGGTCAGGCCGGTGGCGGCTATGGGGATCCTTATGGTGGGCCGTCCGGCTCTCCGGCCCCTGCATCCGGCGGTATCGACGACGACGAGATTCCGTTCTAACCAAGACGGAGAAATATCATGACATGGTCCTTCTCACTCGGCCGGATATTGGGGTCGGAACTGAGGGTCCATGTCACCTTTTTCCTGTTGCTGGCCTGGGTCGGGTTTGCCGCCTATTCCAGCGGAGGTCTGGCGGCCGCGGTTGAAAACCTGATCTTCGTGCTGGCGCTATTTGCCTGTGTGGTCGCCCATGAATTTGGCCATGCGCTGATGGCCCGGCGCTATGGGATCAAAACGCCTGACATTACCCTATTGCCAATCGGCGGGCTGGCTCGGCTCGAGCGGATGCCGGAAAACCCCATGCAAGAGGTTTGGGTGGCGCTGGCAGGCCCTGCGGTCAATGTTGCAATCTGGGTCTTGCTGGTTCTTCTGGGCGCGGGAATGCCTCTTGAAACCATGGCTCAGATCGACAGCACCGGCCCCGGCCTGCTGAACCGTCTGGCTTATGTGAACCTGCTGTTGGCCGCGTTCAACATGATCCCCGCCTTTCCGATGGATGGCGGGCGTGTGTTCCGTGCCCTGCTGTGTCTGAAAATGGATCGCGTCAAAGCCACACGGGTCGCCGCGCTGGCGGGTCAGGCGGTGGCGGTCGGGTTCGGGTTCCTTGGGCTCAGCACCGGGAATGCGCTGTTGGTGCTGATCGCGGTATTCGTCTTTGTGGCCGCAAATGCCGAAAATCAGGACGTGACGATGCGCTCGGTCGCGCGGCGCGTGCTGGCGCGCGATGCGATGATCACCGAATTTCACGCTCTTTCCCCCGACGACACGCTGGCGACCGCCGCGCAGGCCGTCATCCATACCACGCAGCATGAGTTTCCGGTGCTGTCCCCCGATGGCAAGCTGCAAGGCTTTGTCACGCGCAATCGTCTGTTCGCGGCCCTTGCCGAAGAAACACCCCGGTCCAATCCGGCCACTTCGATCATGGAACCGGACATTCCAAAAGTTCGCTTGACCGACGGGTTGGAGGCCGTGCTGGACGGGCTGCATAAAGGCGCCCCGGCCATTGCGGTTTGCACTGCTTCGGGGGCGATGGTGGGCTATATCACACGCGAGAATATCGGCGAGCTGATGGTGCTCAACGGGCGTTGATCAGGCAGTGGCCAGCGCGTCCTGAAGCACCGACAGTACTGCATCACGCGGTACGTCAGAGGTGACGAATGCCTGGCCGATTCCGCGCGCCAGAATGAACCGCAATTGACCGTCGATCACCTTCTTGTCCTGCGCCATCAGATCAACCAGAGCCTCAGCGCCTGGAAGTTCTCCGGGAATGTCCGCCAAATCGGTCTTCATGCCCATCGTACGCAAATGCGCACGCACGCGGCTGGGGTCTTCCTGAGAACACAGACCAAGACGCGAGGACAGCTCGAACGCCAGCGCGCAGCCGATGGCCACGCCTTCACCATGCAGCAGCCGGTCGGAATAACCCGTTGCAGCCTCAAGCGCGTGACAGAAGGTGTGGCCGAGGTTCAGCAACGCACGGTCGCCCTGCTCGGTCTCATCCCGTGCCACGATATCGGCCTTCATCTGCACCGAGCGGGTCACGGCCCGCACCCGCGCCGCCATATCGCCCCCCGCCACATCGGTTCCATTGTCTTCCAGCCATTCAAAGAAGTCGGCATCCCCGAGCAGGCCATATTTGACGACCTCACCATAGCCGGACAGGAAATCCCGATCCGTCATCGTACCCAGCACCGAAGTATCGGCCAACACCAACGAGGGCTGATGGAAGGCTCCGATCAAGTTCTTGCCCTGTGGTGCATTGATGCCGGTCTTGCCCCCGACGGAACTGTCCACCTGCGCCAGCAGCGAGGTCGGGATTTGCACGAAGCGAACACCGCGCCGCAGGACGGCTGCGGCAAAGCCCGCAAGGTCGCCGATCACGCCACCGCCCAACGCAATGACAATATCCCGGCGCTCAACCTTCTCGGCCAGCAACCACTCGACCGCACGTTCGAAATGAGGCCAGCTCTTGGTCGCCTCACCCGCAGGCAAAGCCAGTGACGACATCTCGATCCCGGCTGTCGCCAACCCGTCGCGCAGCCCATCCAGATGAAGAGCGGCCACGTTCTCATCCGTCAGGACAGCGACCTTGGGCCGGTGCAAAAAGGGCGCGATCCGTGCCCCGGACTGCCCCAGCAGGTCTGGCCCGATCTCGACATCATACGCGCGTTCGCCCAGCTCAACATGTACGGTTTGGTGCATTTATTTTTGTTCCAGAACATCAGGCCGCTTGAGCAAAGCCTCGACAACGCGGCCAACCATATTGTCGATCGAAATCTCACCGTCCGAGGTCACAGTCAAATCGGCCTGCTGGTAAACCGGCACGCGGGCCTCATATATTCCGCGCAATGTCGCATAAGGATCGTCGGTGCGCAGTAAGGGCCGGGTATCCTTGTGCTTGACCCTGTTCCACAACACGCTCAGATCAGCATTCAACCAGACGGACACGCCGCGTTCGGTGATCATCCTACGGTTCTGCTCGGACAGAAACGCGCCGCCGCCGGTGGACAGAATGCCCTTTTCCTCATCCAGCAGCCGCCCAATGACCTGACTTTCCTTGGTGCGAAAGAACGGCTCGCCATCACGTTCGAAAATCTCGGGGATGGTCATGTTCGCTGCCGATTCGATCTCGGCATCACTGTCAAGGAACGGAACACCCAGGCGCAAGGCCAACGCCCGGCCCACGGCGGTCTTTCCAGCCCCCATCATCCCCACCAGAACTACGGTTTTGTGCAACACAAGGTGCTGGACTGGGGCAACCGTGTCAGTGTTTTGCTTTATTTCGCTCATTTCACCGTGAATGACGTGATCTTAAGAAAAATGCCAGCTATAACTGGGACAAAAGAAAAAATTGAGGCGACGTTGAGCAATGGGCCGTCTGATCAAACTGCTGATATATCTGGTTTGCCTGTGTTTCATCGGGCTGGTGGGCTATGCATATCTTGGCCCATTCTTCGGGGTGGATTTCTCGGCCCCGCAGGATGAAGTCCGCGAACCGGTCATCCTGAATGTGGAGTAGGAGCGCAGTTGCCGCGCTTTTCCTGACCGGAGCCGCACAGGCGCAGCAGGAACCCCTGTCTGCGATCGAATGGCTGACCCAACCTCCGGAAAACTTGCCCGGCACCGTTTTGCTGGAACCGCCCGTGTCACAGACCGGCCTGCAACCGGGGGTCGAGGTCACAGCGCTTGAGGCTTTGTTGCCGCCCTTGGGGTTGGTGTCGTCCTCGGTGACAGGCCTCCCGGTCGATATGTGGAAAAACAGCGACCCAGGCAGGCTGACCGAGCTGATCGCCGATGTGCCCGTCCGGTATAACCCGGCGATGCAGCGCCTGTTGTTCACCTTGCTTCTGTCCGAGGCGCGTGCGCCATCCGGCCCCATCGCGCAAGAGGTGTTGCTGCTGGCGCGACTGGATCGGTTGATGCAACTGGGCGCGGCCGATCCTGCGCAATCTCTTGTGCAACTGGCCGGACCGACCGACAGCCGCGACCGGTTTCAGCGCTGGTTTGACGCGACGCTGCTGACGGGCGACGAAGATCGCAGTTGCACCGCCCTGATCGCGCAACCGCACCTGTCACAGGATTACGCGGCGCAGATTTTCTGCAAAGCGCGACGCGGCGACTGGGCCTCAGCAGCGCTGACGCTTGAGGCGGCCCATGCGCTGCAAGTGCTGCCCGATGAGGATTTGGCCGTTCTGGATCGCTTCCTCAGCCCCGAATTGTTCGAAGATGCCGAATACCTGCCGCAACCTGATGCCCCTGATCCGCTGACCTTCCGCCTTTATGAGGCGATTGGCGAGCGTTTGCCCTCGGCCCCATTGCCGCGGGCCTTTGCCAATGCCGACCTGCGGGATGTGGCGGGCTGGAAAGCCCAGATCGAGGCGGCCGAGCGGTTGACCCGTGTGGGTGCGCTGACGCCGAACCAGTTGTTGGGGCTTTATACTGAACGTTCGCCTGCCGCTTCAGGTGCGGTTTGGGATCGCGTCGCGGCGGTGCAGCGGTTCGAAACCGCGCTGGATTCCGGCAAGCCCGAGGCCATATCACCCGCCCTTCTCGATGTCTGGACCCAAATGCGCAGCGTCGGGCTTGAGGTCCCGTTTGCCGAACTTTTCGCAGACCGGCTGTCGCTGGTTTCCCTGACGGATGCCGAAGCCGAGACCTTGCGGTGGCGTATCCTGCTGCTCTCGGACCTTTATGAAAGCGCCGCCCTATCCGTCCCGGACAAAGGCGAGGAGAACCTTTTTTTGGCCGCACTAGCCCAAGGGGATCCGGGGCGCGCGCGCTCGCCATCGCCATTAGCCGATGCGGTTGCACAAGGCTTTGCCTGGGCCGCACCTGTGCCGTCAGATATCGAAACGCTACTAAACAACAGCCAGCTGGGTGAGGCGATTTTGGAAGCGATGAACCTGTTTGCTCATGGCTCACGTGGCAACCTCGTGGACCTGACTGCTGCCATCGCCACCCTGCGCCGCGTCGGGCTTGAGGATACCGCCCGGCGCGCTGCGCTGAACCTGCTGATCCTGCAAGGCACCTGATCATGGCCGCCCCTGCCTCCGCCGAGATATGGATTTCGACCTTTCTGGAAGCGCAGGCTGCCGAGTTGGGCGCAGCCAACAACACCCTTTTGGCCTATGGCAATGACCTGAAGGATTTTGCCGCCTGGCTGAAGCGCCGCAAGATGGGGTTTATCGAAGCAGACCGCGACCTGATCGAGCGCTATCTGATCGATTGCGACGCGCAGGGCCTGTCCCAGTCGACCCGCGCCCGCCGCTTGTCTGCGATCAAGCAGATATACCGGTTCGCGTTTGAAGAAAGTTGGCGCGACACCAATCCGGCAATCCAGATCAAGGGGCCAGGCCGTCAGAAACGCCTACCCAAGACGCTGGATGTACCCGAGGTCGATCGCTTGCTGCAAGCCGCGCGCGAAACCGGCCGCTCAAAGGCCGACCGCATCCGCAACACCTGCCTGATGGAGCTGCTTTATGCCACCGGCATGCGCGTGACCGAACTGGTGTCACTTCCGGTCTCGTCGGCGCGGGGCGATCCCCGAATGCTGCTGGTTTTGGGTAAAGGCGGCAAGGAACGGATGGTCCCCCTCTCCCCTCCGGCCCGCGACGCGTTGGCGTTGTGGCTTGAGACGCGAGACGCCGCCGAGGACGACGCGGTCTCAAAAGGCGGTCAGCGTTCGCGGTACCTATTCCCGTCGCGGGGCAAGTCCGGGCATCTGACCCGGCACATGTTCTTCCACCTGATTAAAGACCTCGCTGTGCATGGTGGCGTATCGCCTGAAAAGGTGACGCCCCACACACTGCGCCATGCTTTTGCGACTCACCTATTGGCAAACGGGGCCGACCTACGCTCGATCCAGACACTGCTGGGTCACGCCGATGTCGCCACGACGGAAATCTACACCCATGTGCTGGACGAACGCCTTGCTGAGTTGGTGCTAGAGCATCACCCGCTGGCGAAAGACCCCGGTGATACGGGCTAACCCCTTGATCCGCAGGGGTCGCACCCCCATAACGAAGACAACAACCCAAACAACCAAGGACCGATGGAACCCTCTGCTTCTATGATCGACGGCGCATTCTGGTTTACGACCGGCGCCATTTTGCTTTTGCTTGTCCTGTCAGGATTTTTCTCGGGTTCCGAAACAGCATTGACCGCCTCGTCACGCGGAAAGCTGCGGGCGCAGGCCGACAAAGGCTCGCGCGGGGCGCAGAAGGCGCTCGATATCACCGATGACAATGAACGTCTGATCGGCTCGGTCCTGCTGGGCAATAACCTCGTGAACATCCTCGCGGCCTCGCTGGCAACGGCGCTGTTCACCAAGCTGTTTGGTGAAAGCGGCGTAGCCCTGGCAACGCTGGTAATGACCTTGCTGGTGCTGATCTTTGCCGAAGTACTGCCCAAGACCTATGCCATCACCAATGCCGAGAAAGCTGCTTCGCTGGTCGCTCCGATCATCAGCGTAGTGGTGACCGTCTTTTCGCCGGTCGTGGCCGCCGTCCGACTTTTGGTGCGGGGTGTTCTGCGGCTGTTTGGGGTTCAGATCGACCCCGACAGCAACATCCTTGCCGTGCGCGAGGAAATCGCCGGTGCGCTGCAACTGGGGCATTCCGAAGGTGTGGTCGAAAAGGAAGACCGCGATCGTATTCTGGGCGCGCTGGATCTGGCGGACCGTGCAGTCGAGGAAATCATGCTGCACCGCTCGAATATCGAGATGATCGACGCCGACGACGCGCCCGAGGCAATCTTGCAGCAGTGTCTGAAAAGCCCTCATACCCGCCTGCCCGTCTTTCGGGACGAGCCCGAGAACATCGTGGGTGTCGTTCATGCCAAAGACCTGTTCCGCGCCATGTACGCGCATGCCGGCGACAGTGAAAGCGAAGCCAACCGGCTGGAAAGCTTCGATATCTCGAAGGTGGCCAATGATCCGTATTTCGTGCCGGAAACAACCACTCTGGACGATCAAATGCGGGAATTCCTGCGGATGCACAGTCATTTTGCGTTGGTGGTGGACGAATATGGCTCGCTGCGGGGGTTGATCACTCTGGAAGATATTCTTGAGGAGATCGTGGGCGAGATCGCCGATGAGTTCGACATTGATGAGGACGTCCCCGTCACCCGAACCGAAGATGGTCAGTACCTTGTTGAAGGAGCGATGACGATCCGGGATGTGAACCGCGCGATGGAATGGACCCTGCCTGACGACGAGGCCAATACCGTGGCTGGTCTGGTCATCCACGAGGCGCAGATGATCCCCATAGTGGGTCAGGTATTCTCGTTCCACGGTTTCCGGTTCGAAGTTACCGCCCGTGAAGGTAACCGCATCACTGAGTTGAAAATCCGTCCGCTGTAAAACGTCTCGTGCGACATGTCGCGTCGGAAACGGAACAGTCAGCCCCGGTCTGCCCTTGCACGCTTTGGCCAGATACAAAGCGGAGGCACAGGCATGAAATCGACAACGCGGGTGGCAGTGATTGGTGGCGGTGTTGTCGGATGTTCGGTTCTATACCACCTGACCAAGCTGGGTTGGTCAGACGTGGTGCTGCTGGAACGTTCTGAGCTGACCAG
The DNA here is from genome assembly GCF_056542685.1 of Ruegeria sp. AB6. Classification (NCBI taxonomy): domain Bacteria; kingdom Pseudomonadati; phylum Pseudomonadota; class Alphaproteobacteria; order Rhodobacterales; family Roseobacteraceae; genus Ruegeria; species Ruegeria sp. AB6. The sequence continues at coordinate 705,154 of NZ_JBQGAD010000002.1, read as the reverse complement.
CGGGTCCACCTGGCACGCGGCGGGCGGGTTTCACACGCTGAACGGCGACACCAACATGGCCGCTTTGCAGGGTTACACGATCCGCCTTTACAAGGAACTGGAAGAGATCACTGGCATGTCCTGCGGGTTGCACCATGTGGGCGGTGTGACGCTGGCCGACAATCAGGATCGGTTCGACATGCTGTTGGCCGAGCGCGCCAAGCACCGGTTCATGGGGCTAGAGACAGAGATCGTTGGCCCTGACGAGATCAAGAAAATCGCACCCATCACCAATACCGAGGGCATCCTTGGTGCGCTCTATGATCCGCTGGACGGCCATCTTGACCCCTCTGGCACCACCCACGCCTATGCCAAAGCGGCCCGGATGGGCGGGGCCGCGATCGAAACCCATTGCATGGTGCACGAGACCAACCAGCGCCCCGACGGCACTTGGGATGTGGTGACAGACAAGGGCACCATCCACGCCGAACATGTGGTCAACGCAGGTGGCCTATGGGCGCGTGAGGTCGGCGCAATGGCAGGGGTCTATTTCCCGCTGCACCCGATGGAGCATCAGTATCTGGTCACTGACGCGGTGCCTCAGATCGAGGCCATCATCGACGCAGGCGGAGAGCATCCGCATGTGATGGATCCTGCTGGAGAGAGCTACCTGCGGCAGGAAGGCCGGGGCCTGTGCATCGGCTTTTACGAACAACCCTGCAAGCCCTGGGCGGTGGACGGAACGCCGTGGGAGTTCGGGCATGAGCTGCTGCCCGACGACTACGACAAGATCACCGACAGTATCGAATTCGCCTATCGCCGCTTCCCGGTTCTGGCCGAGGCGGGGGTGAAATCGGTCATCCACGGTCCGTTCACCTTTGCGCCCGACGGGAACCCTCTGGTCGGACCGGTGCCGGGGTTGCGCAACTATTGGTCAGCCTGCGGAGTTATGGCCGGGTTCAGCCAGGGCGGCGGCGTTGGCCTTACACTGGCCCAATGGATGATCGAGGGCGAGCCCGAGCGCGACGTCTTTGCTATGGACGTGGCCCGCTTTGGCGACTGGATCAGCCCAGGTCACACCCGCCCCAAGGTGATCGAGAATTACCAAAAACGCTTCAGCGTCGCCTATCCGAACGAAGAACTGCCCGCCGCCCGCCCCAACCGAACCACCCCGATGTATGACATCTTCACCGATCTGGGCGCTGTCTGGGGCCAGCAATACGGGCTGGAGGTCCCCAATTACTTCGCTCAGGGCGATGAACCAGACTATGAGACGCCCTCATTCCGCCGGTCCGATGCCTTCAAGGCCACCGGGCGCGAGGTTCGTGCTGTGCGCACTGCCGTGGGCATCAACGAAGTCCACAATTTCGGTAAGTACCGCATCACAGGTCCCAATGCGCGGGCTTGGCTGGATCGGATCTTGGCCGGGCGCATCCCTCAACCGGGTCGCCTGTCGCTGACGCCGATGCTGTCGCCCAAGGGTAAGTTGATCGGGGATTTCACGGTCTCATGCTTGGATGAGACCGAGTTCCGCCTGACTGCTTCATACGGGGCGCAGGCGTTCCATATGCGGTGGTTCCTGCAAAATCGCGGAGACGGCGTGCAGATCGAAAATATCAGCGACCGGCTGAATGGATTCCAGATCGCCGGCCCGAAGGCAGCGGATGTTCTGGCCACCTGCACCCGCGATGATGTCTCGACGCTGCGCTTCATGGATGTGCGCCGCATGACCGTGGGCATGACCGACTGCATCGTCCAACGCGTCAGCTATACCGGTGACCTGGGGTACGAGATCTATTGTGATCCGATGGCGCAGCGGCAGCTGTGGTGGACGCTGTGGCAAGCCGGAGAGCCGATGGGCCTGACACCCTTCGGCATGCGCGCCATGATGAGCCTACGTCTGGACAAGTTCTTTGGATCATGGATGCGGGAGTATTCTCCCGACTACACACCGGCTGAAACCGGGTTGGATCAGTTCATATCCTTCGCAAAACCCGTCGATTTCATAGGGCGTGCGGCGGTCGAACGTGAAGCGCAAAACGGCCCCTCCCGAAGGCTTGTCGCATTCCAGGTCGATGCCGAGGACGCCGACGTCAACGCCTATGAGCCGATCTGGTTGAACGGCAAGGTGGTCGGGTTCTGCACATCGGGCGGCTATTCCCATTTTGCGGAAAAGTCGATTGCCATGGGGTTCCTGCCCGTCGAACACGCGACAGACGGTCAGGACGTCGAGATTGAGATACTGGGGCAACGCCGCCGCGCGCGGATGATTTCGACCCCACTTTTTGATGCGGATGGCGCGCGAATGCGGGGATGACAGCGGGGCGGAACGCGGCCATCTTAAATAAATGAGTCTCATCCCGATCATCCTTTTGGCCGCCGGGCAATCCAGCCGTATGCGCGGCACGGATAAGCTGATGCAAAACGTCGGAGATACTCCTCTTCTGCGCCGCTCAGCCATGACGGCCCGGCAGGTTGGGCCGGTGATCGTCGCCCTGCCCCCGCTCCCTCATCCGCGCTATCAAGCGCTGGACGGGCTAGACCTGACACTGGTCGAGATCCCGGACGCCGCCGAAGGTATGAATGCCAGCCTACGGGGTGCCATGACCCATCTGCCGGCCGAAGCAACAGCCGCAATGGTCCTGCTTTCGGACCTTCCCGACATCACGGCCGAGGATTTAAACAGTGTGGTCAGCTCGGTTACAGAACACCCGAAAAAGTTGATATGGCGCGGCGCAACTAAGGATGGAAAACCCGGTCACCCGGTTATTTTTGACAAATCTCTGTTCGAGGAGCTGCGCCGCCTGACCGGCGATGAAGGTGCGCAAACTGTTGTGCGCGCGCATTCCGACAAGGTGCATCTTCACCCCTTGCCCAATCGGAACGCTCTGCTGGACTTGGATACGCCCGAAGATTGGGCGACATGGCGGGCGCGGCACAGCTTGTAAGGCAGGTCCGTAAAACAAACACGGCCCGGTCTTTGCAGACCGGGCCGGTGCCCAAAACAGGACTACCACTTTTCATCAACCCTGAAAGCGCGGCCAAAGCTGCCTATAAGGCACCTCGGCTATCCGCTGCCGAACCTAAACAAGACCCCCTCGTTAACATGCCGCTCAGCGCTTCCAGTGATCGTGACGAACCTTCGGCACCCCCTAGTGCCGTCGGCTTCCCCTCGCTTGGGCCTGATCATCGTCACCGATTGGTTGAGGGCAAACAACGTAAATTTGGAAAGATCGGGTCATTTAGGATGTATCGGAATGGTTTTTCAGCAACATCTCTGAATATTGACTTCTCTCTTAGGTTGTATATTGCTATTGAAATTTAAGGAAAATAGCAGGTTTAACATGCACATTTGACATGTATACCCACCGAAAATCTACGATTATACCTGCGCCACCAATATGTTTTGACACATCTCCACAACCAATGGTCGAACCCTAAGCCAACACCACCTTGGCTTGATCATTTGTTCATCAAATTGAATCAATTCGCGTCTTTTGGAAGATTGGACCGGCAATAGAGGACAATCTCACGATTCGAGCCACGCGATTCGCTCCGTTGACCCGAGTCGTATGACCGACCGGTCGTCATACCACCGTGTCTTTATGGCAAAATTAAGATTTCTTAACCTTTGGCACAGGAAAAGATCAGACTGGTGCGCCACCTCCTGACTTAACGCGCGAACGGAACCGCGCGATAAAACAGGAGACCAAAATGAGCATCCGTAAATCCTCTCTTCTCATGCCGCGCACGTCCGGCTGGATCGGCGTCAGCGCTCTGAGCGCCGCGCTGTTGGCCACCACCGCCCTGCCCTCGAATGCGGACGAAGCCCTGGCTGACCTGGTTGAGAGCGTGTCACCCTCGGTTGTGACCATTATCGCGGAACAAGAGTCAAAGCCGACACCGGCACAGGGTCAGAACTTTGACTTTGAGGCCCACCCGTTTGGCGAATTCTTCAAACGTTTCGGCACGCCCGAGGGCTTCAACACACCCCAGCGCGGACCGGCACAAGGTCTGGGATCCGGTTTCGTGCTGGACGAGGCAGGCTACATCATCACCAATCACCACGTTGTCGATAACGCCACGACCGTCACCGTCCGCCTGTATGACGACCGCACATTCGATGCTGAAATCATCGGCACCGACCCGTTGACAGACATCGCCGTGTTGAAGATTGACGCCGACGCCGGATTGCAGGCCGTTGAACTGGGTGACAGCGACGTGATCCGCGTAGGCGAGGACGTGGTGGCCATCGGCAACCCGTTCGGGCTTAGCTCGACCGTGACCACAGGGATTGTCTCGGCCAAGGGGCGCAACATCTCGCAAGGGCCCTATGCCGAGTTTATCCAGACGGATGCGGCGATCAACAAGGGCAACTCGGGCGGGCCGCTGTTCAACATGGACGGCGAAGTGGTTGGCGTGAACTCGGCTATCTATTCGCCCAGCGGCGGATCTGTGGGCCTGGGCTTTGCGGTAACCTCGAACATCGTCGAGCATATCGCCGCCGACCTGCGCGATGACGGTCAGGTCAGCCGTGGATGGCTGGGTGTCTCGATCCAGAATGTCAGCCCTGAGATTGCCGCCGCCATGGGCATCGACACCTCAACCGGCGCGTTGGTGTCGGATGTGGTCGATGGCAGCCCCGCCGAAGGCGTCCTGCAACAGGGCGATATCATCCTGACCTTCAATGACGAGGCCGTGGACTCCAGCAGTGACCTGCCGCTTCTGGTAGGCACTACCAAGGTTGGCACCGAAAGCACCCTGACGGTACTGCGGGACGGGACCGAACAGCAGCTTGAACTGACCATCGGCCAGCACCAAAGCGCGGCACTGGACGTTGAAGACCCGGTGGCCGAGGCGACCTCGGGCACCGCACTGGGTGTGATCGTCGCCCCGCTGACCGAAACCACCCGCTCCGAGATCGGTGTGTCCGACTCGGTCAACGGTGTGATCGTGACCGACCTCAAGCCCGACAGCCCTGCGGCCAAAGCCGGCCTGCAGCGCGGTGATGTCATCGTCAAACTGGGCAGTCAGGAGACCGACACGCCCGACGCGCTGAAAGCCGCGCTGGACAGCGAAAAGACCGATCCCGCGCTGGTGCTGATCAACCGGGCCGGAAACCAGATCTTCGTGGCGGTGGAAATCGCCTGATCTGACACCCGCGCGCGCCACGTGATGGGGAATATCTGGCGTGCGCCTACCCGGCGGTTTGTCTTGTCCGCTCTCTGCCGGGACTGCCGGGTGCGCCGCAACGCACCCGGCACGTATCCCATCAAACCCGGTGCCTTACCCGGAAATTTGTGTTTAAATCCCGCTGGAAAGGAGGTCCGATCATGAGCCGCCGTCTGCTGATCGTCGAAGATGACCAAGATACGCGAGACTTCATCGCCAAAGGTTTTGGCGAAGAAGGCTACGTGGTCGAACAAGCTGCTGATGGCCGCGAGGGGCTATACCATGCCACCGATGGCGGGTTTGATGCCATTGTGCTGGACCGAATGCTGCCAGGGCTGGACGGGTTGTCCCTGATCAGGTCCTTGCGGGCCGCGGGGCTGAAGACACCGGTCCTGATGCTGACCGCCATGAGCGCGGTGGACGAACGCGTCAAAGGTTTGCGTTCGGGGGCGGATGATTACCTGGTAAAACCGTTTTCTTTTCAGGAGTTACATGCCCGAATTGAAGCACTTCTGCGGCGTCCGCAGGAATCCGAGGAAAGCGCCATCCTGACCTGCCGCGATCTTGAAATGGATTTGCTGACCCGCAAGGTCACACGCGATGGACACGAAGTTACTCTGACCCCGCGCGAATTCCAGATTTTGGAATATTTCCTGCGCCGCAAGAACCGCGTGGTGTCACGCACCATGTTGCTGGAAGGTGTATGGGACTATCATTTCGACCCAAATACGAATGTCGTCGATGTCCATATCTCGAAGCTGCGGCGTCAGCTGGACGAAGGCGGTGGGCCGCCGCTGATTGAAACCGTTCGCGGTGCGGGTTACATGATATCTGATGGATAACATACGGCTGTCGTTCAATAATTCACGCACACGCCTGATATTGGCCAGCATGGCGCTCAGCACATTGTTGACCGCGACGGTTCTGGCATTGGTCTACGTCACCGCCAATCGAAGCATCGAGGGCGAGACGCGTTCGGTCGTATCGGCCGAACTCACCGGATTGGCGGATGAATATGAACGACGCGGGCTGATCGGGCTGCTAACAGCGATTGAACGCCGCCTGCCATCCGCCGCCGAGCGGGATGCGATGTACCTACTAACAGATCGCTTTGGGGCGACGCTTGCGGGAAACCTCAAGCAATGGCCAGCAGACATCGCGGCTGGCAGCGGTTGGGTCGATCTGGAACTGCGCCGTGCGGACAATGACCAACTTGTACCCATCTCAGCGGCCTCAATCCGTCTACCCGGCGGTGAGCGCCTGTTGGTCGGGCGAGACGCGCTGGCGCGGCAGCAGTTTGACCGGGTCCTTTTGCGCACCGTTGGGATCGTCTTGGTCATTGCCCTGGCACTCAGCATCTTGACCGGGTGGCTGTTCACGCGTCTGGTCTTTTCCCGCCTGTCCGACATCGCAAACACCGCCGAGGATATCGTTTCCGGGGATCTGTCTCGCCGAATGCCAATGCGTGGAACCGGGGATGAGTTCGATCAGGTCGCCGGCACGCTGAACTCGATGCTGGACCGGATCGAAGAGTTGATCAGCAACCTGCGCACCACCTCCAACTCAATCGCCCATGACCTCCGATCCCCACTGTCCCGTCTAAAGCAACGCGTCGAAGCGCTATCGGATCCCACCAAAACCGATCAAGACCGCGATATCGACGTAGCCCGCGCAACAACCGAGATCGACCATGTACTGCGCGTTCTGGGCCAATTGACCGAGATTTCCCGCGCCGAAGCCGGCGTGGGGCGGGAACAGTTCGAAACAGTTGAACTTGAACAACTGGTACGAGATGTGGTCGATCTTTACGATCCCGTCGCCGCAGAAGAGAACATTCGTCTGGTAGTTGAAGGAACCGCCGCACCGCTTAGCGGGCATAAACCCCTGCTGTCCCAGGCCCTGTCGAACCTGCTTGAAAACGCTTTGCGCTACGCACCGGAACATACTGAAATCACAATCACTTTGACCGATGATGGTAAGGAGACATACCTAAGCGTCCGCGATCGCGGGCCGGGCGTTGCGCCCGAGGATCTTTCACGCCTTCAAGTGCCCTTTGTGACCCTCGATCCAGCCCGGACCGAACGCAATGCAGGACTTGGTCTGGCGCTGGTATCGGCCATCGCGCATATGCACGGTGGAGAATTCCTGCCGCAGGACGCGGCTCCCGGTCTGAAAGCGACGATCAAACTGGCACACCTTTGATCGCCAAGGTCTTGTTCTTATAGCGTTTATCCTCTGTGACTTCCGCGCCGAACCATTCGGGCGGAACAAAGGAATTGGCGTCTGCCTCGGTCTCAAACTCAACCTCGACCATGTGCAACGGCGTCAGGCCACCCTGAAAAACATCCAACTCAAAAACGCGCCCATCGGACAGCGTTCCAGTGTAACGTTCCTTCTCGACCCGCCGTTCCGTGGTCTCGGGCCAGAAGGTTTCGAACTGCTCGCCCGAGATTTCGGTTTCGCGTTCTACGCGCACTAGTTCCCCGCAACCCTTCAGCGTCAGGAAATAGCGTTCATTCTTTTGCCGCAACCGCAGTTCAGTGGAATCCTCAGGCGCAGTCAAATAGCCCTGGCGGATCACGGCCCGGTCCAGATGCTGCAAGTCTGGAATCGCAGAAACCAGGAATTTCCGTTCGATTTCAGTGCCCATGCCTATGAACCTACATTGCTATCAACAATGGCCAACCCCATCACTAGTAACTATCTCATATGAGAAAAGGCTTTGCCACCGAACCAACGGGGCTGGCAGGCTGTCAGTGGAACAGCCTCCGGTACTGATGTTTGATCTCGGGGCTGTCCAAACCACGAAGATGCGCGATCACACGCTGGCGTTCTGCCTCTTGGCGTTGTTTTAGTACAGTGATTAGCCCGCCTGCGGACAGAGCGAGCTGGGCGATTTCGGGCTTTTCGGTTTCAACCTGCCGATCCACCAATTCCAGCAACGATTGTTGCTGAACCGAGAAGTCGTTGAATCGACCTAGGTTATCCTGCAGTTTTTTCAGCGGCTTATGAATGGTTGTTAACGATTTTTGGTTAAACAAAGGACCAAAGAACTCCATCAAATAACGGAGTTTCTTCCCTTCGATCCTCAGGTCGTGGACCAAGGCATCGGGCGAATTCGACGTAATCCGACGCGCCAATCTGCACAGTTTGCAATAGCGTTTCCAGATCATAGTGCGGGCGAAGTCATAAGCGGCAATATCTGCGTTCGGGCCGGTCTGTGCACTCTTCGGATCGGTGATTTGACTGCTCAGTTCCAACATACACCGGTTATAGGACACACTTCTGAATTTCTGAGATAGAACTTTCCATGACCTTTTACGCTCTGCCTCAAACTGTGCAAACATGATCTCGGCACCAACATGAAGGTTTTCCGGTATCATGCTGTAAAAATTATTTTTCTCAAGTAGATAGACATCAAGGTCGCGCAACCGGTTGGTCGGGGCCATAAGATCGGAAAACGTTCTCTTCAAACCCTTCGTCTGATGAGGTGAAAACACTCCTTTGAACAGGCTGAGTACCGAACGGATGCGCCGGAGTGAGACACGGTAGTCATGCAGGAACTCGGTATCGTAATCTGCGATCACACCATTTTCGTTTTGGCGCGCCACCGCCAGATAGGTCCCAATAATCTTGGTCGCCACATCTACAGTGGGTTGTGCTCGAGCAAGGGGGATATCGGGTTTGGCCTGATAACGTGGCGTGTCCGGAGACAGCGCAGTGAAAACCCCAGTCGCGTTTCGTATATTTTTGTTTTTTTCAATTGACTTACGGATATTTTTCAAACTTGAAGATGGCCCGTTCACTTGGCACAAAACCACAATCGTCGCACGTCCATGATCCGAAACAAGATCAACCACCTGGCCTTGAACACGTGTCTTTCGCAAGTCGTCGAGAACCGAGAACTTGCGCACCTTCACAGTTCCAGACGCAACCGGAATGAGCGCCCGAAGCGTGGGAAACTTTGCCAATCCTGACCGGACCGCGCCGTTTGGTAGATTTTGAACGAACTGTCCGGCGCCACTGCCCTGCTGCGTCACATGTCGCTTAAAGGAAAACAGATGCAACTTTCCATCAGTTTCAATCAAAAGTTTGCCTTTGGACACAAGAGATTGGTCATGGCAATCTAGGATGTGAAAAAGTCGTTTTGATGACTCGCCGATCGTCAAGTTCCAATGATTCTTGAGCGCCCCTTCGATAGCTTTTTCGTCAAACCGACCTGACAAGAAGAACACCGCACTTTCTTTGCCCATCAAAAACCCTCCAGCCGCCCGGATCGCATGTACATCTTGCAGGTAAGCATTTGTTTTTCAGCAATTTCCATAGTCTTGGACACGAAAGGACCTCATGACGGTATTTGCCCGTGAAAGCTTAATTTGGTCCTGCAGGCAAAGGTGCCACGACCGGAAGGCATTCACGGTGAAATTCGGATGACAGAGGATACACCGTATCATAAGACTTTTCACATGTCCGATCCCGTCTCATCCATACGCAACCTCGGCCCCGCTTTCGAACAGGCCTGTGCGCGTGCCGGGATACACTCGGCGCAAGGATTGCGGGAATTGGGGCCAGATGCGGCCTACACGAAACTATTGCAGTCGGGTTCTCGCCCGCATTTCATCGGGTACTACGTGCTGGTCATGGGCCTTCAGGGGCGTCCATGGAACGATTGCAAAGGCGAGGAGAAGAAGGCGCTGCGCAAACGGTTCGATGCGATCAAGGCCAGTGTCAGCACCGCGCCTGAGATGCGGATCATCGCTGATCTGGATGCGATCGGCGTGCGGATCTCGGCTGCGGACCTCGAACCCGAATGAAAAAGGCCGCCCCCGGTAACGGGAACGGCCCTGAATTCTGCTAAGGCTAAAGCTTAGCCGACCAATTCGATACCCGAGAAGAAATAGGCGATCTCAACCGCTGCGGTCTCAGGTGCGTCTGAGCCGTGGACCGAGTTTTCGCCAACCGATTCAGCAAACTCGGCGCGGATGGTGCCAGCAGCTGCGTCTGCGGGGTTGGTTGCGCCCATGACTTCGCGGTTCTTGGCAATGGCGCCTTCGCCTTCCAGAACCTGAACAACGACCGGAGCCGACGACATGAATTCGCACAGTTCGTCATAGAACGGGCGCTCGGCATGCACTTCGTAGAACTTACCGGCTTGTTCCTTGGTCATGTGGATGCGCTTTTGCGCAACGATGCGCAGGCCCGCGTCTTCGAACTTGGCGTTGATCTTGCCAGTCAAGTTGCGGCGGGTTGCATCAGGTTTGATGATCGAGAATGTGCGTTCCAGTGCCATATCGGCCTCTCCTTCGTGTTTGGCGCGCTGCGCCGAAATCCATCGCGCGCCGCCTAGCACGGTATGTGGCCCAAGAAAAGTGTTATATGGCGCGGCGCTCAGATCGTGTCTGGCAATGGGTCCAACTGGTCAACCCGACGAACATAGAGGATGGACAGAAGCCCTGCGAAACTGCTGAGGCACATCATGCCAAGAACGATAAATGGGGCATTCGCGGCAGTAACCAAGGCCCCGGTGGCCATGGTCAGCACGGCCCCCAACGCCACAGTCATCGCGCCAGACAGCCCCGCAGCGCTACCCGCCAATTGCGGACGTACAGACATCAGACCAGCGGTGGCATTGGCAACGGTCAGCCCGTTGCCGAACCCCACCAGAATGGCTGATCCAAAAAAGGTCCAGACGCTGCCGCCCTCGGCTGCGAACACCACAAGACCCACAAGTGGCCCAACCGAGGCAATCACACGCCCAATCAGAATCATAATATTCAGCCGGGCCCGCGCCGCTAGACGCCCGGTCAGATAGCTGCCCGCCATGAACCCCAGCGTGATGATCCCAATCCCCAACCCTAGTAGCGCGGGGTTCAGATCGAACCACGTTGCTGCAACCAAAGGCGCACCGGTGATAAACGCATAGAACCCTCCAATCGAAAACGCAGCACAGAAGGAATAGCCCCAAAACCGGCGTGAATTGAACAGCTGCGGATAGAGCCTCATCTGCGCGGCGAAGGTAGCTGTTGTGTTAGTGTTGGTCTCACCCAGATCGACCCATATCAACGCCAAGAGGCCCGCGCCCAGAAGAACATACAAAATAAACCCGGCGCGCCAGCCGAACAGCATCTCGAGCAGACCGCCCAGCATCGGCCCCAGCATCGGTGCTAGCGCCATAGCCATCGAGACATAACCCAGCTTTGCCGCGGCCTCATTCGGTGGATGCATATCTCGTATCGCGGCGCGGGCCAGCACCTGCCCGGCCACTACGGCACCTTGCAGCATCCGAAACCCTAGAAACACCCAGATCGACTGCGCCAGCGCACAACCGACCGAGGCAATGACGAAGATGACCATACAGATCAGCAATACCGGCCTGCGTCCGAACCGGTCGGACAACGGCCCCATGATCAGTTGCAGGACTGCCGACAGCGCCAGATAACCCGCGATCGACAGGTTCACCAGGCCGTATTCCGCCTCCAGTGCCGCGCCGATACTGGGCAGCGATGGCAGGAACATGTTCAGCGACAGAACCGAAAGCGCCGTCAGCAAAACCAATGTGATCAAGGACGGAGGGGACTGCGCAGGCCGCATCAAACATTCCACTTCATTCAAACATGGCAGCGCTATCACATTGATCCCGTGTTGAACATGCCAAGCCGCTGGCGGCGGCATCATACCTCTGTTAAGAGCGGCCCATGCTACGGATCGAAGACATCAATTACGCCGTTGAAGGCCGCCCCTTGTTCGACGGGGCCAGTGCAACCATCCCCGATGGGCACAAGGTGGGTCTTGTGGGCCGCAACGGCACCGGAAAGACCACTCTGTTCCGCCTGATCCGGGGCGAACTCGCGTTGGAATCGGGCAATATCGTGCTGCCCAAACGCGCACGGATCGGCGGTGTGGCGCAAGAGGTGCCCTCCTCCGATGTCTCGCTGATCAATACCGTTCTGGCGGCTGATACCGAGCGCAGTTCCCTGATGGCCGAGGCCGACAGCGCCACCGATCCCTCGCGCATAGCCGATATCCAGACTCGTCTCGCCGATATCGACGCCTGGTCCGCCGAAGCCCGCGCAGCCTCGATCCTGAAGGGCCTGGGGTTTGATGACGAGGATCAGCTGAAACCCTGCTCGGATTTCTCGGGCGGTTGGCGGATGCGGGTTGCGCTGGCAGCGGTGCTTTTTTCGCAGCCCGACCTGCTGCTGCTGGACGAACCGACCAACTATCTGGACCTCGAAGGCGCTCTTTGGCTGGAGAGCTATCTGGCCAAATACCCGCACACGGTCATAATCATCAGCCACGACCGCGGGCTGTTGAACCGCGCGGTGGGGTCGATCCTGCATCTGGAAGATCGCAAGCTGACCTACTACGCGGTGCCTTACGACAAATTCGCCGAACGCCGCGCCGAACGCATTGCTCAGGCGGAATCGGAGAACGCCAAGGCCAAGGCCCGCATTGCCCATCTGCAAAGCTTCGTGGACCGTTTCCGCGCAAAGGCCACTAAGGCCGTGCAGGCCCAGTCGCGTCTGAAGATGATCGAGCGCATACAGCTTGTCTCAACCCCGCAAGAGGCCGCCCTGCGCGCGTTCTCTTTCCCTGAGCCCGAGGAGCTGTCGCCCCCGATCATTCACCTTGAGGGCGGTATCACAGGCTATGGCGACACCGAAGTGCTGCGCCGTCTGAACCTGCGAATTGATCAGGATGACCGCATCGCCCTGCTGGGCAAGAACGGTCAGGGCAAATCGACTCTGTCGAAACTGCTGTCCGACCGCCTGCCCCTGATGGCAGGGAAAATGACCCGCAGCTCTAAGCTGCGCATCGGCTATTTCGCCCAGCATCAGGTGGATGAGCTGTATGTGGACAAGACTCCTCTGGACCACCTGCGCCGCCTGCGCCCGGATGAGGCACCGGGCAAGTGGCGATCCCGTCTGGCCGGGTTTGGCCTGAATGCCGACCAGGCGGATACAGAGGTCGGGCGTCTGTCCGGCGGCCAGAAAGCACGCCTGTCGCTGCTGCTGGCCACGATCGACGCGCCGCATATGCTGATCCTGGATGAACCGACCAACCATCTGGACATCGAAAGCCGCGAGGCGCTGGTCGAGGCGCTGACCGCCTATTCCGGCGCGGTGGTGCTGGTCAGCCACGACATGCACCTGCTGTCGCTGGTTGCGGATCGGCTGTGGCTGGTCTCGGACGGGACGGTAAAACCGTTCGAGGGCGATCTGGAAGCCTATCGCGCCCTGTTGCTGGCCCGCGACAAGCCGGTCAAGGAAAAACCTGCAGTTGCGAAACCCAAACGCCCCTCACGCGATGCAATGCTGGCGCTGCGCGCCGATCTGCGCAAATGCGAAGACCGGATTGAGAAGTTGACGGATATGCATGAAAAGCTGTCTGCCAAGCTGGCTGATCCAGCCTTGTATGAAGATGATCGGATCAACGATCTGGAAACCTGGAACCGCAAATTCGCCGAGGTGGTTGAAGCGATGCAAAAAGCCGAAGCTCTGTGGGTCGCCGCCGCAGAACGTTTGGAGGAAGCCGAAGCGTCATGACATCCCCCGTGACCGAAACCAAAGCCATGATTGCCGGTATGCGCCCCGCGCTTCAGCCCGGTGAATATGCCTTTGTTGTCTGGCCGTCCGACGCAGAATGGCCAAAGGGCACACGGGCCAGCTGTATCGAGGCCGAGGGCCTTTCGCTGATCGTTCCCTTCGAGGCAGCACAGACCGGCGCAGTCCCTATGCGCTGCATTACCCTGCAAGTGCATTCCTCGCTGGAAGGTGTGGGCCTCACCGCTGCTGTCTCAAGCGCACTTGCACAAGCCGGCATTCCGGCAAACATGGTCGCGGGGTATCACCATGACCACGTTTACGTTCCCAGCGATCAGGCCGATAAGGCCGTGGCAATCCTGACAGAACTTCAGCGCGGTGCCGCAGAATGATCGACCTGGCCTTCTTCATCACCGCTTTCACCACCTTGTTCGTGGTGATCGACCCGTTCGGCACCACGCCGATCTTCGTGGCTCTGACACAGGATATGGATGCAGCGACACGCCGCAAAACAGCGATCCGCAGTTGCCTGACCGCCGTCTGCATCCTGATTGCTTTCGCTGCGTTTGGCGAGGCGGTGCTGGGCTTTGTCGGTATCTCGATGCCCGCCTTCCGCGTGGCTGGCGGTGCGCTGCTGTTCCTGACCGCGCTCGACATGCTGTTCGACCGCCGCACCAAACGGCGCGAGGACCGAGCCGAGGAAGAAGAACACCCCGACCCGTCCGTGTTCCCTCTGGCCATTCCGCTGATCGCGGGGCCGGGCTCGATTGCCACGATCATCCTGCTGGCCGGGCAGCACCCTGGTGTGCTGGGCATCGTCGAAGCGTGTATCGTCATGCTGGCCGTCATGGCGGTAGTTCTGATCTTTTTCCTGTCAGGCGGCGTGATCGCGCGCATCCTCGGCAAGACCGGGTTGAATGTGCTGACTCGTTTGTTGGGGATGCTGCTGGCGGCGCTGTCGGTTCAATTCATTCTGGATGGCCTCAAGGCCTTTGGATTTGCCTCCTGACCCCCCATATACGTGTCAGGTCAACCCGTTAGGATATCGGTATGGATGGGGATAGCATTGCACGTTTGGCGTATCTCAGCCTGTTGGGCGTGGCGGTTGTCGCGTGGTTCATCTCGCAAAACCGGCAGACGCTGAACAAGACGTTGCAACAGGCCATGGCCTGGGTATTCATCTTCATCGGCGTAATCGCCGTCGTTGGCCTGTGGGAAGATATCCGCTCGACCGTCAGCCCGGTGCCGCAGTTGACCGTGACCGGCGAAACGATCGAAGTGCCCCGCTCGGCAGATGGCCATTATTACCTGCCGGTCGAGGTCGATGGCCAGACGATCACTTTCCTAGTGGATACCGGTGCCAGCCAGATAGTCCTCAGCTCCCGCGACGCTGAACGGATCGGCGTTGACCTGAACCAATTGAATTATTTCGGACGCGCTCTGACTGCGAATGGCGAGGTACGCACCGCGCCTGTACGTCTGGAAACGGTCACTTTGGGCCCGATCACCGATCAGAATATCTCAGCCTGGGTGAATGAGGGCGAGCTGCACCAGTCGCTGTTAGGGATGGATTACCTGCATATGTTTTCGAACATCCAATTCGCGGACGGGCGTATGATCCTGTCTCGCTAGAGGCATTTCAGGATTGAGAACAAAATAAGAACATGTTAGATTGTGGGCATGTCCACAACGCTTCTTGGCCGCAAACCCGCACGTGATATACCGGGGCTGGCGCTGCACCCTCAGATCACCTTGCAACTGGGCCGCGTGCACGAAGCCTGCGGCCCTGCCCGGCGCAGTTTCGCCGTCTGGCTGGCTGGTCAGGCGCAAGGCCCCGTGCTGTGGATTTCCCCCGCGTGGGGGCCGGGCCAGCTGAACCCCGACGGCATGATGCCCTTTGTCGACCCCGCCCGGTTCATCTTTGTCCACCCCACCCGCGCCGAGGATATCTTGTGGTGTCTGGAAGAGGCACTGCGCAGCGGGGCCGTTCCGCTGGTGATCGGTGATCTGCCCGGCGCGCCGGGGCTGACGCCCGTGCGGCGGATGCATCTGGCGGCCGAACAGGGCGGCGCGATGGGACGGGCCCCACTGGGGCTGTTGCTGACACCCGGCGACGGCGGCGCGCAAGGGGTTGAGACGCGCTGGCACATGGCCGCGAACCATACTCAAGAGGCGCGCCGCTGGACCCTAACCCGCCGCCGTGCCCGCGCCCTGCCCCCAGTCACATGGCAGGCCACCCAGACCAAACCGCGCGCCGGATTGAACCTGCAAAGAACGGCAACCGACGAGGTATCGGCGTGACACCACCACGTGATCACGAAAGAAGTGACTAGCCAACCCCCACCCTGCGCCCTAGCGTTCCGGGAATGAGCCACGCAATCCACGACAGCCGCTATTCATGGCTACGCCTCACGATCACGCTTGCCATCGCTACGGTGGCGAATGTCGGCATGTGGGCGGTGATCGTGGTGATGCCCGCGATTGAGACACAGTTCGACGCCGGACGGGCCGAAGCCTCGCTGCCGTACGTTCTGACCATGGTAGGCTTTGCGTTGGGAAACATGTGGCTGGGGCAACTGGTCGATCGTCTGGGTGTGACCAAAGCGTTGATCGGGGCCGCCATACTCAGCACCGTCAGCTATGTGCTGGCAACGCTGGCGCCGAACATGATCACCCTGTCACTGGCACATTTGCTGGTGGGGCTGGGCACCTCCATCGGGTTTGGGCCGCTGATCGCCGATATCTCGCACTGGTTCATGAAGCGGCGCGGTATTGCCGTGGCACTGGTGGCCAGCGGCAATTACCTGTCAGGCGCGATCTGGCCGACCCTTCTGTCGGACATTTTGGCGCGGGACGGCTGGCAGCAGGTCTATCTGACGCTTGCCATGATCACGCCTGCCATCGTCATCCCACTGTCCCTGTTGCTGCGCCGTCAGGTTCCGGCCGAAGCGCATCAGACCGCAGCCGCCAGCGCCAGAATCAAGGCCAGCAGCGTCGGGATCTCACCACGCGCGTTGCAATACATACTGGGTCTGGCCGGGATCGGGTGCTGCGTCGCGATGTCGATGCCGCAGGTCCATATTGTCTCATACTGCGTCGGGCTGGGCTATGGCCCCGCTGTCGGAGCCGAGATGCTGTCGCTGATGTTGCTGGGCGGCGTGGTCAGCCGCGTGATTTCCGGGATGGTGGCCGACAAGCTGGGCGGGCTGATGACCCTGCTGATCGGGTCGATCCTGCAATGTATCGCGCTGTTCCTGTTCCTGCCCTATGACGGCATGGTCTCGCTCTACATCATCAGCCTCATGTTCGGGCTGGCACAGGGCGGCATCGTGCCCAGCTATGCGCTGGTCGTGCGTGAATACATGCCCCCGCAAGAGGCCGGAGCCCGTGTAGGTTTTGTCATGATGATGACCATCATGGGCATGGCCTTGGGCGGCTGGATGTCGGGTTGGATTTACGACGTAACCGGAAATTATCAACTGGCCTTTATCAACGGCATTCTCTGGAACGGGCTGAACATCGCAATCCTGCTGATGTTGCTGAAACGATCGCGCCCCCGCAGGCAGGAGGTCATGGCATGACCCAACTAACTCGACGCACAGTCCTGGCCAGCCTGATTGCACTGACTCTTGCGAGTTCGGCGCTGGCTGCGCCACGCACGTATCAACTAGTCCCCGAAGAGACATCCGTCGATTTCACCTTTGACCTGTCCGGCATTTCCCAATCCGGCACCATGCCAATCGAGTCTGCCGACATACAGATCGACCTGAATGATCTTCTCAACAGTCGGGTGGACGTGATCCTGAACGTCGCCAAAGCGCGCACCAAACTGCCCTTCGCCCGCAAACCCATGCTCAGCGAGAGCGTGCTGGCGGCAAAGGAATATCCAACCATCCATTTCGTCTCAACCAGTGTTCAGCTTGGTGAGGGCGGTCGTATCTCGAACGGGGCCATCATCAACGGAGACCTTACAGTGCGCGGAGTCACCATGCCGATCGAACTGAAGGCCGACCTGTTTCGCGCGCCCGGCAGCGCTGCGGACAGTCTGGATGACCTGTCCATCCGCCTGACAGGCGAGCTGAACAGGCACGACTTCGGCGCCTCAGGTTTTGCAGATCTGGTTCAGGATACGGTCGGGCTAGATATCCGGGCAGAGATTCAACGGACCCAATAGCAAAAAAACGACGCGACAAAGTCGATAAGCTGCGCGATTCCTGTGCGGGATGCCGCAAGGTGGGGGCGTTATGCGCACGATGATTTCCTTTGCCGCCCTGTTTCTTTCGGTCATTTTGCTACAGCTCTCGACCGGAGGCGTCGGCCCGCTTGACGCCATCTCGGGCCTGACACTGGATTTCTCGACCGAGCAGATCGGCTTATTGGGGTCCGCGCATTTCATAGGATTCTTTGTTGGCTGCTGGTGGGCACCTCGCCTCATGGGCAGCGTCGGACATTCGCGCGCATTTGCTGTGTGTACGGCCTTGGGTGCGATGGGTTTGCTGGGCCATACTCTGACTGAAAACCCGAACATATGGGCCGTACTGCGGATCGCGTCAGGCACCTGCGTTGCTGGTTGCTATACAGTGATTGAGGCTTGGTTGAACGCCAAGGTCACAAACGAGTCGCGTGGCCGCGTCATGGGCAGCTATCGCATCGCCGATCTGGGCGCGTCGCTTTGCGCGCAATTGATTATCGCCGTGCTGCCACCCGCGTCTTATGTGTCTTACAACCTGCTGGCCATCTTGTGCTGTGCTTCGCTGTTGCCTCTGGCCCTGACCCGGGCCAGCCAGCCTAAGACGCCCGACGCGCCCCGCCTGCGCCCCAGACTGGCCTGGACAAACTCACCTCTGGCGGTGGCCGGAGTGATTGTGTCAGCGCTCAGCTCTGCCTCGTTTCGCATGGTCGGCCCGGTTTATGGGCAAGAGGTCGGGCTAGGTGTGGATCAGATCGCCTTCTTCCTCGCTTCCTTCGTTCTTGGCGGCGCGCTAGCGCAATACCCGCTGGGATGGCTGGCCGACAAATATGATCGGCGATGGGTGTTGATCTGGCTGTCCGCCGCTGCAGTGCTCAGCTGCGGCATCACTATGGCGGTCAGCGGGTTCGGTACCCTCGGTGTCATGCTGGCAGCTGGGTTCTTTGGCTTGACCACCTTCCCGATCTTCTCGGTATCTTCTGCCCACGCCAACGACTTTGCCACGACCGAACAACGGGTTGAGCTTTCTGCCGCGCTGATGTTTTGGTACGCGCTGGGGGCTATTGCCTCACCCTATATCTCATCCACGCTGATCCAGCAGTATGGGCCGGGTGCTTTGTTTGCCTTTGTGGCAGTAGGTCATATGGGACTGATCGTGTTCGGTCTAGCGCGGATGCGGTCGCGCCCAACCCCGGACGAACGCACGAACTATGTCTATGCTCCACGCACATCCTTCACCATCGGGCGACTGCTGAAGCGGTCGCGCGAAGAATAAAGGGCCGGGAAATCCCGGCCCTTCCTTTTGTTACTGGGTCGGAGGCGTCTCGTCCTCCAGCCCCTCGACGGGGTCCTGCGTCTGCTCTAGCGCTCCGTTCACTACGCCGCCGACACCGTTTTCCATCGACAGGCCAAGCTCTTCGCCCAGCTTCTTGAGCGCGGGCATCTGCACCGCCATGCCCATGATCGAATCCAGTGCCTGATTGACCACCGGCTTGTCGCTGTTGGCCGCGCCGCCCGAGGCCCCGGCCCCGATGCCGCCCACCTGATGGATCTTGATCGAGTCGATTTTTTCCGCAGGCTTGACCATCTCCGAGATGATCGATGGCATCGTCTCAATCCGCGCCATATCGACCTTCATGCGGATCTGGGCCGCGGACAGAGCATTGTCGGCCTCGACAATGGCGCGCTTGCCTTCGGCTTCGGCCAGCATGTCGTTTTTCTTGGCCTCGGCCCGGATGTTCAGCGCGTCCGCCTCGGCCTGCGCCTCTTCGCGGCGGGCTTCGGCGCGGTCAGCGGCGGCCTCTTTCTCGGCCTGCGCGGCCAGCCGGATCGCGGTCGCCTGACGTTCGGCCTCACGCGTGGCTTCGATCAGAGCGATCTGCTTGATCCGCTCGGCTTCGGCCACCTCGCGGGCGGTCGCGACGGCTTCGGTTGCCTTGGTCGCCTCGGCACGGGCCAAGTCGGCAGATGCACGCGCGCGGCTTTCCTCTTCGGATTTCTGCGCGATGATGATTTGACGTTCCTGTTCGGCCACTTCAATCTCACGCTCTTTAGCAATCTCTGCGTCGCGGATTTTACGCTCACGCTCAATATCGGCCGAACGGATGGCTTCTTCACGGGCGATCCGAGCACGTTCAGTTTCACGCACCGAGTCCTCGGTCCGAGCCGCGATTTCAGCCTCTTGCGCCACGCGCATGGTTTCGACCTTCTGGGCCTGCTCAATCCGCGCCTGCGCTTCATCCTGTTCGATCAGCAGCTTTTGGCGTTCCGCCTCCATCGCGGCACGGCGCACTTCGACCTCGGCCTCGGCATCGATCTGCGCGCGTTCCTTTTTGGACACGGCAATCACCTCGGCCAGCTTACGCATACCCACGGCGTTAAAAGCGTTGTTCTCGTCCAGAGCTTCGAACGGGGTTTGGTCCAACGCAGTCAGCGAGACAGATTCCAGCGACAGGCCGTTTTTCAGCAGGTCTTCGGACACGGCATTCTGCACCTCTTGCACAAAGTCGGCGCGGTTCTCATGCAGCCCGTCCATGGTCATCTGAGCCGCCACGGCGCGCAAGCCGTCAATCAGCTTGCCTTCGATCATCTCACGCAGTTGCTCAACGTCGAAAGTGCGGTCGCCCAGCGTTTGCGCGGCACGAGAGATACCCTCTTCCGTGGCCATGACCGAGACGTAGAACTCGACACCCACATCAACGCGCATGCGATCCTGAGTGATCAAAGCTGCTTCACCGCTGCGTTGCACCTCAAGACGCAGGGTCTTCATGTTGACGGGGCTGACCTCGTGCAGCAGCGGCACGATGATAGCGCCTGCATCCATGATAACTTTCTTGCCGCCCTGCCCAGTCTTGACCAGACTAATTTCTCTTGTTGCCCGTTTATAGAGACGGGCCATCACAAGTCCGATGAACAGGACGACCGCTAAAATGGTCGCAACTGTGGTGATCAGGAAAGTAAGTTCCATACAAAATCCTCCGATTTGGGGTTAAATTTCTGTTAGTTCGAAAGGCCGACCAGAACGAACCGATCTTGCCGTCGGTCGCGCAGCACAAGCACTTCGGTGCCTTGTTCCAGCGTGTCGCTGTCTTGCAGCGGCTCAGCCCTCAGGTAATGGGCATTGCCAAAGCGATCCATGACGCGCACCTCGGCTGGACGTCCGCGCAAGGCAGTGCCCTGAGTAATCACACCGCGACGGCGAGCAAGCATCCGTTCCGACATCGCTTCGGTCTCGGTCTTGGGCAGAAGGCGGGCAAAAACACCGCCAAAGCCGCGTGCGAACCACAGTCCGAATGCGCCAGCCGGGATGGCGGCGATCCAAGATGGCAGGTCAAAGCCCAGCAGGTCGCGCAGCGCCAGTTGCAGGCCCATGCCCGACAGGCCAAAGCCCGCAAGCAGCACCGCCAGCCAGATCATGAAGGGCACCTTGCCCAGACCCAACCATGCCATAGGCCCGGACGGTTCGGCCCCCGGCGCATCAGCCTCGATCTCGGCCAGCTCAAAGTCACCCAGATCAACATCCGAGTCGATGTCCAGATCAAGGTCGGCCACATCCAGATCAGGCGCATCAACCGCATCCAGGTCAACCTCGCCCTCACCCGCCAGTATGCTGCCGCCGATCGCCAAAGCCACAAGCTCTAGCGCCAGCAGACCGAACAGCAGCGCAAGCGAAATGGTAAAGGGCACAAAAGCACCCTCGAGCAAAAAGTCGAACATCAGCGGATCGCCCTCGTTATTGTATACTTTGGTATACATTTCATATGGGAAGTCATTTCTAGAAATTCAAGAGGTTGTGATTCCAATTTACAACCTATGGGTATTGCGCGCTGTCATCCGGGTTCAATCGGCGGCCGCATCAGTGGCGCGTTTTCTGATAGATGCGTGTCTAAAATGACATGTGGGTAAAAGCCGGGGTTTTGCTGGGCGGTCACATAAGGTAGACGGTCGCGCAGTTAGATACGTGGAAACGCAAAATGGCTCGGATTCTCATCACCTCGGCGATCCCTTACATCAACGGGATCAAGCACCTCGGCAACCTGATCGGCTCGCAATTGCCAGCTGATCTGTATGCACGCTACCAGCGCGGCCGAGGAAATGAGGTCATGTTCCTGTGTGCCACCGACGAGCACGGCACGCCAGCCGAGTTGGCCGCAGCAAAGGCGGGCAAACCGGTGGCAGACTATTGCGCCGATATGTACGCCGTTCAGGCCGATATCGCGAACCGCTTTGGGTTGAGCTTCGATCACTTCGGGCGGTCTTCCAGCGATCAGAACAAACGACTGACCCAGCATTTCGCGGGCAAGCTGGACGAGGCCGGTCTGATCCGTGAGGTCAGCGAGAAACAGGTCTATTCCAACGCCGATGGCCGGTTCCTGCCTGACCGCTATATCGAGGGCACCTGCCCCAACTGCGGCTATGACCGCGCGCGCGGCGATCAGTGCGAAAACTGCACTAAGCAGTTAGACCCAACCGACCTGATCGAGCCGCGCAGCGCCATCAGCGGCTCGACTGATCTAGAGATCCGCGAGACCAAGCACCTGTATCTGCGCCAATCCGCGATGAAAGATCAGCTGGATGCATGGATCGACAGCAAAGCCGACTGGCCGATCTTGACGACTTCGATTGCCAAGAAGTGGCTGCATGACGGCGACGGCCTGCAGGATCGCGGCATCACCCGTGATCTGGACTGGGGTGTGCCGGTGAAGAAAGGCGATCAGGACTGGCCGGGGATGGAAGGCAAGGTCTTCTATGTCTGGTTCGACGCGCCGATCGAATATATCGCCTGCGCCAAGGAATGGGCCGATGCCAGCGGCAAACCGGATGCAGAGTGGGAACGCTGGTGGCGCACCGACAAAGGTGCGGATGACGTCCGTTACGTACAATTCATGGGCAAGGACAACGTGCCCTTCCATACGCTCAGCTTCCCCGCCACAATTCTGGGTTCGGGCGAGCCGTGGAAGATGGTCGATCACCTGAAATCCTTCAACTATCTGAACTATGATGGCGGCCAGTTCTCGACCAGCCAAGGCCGCGGCGTTTTCATGGATCAGGCGCTTGAGATCCTGCCCGCCGACTACTGGCGCTGGTGGCTGCTGAGCCATGCGCCGGAAAGCAGCGATAGCGAGTTCACGTGGGAGAATTTCCAGCAATCGGTGAACAAGGACCTCGCTGACGTGCTGGGCAATTTCGTCAGCCGGATCACCAAGTTCTGCCGTTCAAAATTCTGTGAGGCGGTGCCAGAGGGCGGCACATTTGGTGATCGTGAACAAGAGCTTATCGCGGAACTCACCCGCCGCGTCCGTGCCTATGAAGGGTTCATGGAGGCGATGGAGGTTCGCAAATCAGCGCAAGAATTGCGCGCGATTTGGGTGGCAGGCAATGAATATCTGCAATCTGCGGCGCCGTGGTCGACCTTCAAGGAAGACCCCGAACAAGCCGCCGCGCAGGTCCGCCTGGGCCTGAACCTGATTCGCCTTTACGCGGTGCTCAGCGCGCCGTTCATCCCCGAAACCTCGGCCCGGATGCTCAGCGCGATGAATACGCTGGACACAAGCTGGCCCGATCAAGTGGCCGAGGCTTTGGACGCGCTACCTGCGGGTCACGCGTTCACGGTGCCGGATGTGCTGTTCGCCAAGATCACCGACGAGCAGCGCGAAGATTGGGAGACCCGCTTCGCGGGCACACGCATCTAGGCGCCAACAAGGATCAAGACAAAGGGGCCTTTCGGCCCCTTTTTTCTTGCCCGCCTGTTCGCACGCGACCCCAAACCCAAAAGAGAAAAAGCGAAAAACACCACGTAAACAACCGCACTTCCAGCATTTTTTCTAGATCTTATCCCCAGCGAAAAACCTCAATACGCTTGAGAAAAAATCGCAAACCCGTCATCCTCGTCTCAAAGTGCAATCGACTCGGCCTATAAGTGGGTGGTCGGGTCGATTTTTGTTAGACCATCACGAGGCATTCGCCATGTTCTTTGATCCAAACTTTTTGAAACCTTTGCAGAGTGGCCGGTCGTTCAAAGCGCTCAGTTGCGCTGCCGCGTTGGGCTTGATTACACTTGCCGATCCCAGCACAGCGCAAGACACTGGCGATGCGCAACCGCCCAAGGTTTCAATCGCGGCCGCGTACACTCAGGACATTACCGAGGAAGCAACCTTTATCGGTCGGGCCGAGGCGCTGAATAAGGCGGATATCATCGCTCGGGTCAGCGGGTTTCTGGACAGTCAGAACGTGGAAGATGGTGCGTTGGTTAAGGAAGGCGATCTGCTGTTTACCATCGAGCCTGACCTCTATCAGGCCACGCTGGATGCCAGAAATGCCGATCTGGACCGGGCGCAGGCCAATCTGGAACTGGCCAAGGTGGAGCTCGCACGTAAGCAGGAATTGTACGAGCGTGACGCGACCCCGGAATCTGAACGCGACATTGCCCGCGCCAATGAACTGGTGGCCGAAGCCGAGGTCAAGTCCGCGCAGGCCGCGATTAAACAAGCCAAACTTGATCTCAGCTATACGGAAATCCACGCTCCCTTCGACGGACGTATCGGTCGCGCTACTACAAGTGTCGGGGATGTGGTTGGGCCGAATAATCCACCACTGGTGAATATAGTCAGCGA
This sequence comes from Ruegeria sp. AB6, assembly GCF_056542685.1. Lineage (NCBI taxonomy): Bacteria > Pseudomonadati > Pseudomonadota > Alphaproteobacteria > Rhodobacterales > Roseobacteraceae > Ruegeria > Ruegeria sp. AB6. The sequence continues at coordinate 680,657 of NZ_JBQGAD010000002.1, read as the reverse complement.
AGCCCCGATCTATGTGAATTTTTCGCTGAACGAAAAGGAGTTCACGTCGGTTCTGCAAGCGGTGGGTGAAAACGCCGCCTCGCTTGCGGAAAGCAATAAAAGCCCAGTGGTGAAAGTTGTCCTGCCCAACGGGACCGAACTGGATGAGGAAGGTACAATCGTCTTTGTCGACAACCGAATAGACCCGCTGACCGGGGCGATCAGGATGCGGGCTCAATTCGACAACGCCAAGCGTCTGATCGTCGATGGTGCATTCTTAAGCGTGCAGATCGAGGCATTGAAACCAACGACTGAGGTGTTGATCCCGCAAGCCGCTTTGCAGCGCGATCAGAGGGGCGAGTTTGTGCTGGTCGTGAATGATCAGCAAATGGTCGAACAGCGCTATATTACCACTGGCAACACGGTTGAGACCGCTATCATCGTCAAGGATGGGCTGCGCGCAGGGGAAAGCGTGATTGTCGAGGGTTTGCAACGGGTGCGTCCGGGTGTTGCCGTTGATGCGGTTGTCGCCTCTGAGCAGCCGGGAGAATAACGGATGTTCTCTGCCCTGTTCATCAGCCGGCCCAAGCTGGCGCTTGTCATTTCGCTGGTGCTGACCATCATGGGCGGCATCGGTTACATGGTGCTGCCGGTGGCGCAATTCCCCGACATCACCCCGCCCGTGGTCAGTGTTACGACCACCTATACCGGTGCAAATGCCGAGACAGTCGAAAACACCGTCGCCGCCCCGATCGAGGCGCAGGTCAACGGCGTGGACGACATGATCTATATGACGTCGACCTCGTCCGACAACGGTTCCTATTCGCTGAATATTACGTTTGAAGTCGGAACCGACCCCGACATCGCATCAGTCAACGTGCAAAACCGCGTGGCACAGGCGATGTCTTCGCTGCCTACCGAAGTGACCTCTTCGGGTGTCGTCACGCAAAAAGCTTCGACCAACATGCTGCTCTTGGTCACGCTGACATCGCCCAATGGGACATATGACAGTGTCTTCCTGTCGAACTATGCGTCGATCAACCTGAAAGACGCGCTGGCGCGGGTTCAGGGCGTTGGTAAGGCTGATGTTCTGACCAACCTGGAATACGCAATGCGAATCTGGATGGACCCTGATCAGATGGCCGCCTTGTCGATCACGCCGGGCGATGTGATCAGTGCCATCCGGGAACAGAATATCGAGGTCTCTGCAGGGTCTATCGGGTCTCCGCCTGTGCCAGAGGGCCAAACATTTCAGTACACCATCAAGACCAAGGGCCGACTGACCTCGGCCGATGAATTCGGTGATATCGTGATCCGTACTGGTGAGGCAGGATCGATTGTACGGGTCAAGGATATCGCACGGGTCGAGCTGGGCGCTCAGTTCTATTCGGCCTCGGGCTATTTCCAGGCTGTGCCTGCTACCGTCATCGGCATTTACCAGGCTCCTGGCGCGAACGCGTTGGCCGTGTCTGAACGCGTTCAGGCCGAGTTGGATCGCCTGTCGCGATCCTTCCCGACGGATGTTGAATATCAAGTGCCCTTCAACACCACCGATTTCGTTGAGCAATCGCTAAATGACGTGGTCTCGACCCTGATCCTGACCTTCATTCTGGTGATCTCAGTGGTGTTTGTCTTTCTGGGCAGTTGGCGGGCAACGATCATTCCAGCGGTGGCCATCCCTGTCTCGCTGATCGGGACATTCGCATTCCTTCTGGCCTTTGGGATGTCGCTGAACACGATCTCGCTGTTCGCGCTGGTGCTGGCCATCGGGATCGTGGTGGATGACGCCATCGTGGTTGTCGAGAACGTAGAACGGATCATCGCCGAAGAAGGCCTCCCCCCCGCCGAGGCGACCCGCAAGGCGATGGGCCAGATCACCGGGCCGGTGATCGCGACCACCCTGGTTCTACTGGCTGTTTTCGTGCCTGTAACCTTTATGCCGGGCATCTCAGGAAGACTTTATTCACAATTCGCAGTGACGATTTCGACCGCTGTTGTGATTTCGTCCATCAACGCGCTGACACTGTCCCCTGCCCTGTGCGGTCTGGTGCTGCGGGCGCGGTCCGGTCCTCCAAAAGGGCTGCTGGCGATGTTCGAAAACTTCATCGGGACCGTGCGCAGCGGCTACGTCGCCATCGTGCGCAAGATGCTGATCCTGCCGGTGGTGGCTTTAGGTGTCATCGTCGTTCTGGCGATGGGCACCGGTACGATCATGGGCACCACATCCAAGGGCTTTATCCCGCTTGAGGATAACGGATATCTATTCGTGGACATCCAACTGCCCGACGCTGCTACACTAGAGCGGACCGAAACCGTCTCCAGCCGCGTCGACGACAAGATCCGCGAAATTCCGGGTGTGGCCAGTACCGTTCTAGTCAACGGGTTCTCGTTGCTGAACGGCACGACGACCAACGGGGCCGCAATCTTTGTGAACCTTGAGAACTGGGAAGAGCGGCAAGAGCCGGACCTGACCGCCGACGCTATCCTGAGCAAAGTTCTGGCAATTGCAAACGGCGAATCTGCAGCCTCGATCGTGGCGTTCAACCCACCCCCCATTCAGGGTCTGGGCATGTCGGCGGGTGTCGAGATGGAGGTACAGCAAACCGGAGGGGGCTCGCCTCAGGATCTGGCCTCGGCCGTGGGTTCGTTCGTCTATGCGGCGAACCAACGACCTGAGATCGGACAGGCCTACACAACCTTCCGCGCCAATGTTCCACAGTTGTTTGTCGATCTGGATCGGGAAAAGGCCAAAACACTGCAAGTCTCGGTGGCCGAGATTTTCCAGACCATGCAGGCGCAGTTGGGTTCGTATTACGTGAATGACTTCAACCTGTTCGGCCGGGTCTACCGCGTGATGATTCAGGCCGAAGGGTCATACCGGACCAAAGTCGACGACATCGCAAACCTCTATGTTCGCTCGACCAAGGGCGAGATGGTTCCTTTGGGAACGTTGATCGACGTGGAAAATGTGCTGGGTCCGGTTTTGCTGAAACGGCACAACCTGTTCCGGTCTGCCACGGTGACGGCGGTTCCTGCCCCCGGCTTGTCCAGCGGCGATGCAATCACTGTCATGACCGAGGAATCCGCCAACGCCCTGCCCCCCGGTTATGCGTTTGAGTGGACCGGCACAGCGCAGCAGCAGCTGGCTTCGGGCGGTCTGGTGATCGTGATCCTGGGGCTGGCAATCTTGTTCGGGTATCTGTTCCTTGTGGGTCAGTACGAGAGTTGGTCGTTGCCAGTCTCGATCCTGCTATCTGTGATCGTCGCCTTGTTCGGGGCGGTGGCGGCGGTGGCTATCGTCGGTAGTGACATCAACCTCTATACACAGATCGGGATGATCATGCTTGTGGGGCTCGCGTCAAAGAATGGCATTCTGATCGTCGAATTTGCGATGGAGCAACGCGCCAACGGCCTGTCGATTAAGGAAGCAGCTGCCGAAGCTGCGCATCAGCGTTTCCGCGCGGTGATGATGACGGCGCTGTCCTTCCTGCTTGGTGTTGTGCCGCTGTTAGCCGCCAATGGCGCCGGTGCGGCCAGCCAGAAGGCCATCGGTGTGGCCGTGTTCGGCGGGATGCTGGCGGCGACTCTGATCGGTGTCATTCTGGTTCCGGTTCTCTATGCCCTGATGCAGGGGTTGCGAGAATGGATCAAGGGCACCAAGAACGACCCCGGCCCATCCGAGGAAACAGCCTGAACCAAAAAGCCCCGCCTATCCAGCGGGGCTTTTTTCTGTGTACAGGTCGTTCAAGCCAGTTTTTGATCCATCCACGCCTGAATGCGCGCGATCTGCTCGGGGGTCAGCCTCAGCCCCAGCTTGTTGCGTCGCCAGACAACATCCTCGGCAGTGCGGGCGTATTCGCGGGTCATCAGCCAGACCAACTCGCGCGCGAACAGTGTCGCGCCGAAGTCTTCGCCCAAATCACTGGTCGTTTTCGCATCACCCAATAAGTTGCGTATTTCGGTACCATAGGCGCGCACAAGCCGCTCGGCCCAGCCGTGATCAAGGAACGTAAACTCTTCCTGAATTTGGCCGATCAGTTTTTCCACACCATCCACAGGGAAATCTCCGCCCGGCAAGGCCACACCCGCCGTCCATGGCCCCGGAAGATCAGGGAAGTGTTCCGCCACTTTCTCAAGCGCGCTCTCAGCCAGCCGCCGATAGGTGGTGATCTTGCCGCCAAACACATTTAACACTGGCGCCCCGCCTACGGCGTTTACCTTCAGCGTATAGTCTCGCGTGGCCGCTGTGGCACTGCTGGCCCCATCGTCGTAAAGCGGACGCACCCCCGAATAGGTCCAGACAATCTGATCCCGCGTCACCGGCGATTTGAAATAGCGCGAGGCGAAAGCGCACAGATAATCCTGCTCAGCCTCAGTGCAGACAGGCGGTTCAGACGGGTCAGCATGGTCCTGATCGGTGGTGCCGATCAACGTGAAATCCCGTTCGTAAGGAATGGCAAAGATTATGCGGCCATCCTCACCCTGAAAGAAGTAGCATTTTTCGTGGTCGAACAGCCGGGGCGTTACGATATGGCTACCGCGCACAAGACGAACCCCTTCGCGTGAGTTCATGTGGATTTTAGTCTGGATGATATCGCCGACCCAGGGACCACCCGCATTGATCAGCATCTTTGCCCGCACTGTGCGGGTCTCGTCTGACCGCTTGTCGCTGAGCGTGATCTCCCAGAGATCATCCACGCGTTTTGCCGACAGAACTTCGGTCCGGGTCATGATCTGCGCACCCCGCGCCTCGGCATCTCGCGCGTTCAAGACAACCAACCGCGAATCCTCGATCCAGCAATCGGAATATTCATAAGCCGTCTGGAACCGATCCTGTAACGGAGCGCCCTCTGTTGCTGTGCTTAGGTCCAACGCGCTTGTCCCCGGCAGGATTTTGCGCCCGCCCAGATGGTCATAAAGAAACAGTCCCAGACGGATCAGCCATGCCGGACGGCGCCCCTTCATCCACGGCATCACAGTGCCAAGCAGCCGTGAGGTCGGCGTCTCAGAGTCAAACCGCATGTCTTTGTGATAAGGCAGCACAAACCGCATCGGCCAGCTGATATGCGGCATCGCCCGCAGCAGAGTTTCGCGTTCGATCAGAGCCTCGCGCACCAGTCGAAACTCAAAATACTCCAGATAACGCAGCCCGCCGTGAAACAGCTTTGTCGAGGCTGAGGATGTAGCCGAAGCCAGATCGTTCATTTCGGCCAGCATGACCGACAATCCGCGCCCAGCGGCATCCCGCGCGATACCGCAGCCATTGATCCCTCCACCGATAATGAAAAGGTCGGTCACTTGCTGGTTTTGCTGAGTCATATCTCAAGATGCCCATGACGTGAAAATTCAACGTCATTAACCAGATGCACGCTCGAGTCGTCAATGTTTACTTTCGCTATTGTTCGCTTTATGCATCAGAATGGAACTTTTAGCAAAATGGTCTTGCAGTTTTACCGAAACATCCCGCAAACAGGTTGAAAAGGAATAAAATCGAACATTCCCTTATCGGAGTCTCAAATGTCCCTGTCCTTCCGCCAATCCGACATTCTGGAGATTGCCCGACACGATGGCCGCGTCATGGTCGAAGAACTGGCGCAAAGATTTGATGTCACTGTACAAACCATCCGACGCGACCTTTCTGAACTGGCGGACATGGGAAAGCTGGACCGCGTTCACGGAGGTGCGGTCTTGCGCTCGGGCGTGTCGAATATCGGCTACGAAGACCGCCGGGCGCTCAACGCCGACACCAAGGTTCAGATCGCACAAGCCTGCGCGCAGGGCATACCCGACGGTGCGTCCCTCTTCATGAATATCGGCACTTCGACCGAGGCCGTCGCGCGTCAACTGCTGAACCACAAAGACCTGATGGTGGTGACCAACAACATGAATGTCGCCAATATCCTTGTCGAAAACCCAAACTGCCAGATCGTTGTCGCCGGGGGCGTGCTGCGCCGCTCGGACGGTGGGCTGGTGGGGGATCTGACGATCTCGACGATCGAGCAATTCAAGTTTGACTACGCAGTGATTGGATGCTCGGCCCTGGATGCGGCGGGCGATTTGCTGGATTTCGACTTTCAGGAGGTTAAGGTCAGCCAGACGATCATTGCCCAAGCCCGACACAGCTTGCTGGTCGCCGACCACTCGAAATTCCAAAGAACCGCGCCCGCGCGGATCGCCTCGCTGACCAATGTCGATGTGTTTTACACCGATCAACCTTTGGCAGAAGACCTGGCCAAGAAATGCGCGGAATGGAATACGAAGGTCAAACTGTGCGCCTGACGGGGCGGCAGCCGATAATTTAATTGACGAACCCCGTGCCGACGTCTGAGGATAGGACAACCTTCCAACAAGGAGGCACGAGCATGGGACTGTTGGGCCAACCCCTTGGCTACTACGATTATCTGACTTTTGTCGCGTTGATCCTGCTGCTGGGCGCAGTCATGGCGTTGTTTTTGTTCATCATGGGGCTGCCCGGTCGCATCGCGATCAAGCGCAACCATCCGCATGCCGAGGCCGTCAAGATCATGGGCTGGATGGGCTTTCTGGCCATCGTGCCCTGGGTGCATGCCTTCATCTGGGCCTTCCATGATGGAACCACAGTCGATATCCGCCGGATGCCAGACGACGAACGCGACGCGATCCGCAAAGAGATCAAACGGTTGGGTGGTACCTTGAATGAGGAATACCGCGATCCGCTTGACCCGGATGAGCCGCAGAAAAGCTAAGGCCAAAGGACCCTCCACACGATGTTTGTCGCCCTCGGCATTACGCTTTTTTATCTTATTTTCGTTTGGCTCATTTTCTTCAAACTGCAATGGCTGAAGTTCAACATTGCGTGGGGGATCGTGTCCTTCTGGGTCGGCGCGCATCTGCTGTTGATCTTTCTGGTCGCCCTGCGCTTCTTCCAGCCGTTTTCCATCGACAGCCATGTGGTGCGTTCGACCATCCAGATTGTACCGCGTCTGACCGGCCCCACCCTGCTGACCGAAGTTCTGGTCGAGCCGAACACGCAAGTGAAAAAGGGTGACCCCCTTTATCGTTTTGATGACACTGTCTTTTCGCTTGAGGTGGATGAAGCCAAGGCCCAGCTTGTGGCCGCGCAGCAGAATGCGAAAATCCTTGAACAGGATGTCATCGCGGCAGGCGAAGCGGTCGAGCGCGCCAATGCACAGCTTGCATACGCTTTGACCCAGCAGACGCGGTATCAGAACCTCGTTCCCGCAGGCGGGGCGCGCCAGGATGAGCTGGATCGCTGGAACGAACAAGTCACCGAGGATGAGGCCAAGATCAAAGAGGCACAAGCCAATCTGGAAAAGGCCGAATTGGCACAGGCATCGCAGATCGACGGGGTGAATACAGGTATCCTTCAGGCGCAGGCACAGTTGGACAAGGCGCAGTATTATCTGGACAACACCACGATCTACGCGCCCGAAGATGGCATGATCGTTTCACAGCAGGCCCGACCCGGGCTTGTCGTCGGTGACCTGCGTCTGGGGGCAATTGCCAGCTTTGTCACCACCGACAACCCTTATATTCTGGCGACTTACCGCCAGCAGAACTTAAAATTCGTCGAGCCGGGGCAAGAGGTTGAGGTCGCGTTGGACCTTTATCCCGGGGAAATCCTCACCGGCAAGGTCGAAGCGATCTGGTGGGCCACCCGTCAGGGGCAATACCTGCCCTCGGGCCGCCTACCCGGCTTTGAGCTGCCTAAACTGCCGGGCCGCATTGCGGTGCAAATCTCAGTCGATATTCCGGATGGTCACACCTTCCCCGCAGGCGGTCACGCGGCGGTCGCAATCTATACCGGTCAGGGCAAAAGCTTTGAATTTCTGCGGCGCATCAACATTCGCCTCTACTCATTTGCGAACTTCATCCGCCCGCTGGATATCTGAGGACATAGCGCATGAAACGAACCCGCCTGACCCGCCAACTGATGGGCACCGTTCTATGTGCCGCCCTGTTGGCCGGATGCGCACCGGTAGGGCCGGATTTCGTGCGCCCGAACTCACCGGTCGTGAAGGAATGGATCGAGGTCAACAGCCCCAGTGCAGGACCCAGCGGTTTGACCTCGCGCAGCGCGCCCGTGGTCAAATGGTGGGAGACATTCAATGACCCCACCCTCAACAGGCTGATTAACGAAGCCTATGCCCAGAACCTCGACCTGCAGATTGCCGGGGCTCGCGTATTACAAGCCCGTGCGCAGTTGGGCATCGCGTTTGGCGAGTTGTACCCGCAATCACAAGCCATCGGCGCCTCGATCGAGCGGCGGCAAGTCAGTGAGAACCTGGGCCCAATCGCAGATATCCGCGAGATCATCCCGTTGGACACCGAATTTTCGACATCGCAAGCCGGGTTTGACGCGCAGTGGGAACTGGATGTCTGGGGCCAGCAACGACGCGGCGTGCAGGCGGCGCGGTCCAATCTGGCGTTGCAGGTGGCCAATTACGACGACGCGCTGGTGACGCTGACGGGCGATGTTGCCGCGCTCTATGTCAATATCCGCGCCTTGCAGGAATCGCTGGCGGTTGCGCGGGGAAACATCCGGCTGCAACAGGAATCGGCGGACCTGACTCAGTTGCGGTTCAACAATGGCGTCACGACCGAACTGGATGTGCAGGAATCCACCGCCCTTCTGAACAACACTAAAGCACTGGTGCCCGCGCTGGAAAGCGACTTGCAACAGACCAAGAATGCGCTGGCGGTTCTGCTGGGCACGACACCTTCGCGCATGACCAGCTTGTTGGGCAATTCCGGGCGTATCCCCTCTGCCCGGTCGAACGTCGCCGTAGGTGTTCCGGCCGAACTGCTGCGCCGCCGTCCCGACGTGCGCGCAGCGGAACTGGCCGCTGCCACGCAATCTGCGCAGGTGGGGATCGCCATGGCAGATCTGTATCCGCAGTTCATCCTGTCGGGTTCGATCGGCGTGCAGGCGTCCGGTGGGCGCGACCTGTTCACCTCGGCCAGCTCCACGGGTCTGGCCAATGCGGGCGTGGTGTGGAACGTGCTGAACTACGGCCGGATCAAGAACAATGTCCGCGCGCAGGACGCCGCCTATCAAGCGTTGATCGCGAATTATCAGAACACCGTCCTGACCGCCTATTCCGAGGTTGAAAGCGCCATGGTCGCCTATACCCAATCGCGCAAACAGGTGGGGTTCTATGAAAACAGCGTCGCAGCCTCGCGCCGCGCGGCAGAGATTGCGGTGGATCAATACCGGGACGGGATCGCGGATTATGCCCGCATCCTGAACACGCAGACCGCGCTGCTGAATTCCCAGGCAAACCTGATCGAAGCGCGTCAGCAGGTGTCCAGCAATCTGGTGGCGGTCTATAAAGGGCTGGGTGGCGGCTGGCAGATTCGGCAAAATCAGGAATTTCTACCCGAAACCGTTCTGGCCGAGATGGCCTATCGCACCGATTGGGGTGACTTGCTGCGGGAGACACCGCAACAAGCCAGCCTGAATTAGCGCCTATTTGGTGAGGCCCCGCAACCCGCCCGAGATCAGGATATTCACCTCGTATAAAATACGCGGTGCAGCCAGACCACCAGGGCTGGCCAGATAGTTCGGGCTCCATTCCGGGTCAAACTTCTGTTTGAAACTGCGCAGGCCTTCGAAGTTATAGAACTGCTCGCCATGCTCATAAACGAACCCTCCGATCCGGTTCCAGATCGAGGCCAGTTGCCGGTTCTCGATCCCCGAAAATGGCGCTGCACCCAGTGAGAACCACTGGAAGCCCTGCTCAGAGCCCCATGACATCATCTCGGCAAACAGCGCGTCCATGACAAAGCTGGGGCTATCGGGTTCATAGCGCATCAGGTCCAGCGATAGCTCGGATTTTTGACCGCCCTGGAACAGGTTGGCAAAGGCCACGATCCGCCCCCCTTCCTTGTCGCGCAGCACCGCGTGGTCGAAATAGGACAGGTAGGCATCGTCAAACCCACCGAGGGCAAAACCCTTTTCCTCGCCCGCTTTCTGCGCCAGCCAGTCGTCTGAAACCTGACGCAGTTCTGGCAGGTATGGGGCCAAGTCCTCTTTCGGGATGATCTCGAACACATAGCCTTCGCGCTCAGCCCGGTTCTTGGCCTGCCGGAACCGCTTGCGCGACTTGCCGTCCAGCGAGAAGTCTTTCAGCGGCACCCGCGCGACCTCGCCTATTTTCAGGATCGACAGGCCGAGGTCCAGAAAGGTCGGCAGGTATTTGGTCGAGACACTGTAGAATGCGCACAGCTTGCCTTCGCGATCCGCCATCTCGCGCAATTGCCAGATCAGTTGCTGCCCGGCTTTTTCATCGCCTACAGGCTCTCCCTTGGTGATCAGCGCGTTGCCGGTATCGGCATAGGCCAGAAAGGCACTGTCGTCGGGGGCGATTAGGAACTGCTTGTCCCCGGTCAGGGAAATCTGGGATTCGGTATCCTCGCTCTCCATCACCAACCGTTCGACCACAGGGGGGATATCGGTTCGTTCCGGCACAGGAATTTCACGCCCGAACAAAGACGTCACAGCCACCACCCCAAGGATCACTGCCACCACAAGGCTGGAGCGTAGGAACCGCGAGGCGTCACCGTTCCACGCAAACTCCCACCATAGGGCGTTTTGGTATTCCACATGAGAATAAGCGAACAGGCCGATCCAGAAGATTACGGCCAGCAGGGCAAAAACGCTGATCAGCCATGGGATGTTCAGGCGAAAGATCGACGCGCCGCTAACCCGATAAAACGCGTCCTTGAACGTGGCCAGCAACGCGATGGCCGCGACCATACCAATCGCCTCATGCGTGTCCAGCCCCTTGGTCAGCGAGGCAACAAACCCCGCCACCATCAACAGCATGGCCACGATCCAAGCGCGGTAGAGCTTGCGAAACAGCCCGCGCGATACCAACAGCAACAGAACTCCGATAGCGCTGCCCGCCAGATGCGAAGCCTCGACAAAGGACAAGGGCAGCACATCCCGCAGAACGCCCAGTTTCTGACTGCTTGCAGGCAGCGCACCGGACAGCAGCAATATCGCTCCGGCCACGGCGGCCACGCCTGCGGCAACCATAGGCACGATGGGGCGCATCAGGCGGTACACCCATGTGGCCGCACCCGTGATGTGACGTCGATGACTGATCCCCGAGACCACAGCGATCGAGACAGCGGCGATGGCAAAAGGCAAGAACGTATAGACCAAACGATAAAGCAACAATGCCGCAATCACGTCCGAGCGCCCTGAGGCGCCCAAACCAGCGATCAGCGTCGCCTCAAAGGCGCCAATACCCCCCGGCGCATGGCTCAGTATTCCAACCGCAATCGCGCCGATATAGATCGCAAAGAAGAACGGGAAACCAACGCCCAGATCATCCGGCATCAGAACGTAGAGAGTCATCGACGCCCCGAACAGATCGCAGATGGCCGCTACGGTCAGAAGCCCGGCCAACCGACCTCCGGGCAGGTTGAAGCCCAGCCCTCCATAAGCCAGCCTGCGCCCACCTTTGGCCAGCCAAAAGAGCAGAACAGCCAGTGCGATCAGAAGCGTCACGCCGATCACGGTCTCTAGCGTTGGGCTGATCGGCAGGATTTTCGAAATCCCGTCCGGGTGCATGGTCAGCAGTGCGCCCAGCAGCAGCACCATGCCCGACCAGAACGCAATCCACGACGTCGCAATGACACCCGCAACCCGGCTGAGGTCCAGCCCCAGCGATGCATAGATGCGATACCGGATCGCCGTCCCGGTAATGTATGAAAAACCAAGACAATTCGAGACGGCATAGCCGCAGGCCCCTGCCATGCCCGCAACAGGCAACGGCACCTCACCATCCGCCACGCTTTGCACCGCCAGAACATCATACATCGACAACGCGAGAAAGCTGAACGCCGTCCAACACAGAGCGAAGAACATCAGCTTCCACGATGTGTTCGCCACATCGGTCTGAACATCCCCCCATTTCACGTGGGCAGATAGTTCATGCAGAACAACCAGTGCGATCAACGTCACCAGAATCGGAACCGCGATCCGTACCAGCGGCTTTTCCAGAAAGCCGGTAATCTTCTCGGCCCAGCGTACAGCCCAGAGCTCTTGCTCAGTGTCCTGCGTGGTCATTCCATCCCTCTGCTCAAAGGCGTGACAATCGTCATTGGCGCGCAACAGCCGCGCAGGGGGACCTTCGCATAGTTTCGCAAAAGCGCAAAGCGTCAGAAGGGGTTACACCCGGCCTTTCCGCGTGGACAGCAACAGATTGGTCTCGGACCGGGTGATCCCCTCCATCCGGCGGATCTGGAACAGGATTGCGTCCAACTCGGCCAACGTGTCGGTTCCGATCTCGGCAATCAGATCCCAGCTTCCATTGGTCGAATGCACCGCGCGCACCTGTGGCATGGCGGCAATTCGCGACATGGTGCGTTCGGTTCCGCGCCCTTCGATTTCCAGCATCATTAACCCGCGCACCGGACTTTGCGCCACGTCACGCCGGGTGAGAACAGTAAACCCTACGATCTCGCCCGATTGCTTGAGGCGCTGCAACCGGCTGCGCACCGTTGTGCGGGTCACGCCCAACGTCTCGGCCAGTTCAGACAGAGAGGCACGCGCATCACGGTGCAAAGCGCTCAGCAGGCGATTGTCCAGATCGTCCATTAGTTATTCCCATTTCGGATGACTAGCTTTCATTTTGAACAATTTGATGGCTTTTCGCAAGTCAAAGAGAATGGCTAGATTGAAACATGACCACACAAAACATCATACTCGTCGGCGCCCCCATGGATGCCGGTAAACGCCGCCAGGGCTGCCGGATGGGCCCGGACGCCTATCGAGTCGCTGGGCTGGAGACAGCCCTGACAGACCTCGGCCACTCGGTTCTCGATGCCGGAGATGTCCGACCCGACCAAACCGATCTGGCGGAACACGCGCACCTTTTCGCTTTGCCGGAATGCGTCGGCTGGACCAAAGCACTGCAGCACGCCGCGCTTGAAACAGCACCCAAAGGCGTGCCGATCTTCATGGGCGGCGATCACGCGCTGTCGATGGGCACCGTTTCGGGCATGGCCCAGCACGCTCAACAGTTGAACCGTCCCCTGTTTGTGTTGTGGCTGGACGCGCACAGCGATTTCCATACCCCCGACAGCACCGATAGCGGCAATCTGCACGGTACCCCGGTCGCTTATTTCACCGGCCAGTCGGGTTTCGACGCCTTTCCTAAGATCACAGCACCCGTGCCGACCGATCGCGTTGGCATGATCGGCCTGCGATCCGTAGACCCGGCCGAGCGCGCGCGCCTGGAACAGGACCGTGCTATGCTGGCCGATATGCGCAGCATCGACGAACACGGGATCAAGGCCCCGCTAATGGCCTTTCTGGATCGAGTCCGCGCCGCAAATGGCCTGCTTCATGTGTCGCTCGACGTTGATTTCCTCGACCCCTCCATCGCCCCGGCGGTCGGCACTACCGTTCCCGGCGGCGCGACCGAGCGCGAGGCGCATCTGGTGATGGAATTGCTACACGAAAGCGGGCTGGTCTGCTCGCTCGATCTGGTCGAGCTCAACCCGTTTCTGGATGAGCGCGGCCGTACTGCAAAACTGATGGTCGATTTGGCTGCGTCGCTGATGGGGCGGCGCATCTTCGACCGCCCGACCCGGAGTTTCTGATGCCCCAACCCTCAGACAAAGCCCTCGTGCCCTTTGTGTCAGTCGACAATATGATGCGCCTTGTGCACCATATCGGCCTTGAGCGCATGATCACCCAGATCGCCGCCCGCATCGAAGCAGATTTCAAGCGGTGGAAAAGTTTCGATAAAACGCCCCGTATTCCCGCTCATTCCCCCCATGGCGTGATCGAGCTGATGCCGACGTCTGATGGCGAGGCCTATGGGTTCAAATACGTGAACGGACACCCCAAGAACACATCCGAAGGGCTTCAGACGGTCACCGCCTTCGGCCTGCTTGCGGATGTCTATACCGGCTATCCCACCCTGCTGACCGAGATGACCTTGCTGACCGCCCTGCGTACCGCTGCCACATCTGCCCTGGTCGGCAGTTACCTTGCACCAAAGGGCGCCACGACCATGGCGATGATCGGCAATGGTGCACAATCCGAGTTTCAGTGCCTGGCATTCAAGGCTATGTGTGGGATTACCTCGGTACGTCTTTACGACACCGACCCTGCTGCAACCGAAAAATGCGCGACGAACTTGAAAAACTCTGGCCTGACGGTTGTACTATGCAAAACGCCCGAAGACGCCATCGAAGGTGCTCAGATCATCACCACATGTACGGCCGACAAGAAATACGCGACAATCCTGACCGACAACATGGTCGGCCCTGGCGTGCATATCAACGCCATCGGCGGCGATTGCCCTGGTAAAACCGAACTGCATCGAGACATCCTGCTGCGCTCGGACATTTTTGTCGAGTACCCCGAACAAACGCGCATCGAAGGTGAAATTCAGGCGCTGAACCCCGATCATCCCGTTACTGAACTTTGGCAGGTCATGACCGGTCAAGCTGCGGGTCGCAAGGACAACCAGCAAATCACACTGTTTGACAGTGTGGGCTTCGCAATCGAGGACTTCTCGGCCCTTTGCTATATCAAATCAGTAATCGAAGGCACCGACTATTTCGAAGCACTGGATATGCTCGCTGACCCGGACGATCCCCGAGATCTCTATGGTATGCTCATGCGGGCAAGCTAAACAGGGGGCTCTGCCCCCACCGCCCTGCGGGCGACTCCCCCGGGATATTTGGGGCCAGATGAAGTACGGATCCGCTTTTCATCTGGCTAAAAATATCCCGGAGCGCGAGGCAGAGCCTCGCAAATTACCTTCTACCCAGCCAAGGACGGCAGATAGAGCACGATACCAGGGAACGCCACCAACAACGCGATGGTGACGGCGTCTGCGATGAAAAACGGTGTCACGCCTTTGAAAACATCCTGAACGCTCAGGTCCGGGCGGACCCCTGCAACCACAAAGCAGTTGAGCCCAATGGGTGGGGTTATCAGGCAGAACTCGGCCATTTTCACCACAAGTATACCGAACCAGATGGCGCACATCGGGCCAGACATCCCAAAGGCGCTTTCAGCCGCGCTGACGGTTTCACCGCCATTCAAGGCCATTACTGCGGGGTAGACCACCGGTAACGTCAGCAGCAGCATCCCGATGGCGTCCATAAACATGCCCAGAACCGCATAAGCCAGCAGGATGCAGATCAGGATCAGCATTGGCGACATCTCAAGCGATGTGATCCAGTCCGAGAATGCACCGGGCAGATCCGCGAACCCGAGGAATCGAACATAGATCAGAACCCCCCAGATGATAGAGAAGATCATGGCCGTCAGCTTTGCGGTTTCCAGCAGGGCCGATTTCAGCTCGGTCCAGCGCATTCCGTGAAACAGCGCAAAACAAAAGACGATAAAGGCTCCGATCGCGCCGCCTTCGGTGGGGGTGCCCCAAGCCTTGTCGCCAAACGGGTTGTAGACGAAGCAGATGATGATGAGGATTACGGCGACGATTGGGAACGCGCCGGGTAAGGCGGCGAAGCGTTGTTTCCATGTAAATCCGGTTACTGGCGGCCCCACGGATTTGAAGATCACCGCGATGCCAACAATGAGTAGACCGTAAATAACGGCAGAGAATGCTCCCGGGATGAAACCCGCCAAAAGCAGCTTGCCGACATCCTGTTCAACGATGATCGCATAGATCACCAGAATCGCAGAGGGCGGGATCAGCGAGGCCAGCGTTCCGCCAGCGGCAACGACGCCGGCCGCGAATTGTTTATTGTAGCCGACCTTCAGCATTTCGGGGATGGCGATGCGCGCAAACACGGCAGACGTGGCGACCGAAGCGCCCGACACTGCCGCAAAGCCAGCCGTGGCGAAGACGGTGGACACCGCCAACCCACCGGGCACCCAGGCGACCCAGCGTTTGGCGGCCTCGAACAGCGCGCGGGTCAAGCCTGCGTAATAGGCCAGATAACCGATCAGAATGAAGGTCGGAATCAGGCTGAGCGTATGAGCCGCAACCTTGGAATGGGGCACCTGCCCTGCCGTTTTGACAGCCACGGTCAGTGCTTTGCCAAAGCGGTCGGGGTCATAGCCGAATTTGGCCCAGAAAATCCAGACCAGCCCAACCAAACCTGCCAAACCTGCCGCAAAGGCCACGCGCATCCCAGTGACGACCAGAACCAGAAGGCCGCCTGTGACCCACAGGCCGATATCAATCGTGTCCATTTAGTCCTGCCCTTCGAATTGCTCGGCCTCGGCAGCCGCCTGGGCGGCGACATCCTGTATCAGCGGCACGGCCACCGGGTTCTCCAGCCCTAAGACAAAGGCGCGGCCATAGCCCCAGATTTGCAGGATCAGCCGCAGGCACAGCACCGAGAAGGCAACCGGGGCCAAGAGTTTGGCAGGCCAGAG
Organism: Ruegeria sp. AB6; assembly: GCF_056542685.1. NCBI lineage: Bacteria > Pseudomonadati > Pseudomonadota > Alphaproteobacteria > Rhodobacterales > Roseobacteraceae > Ruegeria > Ruegeria sp. AB6. The sequence goes on along the minus strand of NZ_JBQGAD010000002.1, from coordinate 664,297 downwards.
CGGAATACCGATGTCGATTGAGCTGTCACGGCTCCACAACGGTGCGCCGAAATCGAACGAGCGGTCGAAATGGGACCAGCTGCCCCAGACAAGGGCTAGCATCAGAACAAGGATCAATACGACCGAGATCAGTTCGAACAGCCACAGCGCCCGCCCGTGCAGGCGCGAGATGACGATATCCATTCGGATGTGCCCGCCATCCCGCTGGACAAAGGAAATGCCAAGGAACGCGATCAGTGGCATGGCCTGTTCGATCCAGTCCACATAGCCAGGCAAAGGTGCGTTGAACGCGTTACGCCCGCTAACCGATACTACGGCCAAAACCATCAGCCCAAATACAGCTATCCCGCTGATCAGGGCAAGGAACCGTTCCAATCGCAATAATTGATGATCCAGACGGCTGAGACGACTGCCGTCCTCAAGCACCGTGGCCTGTCCTGCCATGCCGGTGATCCCCTGTTGTCTTTATGGGTGTCCGGGCGCCGATGAGGCACCCGGACGATACGATCAGTTGCCGCCGCGCTGTTGTTTCAGCGTGGCCTGAACGAGATCATAGAGGTCCTGCGCAGGCAGACCTTGGGCCGACATGTCCGCTATCCACTGCTCGCGGATCGGATCTGCCGCCTTGGTGCGGAACTCTTCGATCACCGCATCGTCGATTTCGACCTTTGCGACGCCCTTCTCGGATAGGACGCTGTCCCACTGTTCCAGCAGGCCACCATAGTTGGCGAGGTAATGATCAATCGCCTCATCAATCGAACTGTCCAGTGCCTCTCGATGTTCGGCCGGTAGGGCTTCATAGGCGTCGATATTCACTACCACCGGGCAGTTGACCGTGCCGGGGTTGAGGTTTGCGGTCCACCAATCAGCCTCGTTTATGGTGCCGAAAGACAGGTGAGCATGTTGGGCAAAGGCCACCGTGTCGACAACGCCCGATTCCATCGCATTGAACGCCTCGGTCGCGGGAACCGAGGTCGGGACACCTCCGACCGCTTCGAATGCCTGACCCAGACCACCGGTCGCACGCACACGCATGCCGTCGAAATCAGCCAGCTTGTCACGCGGATCGCCGGTGCCGACCAGATTATACTGCGGCATGGGCGAGGTCATGATGATACGCGCGTTCCACTGAGCCATCTCATCTTTCACCGCCGGGTGATCGTAAACAGCGTGGCTGACGGCCACCTCTTCTTCTAGGTTGTTCACCCCGAGGAACGGTAGCTCCAGCACCGTGATGGCCCGGTTCTTGTCGCGATGATAGCCCGCGCAAAATTGCGCCATCTCGAACGCGCCGATCTCAATCCCATCGAGATTCTCGCGCGGTTTGGACAGGCCGCCATAGCTGACATTGATGGTGAACTCGCCATTAGTCTTTTCACTGACCAACTCGGCCAGTTTTTCAACGTGCTCAGTAAAGGCGCGGCGTTTACCCCAGACCGAAGCGCTCCATTCGGTTGCTGCGGCCTCAGAAACGAAGGCGACGGTCAAAGCGGCAACAGCCGCACCGCTCAGCATCTTTTTCATTGTGATCTCTCCCTTTTTTGCGCCCCTTCCCCAGGGCGCTTGCAAGCAAAGCTAGCGCCAACATCTTAAAGTGCCAACCCCCAGAGCGGGACGCGTGCCCGTGTTCCTCGGTTCCGTTTGGCGCTAACAACTAAAAGATGAGTTTCAAATACCTATTGCCTATGGATCAGAAGCCAGCTGTCACGCTTTTCACTTGTTACAATCAACTATATGTTTCTATTTTATTTTTCATCCATTTTACAAATTTGTTTTCTAATTTGACAGGAATCAAGAAATTTATTTACAAACTAACCCTTAGTTTTCTGTAATTTATTCCCTTGTTTTCAGTTCTCCGTATTATTCGGTACGGGGAGGATGCGGGTCGACATTGCCAAATCAGCAGGCAAAATCGAGCCCGTCAATTTCAGTCCTAGAGGGAGGAGCCTCAGAATGACAACCGCTGCCCAGGCAGATGCCAAAGCTTATCCGCCAACTGCAGAAACCGTTGCGCGTGCACATGTCGATGCTGACAAATATTCCGAGATGTACGCAGCCTCCGTCAACGACCCTGTCGCCTTTTGGGGCGAGCAGGGAAAGCGTGTCGACTGGATCAAACCGTTCACGCAGGTCAAGGATGTCAGCTATGATTTCGGTTCGGTTGGCATCAACTGGTATGCCGATGGTACGCTGAACGTTTCGGCCAACTGCCTGGATCGCCATCTTGAAACACGCGGCGATCAGACCGCCATCATCTGGGAACCGGATGATCCAAACGACGCGGCTCAGCACATCACCTATGCCGAGTTGCACCGCCGCACCTGCCGGATGGCCAACATTCTGGAATCCTTGGGCGTGCGCAAAGGCGACCGCGTTGTCATCTACCTGCCGATGATCCCCGAAGCAGCCTATGCCATGTTGGCCTGCGCCCGTATTGGCGCCATCCACTCCATTGTTTTTGCGGGATTTTCTCCGGACGCATTGGCCGCGCGGATCAATGGGTGCGACGCCAAGGTTGTCATCACCGCGGATGAAGCCCCGCGCGGTGGCCGCAAAACCCCTCTGAAATCCAATGCGGATGCGGCATTGCTGCATTGCAAGGACACCGTCAAATGTCTGGTCGTCAAGCGCACCAATGGTCAAACCACTTGGATTGCCGATCGCGACTATGACTACAACGAAATGGCGCTTGAGGCGGACGATTATTGCGCTCCGGCTGAGATGAATGCCGAGGATCCTCTGTTCATCCTCTACACCTCCGGGTCGACCGGTCAGCCCAAGGGCGTCGTGCATACAACCGGCGGCTATCTTGTCTATGCCGCGCTGACTCATGAGGTCACGTTCGACTACCACGAGGGCGACATCTATTGGTGTACGGCGGATGTGGGCTGGGTCACGGGCCACAGCTATATCGTATATGGCCCGCTGGCCAACGGTGCGACGACGCTGATGTTCGAAGGCGTGCCCACCTATCCCGACGCCGGTCGTTTCTGGGAGGTGTGCGCCAAGCACAAGGTCAATCAGTTCTACACCGCCCCTACCGCGATCCGTGCCCTGATGGGTCAGGGCAATGAGTTCGTTGAAAAGCACGACCTCAGCGATTTGTGTCTGCTGGGCACTGTGGGTGAGCCGATCAACCCAGAGGCGTGGAACTGGTACAATGATGTTGTCGGCAAGGGCAGATGCCCCATCGTTGACACCTGGTGGCAGACCGAAACCGGCGGCCACATGATGACCCCCCTGCCCGGCGCACATGCGACCAAGCCCGGCTCTGCGATGAAACCCTTCTTTGGCGTGCAGCCCGTGGTGCTGGATCCGCAATCCGGTGTCGAAATCAACGGCAACGGCGTTGAGGGTGTTTTGTGCATCAAGGACAGCTGGCCCGGTCAGATGCGCACCGTCTGGGGCGACCATGAACGGTTCGAGAAGACCTATTTCTCGGACTACAAAGGCTACTACTTCACCGGCGACGGTTGCCGTCGGGACGAAGATGGCGATTACTGGATCACAGGCCGCGTCGATGACGTTATCAACGTCTCGGGCCACCGTATGGGCACGGCCGAGGTCGAAAGTGCGCTGGTGGCACATGCGGCCGTGGCCGAGGCCGCCGTGGTGGGCTACCCACATGAAATCAAAGGGCAAGGCATCTATTGCTACGTCACCTTGATGAATGATCGTGAACCTTCAGATGAGCTGCTGAAAGAGCTGCGCACCTGGGTACGGACCGAGATCGGGCCGATTGCCTCGCCGGACGTAATTCAATGGGCGCCGGGCCTTCCGAAGACGCGCTCGGGCAAGATCATGCGACGCATCCTGCGCAAGATCGCCGAGAATGACTTTGGCTCTCTGGGCGACACCTCGACACTCGCCGATCCGTCGGTCGTCGAAGACCTGATCGAAAACCGGGCGAATAAGTGAGGGAATGATGGACGCTGCCGTTACCACCTCCCCCGCTGTTCTGATCCTTCTCGGCCCTCCGGGCGCCGGGAAGGGCACGCAGGCTCGGATGCTGGAAGATAAATTCGGTCTGGTTCAGCTCAGCACCGGCGACTTGCTGCGTGAGGCCGTTGCCGCAGGCACCGACGCAGGTAAAGCCGCCAAAGCCGTGATGGAAGCGGGCGATCTGGTCAGCGACGAGATCGTCATCGCCATCCTGCGCGACCGAATGGCCAAGCCGGATTGCCAGAAAGGGGTAATCCTTGATGGTTTCCCCCGCACCACCGTTCAGGCCAAGGCGCTGGACGGGCTGCTGGCCACATCGGATCAAAAGATCAGCGCCGCGATTAGTCTTGAGGTTCAGGACGCCGAAATGGTCGCGCGCATTTCGGGCCGTTACACCTGCGCCATGTGTGGTGAAGGCTTTCACGACACGTTCAAAGTGCCTGCTGTTGAAGGCAAATGCGACAATTGCGGCGGCACCGAGTTCAAGCGTCGCGCGGATGACAACGCCGAAACCGTTGCGTCGCGCCTGACTGCGTATCACGCGCAGACAGCACCGCTGATTGACTACTACCAAGCCCAAGGCGTGCTGCAAGGCATTGATGCCATGGGCCAAATCGACGCCATCGCCAACGACCTGCAAGGGCTTGTGCGCGGGGTCATGAGTTAAGGGGAGGAGATAAGCCTAAACCGGGCTTTGATCCTTAAAACAGAATACTTCAATGGACCCGCCTTGGCGGACCAGGGAAGTTTTGCCGGACGTCACGGGGCGTTTGGCACATTCGAGAAGCGGTCCAACGCACTGGAGGAGTTGGGCAACGGGCCGCCAACGAGGTAGCGAAGGAGGAACCCGCAATGGCGGATAACACCACAAACTCCGCGCAGACTGCCGAGGCCGATAAGGGCTATTGGCAGGCCAACCTGCGTCTCATCTACATCAGCCTCGCGATCTGGGCGCTGGTGTCTTTTGGATTCGGCATTCTGCTGCGTCCGCTGCTGTCCGGCATCTCGGTTGGCGGCACCGATCTGGGCTTTTGGTTTGCCCAGCAGGGATCGATCCTGGTCTTTTTGGTGCTGATCTTCAACTACGCCTGGCGCATGAACAAGCTGGACGCCGAACACGGCGTGGAAGAAGACTAAGGGAGAGCGGGGATTATGGATCAGTTTACCATCAACCTGCTGTTTGTTGGCGCGTCCTTTGCGCTATACATCGGCATCGCGATCTGGGCCCGAGCGGGGTCCACATCTGAATTCTACGCCGCTAATCGCGGCGTTCACCCGGTCACCAACGGTATGGCGACTGCGGCGGACTGGATGTCCGCAGCCTCGTTCATCTCGATGGCAGGCCTGATTGCCTTCACCGGCTATGACAACTCGACCTTCCTGATGGGTTGGACCGGTGGCTACGTGCTGCTGGCTCTGCTGCTTGCCCCTTACCTGCGTAAGTTCGGCAAGTTCACCGTTTCGGAATTCATCGGCGACCGCTTCTACAGCCAGACGGCCCGTATCGTTGCGGTGATCTGTCTGATCGTTGCGTCCGTGACCTACGTGATTGGTCAGATGACCGGCGTTGGCGTGGCCTTTGGCCGCTTCCTTGAGGTGTCCAACACCTCGGGTCTGCTGATCGGTGCAGCTGTCGTGTTCGCATATGCGGTGTTTGGTGGGATGAAAGGCGTGACCTACACTCAGGTCGCTCAGTACTGCGTGCTGATCACTGCCTATACCATCCCGGCAATCTTCATCTCGCTGCAACTGACCGGCACGCCTGTTCCGGCGCTGGGTCTGTTTGGTGACACTGCAAGTGGTGAACCCCTGCTGACCAAGCTGGATGCCATCGTGACCGAGCTGGGTTTCAATGAATACACCACCCACCACTCGAACACGCTGAACATGGTGCTGTTCACCCTGTCGCTGATGATCGGTACTGCGGGTCTGCCCCACGTCATCATGCGCTTCTTCACCGTACCGAAAGTGTCTGACGCACGTTGGTCCGCTGGCTGGGCGTTGGTCTTCATCGCGCTGCTGTACCTGACCGCTCCTGCTGTTGGTGCCATGGCCCGTTTGAACATCAGTGAAATGATGTGGCCGAATGGTGGCATCGAAGGTGGCGCTGTTTCGGTTGAACAGATCGACAATGACGCGCGCTATGACTGGATGGCCACGTGGCAGAAAACCGGTCTGCTGGACTGGGAAGACAAGAACGGCGACGGCAAAATCCAGTACTACAATGACAAGTCGGACGCTCTGAACGCGATTGCAGAAGAAAAAGGCTGGGCGGGCAACGAACTGACCAAGTTCAACCGTGACATCCTGGTTCTGGCCAACCCCGAGATCGCCAACCTGCCAGGTTGGGTGATCGGTCTGGTCGCTGCCGGCGGTCTTGCCGCTGCTCTGTCGACCGCTGCGGGCCTGCTGCTCGCAATCTCGTCGGCTGTGTCTCACGACCTGATCAAGGGCGCGATCAACCCGCAGATCTCGGAAAAAGGCGAGCTTCTGTCGGCGCGGATCGCAATGGCAGTCGCCATCGCCGTGGCAACCTGGCTGGGTCTTAACCCTCCGGGCTTCGCGGCGCAGACGGTGGCCTTGGCCTTCGGTCTTGCAGCGGCCTCGATCTTCCCGGCGCTGATGATGGGGATCTTCTCGACCCGCATCAACAACACCGGCGCGGTCGCGGGTATGCTGGCTGGTCTGGTCGTCACCTTGGTCTACATCTTCCTGCACAAGGGCTGGCTGTTCATTCCGGGCACCAACTCATTCACCGATGCTGACCCGCTGCTGGGTCCGATCAAGTCGACCTCGTTCGGCGCGATCGGTGCCATGGTCAACTTTGCCGTCGCCTACTTTGTAGCCGGCGCGACCAAGGAGACCCCGCAGGAGATCAAAGATATGGTCGAAAGCATCCGCATTCCCCGTGGCGCGGGTGCAGCTCAGGATCACTGAGCCCTGATGCGGCCCATTGGCCCATTGCCAAAGGCCGCGTCTTTCGACTGACTACTCCCGCCCGGCACACCACCGGGCGGGATTTTTCAACCCGAAACCGAGGAGTAGCCCATGCCCCTGTCCCATGACGAGATCACCCGGTTTCTGAAATCCGTCCATCCCTATGACGCCCTGCCCCACGACCTGCTGGATTCTGTCGCGCAACAGATCGAGGTCTGGGAGGTCGAAGAGGATTCTCCGATCTATGAGCTGGGCCATACCCTGCCCGGCGTCTTTGTGATTTACGAAGGACAGGTTGAGATCAAGGATGAGAACGACGCCGTGGTCTCTCATCTGGGTTTGCGCAATTCCTTTGGCGAACGGGGCCTGTTGAAGGACGGCAAGGCGCTCACCAAGGCCAAATCGCACGCGCCTTCAGTGCTGTTGGTTCTGCCGTCCGATCTGGTGCGCGAATTGATTGACGGGCATACAGTTGTCGCAAAGTTCTTTAACCGTACCCGTGATGCGCGCCAGGGCCCGCAAAGTCTGGCGACAAGCGCCATCGACGTGCTGATGGCACACAACCCTGCCACCTGCCCGCCGGACACTCTGGTCCGTGAAGCTGCGCAGGTGATGCGGGACAAACATATCTCATCACTTTGTGTAACCGAGGGGGACGCGCTGCGCGGGATCGCCACGTTGCGCGATATCTCGGGCAAGTTCGTGGCCGATGGGATGCCCGGCGACACCCCCATTTCAGCCATCATGACCGCCGATCCCATCACCCTGTCCCCATCCGATATCGGGTCAGACGTTCTGCACATCATGATGGAGCGCGGCATTGGCCATATCCCGATTTCCGAAGGCGGTCGTCTGGTCGGTATAGTGACGCAGACCGACTTGACCCATTATCAGGCCGTCAACTCTGCCGAACTGGTCCGGCGGATCGCGTCGGCGCAGACGGCCCAGCAGATGGCTGACGTGACCGATGAAATCCCGCAGCTTCTGGTACAGCTCGTCGCCGCCGGAAACCGACATGAGATCGTCACGCGCCTGATCACCGATATCGCGGATACGGCCACAAGGCGGTTGCTGGCGCTGGCTGAGGCCAAGCTTGGCCCCCCGCCAGTGCCCTATCTTTGGCTGGCTTGCGGATCGCAAGGTCGGCAAGAGCAGACTGGCGTGTCGGATCAGGACAATTGCCTGATGCTGGATGACAGTGTCTCCGAAGGGGACATGTCCTATTTCCACGCGCTGGCCAAATTCGTCTCAGATGGGCTGGACACTTGCGGATATTTCTATTGCCCCGGCGACATGATGGCGACGAACCCGCGCTGGTGCAAGCCGGTGCGCGTCTGGCGCGACTATTTCAAGGGCTGGATCGCCAAACCTGACCCTGAGGCGCAGATGCTGGCCTCGGTCATGTTCGACCTGCGCCCTATCGGCGGCGCTTTCCACCTGTTCGACGACCTGCAAGCCGACACGCTGGCTGCCGCGCGTTCGAATTCGATCTTCGTGGCGCATATGATCTCGAACTCACTGAAACACACACCGCCCCTTGGTCTGCTACGCGGCTTTGCCACCATCCGGTCGGGTGAGCACCGCAACACGCTGGATTTGAAACACAACGGCGTTGTTCCAGTGGTTGATCTGGCGCGGATTTACAGCCTGCAAGGCAAACTGCCCGAGGCCAACACCCGCGCGCGGCTGAAAGCGGCCGGATCGGCGGGCATCCTCAGTGCGTCCGGCGCGCGGGATCTGCTGGACGCCTATGATCTGATCGCTGAAACACGGCTGGAACATCAGGTGCGTCTTGTGAAAGGCGACAAGAAACCCGATAACTTCCTGCCGCCATCGGACCTGTCTGACTTTGAGCGAAGTCATCTACGCGACGCGTTTGTCGTGATAAAGACGATGCAATCAGCGGTTGGCCACGGAAAAGGAATGCTGGGGTAAACCGGCTGGAAATGGGAGAGACAGAATGTTCCTCGAACTGATCGCCACCATCTTTGCAGGCATTGCATTCGCCGGCGTGGTGATGGTGATAAACAAATTTACCGGCGGTCGTCTGCCCAAATGGGTCGCGCCGGTCGCTGCAGGGCTTGGGATGATCGGAATGACGATCTCGAGCGAGTATTCGTGGTACGACCGCACCAAAGACACACTGCCCGACGGGATGACCGTGGTGCAAGAGGTCGAAAGCCGCGCGCTATACCGTCCCTGGACCTATGCGGTACCCTTCGTGAACCGGTTTGCGGCGATTGACACCGTCTCGGTCCGCACAAACGAACAAGTGCCGGAACAGCGGCTGGTTGACCTCTATTTCTTTGGCCGCTGGGCACCTATTTCTGTAGTGCCCGTGGCGGTCGATTGCGCGCAAAACCTGCGCGCCAATCTGGCCGACGGGGCCGAGTTCGGGGCCGATGGGCAGCTTGTGAATGCCGATTGGATCTCTGGCACAACCGACGACCCCATCATCGAGGCCACCTGCGGAGTGTAACATGCTGACCCGGCTAAGCCTGCGCCTGCGTATCTTCCTGTTCTTCTGCCTGCTGGCCGTTGGCGGAGTAGTCGTTAGCGCACTGGCACTGTGGATCAGTTACCGCCGCGTGGCCGACCCGGACCTGATCAACGCGTTCATTTTTGCTGAAATCATCATGGGTTTCGGCTTCGTTGCACTGATCGTTGCCGTCTGGCTTTTGTTCGATGACAACGTCGCCAAACCGATCGAGCGTCTGTCAGCGGAACTGCGGGCGCGTGCTCATGCGGGTGTCAGCTCGGACATGGACATGCAGGCCGCGCGCTATCTGGGCGATCTGGCCCCTGCGGCTGCAGGTCTAGCTGATCAGCTTTCAGAAAAAACCCTGAGTGTGGCCGAAGCCGTCGCCGCCGAAACCGCACATTTGGCCGCTGAAAAGCAACGATTGACCGCTTTGCTGACTGATATCCCGGTGGCCATGCTGCTGGCCAGTCCGACCCATAAGATCGTTCTTTATGATGGACAGGCGGCCGAGGTTCTGGCTCAGATTTCACATCCCCGCCTGAACGCGGCACTGTCGGAATATTTTCAACCTGAACCGCTGGAACATGCCTATGCCAAACTGGTCAAAACCGGGCTCGAGGTCAGCTGCACGCTGACAAGCACCGACGGCACCCAGTCATTTGCGACCCGCATGAAGCCCTTGGGCGATGCGCCCGGATACATGCTGATATTCGATGACAGCGTCGCCAATATCGCGCCCGAAGCCTCACGCCCGCTGGTGTATGATTTCGCACTGATGAACTCGGAAGCCAACCGCGCGCTTGAGACGCTGGAACTGCGAGACCTGTGTTTTGTCGTCTTCGACACCGAGACCACAGGTCTATTGCCGCACAAGGATGAGATCGTGCAAATCGGCGCTGTTCGGGTGGTGAATGGTCGGATCATCGAAGGCGAACAGTTGGATATGCTGGTTGATCCGGAGATGCCAATCCCGCCGGCCTCGACCAAGGTGCATAAAGTGACGAATGCCATGGTCCAGGATGCGCCCAAGATTGCCGAGGCAGGCCGCGTGTTCCATCAATTCGCGCGGGACGCCGTGATCGTGGCCCACAATGCGCCCTTCGACATGGCCTTTTTGCGCCGCCATGCCAACCAGATGAGCGTCGCATGGGATCACCCCATTCTGGACACGGTCTTGCTGTCCGCCGTGCTGTTCGGGGCCAGCGACAAACACACACTGGACGCGCTGTGTGAGAGGCTGGATATCACCATTCCGGACGCTTTGCGTCACACCGCCTTGGGCGACGCCGTCGCCACGGCTGAGGCTCTGGTTCGTATGCTGCCCATGTTACAAGCGCGCGGCATGAACACGTTCGGTGCGGTTATCGAGGCGACGCGTCAGCATGGGCGCTTGCTGGAAGACCTGAACTAAGCTGGAAAATATATCGGTTAAACACAGCTTTTCGTGGACAATCCCACCGGGTCGTGGCACCTGAGGCCCGGCCACTGAACGAGCGCGCAATGACGGAAACGACCTTTACCCCTACCCCGCATCAAAGCACCGCCTTCCGCGAGGCGTTGGGCTGTTTCGGAACTGGTGTCACAGTCGTTACTACCCACACCGAATTGGGTCCACGTGCGATCACGGTGAACTCGTTCTCCTCGGTCTCGCTGGACCCGCCTTTGGTGTTATGGTGTCTGGCAAAGGATTCCAACCGGTTCGGTGCGTTTCATGACTGCCAGCACTATTCAATCCACGTTATGGCGCAAGATCAGCAGGATCAGGCGCTGAAATTCGCCCGTGACGGCGCGGATTTTTCCCACGCGGATTGGGCGCCGGACCACGCCAACCGCCCGCAACTGTCGAATTGCCTTGCCCGCTTTGACTGCCAACTTCACGCCCGGTACGAGGCCGGAGACCACCTGATCCTGATCGGAGAGGTCGAAAAAGTCATGTATCGCACCGGAAAAGGATTGATTTTCAAACGCGGTCAATTTGGCGGTTTTGCTGACCTGATTTAGTTTATTTTATGTATTCACTTATTGCGATCTAATATCGTACAACCCCGTACAATGATTGGAAGCAAGAAGAAAATCGTCTTTGTCCACATCCCCAAAACCGGCGGAAGTTCGGTTGCATGGGCGTTGCGAAAAGAATTTGACCGACCAAATCCCCTTCAGCGGTCGCTCAAAAGCCTCGACAAGAGGACTTTAAATACTGGGCTTTACCCAAAGTCGAAATTCCAACCTCTTCCAGTCCATGCGAAGGCGACAGACTACGTCCAGCATTTGGGTGACAGATATTGGGCAATGCATTCGCTCGCCTTTGTTCGGAACCCGTTCGACCTCCAGATTTCGTTGTTCAGCTATATACAGCAGACCGATATTCACCCCTTGCATAACGCGATTAAGGACATCAGTTTTCGAGAGTTTATTATTGAGTATTGTGGGACCGAATGTTCGCCAAACTGTCAATCGTCGTATGTGTTGGACCCGCAGGACCGCTGCATCGTCGGTACTGTTGGGCGTTTGGAAAACCTAAACGCTGATTTCCGGTCTTTTTGCTCCGAGATCGGCGTAAACGCGACATTGGACCATGAAAACAAGTCCAAGCGATCACGTAGAATCGCCGAGTACTACGACCCGGAACTAACAGAAATGGTCATCAATGCGTTTCGCCCGGATTTCGATTTGTTAGGTTACAGCACCGATCCGCATGACTTGTCCTATGCGCAGATGAAACTGGCCCAGCACCCTAGACTGCAACCGCATTTGTCAGTCGTCTAGCGAGCCATGCACGGCCAACGCCTCAAGCTGGGTTTCCTGCGGGGTGATGATGCGGAAAGCCTCATGCACACCGGTCTCGGATAGTTCACGGGCAACGGTCAGCAGGGTGTTGGGCGCATGTTCTTCGCACAGCTCGGACATATGGGTGATCTCTGATTGCGCCACGCCCAAGGCGGCTTCGACCGAAGGTGCGCCATAGAACTGCACGAAATGCTCGGCCAGGTTCTGCGCAATCTGGTCGATCTCGGAGGGTTCCACCTGCGTCACGGCCACGAATGTCACCCGGCCAAAGGTCTCAACGCCCAACCAACCGTTCGAGAACGCCTGCCGGGCCTTGCCCTCAAGATCGCCCTCGCCCCAGTTCGAAAACTCGAACCCGCCCGAGATACACCACTCGCCCGTGCGGGCCGGGGAATGAAATACGTTCATGTCGCTTTCGTCGAAATGGATCGCGCGGGCCAGTTTCATCTTTAGTTCTCCAGTAGATCCGTCAAGGGGCGCAGGGTTGTTTCGGCACCGTCGCGGATCAGCATTCCGAACCGCTCGTCGGCGCCCAGAAAGACACCTGTGTCATAGGGTTCGCCCACCCCGCGTAGCAGCCCCATCCATTCGGCGTGTAGCGGCGCATTTCCGTCTTCTTGCCAGCGGTTGAGCCATGTCAGCATGTGCCGCGACCAGCTTTCGACCAGTTGAGTCGGCGATACCTCGGCGCAGCCTTCGTCATAAAGCGCTGTGATATCTGGATTTTCGCCGGGCGCTTCGCTGGTTTGTATCAGCGCCAGTTCCCAGCCCACGATCAGCCAGTCGGGTTCGGCCTCGGGCACGGCAGCCGAGGCCGCGACCTGAAACATCCCGCACTTGGCCCCGTTCACACAGATCGGACCATCCCAGTCCAGATGCACCGCAACCTCGGGCGGTGCAAGGGCGCCAAGGGCGTTTTGAAAGCCCACGGCGCACAGAGGCAGCATCGCCATCGCGTCCTGAAGCGGAACCTCAGGTGCAAAGACGATAGCCACACGCAGGCGGTCCGCCTGAATGTTGTAGACCACCGTTCCCGCGTCGCAGCCCAACGCGGCCATGGCTTGCGCGCGCTGAAACGGGTCCTCGCCGCCCTGCACCGGGTGGCCTGCAAGCAGCGGAGGGAACACGGGTTCCGTCATGCGTTGCCCTTGGCAATCATGTCGCGGGCGATTTTGCGGAACGCGTCGGCCTGCGGGCTGTCGGGTTTGCTGACCACGATGGGCGCACCGCCATCAGCGGCCACGCGAATGTCCAGATGCAGAGGGATTTCCCCCAGCAGCGGAACACCCAGCGATTCAGCCTCGGACGCCACACCGCCATGGCCGAACACATGTTCCTCATGCCCGCAATTCGAGCAGATATGCGTGGACATGTTCTCGATCATGCCAACAATCGGCGTTTTCAATTGGTTGAACATGTCGATCCCCTTGCGGGCATCGATCAGGGCCACGTCCTGCGGGGTCGAGACAACGATTGCGCCGTCTACCTGGAACTTTTGGCTCAGCGTTAGTTGCACGTCGCCGGTGCCGGGCGGAAGGTCAACGATCAGCACATCCAGCGCGCCCCATTGCACCTGGTTCATCATCTGCTGCAACGCGCCCATCAACATCGGGCCGCGCCAGACAACCGCTTGCCCTTCGTTGGTCATCAGCCCCATGGACATCATGGTGACGCCGTGATTGCGCAGCGGCAGGATCGTCTTGCCATCGGGGCTGGCCGGACGCCCCGAGACGCCCAGCATCCGGGGTTGCGACGGGCCATAAACGTCGGCATCCAACAGACCCACGCGCCGTCCCTCAGCGGCCAGCGCGCAGGCAAGGTTCGCAGAAACGGTCGATTTACCGACCCCGCCCTTGCCCGAAGCAACAGCGATGATCCGATCCACACCGGCCACCGGCTGAGGGCCGGTCTGCGCCGGTTTCGGCTTGGGTTTCAGATCTGGCGGTGCCTTGTCGGAATGCGCGGTCAGCATGGCCGAAACCTTGGCCACGCCATCCACCATTTGCGCCGCCTGCTCAGCCGTCGCGCGCACCGGCTCCATCTTGTCGGCGTGCTTGGGATCGATCTCCATCACAAAGCGAACGGCGTCGCCTTCGACGTTCAGCGCGCGCACGATACCAGCGCTGACAATGTCCTGACCCGACACCGGATCAGTGATCTTCTTGAGGTTCGCCAGAACCGCGTCACGAACACTCATGCCTGTAACCCTTTGATTTTCCCAACCATGTGGCTGCTGTTCATTGCATGTGTCTCCGTCTCATTCTGTTTATTTGACGCAATTGGGGCGCTGCCGCTAGGCTGACCCCATGCGCGTACTCCTTTTGTGCCTGAGCCTGACGCTCACCGCCACCCCCTCTTGGTCGCAAGAGGCGCTCGGGCTGACTGCCCCGCCCGAAGTTGCCGACTCTGGCCTGTTGCAACATATTCTTCCCCGCTTTTCTCTCAAGACCGGGATACGGGTTATTGCCGATGACGCGGGCGTTTTGGTGTTGGAAAGCGGCCCTCCGGGTGATCCTGTCTTTGCCCGCGATGGGGTGATATACCACCTGCGCATCGGGGACGACACCAAACACGAACGGTTCCGCGACTGGCTGCTGTCGGATATCGGCAAACGCACGGTCGAAGGGTTCGCCCCCGACAATGGCACGCCGTTTTCGGCCGAGTTCGAGATCGCCGCCGTGCAGGAAGAAACCGTGATCGACGGCGATGCCCTGTTGGGCGAGGAACTGTCGATGACCCATTGCGGGCGATGCCACGTGATCGGCCCTCAAAACCGCATGAACGGGCTGGGCTCGACGCCATCCTTTGCCGTACTGCGTGCGATGCCGGACTGGTCGGAACGGTTCGAGGCGTTTTTTGCCCTGAACCCGCATCCGGCCTTTACCCAGATCGACGGGCTGACACCGCCCTTCGACCCGGAACGCCCCTCGCCCATTCATCCGGTCGAGATAACGCTGGACGAGCTGGATGCAATATTGGCCTTTGTCTCGGTCATTCGCGCCGCTGATCTGGGCGCTCCGCTGCAACTTCAGTGATCCTTCCTTTTTGAGAAGTAGTCCTCGGTCGTGACGACCTTCGGGCGCGGCGCGGATTGGAACGGATTGTCCTGATGTTGAAACTGCGCGTTCACTCGGCAATTGTCGCACATCTGGATCATCCGCGCCTGCTCCGAGGTGGCGAACATTGGATGCGTGCCCGACAGCTTCTCCATGATCCGTTCGACCGTGGATTTAACGCCGAACAGCGCGCCGCATTCGACACAGGCAAAGGGCTCTTCCTCGTTCAACACCTGCTGTGACAGGGCGGCATCGCTCAGGTCCAGTTGCGGGACCAGCGTGATCGCGTCCTCGGGGCAGATTGTTCGGCACATGCCGCATTGCAAACAAGCATCCTGCTGGAAGTTCAGCTGCGGCATATCCGGGTTGTCGATCAGCGCCCCCGACGGGCAGAGCGACACGCAACTCAGACACAGCGTGCAACTGTCTGTATTCACGGCCACCGCGCCGTAAGGCGCATCTTCGGGCAATGGCAGCGGAGCATCGGCCTGAGGATTAAGCGCCTGTGCGGCCAAGCGTGCGATTTGACGCCGATTTCCCAAGGGCAGCACCGTGTCGGCCAAAGGTGCTGGAACATCCTGACCATATAGCTGATCGGACATAGCGTCCGGGTCCGCTTTATCAATCAGGCCCAGCTTTCCCACGCCTGCGATGGCCTCGGCCAATGCCAGTTCCCTGTCCAATGCATCCCGCTCGGTCGTTGGTGCCAGCAACACATCCACACGGGCAAATCCATGGGCCAGCGCGGCCAGCATTTCGGAATGACCAAACCCCGAGATCACGTTCAGTTCCAATGGGATCACGTCGGCAGGCAAACCACGACCAAAGCGGGCGGACAGCCGGATCATTTCAGCCCCGTGGGCATCATGAACCAGCAACCGGGGCGCTTGTCCCTCGGCCCGTCGATAAGTGCGCGCCAGAATGTGCATCCGGGACAAAAGTGCTGCAACCGGCGGGTCTTCGTAGGTGATCGCCGTCGAGGGGCAAACCGCCGCGCATTCTCCGCATCCGGCGCAGATCATAGGGTCGATTGACACGTGTTCGCCCGCAGAGGTGATCGCACCGGTTGGGCAGATGTCCAGGCAGTTAGAACACCCTACCTGTTCGGCGCGGGAATGGGCGCAGAGGGTTTCCTCCATCCGAACATAAAGCGGTTTTTCAAAGGTGCTGACCAGTTGCGCCGCTTCAAAGGCCAGACGCTCCACAGCGACGGTATCCTTGGGATCGGCCCTCAGATACCCTTCGCGCTTGGCGGGGGCCTGCACGAAAGGCGTGTCACCGGTCAGGTCCAGAACGATATCGCAGGATGAGCCCGCCCCGTCGCGCGGTTCCGACCATGCAAAGGCTCCGCGTCCGCCGGGTTCTAACTGTTGCAGCGCATCCAGCCGCAGGGAAAATCCACCCAAAGCACCGGTCAGCGACCGAACACGCCCGCGCACCACATCGTAGGCCCGCGACATCGGCTCGCTATCGTCGGTGCTGAGGACCGTGACGGCCAAGGTCGACGACAGGCGCTCGGCCAGATCAAACGCAACTGCACCGGGGCCGATGATAAAACACGTGCCTTCGCTGACGACATCCACGCTGGGCGTGATCGGCTGCGGCAACAGCGCCTCTGCAGCCAGCGCTGCCATCTTGGGGGCGGCATCAGCGCCTTCATCCGACCATCCCGCGCGGTCTCGTAGATCGACGAAACCCGGGGCCTCGACCCCAAGCTCTTCGGCCAGGTTGCGAAAGACTTCCTGCTCTTGTCCACAGGCGACAATCACGTCACCGTCCTGCATAAACTTCGCAGCTGTCTCCAATTCACGCGTACACAGCGCCGTGTGGACCTTGGAACATGTCGCATCGCAAGCGGACGCAATCCTGTCTGCGTCCACGCGCTGAGTGCCCGCGCAGTCGCATAATAGTAGTTTGGTGCTCATATCCCCTCCCCGGATGTCGCGCCATCTCACAGCACAGTAGGCTGTATTCAGAGGACGGCAATGTAAACCCCATCGCAAACACGCCAAATCCAACCCCCGGACGCGCTAAACAACCCTGTTTTTCTACCGGGGAACAAGGCCCCTCACGAACTCGCTATCACCGTATGCGACTAAAGTCGTAGTGCTTGGGCTTGGCAGAAGATCATTTTGTGTACCATAGTGAACATGGGGAAGGCAGGGGAGAGCCTTCCGGGGAGGAATACGTGGCGAAGGCCGCTCATCAAATTGAAATGCCAATTGGCGTCGTTGTGCGCAAAACGCCCGGAGTCACTCGCTGGGCGAAATGGAACTGGCGCGCTGTCGCGGTTTTGCCCGGTGCCGGCCCTGCGGACTGGCACGAGATGCGCCGTGAAGGGGAGGCTGTAGAATACCACGCAGCAACCCTGCCTCTGACGTTGTGGGCGGATGAGACGGAGGCGTATATGGTCAACCTGTCCGACGGCACGCCTTCGATTTACCTTGTGCTGCGCGATGCATTGGACGGGCAGCGCCCTATGGATGCTGTGCTGGTTACAGCCTCACCCTATGAAGGGCAAGACTACGCGGATACTGGTGAAGAGATTGTCGAGAAAATTCCAATGACCGACGGGCTGATCGCCTGGGTGCGGGATTTCGCGTTGGAACATCACCGCGATGAGGTCTTTATCAAACGCAAGCGCGACAAGAAACGCACTGATCTGGTCGAAGATGGCAAAGGCGATGCGCGCATCCGACAAACGTCTGATGTTTACCGCGCCCCGCGGAGGATCATCCAATGACCGAAGCTCGCGATTTCTGGTCCCGCCGCAAAGCCGCCGTTCAGGCCGAGGCTGAGGCCGAAGTAATCGCAGCCGAAGAACAGGTGATCGCAGATCAGCGCGCCGAGCTGGAAGAAAAAACCGACGGCGAGATTTTGGCCGAGCTCAACCTCCCCGATCCCGATCAGTTGCAAGCTGGTGACGATGTCTCGGGCTTTATGGCCAAAGCTGTCCCCGATCGACTTCGCCGCCGCGCCCTGCGCCGGTTGTGGCGGCTGAACCCGGTATTGGCCAATGTGGACGGCTTGGTGGATTATGGTGAGGACTACACCGACGCGGCCTGTGTGATCGAAAACCTTCAGACCGCCTATCAGGTCGGCAAGGGTATGCTTGCTCATGTCGAAGCGCTGGCCGCCAAGGCCGAAGCCGAGACGGAAGATTCCGATATCGAGGTCGAGGCCGAGGAACCTCAGCCAGAACCCGAAGAAATCGACCTGCCCGACCCAGAGCCCTTTCTCGTGGCTGAAATAGAACCAGACGCGCCGGAGGAGGCGGAAGTCGCCCCTGCCCCGCGCCGCATGAAATTTGAATTCGAAGGATGACCGAATGACCGCAAGTGAAGCGCAACAGATGGATGTCTCAGCCGAGGATCGCCTGCGCGCGGATTTCTACAACTTTCTGGGCCTGCTGCTGGCCGGTCCGCCCGATCAGATGCTGCTGGACCAGATGGTGGGTCTCAGCGGCGATGACAGCGATCTGGGTCAGGCTATTCAGGCAATGGCTCGGGTGGCCAAAGTCACCAAACCTGCGGCTGCTGAACGTGAGTTCAATGCCTTGTTCATCGGTTTGGGACGCGGAGAACTTCTGCCCTATGCCAGCTTTTACCTGACCGGATTCCTGAACGAGAAACCATTGGCTCAGCTGCGCAATGACATGGCTGTGCGCGGTATCACGCGGGCGAAAAACGTCTATGAACCCGAAGACAACATCGCCTCGTTGATGGAGATGATGGCGGGTATGATCGTCGGCCGGTTCGGCGCGCCCGCGTCATTGGAGGACCAGAAAGCGTTCTGGAACAAACATATCGGCCCTTGGGCCACGCATTTCTATTCAGATTTGGAAGGCGCCGAGAACTCGGTCCTCTATGCCTCGGTCGGCACTGCCGGACGGGTTTTCATGGAGATCGAGCGCGAAGCTTTCCGAATGTCGGCAGCGTGAAGCGTTGTCATTCGCCAGCGTCCCTTGCGGGGCGTTAAACTGCAAATGGGAAAGGAGACACCCATGAGCAAGACCAAGGAAGAAGGCGCAACGCGCCGCGACTTCCTCAAACTGGCCGGAACTGCAGCACCCGCTGCTGTCGCCGCAGCCAGCCTGACCGGACAGGCCGAAGCAGCCGAGCTGCCCACGGACGAAACCCGGATGCAGGACACTGCGCATACGCGCGCGTATCTGGAAAGCACCCGGTTCTAGGATCGGACGCCTTCACCACCCGACAGACGGTTGCGATTGGCCCTGACGTCGGTTTTGCGAAGTACCAAGCAGCCGTGGCTTACACGGCACGCAAGGGAGGAAAGTAATGCTTAGGAAAAAGACCAACGGGGTTGCGAGACGCCCCCAGCGGACAAGTATCCTGTCCCAGGTCGGCGAGAAAACCGTCGATCGCCGCGCATTTCTGCGTGGCTCGGGCCTGACGATCGGCGGCCTTGCCGCGATCAGCGCCACGGGTGGAACCGTGACGCCAGCCAGTGCCCAGACAGCGGCCAATCAGGCCGTCGAAAACATCAAATCCGTATGCACCCACTGCTCGGTCGGCTGTACAGTCGTTGCCGAAGTGCAGAACGGTGTCTGGGTCGGGCAAGAACCCGGCTGGGACAGCCCGTTCAACCTGGGTGCGCACTGCGCCAAGGGGGCCTCGGTCCGCGAGCACGCCCATGGCGAGCGCCGCCTGAAATACCCGATGAAAAAGGAAGGCGGAGAGTGGAAGCGCATCAGCTGGGAACAGGCGATCGACGAGATCGGCGACGGCATGATGAACATCCGCCAAGAATCCGGACCGGACAGCGTGTACTGGCTGGGTTCTGCGAAACATAATAACGAACAGGCCTATCTGTTCCGCAAGTTCGCCGCCTACTGGGGCACGAACAACGTGGACCATCAGGCCCGTATCTGCCACTCGACCACTGTTGCGGGCGTTGCGAACACATGGGGCTACGGCGCCATGACCAACTCGTACAACGACATGCACAACAGCCGGGCCATCTTTATCATCGGTGGTAACCCGGCCGAGGCGCACCCCGTCTCGTTGCTGCATATCCTGCGTGCGAAAGAGCAGAACAACGCCCCTCTGATCGTTTGCGACCCGCGCTTTACGCGTACCGCGGCCCATGCGGATGAATATGTCCGTTTCCGCCCCGGCACCGACGTTGCACTGGTCTGGGGTATTCTGTGGCATATCTTCGACAACGGTTGGGAGGACAAAGAGTTCATCCGTACCCGTGTCTGGGGTATGGACCAGATCCGCGAAGAGGTTGCCAAGTGGACCCCGGATGAGGTTGAGCGCGTCACCGGCACGCCCGGCTCGCAGCTGCGTCGCGTCGCCCGGACCATGGTGAACAACCGCCCCGGCACCGTTGTGTGGTGCATGGGTGGTACGCAGCACACCAACGGCAACAACAACACCCGCGCCTACTGCGTGCTTCAGCTTGCACTGGGCAACATGGGCACCTCGGGTGGTGGCACCAACATCTTCCGCGGCCACGATAACGTGCAGGGCGCGACGGACCTTGGTGTTCTGTCCCACACCCTGCCCGGCTATTACGGCCTGTCTAACGGTGCATGGGGCCATTGGAGCCGCGTCTGGGGCGAAGATCTGGATTGGCTGAAAGGTCAGTTCGCCACGATCAAGGACAAGGAAGGCAAGGATAAGCCGCTCATGAATGAGCGTGGCATCCCGGTTTCCCGCTGGATCGATGGTGTTCTGGAAGACCCGGCCAACATGGATCAGGACAACAACGTTCGTGCCATGGTTCTGTGGGGCCACGCGCCCAACTCGCAGACCCGGATGACGGAAATGAAGACGGCGATGGAGAAGTTGGACATGCTGGTCGTGATCGACCCGTATCCCACCGTCTCGGCTGTTCTGCATGACCGCACCGACGGTGTCTACCTGTTGCCTGCCTGTACGCAGTTCGAGACACGTGGCTCGGCCACGGCATCGAACCGGTCTCTGCAGTGGCGCGACAAGGTGGTTGATCCGCTGTTCGAAAGCTTGCCGGACGAGGTCATCATGGCCAAGTTCGCCAACAAGTTCGGATGGGCAGACCGCTTCTTCCGCAATATCGAGATGGAAGATGCAGAGACCCCGAATGTTGAAAGCATCACGCGTGAATTCAACTCGGGCCTCTGGACCATCGGCTATACTGGTCAGTCGCCGGAACGTCTGAAAAGCCACATGGCCAACCAGCACACGTTCGACAGAACCACGCTGCAAGCCATCGGTGGACCAAACGACGGCGAGTATTACGGACTGCCGTGGCCCTGCTGGGGTACGCCAGAAATGGGTCATACAGGGACACCAAACCTCTATGACATGTCCAAGCCGGTGGCCGAAGGCGGCCTGACTTTCCGCGCCCGTTTCGGTGTGGAACGCGATGGTGACAACTTGCTGGCCGAAGGGGTCTATAGCGTTGGATCGGAAATTCAGGATGGTTATCCGGAATTCACGATGCAGATGCTGATGGATCTTGGCTGGGATGGCGATCTGACCGCCGAGGAACGCGCGGCGATTGACGCTGTTGCGGGTCCTGAAACCAACTGGAAGACCGACCTCTCCGGCGGTATCCAGCGGGTTGCGATCAAGCATGGCTGTGCGCCCTTCGGGAACGCCAAAGCCCGCGCGGTCGTCTGGACCTTCCCGGATCCGATCCCGCTGCATCGCGAGCCGCTCTATACCAACCGGCGCGATCTGGTGGAGGACTATCCGACCTACGAGGACCGTCAAGCCTATCGTCTGCCCACTCTTTATGCTTCGATCCAAAAGAACGACTTTTCAAAGGATTACCCGATAATCCTGACGTCTGGTCGTCTGGTCGAATATGAAGGTGGCGGTGATGAGACACGGTCCAACCCGTGGCTGGCCGAACTTCAGCAGGACATGTTCGTCGAGATCAATCCGCGCGATGCCAATAACCTTGGCATTCGGGACGGATCACAGGTCTGGGTCGAAGGTCCTGAGGGCGGAAAGGTCAAGGTGATGGCGATGCTGACCAACAGGGTTGGCGCCGGCGTGGCCTTTATGCCGTTCCACTTTGGCGGCCATTTCCAGGGCGAGGATCAGCGGCACAAATACCCCGCAGGTGCAGACCCCTATGTCTTGGGTGAAAGTTCTAACACCGCCCAGACCTATGGCTACGACTCAGTAACCCAGATGCAGGAGACCAAGTGTACTCTCTGCAAGATCTCGGCAGCGTAAAGGAGGACGAAAATGGCTAGAGCAAAGTTTCTCTGCGACGCTGAACGCTGCATCGAGTGCAACGCCTGTGTCACCGCGTGTAAAAACGAACACGAGGTGCCATGGGGCATCAACCGCCGCAGGGTGGTGACGATCAATGACGGCAACCCGGGCGAACGCTCGATCTCGGTGGCCTGTATGCATTGTTCGGATGCGCCTTGCATGGCGGTGTGCCCGGTCGACTGCTTCTATCAGAACGAAGAAGGGGTCGTCCTGCACTCCAAGGACCTGTGCATTGGCTGCGGCTATTGCTTCTACGCGTGCCCGTTCGGCGCGCCGCAATATCCGCAGGCGGGCAACTTCGGATCGCGCGGCAAGATGGACAAATGTACCTTCTGCGCCGGTGGTCCCGAAGAAACGCACTCGACCGCAGAGTTCGCCAAATATGGTCGCAACCGGATCGCCGAGGGCAAACTGCCCATCTGCGCCGAGATGTGTTCCACCAAGGCCCTGCTTGCCGGTGACGGCGACGTGGTCTCGGCCATCTACCGCGAGCGCGTTGTGGCGCGCGGGTTTGGCTCGGGCGCGTGGGGTTGGGGCACCGCCTACGACCAGAAAGACGGCTAAGGTCTAACCGAAGCTCGACAGCCCCCTGCGCTAGGTCGGGGGCTGTCTTACTCTTGCCGGTGGCCGCCTGTCGGTCGCCGCCTTTCCTGTCGAAGGTGGGACGCTCATGACCGATGATATCTACTGGCTGTTGAAGCTGGACCTGAACCCAGAAAAACAGTCCGAGTTCGAGGTCCTGATGGCCGAAATGGTCGCCGCGACCCTCGAGGAAACAGGTGCCAAAACCTATGAGTGGCACCAAAGCGACAGCGGCATTCACATCTATGAACGTTACGCAAGTTCAGATGATGCGATGATTCATATGCAGAATTTTGGGGCAAATTTCGCGGATCGGTTTATGTCCTTACTTACGCCGGTTCAGTTTGATGTCTACGGCCCCGCGAAAGACGACCTTCAGGCGGCCCTGTCCCCTGTCGGAGCCGTTTTTCACAAGCAGATCGGCGGCTTTGACCGCTGACACGACCAAGAATAGGGAGAGAACCCATGCGCCTGATCCATTTTCTGCTCTTCTCGCTCTTCCTGACCGGAGCCGCATGGGCGCAGGACGCCCCGGAATCCCCGGCACCGGATCGCTCGGCCACCGGAGGTGCCACGACGCTTGAGGATATTCTGGCCCGTCAACGGGGCGAGAAAGTGGACAACACTTATCGCTCGGAAAACACTGGCCAAGGCAATGTCGAAGGTTTGCTGGGGCAGTTTGGCACTGCCGGTGTGGCTTCGGACAGTGATGTCTATCGCGCGCTACGCTATGGGTCGGCGGATGTTACCGTGTCGTCTCAGGGGCCCGCAGCCAGTGTTCTGATCCAGGATGGCGGCATGTGGTGGTGGGCTTTCCGCACCGGACCGTTGCGAGAATACGGCACCTACATCATTGCAGGCATGGCCGCCGTGATCCTGCTGTTCTTCCTGATCCGTGGCAAAATCCGCATTGATGGTGAGAAAACCGGGCGCACAGTCACGCGTTTCAATGGGTTTGAGCGGTTCGGCCACTGGCTTTTCGCCGGGTCCTTTTTAGTGCTTGGGTTTACAGGGCTGTTGACACTGTATGGGCGGGATTTCCTGATCCCGATCTTTGGAAAAGAAGGCTTCGCGACTATTGCGCAAGGGTGCAAGTGGCTACACAACAACCTCGCCTGGGCCTTTATGTTGGGGTTGATCATCGTGACGGTGAACTGGATCGCTCACAACATTCCCAACCGGACCGACCTGAAATGGCTGGCCGCCGGTGGCGGTTTGTTCACCAAAGGCAGCCACCCGCCCGCCAAAAAGTTCAATGCCGGTCAAAAGGTCATATTCTGGTCCTGCATTCTGCTGGGCGTGTCGATCAGCCTTTCGGGCCTGTCTCTGCTGTTCCCGTTCGAGATGCCTCTGTTTGCCAAAACCTTCCAGATCGCCAATGCAACCGGCCTGCCTCAGGCAATGGGTTTGAGCCTGCCGGTGCAGATGTCGCCGCAAGAGGAAATGCAATACGCGCAGGTCTGGCATGTGATGATCGCCTATGTTTTCATCGCCATCATCATCGCCCATATCTACCTCGGCTCGGTCGGGATGGAAGGTGCATTTGACGCCATGGGAACCGGCGAAGTCGAAGAGCAATGGGCACGCGAGCACCACTCGTTGTGGCTGGAGGAGGTCCAGGAAAAAGAGGCCAGCAAAGCGGCGGCCTCGCCCGCCGAATAGATGCGCGGGCTGGTTCTGGCGCTGGCGTTGTTGCCCCTGCCCGCTTTAGCTGAGTTCTATACGCTCAAAGGTCATGGCGGTCCGATCATGGGGATCGCCACGGCCCCCGACGGGCGGATCGCCACCGCAAGTTTCGACAACTCTGTCGGCATCTGGTCGGATCAAATGCCGGAATGGCTGGAAGGTCATGAGGCGGCTGTCAACGCCGTCGCCTTCAACGGCACCGCGATCTATTCCGCTGGCGACGACTTCACCCTGCGCCGCTGGCCGGGTGGTGAGGTCGTGGGGCAGCACAAGGGTAAGATCGTACATGTCGCGGCCTCCAAAACCCATGTGGCGACCGCCAGTTGGGACGGCACAATCGGGTTGTGGCCCGTCGATGGATCGGAACCAACGACTCTGACGACCGGCAGCGGAGTGAATGCCGTGGCGTTTACACCTGACGGCAGCCAGCTTTATTCAGCCGGTGTCGACGGCGCTTTGCGCTTGTGGGATGTGACCAGCGGACAGGAAACTCTGCGGCTGGTCGAGCATGGCTTTGGCATCAATGAACTGGTGCTAAACACGCAGGACAACTGGATCGCCTATGGCGCTGTTGATGGTGTCACCCGCATCCGCGACCTGACCACGGGCGAGGAACGTGACTTTACCCTCGACCGTCGTCCTATTCTGGCATTGGCACTCAGCCCGGATCGCAGCATGCTGGCCGTCGGTGACGGCGAAGGCTTCATCATGGTGATCGACACGGTCGAGTGGCGCATCGCGCAGGATTTCCGCGCCACTTTACGCGGCCCGGTCTGGGCGTTGGCGTTTTCACCCGATGGTCAAAACATCCACGCGGGTGGTATTGATGAGGCGATGTACAGTTGGCCGGTCGCCAATCTGCGCGAGCAAGAACGGATGGCTGCGTCCGAGCCCAGCTTCCTCAAAAACCCCGATCAGATGAGCAATGGTGAGCGGCAGTTTGCCCGCAAATGCTCAATCTGTCACAGCCTGACCCCAGACGGGCAACGCCGCGCCGGTCCGACGCTGCATGGCGTCTTTGGCCGCCGGGCTGGAACACTGCCGGGATATTTCTATTCGGACACGCTGCAAGACTCTGATATCATTTGGAATGACGAGACCATAAATGCCCTTTTCGATGAGGGGCCCGACCACTACATTCCGGGGTCGAAGATGCCGATGCAGCGGATCACGCAGCCCAGCGACCGGGACGATCTGGTCGCCTTTCTGCGCCGCGCCACGGCACCGGAAAACTAACGCCGGAGGAGACAATGAAAGCCTTTCTAGCCGCCGTCGCCGCGATGGTCGTCATCGCGATCGCCGCCCCTGCTGTCCTGAACCAGATTGGATTCAGCGCAGCGGACGTCGGAACCGGATCAGCGGTGCGCCTGGACTGAATGCCCGAGTATCTGACCACCAAAGAACTGGCCGATCTGCTGCGCATCGGCGAGCGTAAGGCCTATGATCTGGCGTCTTCGGGCGAGGTACCCTGCGTGCGCGCGATGGGCAAACTTCTGTTTCCCCGTTCCGAGGTTGTCGCCTGGTTAAATGCTTCACGCTCGGGTCCTCAAGTTGAAGAACCGCCCTTGCCGCCGATTGTGGCGGGCAGCCATGACCCGCTGTTGGACTGGGCCTTGCGGGAAAGCGGCTCGGGGTTGGCGACCTATTATGACGGCTCGTTTGACGGGCTGAACCGCCTAAAGGACCGTACTGCGCAGGCGGCCGCGTTGCATATTCATGAGGCGGAAGGGTTCAACACCCAAGCCCTGCGCGATCATCTGGGCGAAGCACCGGTTGTTCTGTTTGAAATCGCTCAACGCCAGCGCGGTTTGTTGCTGGCCCCCGGCGTGTCTGACATCCAAAGCTTCGCGGACCTCAATGGTAGGCGCGTGATCCTGCGGCAAAGCTCTGCCGCCAGCCAAAGACTGTTCGACGCACAGTTGGAGCATCACGGCATGACCCGCGCGGATCTGGACGCCCTGCCCACTTGCGCCCGCACAGAGGAAGAGCTGGCCATCGCCCTGCACGACAGCAAGGCCGAGGCCGGTTTTGGTCTGGGTGCGCTGGCGGGTCTCTATGATCTGGGCTTTAGCGCCACCCATACTGAACGGCTGGACCTTGCGATCTGGCGGCGCGCCTATTTCGATGACCCGATGCTGAAGCTGTTGGCCTTTGTTCAATCCGACCGCTTCGCGGCCCGCGCCGCCGAGTTCGGAGGGTACGACCTAGGCGGGCTGGGCACAATTCACCACAACGGCGCTAGCGGTTAAGACCCGTCGGCGTTGGGGAAAAACAACTGTTCTCCATCCAGTTTGTAGGACGCAATGGCCGCTTGGCCGTCCGGCCCGGTCAGCCAGTCGATAAACCGCTGACCCGCCGCCGCCCTTACGCTTGGGTGTT
Organism: Ruegeria sp. AB6; assembly: GCF_056542685.1. Taxonomy (NCBI): domain Bacteria; kingdom Pseudomonadati; phylum Pseudomonadota; class Alphaproteobacteria; order Rhodobacterales; family Roseobacteraceae; genus Ruegeria; species Ruegeria sp. AB6. The sequence continues at coordinate 637,211 of NZ_JBQGAD010000002.1, read as the reverse complement.
TTTCCGGGTTCACCAGAATGACGCCATACTGGTTGAACAGGCGCGGGTCGCCCTCGACCATGATCTCAAGCTCGCCCCGGTTGCCAAAGGATTGCCAGGTGGCGCGGTCGGTCAGGACATAGGCGTTCATCCCGCTGGCGACGTTCAATGTGGCCCCCATGCCGGACCCGGTCTCACGATACCACGCACCGGATGCGCCCGTCGGATCTAAATTGGTCGCCGCCCAATGGCGCATCTCGGCCTTGTGCGTCCCGCTGTCATCCCCGCGCGAGGCAAAGGGGGCTTCGGCCTCGGCCACGGCGGTCAGGGCCGCAACGATATCGTCGCCGTCCTTTACTTTGGCCGGGTCCGATTTGGGGCCGACCAGCACGAAGTCATTATACATCACGTCAAACCGCTCAACGCCCCAGCCATCGGCGACGAACTGTTCCTCGGCGGGTTTGGAGTGAACCAGCAGAACGTCTCCGTCCCCGTTCACAGCGTTTCGGATTGCCTGTCCAGTACCGACGGCCACAACGCGCACATCGATTCCGGTTTCAGCCTCGAACCCTGGCAGGATATAGTCCAACAGGCCCGAATTCTGCGTCGACGTGGTGGATTGCACAACGATGAACGGGGCCTCGGCCCACGCAGGGGTCATCAAGCCAAGCGATACCAATGCAGCCCGAAGAAAATCTCGGATCATCCAGATCTCCATAGTTTGAGTTAGGTCACCAGCCCACCAGCAAGATAACGACGCGCGGCGTCGCTTTGCGGGGCGTCCAAAACTTGTCTGGCAACGCCGTGTTCCACCACATGGCCGCCATGCATCATAGCGACATCCGCTGCAAGGCGACGCGCCTGACCGATATCATGTGTGACCATGACGAGCCGAACACCACGGCGCGAGGCGCGCTGGATCATGCGTTCGATCATCTGCGTGGCACTCGGGTCCAGAGCGCTGGTGGGTTCATCCAAAAACAGTGTTTCGGGCTCCAACGCCAACGCACGCAAAATGGCCAACCGCTGCGCCTCGCCCCCAGACAATGAACGAGCAGGCTGCCGCCCTTTGCCGTCCAATCCACCCTCGGCCAACAGGTCTTCGATCCGTGCTTTTCGCTCGCGGCGAGGCAGACCCTTCCGTTTCAGAACAAAGTCAAGATTTCCAGCTACAGAACGGCGCAACAGCACTGGCTGTTGAAACACCATTGCTTGTCGCGCTTTATGGGCATCGGACAAAGGTATGCCATCCTGTTCGATCCGCCCTCGGTCAGGCTGAATCAGTCCATGCAGGCAGCGCAGAAGCAGGCTTTTGCCCGCCCCGTTCGGCCCAAGGATCAGCGTCGGCCCCGGCCCGTCCAAAGACAAATGGGCAACGTCCAGAAGGACCTTTCCCTTGCGTGTTATCTTCACGTCCCGAACCGTCAGGCTGCTGGCCATGTCACACACAAGATCACGCATGGCGCAACCCCTCCTGCTCGGCTCGCAGGCTGACGGTGCTGACCATGGCGTTCACGGCCACCGCAATCCCGATCAGGATTGCGCCCAACGCCAGCGCCAGTGCCAGATTGCCCTTTGAGGTTTCAAGCGCGATGGTCGTGGTCATCACCCGCGTCACATGGTTGATGTTGCCGCCAACGATGATCACCGCGCCCACCTCGGCAATGGCACGTCCGAACCCGGCCAACAGTGCAGTCACCAGCGCCAGGCGTGCATCCCACAGCAACACCGGCACCGAGGCCAAACGCGACACCCCGAGCGAGCGTAGCTGTTCCGAATATTCCTCGGCCAGCATCTCGATCACTTGCCGGGTCAGCGCGGCCACAATAGGTGTCACCAGAACAACCTGTGCGATGATCATTGCGGTCGGGGTATAGAGCAACTCCAGAACACCCAGCGGCCCGGACCGGGACAACATCAGGTAGACCAACAAACCCACAACAACCGGCGGGAAGCCCATCAGAGCATTCATCAGCACGATCAACATTCGCCGCCCCGGAAAGCGCGCAACGGCTAATGCCGCGCCCACGGGCATCCCGATCAGGGCAGAAATCAGAACGGCGAAGACGGAAACTTTGAGCGACAACAACACAATCGCCCACAGCTCCGCATCCCCTGTCAGGATCAGGCCCAAGGCTAAGTTGAATTCTGATGCAAATCCCTGCATTCTGTTCCGTCCAGTCGCGATTTCGTATGAAATGCGATAATTTACAACGGAATACTAAGTCATTTCCCGGCCAAGTACACACACTTTTCCGACATCAGAATCGCAAAACGCGGCCCCAACCGGGACCGCGCTCAATTCGGTTTTAGCCGGGTTTAGTTCAGCGCCGCGTCGGTGATCTTGTGGGTCCACGCACCCTCGGGCTGTTGGGTGATGACCGGATCAGAACCACCGGCCAGCAGAGTACCCACGGTCCGCTCAAAATCCGCCGGGTCCAAAGCGCCATTCGACCCTGCGGTCAGCTTGGCGATCTCACCCATCATGCGCTTTTGGTGTTTTTCGGTCTGCGCTCCGGTCGCGTCATTGTCCAACACGATCTCGGCGGCCTCATCCGGGTTCTCCTCGGCGTATTTCCAGCCTTTCATCGAGGCACGGACGAACCGTTCCATCTTGTCGACAAAGGCCTCGTCGCTCAGGTTTTCTTCCAGTACGTAGAGGCCGTCTTCAAGCGTGGCGACACCCTGATCTTCGTACTTGAAGGTCACAAGCTCATCGGGATTTACGCCCGCGTCGATCACCTGCCAGTACTCGTTATACGTCATGGTGCTGATGCAATCGGCCTGGCGCTGCAGCAGAGGATCAACGTTGAAACCTTGCTTGAGGACCTCAACCCCACTCTCACCCTTGCCGCCAGTGTCGATGCCTAGCTGGCTCATCCAGCTCATGAAAGGGAATTCGTTACCAAAGAACCAGACACCCAGCGTGCGGTTCTTAAGGTCATCCGGCGATGCAATACCGGCATCCTTCCAGCAGGTCAGCATCATGCCCGAGCTTTTAAATGGCTGCGCGATGTTTACCAGCGGCAGACCCTTTTCACGTGCGGCCAGCGCAGCAGGCATCCATTCGACGGTCACATCCGCGCCGCCCCCCGCGATCACCTGAGTTGGAGCGATGTCGGGGCCGCCGGGCAAAATGGTAACGTCCAGCCCTTCTTCCTCGTAGAACCCCTTATCGGCGGCCACATAGTAGCCCGCAAATTGCGCCTGCGTGACCCATTTCAGCTGCAATGTCACCTCATCGGCGGACCATGCGGCACCGGCGGTCAGGCCAAAGGCGGCAACCGCCCCGCTGAGTAGCTTTTTCATCTTCATGTCTCCTAGTTGCTGTTTATGCCCCGTTGTCGGGGTCTGTTGAATTCCTATCCTCGTTGCGACGGGTGCCAGAAGGTCACCGCCTTTTCCGCCGCTGCGACAAGGCCATAAAACACGGTCCCGGCCAGCGCGGCTACGGCGATCTCGGCCCAGACAAGGTCGATCGACAGGCTGCCGACGCCGGTCGAAATCCGAAACCCCATGCCCCGTGTGGGTGAGCCGAAATACTCGGCCACAATCGCCCCGATCAAAGCAAGCGTGGTTGCAATCTTCAACCCATTGAACACAAAGGGCATCGCTGCTGGCAAGCGCAGTTTCCACAAGGTCTGCCAATACCCGGCCGCATAGGTCCGCATCAGGTCACGCTGCATCGCATCCGCCTCGCGCAGACCCTGCACGGTGTTCACCAGGATTGGAAAGAACACCATGACCACGACAACCGCCGCTTTCGAGTGCCAATCGAACCCGAACCAACTGACCAGAATTGGCGCGATCCCGACAATGGGCAGCGCCGCCGCGAAATTCCCGATGGGTAGCAGACCACGCGTCAGAAAAGCCGAGCGGTCAATGGCAACCGAACAAGCAAAAGCCGCAGCACACCCGATCACAAATCCCGTCAGCGCGCCCTTGAAGACGGTTTGCTTGAAGTCTTCCCACAAAATGCCGGACGATTGTACAAAGGCTGTCCCCACATCTGAAGGTGGCGGCAGGATAACCGGCGAAACACCCAGCCCGCGCACCAGCCCCTCCCAAAGCACCAACAGCGTGATGCCGAACAGAACCGGTACAAAAATGCGCGCCGCACGGGTTTTGCGATAGGACGAGATGGCCAGCCGGTAGTTCACGAACCAGGCCAAGCCCCAGAACAGCAAAGCAAAGGATAGCCAGGTCATGCGTTCAACCCCATCCGGCGCAGGGCCAGTCGCTGCAGCAGATCCAACAGTGTCACCAGCAAACCCGCCAGAATGGCGGCAGCCAGCAGGGCCGCCCAAATGGCCAACGGCGTTCCGAACTGGTCTCCGATCAGGATTCTGGCACCCAAACCTGACACGGCCCCGGTCGGCAGTTCACCCACGATCGTGCCGACCAATGCAGCAGCGATCCCAACCTTAAGCGACGTAAACAGATACGGCACCGAGGATGGCAGCCGAAGTTTAAAGAAACCCTGCGCGCCCGAGGCGTTATAGGTCTTCAACAAATCCAGTTGCGGCAGCGATGGCGACCGAAGCCCTTTGACCATTCCCACCAGCACGGGAAAATAACATAGATAGGCCGAGATCACCGCCTTGGGCACCCCGCGCCCCTCGATCCCTAGCTGAGAGCTGACGACGATAATCATCGGCGCCAGCGCCACAATCGGGATGGTCTGGCTGATGATCGCCCATGGCATCAGGCTCATATCCGCGACACGCGAATAGACGATGGCTACGGCCGCCAAAATGCCCAGCGTTGTCCCAAGCAGGAAACCCCACAGCGTGGATTTCAGCGTAATTCCAGTATGGTAGATTAGTGATCGTTTCGAGAATGCACGACCCTTGGCCACCATCTCACCGGTCGTTTTCCACAGCTCCTGCCCAACCTGTCCGGGGGTCGGCAACCGTGGACGTTCCAGCGCATAGCCGCCTGAAATCGCTCCAGGGTTTGACGCCATCAAAACCCAGACCGAAGTCTCTCGCCGTTCGCGCGACGTCTCGGGCGTCACTGCCTGCCCCGCACGCTCGGCCTGATCCAGCGAGATGCGAATGTTCATCGGGGCCACTGCCGCGTACCACAGCGCGACAATTGCGGCGAGTACCACCAAGATAGGCACCAAGTTCTTCATCGCGCACCCCGCAGTCTGGTTGCCTTAATCATCATAGGAATGCCCCGCCCGCAGCCCTTCGCGCACGCGATGCGCGACCTCGATAAATTCCGGCGTGTCACGAATATCCAAAGGCCGCTCCTTGGGCAGAGGGCTGTCGATCACATCGGTGATCCGACCTGGTCGAGGGCTCATCACCACGATCTTGGTGCTGAGATAGACGGCTTCGGGGATCGAGTGCGTCACGAAACCGATGGTCTTTTCAGTCCGCGCCCATAGCGCCAGAAGCTGCTCGTTCAGGTGATCACGGACAATCTCATCCAGAGCACCAAAGGGTTCGTCCATCAACAGGATATCGGCATCAAACGCCAAGGCCCGCGCGATACTGGCCCGCTGCTGCATCCCGCCCGAAAGCTGCCACGGAAATTTTCCACCAAACCCTTCCAGATCAACAAGTTCCAGAACCTTCTTTACCCGTTCTTCCTGTTCGGCGGCGGAATAGCCCATGATCTCGAGCGGCAGTTTTATGTTCTTGGAGATGGTCCGCCACGGATACAGCCCCGCGGCCTGAAACACATAGCCATAGGCGCGCTTCCGCCGCGCCTCGTCAGGGGTCATGCCATTGACGGTCAGCGTTCCCCCGGTCGGCGTCTCCAGCGCTGCGATACAACGCAAGAAAGTAGTTTTGCCACAGCCGGAGGGGCCGATAAAACTGACGAAATCCCCCTTGTCAATTGTCAGGTTCACGTCTTTCAACGCGTGGATCGGGCCGTCATTGGTTTGGAAGGTGAGATCGAGTTGCCTTGCCTCGATCACAGGCTGGGTCGTACTTTCAGTAGTCATTCCATTACCTTGAAAAGGTTTCGCTTTGGGGCGCCCAGAGGACACCCCCGCAAATCACACACCCGTCGCTGGAATACCCGTCCGCTCGACCGGGCGCGGGGCGGTCAGCTCTTTCCAGGTGCTCAGCGCTTTGTTCACATGGGTATTGGCCTCGCGTGCCACGAATTTCCCATGTCCTTCCTGTGTCTGGATCTCACCATCATGAACAGCGATCGAACCACGGGTTAGCGTGAACCGGGGCAACCCGCGCACTTCCTTGCCTTCGAACACGTTGTAGTCGATCGAAGACTGCTGCGTTTCGGCTGAAATCACCTTGGCTTTGTCCGGGTCCCACACAACGATATCCGCATCCGCACCAACCAAAATGGCACCCTTTTTAGGATAGCAATTCAATATCTTAGCGATGTTTGTTGAAGTAACTGCCACAAATTCGTTCGGCGTCAGACGCCCGGTATTTACTCCATGGGTCCACAGCATCGGCATCCGATCTTCCAGCCCGCCTGTCCCGTTGGGGATCTTAGTAAAATCGCCCACGCCATATCGCTTCTGTTCGGTGGTAAAGGCGCAATGGTCGGTGGCCACCACGCTCAGCGTTCCCGATTGCAAACCGTTCCAAAGACTGTCCTGATGCTGCTTGTTCCGGAACGGAGGGCTCATGACCCGCCGCGCCGCATGCTCCCAATCATGGTGGAAATACTCGCTTTCATCCAAGGTCAGGTGCTGGATCAAAGGCTCGCCCCACACCCGTTTACCCTGCATCTTTGCCCGGCGAATGGCTTCATGGGCTTCTTCGCACGAGGTGTGCACCACATACAAAGGAACGCCCGCCATATCGGCGATCATAATGGCGCGGTTTGTCGCCTCACCTTCGACCTGCGGCGGGCGGGAATAGGCGTGTGCCTCGGGCCCTGTATTGCCTTCGGCCAGCAGCTTAGCACTCAACTCGGCCACCACATCTCCGTTCTCGGCATGCACCATCGCGGTGCCGCCCAACTCGGCAAGACGCTTGAACGAGGCGAACAACTCATCATCATTCACCATCAACGCACCCTTATAGGCCATGAAGTGCTTGAACGTGTTGATCCCGCGCGTTTCAATCACGGTTTTGATGTCGTCAAACACCTGCTCGCCCCACCATGTGACGGCCATGTGGAACGAATAATCGCAATTCGCCCGCGTCGATTTATTGTCCCAGCGCTTCAGTGCATCCAGCAGGCTTTCCCCCGGATTAGGCAGCGCAAAATCCACCACCATCGTGGTGCCGCCAGCCAAAGCCGCCCGTGTTCCGCTTTCGAAATCATCGCTGGAATAGGTGCCCATGAACGGCATCTCAAGATGCGTATGCGGATCAATCCCGCCCGGCATCACATAGCAACCGGTCGCGTCCAGTTCCTTATCACCTTTCAGATCCTGACCGATCTCGGTGATCACGCCACCTTCAACCATCACATCCGCCTTGTAAGTCAAATCGGCGGTCACAACGGTTCCGTTCTTGATCACAGTGCTCATTTCAATCTCCCTGTGGCGGTCTGCGCCGCCTGCTTCATCTTGCTAAAATATCGCGGGGGAGTCGCCCACCGGGCGACGGGGGCAGCGCCCCCTACTCCACGATCTCAGCCGTCTCGACGACCGCATGCAACAGAACATCAGCCCCTGCCGCAGCCCAATCTTTGCTGATTTCCTCAGCTTCATTATGGCTCAACCCATCTACACAAGGGCACATCACCATCGCCGTCGGCGCCACCCGGTTGATCCAGCACGCATCATGCCCGGCGCCTGAGATGATATCAGTATGCGAATACCCCAACCGTTCCGCTGCATCGCGTACCGCCGCCACACAGCCGTCATCGAACTGCACAGGATCAAACCCGCCGACCTTCTCGAACTCGATCTGCAAGCCCATTTCTTCGACAATATCTTCAGCCGCAACGCGCAGTCGTGCCTCCATATCTTGAATCACGTCCAGATCGGGCGAGCGAAAATCGACCGTAAACACCGCCTTTCCAGGGATCACATTCCGCGAATTCGGGAACACATCGATATGCCCCGCCGCCCCAACGGCATGTGGCGCATGGGACCAGGCAATCTCGTCCACTTTCTCAAGAATCCGCGCCATCGCCAGACCCGCATTTTTGCGCATCGGCATCGGGGTCGAGCCGGTATGGGCATCCTTGCCGGTCACCGTGATCTGGGTCCAACTCAGTCCCTGACCGTGGGTGACAACACCAATATCCTTTCCTTCTGCCTCAAGAATGGGGCCTTGTTCAATATGCAGTTCAAAGAAGGCACGCATCTTGCGCGCGCCCACCTCTTCGTCGCCACGCCAACCGATCCGCTGCAATTCATCGCCAAAGGCCTTACCTTCGGCATCTTCCCGCGCGTAGGCCCAATCCTGCGTGTGCATCCCTGCAAATACACCCGAGGATAACATCGCAGGCGCATAGCGTGTCCCTTCCTCATTGGTCCAGTTCGTAGCCACAATGGGATGCTTTGTCTTTATCCCCAAATCGTTCAACGTTCGGATGATCTCCAAACCGCCAAGAACCCCCAAGACGCCGTCGTATTTCCCGCCTGTCGGCTGCGTGTCCAAGTGCGAACCAACATAAACCGGCAAAGCGTCGGGATCTGTTCCCGCTCGGTGAGCAAACATATTGCCCATCTGATCCAAGCCCATGGAGCAACCCGCATCCTCACACCATTTCTGAAACAAGGCGCGGCCTTCGGCGTCTTCATCGGTCAGGGTCTGGCGGTTATTGCCGCCCGCAACACCGGGGCCGATCTTGGCCATCTCCATCAGACTGTCCCACAATCTGTCGCCATTGATCCTGAGGTTCTGCGCCGGAGCTGCCATCTTGTTCTTCCCTGTTGCTTGCGATTTGGCTCGCTTTTGGTGTCTTGATTTGACCATCTGGTCAAACTCACGCTATCACGGGTTCGAGATCAGTCAAGAAATTGCAGGACGCCATTAGATTTTTTGGCCTATCCAGCGCCCACTTGCCGTAAAATGAGACAGTCTGGAACAATGCCCAAAGACCGCGCCCCCACCAGAATTCAGAAAAAGAATCGCGCAGCGATTCTCGAGGCTGCGTTGAACGTCTTTTCATCCCATGGCTTCCGCGGCGCGACCGTAGACCAGATTGCCACCGAGGCAGGCCTGAGCAAGCCAAACCTCCTGTACTATTTCCCGACAAAAGAGGCCATTCACACCGCGCTCCTGTCCGGATTGCTGGAAACATGGCTGGCCCCTCTGCACGAACTGGATGCCGATGGCGACCCTATGGAGGAAATCCTCGCCTATATTCGACGCAAACTGGAAATGAGCCGCGATCTGCCGCGCGAAAGCCGCCTATTCGCCAACGAGCTCGTGCAAGGCGCGCCGCGCATTCACGACTCGCTTTCAAGTGACCTCAAGATCTTGGTGGATGAGAAAACGGCGATTCTTGTCGGCTGGATGGATCAGGGGAAAATAGCGCGACTTCATCCGTATCACCTTATCTTTTCGATCTGGGCGCTGACCCAGCACTACGCCGATTTCGACGTACAGGTTCGTGCGATTTTGGGGGACGAAGACCCTTTTGAAGGCGCGGAACCTTTTGTAGACACGCTCTACCGGAAACTCCTTATGCCTTAAGGTCCAGTTAACCAAATTGCGGCAGCATATGCCCATGACTACCGTTCGCCCCTATCCCGATCCCTGGCTCGACCAGTTGTTTTCCACCAAATCCGCGCAGCGCGGTGCGGTCGTGCGCCGGTCCACGAGTTGGGTGGAAAGAGAAGTGGGGCATGAGACGTTTCAGCAAGAAATAAGGCGGCGCGGATACCACCTGATCCGCACCGCCAACCAATATATCGTGATCTGCCACAACGGCCCCATCGATATTTTGTTCTGAGAAAATTCGACGAATTTTCTCGTCCAAGATTTTTCGACGAAAAATCTCCTATTCCGCAGCTTTCGCCATCGGATTGTTCGGATGTGACGTCCAATTGGCGTAGTCAGGCTGCACTTCCCGTCCGGTACGCGGATCAATTTCGCCCGCATTCATCGGGACCATCGAAATGCACCCATCCACCGGGCACACATCCACGCATAGATTGCAGGCGACACATTCGTCATCCATCACCTCGAACACACGATCATCAGACATGGAAATTGCCTGATGGCTGGTATCCTCGCAAGCGGCATAGCAGCGGCCACATTTGATGCATTGGTCCTGATCGATCTTGGCCTTCGCCACATAGTTCAGGTTCAGATATTGCCAATCCGTCACGTTCGGCACGGCCAGACCAACAATCTCCGAGACGTCCTTATACCCCTTCTCGTCCATCCATTTGGACAGGCCCGCCGTCAGTTCATCAATAATCTTGAACCCATAGGTCATCGCAGCCGTACAGACCTGAACGGTGCCACAGCCCAAGGCCATGAACTCGGCCGCGTCACGCCATGTGGTCACGCCACCAATACCGGAGATCGGCAGACCATGCGTTGCTTGTGCCCGCGCAATCTCTGACACCATCGACAGAGCGATCGGCTTCACCGCCGGACCGCAATAGCCGCCATGGCTACCCTTGCCATCAATCGAAGGCTCAGGGCTGAACGTGTCCAGATTGACGCTGGTGATCGAGTTGATCGTGTTGATCAGCGACACCGCATCCGCGCCGCCATTCTTTGCAGCCTCGGCGGGTTTGCGGATATCCGTGATGTTGGGTGTCAACTTCACGATCACCGGACGGTCATAGTGTTTCTTGCACCACCGCGTGACCATCTCGATATATTCCGGTACCTGCCCGACAGCCGATCCCATCCCGCGCTCGCTCATCCCATGGGGACAGCCGAAGTTCAACTCGATCCCGTCAGCACCAGTTTCGGCAACGCGTGGCAGGATGGCTCTCCAAGCCTCTTCCTCGCACGGCACCATGATCGAGGCGATCAGCGCGCGGTCCGGGTAGTCGGCCTTGACCCGGGCCATCTCTTCCAGGTTCACCTCAAGCGGGCGATCAGTGATCAGTTCGATGTTATTCAGCCCTAGCAGCCGCCGATCCGCGCCATAAATCGCACCGTACCGAGGCCCGTTTACGTTCACGACCGGAGGGCCCTCGGCCCCCAGCGTTTTCCAGACCACGCCACCCCAACCGGCCTCGAAGGCGCGGCGGACATTGTATTCTTTGTCAGTCGGCGGCGCCGAGGCCAGCCAGTACGGGTTAGGGCTTTCGATACCCAGAAAGTTTGTTTTTAAATCAGCCATTTATCCGGCCCTCCTGATGCTGATCAGCATCCAAAATCACAATTTCACGCCGTCAGTGCGGCGTGGATGTCCATTGCCGCATCGCGACCCTCGGCCACAGCGGTCACGGTCAGGTCTTCGCCACCAGCCGCGCAGTCACCCCCGGCCCAGACACCCGCCATCGAGGTCCGACCCGCGCCAGTGACAGCGATCTTGTTGCCGTCCAGCGTCAGCCCTTCGGGCGCGCCTTCCAGCGTCTGGCCAATCGCTTTCAAAACCTGATCCGCAGGCAAGCGGATCACTTCCCCCGTCCCGGTCAATTGACCGCCCTCGCTCGAGGTATACTCCAACTCAATCTCAGACGCCGCGCCGTTTCCGCGCACGGCCACAGGCTGCACATTGGTCATGATCTTGACCCCATGTGAGGCCGCAAGGTCCTGCTCGTACCGGCTGGCGCCCATGGCGTCACGTCCCCGGCGATAAGCGATAGTGACATGTTCCGCCCCTAGCAGCTTGGACTTCACCGCCGCGTCCACGGCGGTCATGCCGCCGCCAATGACGACCACATTGCGCCCCACCGGCAAGTCAGTCAAATCACCAGCCTGCCGTACATCCGAGATGAACTCGACCGCAGCCCGCACGCCATCCTTACCAACGCCACCCGCGCGCAGAGCGTTCACTCCGGCCAAACCAATGGAAAGGAAAACTGCGTCGTAATTTGCGGACAAGCCATCCAGAGTGATCGTGTCACCCAGAATCGAGCCCGTTTCGATCGTGATCCCACCGATTTGCATCAGCCAATCCACCTCGGCCTGCGCGAAGTTGTTGGTCGATTTATAAGCTGCGATACCATATTCGTTCAGACCACCCGGCTTAGGCTTGCTTTCGTGAATAACGACGTCATGCCCAAGCATCGCCAGCCGGTGCGCGCAGGCCAGACCCGCGGGTCCTGCCCCGATCACCGCAACTGTTTTACCGGTCGGCGCAGCACGTTCAAACGGATGCGCCCCGTCCGCCATCACACTGTCGGTTGCGTAACGCTGCAAACGCCCAATCTCGACCGGAGCGCCCTCGGCTGCCTCGCGCACACAGGCTTCTTCACACAATGTCTCTGTGGGACACACACGGGCGCACATGCCGCCCAGAATATTCTGCGCCAATATGGTCTCACCCGCCGCTTCGGGCTGACCGGCCTGAATCTGCCGCATGAACAACGGAATATCGATATCCGTCGGACAGGCTGTCACACATGGCGCGTCATAGCAAAAGTAGCACCGATCTGCTGCCACGGCGGCCTCATGCGCGGCCAATGGCGGATGCAGATCCGTGAAATTCGAGGTCAGCTCATCGCTGGAAAGCCGCCCGGAGACAATGCCGGGGACCATCTGGCCCTGTGCCATCGCTCTACTCCCTGTAGATATGGTTGTTGTACTCTCAGCTTGCCACAGTCTGAAATTTTATCAATTGGTAAAATTTGCCAAATGGTCAAAAAATTAAAAAACCGGGCTCGACGGCCCGGTTTTCATAAAATACTGCCTAAAATTACAGCGTCGCTGTCGGTCAGACCATGCCGGAGAGGTGCCCAGACTTGATCCAAACACGGGCACCATCGGTCCCGGCGGTCGCAACAGACTGGGTTTCCGGCGGCAGTCGAAGCCAATCCCAGGCCGAGAATTCCTCATCTGCTTCTGAAACAGACCCTTCGATGACGAACAGCTCCAGTCCTTGCTCTGCGTCCAGGTTCAGCGTTTCACCAGCGGCGAGGCTGATGACCCTGACATCCTCTTGGGCATCCTTGAACAGTTGCAGTTTCTCTGCCCCGTTGATCGAGCGCCGCACCTCCGTGCGATCTGCTGGATCGAATTGATGCAGCTTGACCAGGATCGTCGCGCCGTCTTTGGCCGAAGGCGTATGCGACGAGGTCGGCGGGTTGCGCACGTAGCTGCCTACCGGGAAATCACCGGTTTCATCCTGAAACACACCGTCCAAAACCAGATATTCCTCTCCACCATCGTGTGTATGCGCGGCAAAGGCGCTGCCGGGCGCAAAACGTACAATCGTGGTCGCGCGGGCGACCTCCTCACCGATACGGTCCAGCATTTTCCGCTCCACCCCGGCGGCGGGGGATTGGACCCATTCGTTCTGGTCAAAGTGAACGGCGACGCGTTTGGTGAAATCTGCGTTGACCCTCATTTGAGATATCTCCTGTTGCGGCATCTTGGCATAACATGGGGGCGCTGACCCGGTTTTCAAATTTTGCGCCTCAAGGCGGTGTTCACATCTGGTTTTGCCCGCCGCCCCTGCGTAGTGTGCCGCCAACCGAAATACCCCAGTGATTGACCGGACACCGATGCAGGCCACCCCCAAGACATTCAACATCGTCCTGATCGGACAAAACAACCGCCTGCAATACGAGTCGCTACTGTTTGCCGCCTCACTCCGTCACAGCAGCCCCGACTTTGCCGGTCGTGTGTTCGTCGCCGTGCCCCAACCCGGCCCGCTTTGGTCACAAGACCCCAGCATTCAGAACGAAGATATCCTGAACGCGCTGCGCCAGTTGGATGTCGAGATATTGCCCTTCGACTCGCAGGTATTTGGCGAAAGCTATCCCTACGGCAACAAAATCGAGGCTTTGCTGGCCCTGCCCGAGGGTGAGCCCTTTGTGTTCTTCGACAGTGACACGCTCATCACCGGTGATCTGAACACTGTCCCCTTTGATTTTTCCCGCCCAAGCGCTTCGCTGAAGGTCGAGGGGACATGGCCCCGCCCGACCCTCTACGGCCCCGGTTTCGACGGAATTTGGCGGGCGCTCTATCAGCGGTTCAGCCTGGATTTCGACAGTTCGCTGGATACCGGCCAACCGCATGATTACTGGCGTCGCTACCTGTATTTCAACGCAGGCTACTTCTTCTATTCCTGCCCGGGCACGTTTGGGGAGCGATTCCGTGACTACGCGCAGATCATACGTGACGAAGATATCCCCGAACTGGCCGGTCAGGTGCTGGACCCCTGGCTGGATCAGGTGGCGCTGCCGCTGGTCGTTCATTCACTGGGCGGAGGGCGCGACGCCCTGCCCGCTGGCCTGTTGGACGGCTCTGTCACTTGCCACTACCGGCTGTTTCCGCTGCTCTACGCCCGCGAAAGCGATCATGTGGTCGAGGTACTGGAAACTGTGGCGGCCCCGAACCGGATCAAGAAAGTGCTTAAGGGCTATGACCCGATCCGCAAACTGGTGATTCAACGCAAAGGTTACAAAATCCGCGCGATGTTTGATCGCGAGAACCTGCCGCAACGTGAACAGGCTATCCGCAACAAGATCAAGGCCAAGGGATTGTGGATGCGCTGACTGCGTTGTTGTGCGCACGCCCCTGATCGCCTAGAGATTCTGCAACACATATACGAAAGGGAGATTTCAACCATGTCTGACGGCCCCACTTATGGCTTTGACACGCTTCAGATTCACGCAGGCGCCCGGCCCGATCCGGCCACAGGCGCACGCCAGACGCCGATCTATCAGACCACGGCCTATGTCTTCCGTGACGCCGACCACGCGGCCGCACTGTTCAACCTGCAAGAGGTGGGCTTCATCTATTCCCGCCTGACCAACCCCACCGTCGCCGTGCTGCAAGAGCGCGTGGCAACGCTTGAGGGTGGTGTGGGCGCTGTCTGCTGCTCATCCGGGCACGCGGCGCAGATCATGGCGCTGTTCCCGCTGATGGGACCGGGCTGCAACGTTGTGGCCTCGACCCGTCTGTATGGCGGCACGGTCACGCAGTTCAGCCAGACCATCAAACGCTTTGGCTGGTCGGCGAAATTCGTCGATATGGACGACCCCGAGGCGGTAAAGGCCGCGATTGACGAAAACACCCGCGCTGTGTTCTGCGAATCCATTTCGAACCCCGGCGGCTACGTCACCGATATCCGGGCGATGGCGGATGTCGCGGACGCGGCGGGCATTCCGCTGATCGTCGACAACACCTCGGCCACGCCTTACCTCTGCCGCCCCATCGAACAGGGAGCGACGTTGGTGGTACATTCGACCACCAAATACCTGACCGGCAACGGAACCGTCACGGGCGGTTGCATCGTGGATTCGGGTAAGTTCGACTGGTCGGCGAATGACAAGTTCACCTCGCTCAGCGAACCCGAACCCGCCTATCACGGCCTAAAATTCCACGAGACCTTCGGGCCGCTGGCTTTCACCTTCCACGGAATCGCCATCGGTCTGCGCGATCTGGGCATGACCATGAACCCGCAGGCGGCGCACTATACGCTGATGGGGATCGAAACCCTGTCGCTGCGGATGGAGCGTCACGTTGAGAACGCGCAGAAGATTGCAGCCTGGTTGGAGGCCGATGACCGGGTGGATTACGTGACCTATGCGGGCTTGCCCTCGTCCCCCTATCACGACCGGGTCAAGGCACAGTACAAGAAAGGCGCAGGGGCGCTGTTCACCTTTGCAGTCAAAGGCGGCTATGACGCCTGCGTCAAGCTGGTGAACGCGCTGGAAATCTTCAGCCATGTTGCGAACCTCGGCGATGCGCGCTCGCTGATTATCCATTCGGCCTCGACCACGCACCGGCAGTTGACCCCTGAACAGCAAGAAGCTGCAGGGGCAGGTCCCGGCGTTGTACGTGTCTCGATCGGGATAGAGGATGCAGATGACCTGATCGCTGATCTGGATCAGGCTCTGTCCAAAGCCACCGCCTGAAAGATGACGGACCACCGAACCAACGCCTTTGGCCAACCCATCGGGGCACCGGTGTCGGGTGAGTTCCCGCGCCCGATGCCACCGCGCACCGATATGCCGGGGCGGTTTTGTTCAGTGGTTCCTTTGGATGCGAAACAGCATACATCCGGCCTCTACCGGGCGTTTGCGCAGGACGAAGACGGTCGGAACTGGACCTACTTGCCAGAAGAGCCGATCACATCCGAGCCCGCGTTCTCAGATTGGATGAAACAGGCCGAACGTAGCGCAGACCCGATGTTTCACACTGTTCTGGACGCAACCGGCACCCCGGTTGGCCACGCAACCTATTTGCGTATCACCCCCGACGCCGGCGTCATCGAGGTCGGCTATATCCATTTCTCACCCTTGATGCAGCGCACGCCCGTGGCGACTGAAGCGATGTATCTGATGATGCGGCGGGTCTTCGACGAACTGGGCTATCGCCGGTACGAATGGAAATGCGACGCGTTGAACGCACCGTCGCGCAGCGCGGCCGAGCGGCTAGGCTTCACCTTCGAAGGCATCTTCCGGCAAGCAACCCATTATAAAGGACGCAACCGGGACACCGCGTGGTATTCGATTCTGGACAGCGAATGGCCCCGTATTCGATCGGCTTTCGAGGCATGGTTGACCCCTGAGAACTTCGACCAGACGGGCCAGCAGCGTCAGTCACTGCAAGCCCGCGCATCACGCTGAGCTTACTGGGAAATCCCAAACTCCATCGTGACATTGACCGAGACCGAGACCTCGCCCCCTGCCACCGGAATTCCACCTGCATCCGCCGCCGCGAATTCGCGCATCTGGGCCGCGGGCCGGATACCGCCGACTTGCTCGCTGATCTGCTGAACCGGGCCCAGCGTGACCGTGGCCGCCTGCGCCAGTTGCTCGGCCTTGGCTGTCGCCTCGGCCACGGCTTTAGCACGCGCCTCAGCCTCCAGCGGTTTGGGGTCTTGAATACCAAAGCTGAGACCGCCGAAATCATTGGCCCCGTCTTGGATGACCGCATCCATCACTGCGCCCAACTGCGTCAGATCACGCACCCGTACAAACACGCGGTTTGAGGCTGAAAAGCCCGAGATTTCAGGCCGTTCTCCAGCTTGGTTGCCACGGCCCGCCCAGACCGGTGACAGTGACAGATCGCGGGTCTGCACATCGCGCGCGTCGATCCCCATTTCGTCCAGCCGTGCCAGGATTTGCGACACAGCATCCGACGTGGCCTTCATCGCGGCAGCGGCCTGCGCATTCTCATTGGTAACGCCTAGAGTAATGGTGGCCATGTCCGGTTCAGCCAGCACAGTGCCTGCTGCGCTAACGGTGATGCGACGTTCTTCCGCATGGGCTGCGCCAACCGCGGTTGCGGCCATCAAGGCCGCCAGAAAAGCGAATTTCTTCAAGGTCTTCCCTCCGATTTCGTTACTGTCAAGATGGGGTGGCAAGGGTCTGCCGAACAAGGGGGAAACCCGGCTTTTTCTTTCCCTCGGCAAGATCCTGCTTTAATGTCGGTCTGCGGACGGGATGCCTGTCTGTTTTGACCCTGATAACTATGGTTCGTCCGGCTTATGAAACCTGCCTTTGAGCTGATTTTTTCGTCTACCGGAATCTCTTTGCACCATTTGGCCAACAATGACTCATTTTGGCTTGGTGATGTGTTCGTGGATGAGCCGGATCTGAGCGCGCAGCTTGCCACGCTACGCGACAAGGCCTTTGCGCTTGAGACGCAGCTGAGCTGTACGCTGGTGCTGCCGAAAGATCAGGTACGCTATCTGGCTGTCGACGCCGATGGCGCGGACGGATCTGTTGAGACGGCTCTGACCGGCGCGACGCCCTATACACTGGACGAACTGGTCTATGATACCGCGACAAGGGACCAGATCATTCACGTCGCCGCCGTGGCGAAACAGACGCTGACCGAAGCGCGGGAGTTTGCCACTGAACATGGATTCGTACCGGTTCAGATCACGGCACCAACCGATGGTGAAGATTATCCCGAAGCGCCCCAGTTCCTGTCGCCCGAGCCTGTCGCGGCACTCATTCCCGACACTCCGCAACCGGCGGTGCATGTCATAGCGCCCTCTCCCGCTGCTGCGGATTTCCGGTCGGTCCCTGAAGCTGAGACTCGGTCCATTCCGAATGCAGCGAACCTGACGCAATATGCGTTTCCCGCAGCGCTCGCAGGTGTTGCGGCGGTGGCTGTTTTGGTCTGGGCGCTTGGCGGCATTCCCGACGTCGAAGTCCAAGCGACTGAAACCACCCAAATCGAGGTTGATCCCGGGATTGCGACCGCCCCGCCTGAACCATTGGAATCTGTGGAGGCCGATCCGGATGTGACGGACTTCGCGGAACCCGAACCAGATGAACCGCGCGCGACGGAAACGGTCGTAAGTGACCCCGTTGAAATCGAAACCGCCGCGTCCGAGCCAATTCCGGCCCCTGCCGAACCGGAAGAACCTGCGCTTTCCGCCACAGATGTCGCCATCCTCGAAGCGCTGAAAGTCGCGCCCACCGTTGTTGAACCGATCGCGCCCGAACCGGAGCCGCAACCGCTGCTGCCTGCTGTGCGGTTTGAAACACCTCAGCCCCTGAACAGCCCCGTCGCTGTTGAGGCCGAAGATATCTATCTGGCCTCCATCGACCCGTCGGAACTGTCTCGCGACGCGGTTGCCCTGCCGCAAGTCGCAAGGTTTGACACCGATCTGGAATTCGACCCGGTCGCGCAACCATCGGCTGCAGGCACCCGTTTTGAGTTGGACGAGCGCGGCTTGGTGACACCCACTGCCGAGGGCACGTTGAACCCGGACGGCATTGTCGTCTATCTCGGCCGCCCGTCGAAAGTACCCCCGGATGTCCCCGTACGGTTCGAGGAAGAGCCTGTCCCTGATGAGGCGACATCGCGTCTGGCCGAGCTGCGGCCAAAGCCGCGCCCCGAGAACCTGATCGACCAGTTCGAGCGCCAGCAGCTTGGCGGGCGCACATTGCAGGAATTGGCAGTCTTGCGCCCCAAACTGCGACCTGCATCCCTGAAGCCGCCAGACATTGACTACACACCCACCGCACTGGCCGTAGTTCGCGTCCCGCGCCCTAAACCGCGACCTGCCGGGGCAGCTCGTAGCGCGCGTGTTAACACTGTGAATTTGGGATCGACCGCCGCCGTTGCGCAATCCGTTGACGAGGCGGAGTCCTTCCAGCCCAAAGCGGTCGCGCCAAAAATCCCGTCCTCTGCTTCGGTCGCGCGACAGGCGACGATCGACAACGCGATCAACCTGCGCAAGCTGAACCTGATCGGAGTCTATGGCACGCCCGCCAACCGACGCGCCTTGGTGCGTCTGCCCAGTGGGCGCTACAAAAAGTTGAAAGTCGGAGACAGGCTGGACGGCGGCAATGTGGTAGCGATTGGCGATTCAGAACTGCGCTATCAAAAACGCGGCCAGAACGTGACATTGCGGCTGCCCAGAAGTTGATCACCGGGGGCGTAGGCCGCCCCCGAGATCAAGTTAAGACACAGGATCAAGCGGCTGAAATTTCACCGGATTCGATTTGTTCGCGCTCGATGGATTCGAACAGAGCCTGGAAATTTCCTTCACCAAACCCGTCATCTCCTTTGCGTTGGATAAACTCGAAGAAAATCGGGCCGATCACGGTTTTCGAGAAGATTTGCAGCAAGATCCGGGTTTCGCCCCCGTCCAGCACGCCCTCGCCGTCGATCAGAATGCCGTGTTTCATCATCCGGTCCAACGGCTCTTCATGGTCGGCCACGCGGTCCTTGGACATGTGGTAATAGGCTTCGTTCGGGCCCGGCATAAACTTCAGACCCTTTTCGGCAATCGCATCGGTCGAGGCATAGATGTCCTCGCTGCCGACGGCGATATGCTGAATACCCTCGCCTTTGTATTTCTTGAGGTAGGACACGATCTGGCCTGTCTCGCCCCGGTCTTCGTTGATAGGAATGCGGATACGGCCGCAGGGGGATGTCAGCGCGCGACTATAGAGCCCGGTGAACTTACCCTGAATGTCAAAAAAACGAATCTCACGAAAGTTGAACAAATCGCCGTAAAATTTGAACCACTTGTCCATATTTCCCTTGTAGACGTTGTGGGTCAGGTGATCGAGGTAATAGAACCCGTCGCCGCGCGGCTTGGACTGTTCGGTCCATGTGAATTCCTGATTATAGGGCGAGGTGTCATAATATTGATCGATGAAATAGATCAGCGATCCGCCAATCCCTTTGATCGCGGGAACGTCCATCGTTTTGTCCGCAGCATCATAGGGCTCGGCGCCCTTGCTGACGGCATGCTCGAAGGCTTTTTTCGCATCCACAACTCGCCAGCCCATCGAAGGGGCACACGGGCCGTGTTCTGCGACGAACTTGGCGGCAAAGCTCTCGGGATCCGCGTTGAGGATATAGGTCACGTCGCCCTGCTGCCACAGCTCGACCGAGGGCTTGTCCTTGTGGTGGCCGACCAACTCAAACCCCATCTTGGCGAACAGGTCGCGCAGTTCCTGCGGCTCGGGATGGGCGAATTCGACAAACTCGAACCCGTCGGTTCCGGCCGGATTTTCGGGGCTGATGACAGATTTCGGGGCGTTATGCGGGAAGGGTCCCATGGCGCGTCTCCGTGAAAACAGGAATTTCTTTGCTGATTCCAAAATATGTCTTATTCGGCGCTGTTTCTGCGCATTGTTTTCGAGTAAACTAAGTTCAAGTGCGAGATATCCGCACGTTTTGATGATTTAATGAGGAATTTGCGCAGGTGTTGGATTCAATAGACACACGGCTTTTGTCGGCGCTTCAGACAAATGCGCACCTGACGGCCCATCAATTGGGTGAGATGCTGAACCTGTCGCCCAGTCAGGCCGGACGCCGCCGTCAACGGCTCGAGGCCGAGGGGTATATCACCGGCTATGCCGCGCGGCTGGACCCACTGAAGTTGGGCTTGCAGGTGCAAGGTTTTATCCAAGTACATCTGGGCACCCATGGCCCCGAGCAATCCGACAGTTTCGCCCGTTTGGTTGACACTCGACCAGAGATCACCAGCGCCTGGACGATGACCGGCGAGGCTGACTATCTGCTGCATGTCTATTGCGACGATCTTTCCGCGCTCAATCGCTTGCTTCATCAAGTGATACTGCCGCATCCTGCGGTGGCACGGGTGCAAAGCCAGATCGTGATGGACCAACTCAAGCGCGATGCGCCCCTGCCCACCTGACCCGAGAGGATAATATGGACGATTTCCTATACCAGGCTTCGATCTATCTGGCGGCCGCCGTGATCGCTGTGCCCTTGTCGGCACGCCTGGGTCTTGGGTCGGTATTGGGATACCTGGCCGCTGGTATTGTCATCGGTCCGATGTTCGGACTGGTGGGGGCCGAGACCGAAAGCCTGCAACATGTTGCCGAATTCGGTGTCGTCATGATGCTGTTCCTGATCGGGCTGGAACTGGAGCCTCGCGCCTTGTGGGATATGCGCGAACGGCTACTGGGTCTTGGTGGGCTGCAGGTTCTGTTGTCCACTGCGGTGATTGCCTGCGTGGCCATGTATGCCAACCACCCGTGGTCGGTGGCGCTAGCTGTCGGGTTGACCCTGTCATTGTCCTCAACCGCGATCGTGCTGCAAACCCTGTCGGAAAAGGGGTTGATGCAGACAAATGGCGGCCGAGCGACGTTCTCAGTTCTGTTGACGCAGGATATTGCGGTGATCCCGATGCTGGCCTTGCTGCCTCTGCTGGCGCTGCCTGCGGTGCCTCACATCCAGAATGACGGATCTATCGAGCGGGGAGCGGCAGACCTGCATGACAAGGCGCATCACAGCCTGTCTCTAGTGGATGGGCTGCCGGGCTGGGCGGTAACGCTGGTGACACTAGCCGCCATCGCTTTCGTCATCCTTGCCGGTATCTACCTGACCCGCCCCTTGTTTCGCTTCATCCATGCCACCCGCCTGCGCGAGATGTATACGGCGCTGGCGCTGATGATCGTCGTGGGGATTTCCTTCCTGATGACGTTGGTCGGCCTTTCGCCTGCCCTTGGCGCATTCCTGGCAGGCGTGGTTCTGGCAAGTTCGGAGTTCCGCCATGAAATGGAAAGCGACCTGGAACCGTTCAAAGGTCTGTTTTTGGGGTTGTTCTTTATCACCGTGGGGGCCGGGATTGATGTCGCCTATTTCTTCAACGACCCGTTTGATCTGATAGGCCTTGCCCTTTTGGTCATTCTGGCCAAAGGCATCATCCTGTTTCTGGTTGGCCGTGCCTTCAAACTGCGCGGGCGCGATCATTGGCTATTCACCTTGGGTTTAGCGCAAGCGGGTGAATTTGGCTTTGTTCTGCTGGCCTTCTCAACACAGCAAAACGTCATCCCGCCCGATCTGTCACAAAAGCTGCTGATGATCATCGCCCTTACAATGTTGATTACGCCACTTTTGTTCATCATCTACGACCTGCTCTCGCGCCGGATCAGCGATGGCGGGCCCGCCCCCGAACCCGATGAGATCGACGAGAAAGGCCCGGTGATCATCGCAGGCATCGGTCGGTTTGGTCAGATCGTGAACCGGCTGGTGCGTGCCAGCGGGTTCAAGACAATCGTTCTGGACCACGATATCGAAACCATCCAGCTGATGCGTCGGTTTGGCGTCAAAGGGTTCCTGGGCGATCCCACCCGCCCAGAACTGCTGCGTGCCGCCGGGTTAGAGAAAGCCTCGGTTCTGGTCGCTGCGATGGATGACCCCAAGACAGTCACGCGGCTGGTCAGCTTCGCCCGCCGCCAGCGTCCCGACCTTCATATCGTCGCCCGCGCTCATGACCGAACCCATGTGTACGAGCTGTATCAGGCCGGGGCCAATGACATCGTGCGCGAGATGTTTGACGGATCGCTCCGGGCTGGACGCTATGTGCTCGAGAATATCGGCCTCAGCGACTACGAGGCGGCGCAGGCCGAGCAGACCTTTTACCACCACGACCGGACCGCTGTTCGGGAATTGGCCGAACTGTGGATCCCCGGGATGCCCACCGGCGAGAACAAGAAATATATCGATCGGGCCCGACAGCTTGAAAAGGACCTAGAGACTGAGCTGTTGGAACTGGCCGAAAAACACGCCCAGAAATCGGCCTGACCGTTCCCCGGTCAGGCCCTTCAACTTAACCGTCCGACACGCCTGCTTCGGCAAAGGTTGCCATACCGGAATGACAGGCGACAGCGCTTTTAACGATATTGATCGCCAAAGCACCACCAGACCCTTCACCCAGACGTAGGCCGAGGCTGAGCAGCGGCTCTTTGCCAAGCTGGGCGAGCACCGCGCCATGCGCGCCTTCAGCGCTTTGATGGCCTGCCACGGTGTGATCCAGCGCCCCGTCGACCGTGCGGGCCAGACAGGCCGCAGCAGCTGAACAGATGAACCCGTCCAAAACAACCGGAATGCGCAGGATGCGGGCGGCAGCAATCGCCCCAGCCATGGCCGCAATCTCGCGCCCGCCCAGACAGCGCAGCACCTCCAACCCGTCGCCCGAGCCGCCATGCAGGGCTACGCCCTCGGCCACCGCACGGGTTTTGTTGGCCAGACCGGCATCGTCTACGCCGGTTCCACGCCCGGTCCAATCGGCGGCTTCGCCTCCGAACAGGGCGCAGGCAATCGCGGCGGCGGGGGTGGTATTGCCAATCCCCATCTCGCCCACGACCAGCAGGTCAGCTTCCGGGTTCACTGCGTTCCAGCCGGTTTGCAGCGCACGCAACAGTTCGTCCTCGGACATGGCCGGACCGGTGGTGAAATCCACGGTCGGACGGTCAAGCTCCAGCGCGTGCACGTCCATCGTTGCTCCCGCCGCTTTGGCCAACTGGTTGATCGCCGCGCCGCCATGTTCGAAATTCATCACCATCTGCACGGTCACTTCGGGCGGAAAGGCCGAAACGCCCTGCGCCGTAACACCATGGTTTCCGGCAAAGACAATGACCTGCGGCGCATTGATCTGCGGCCGCGCGTCCCCACGCCAGGCCGCATACCAGATCGCCAGATCTTCTAGCCGCCCCAGCGCACCTGGAGGTTTGGTCAATTGTCCGTTCCGGTCCGCAGCACCCTGACGGGCGTCGCCATCGGGTCCGGGCGCATTAGAAAGGGCGTCACGAAAAGAATTCAGGTCGGTCAGGTCTGGCAGCATCCAAAGCCTCGTTGCATCAGAGTGGTCCTGTGTGTTTAACCGAAGCGACCAAAGCAACAAGACCCTGAAAGGCGCGGGAGTGCTAAAAAACGACACCAAACTCATTTCCCACTGGGATATACTGCTGGCACTGGTCCTGTTGACGCGTTTACCGATCCCGCGCCTGCCCGAGGATGCTTTTGATCGTCAGGTCTTAGCCGCCTGGGCGTTTCCGTCCGCCGGTTTCGTTGTCGGCGCTCTGGCCTGTGCGGCGGGATGGGTCGGATCGGCTTGGGGCCTGCCCCCGTTGGCCTGCGCCATCATACTGGTTGCAGTGCTGATCCTGTGTACCGGGGCCATGCACGAGGACGGGCTGGCTGACACCACAGACGGGTTCTGGGGCGGGTTTGACCCGGCCCGACGTCTTGAGATCATGAAAGACAGCCACATCGGCACTTATGGCGTTCTTGTCCTGATCTTGTCGCAAGCCCTGCGCGTTGCGCTGATCGCCCCCTTGCTGGCAACTGGCGCTTTCGGAGGCATACTGACTGCCTGCATCCTGTCGCGCGCAATGATGCCGATATTGATGACTGCCCTGCCCAACGCCAGAAACGCTGGTCTGAGCCATTCGGTCGGCGCTCCCCTGTCGTCCACTACTGGGATTGGGGCTGCCTTTGCCCTCGCAATGGCCCTGATCTTGATTGGAGCCACCGCATTTAAGGCTTTGATTGTCGCCGCTCTTGTTACGTTCGCCATCGGTTTGGTCGCCAGATCCAAAATTCGGGGACAGACCGGCGACGTGTTGGGCGCAACGCAGGTGATGACCGAGCTTGCCATTTTGATAGCGCTGACGGCGGCGCTTTAGGACGCGCCTCCAGTTTCGATCCGCAACACTTCGCCGCAATGTTTGCAGTGCACAGCGTCTGGGTCGTGTCGATACAAGCCGCAGCTTCGGCATTTGTGCCGTACTTTTTGTGGCATGAAAATCGCCTGCGCCAGCCGCACGAACAGCGCCACCCCAACCACCATGATAAAGACCGAAATCAGCTTACCGCCCGGTGTGTCCAGCGTGATGTCGCCGAACCCCGTTGTCGTCAGCGTCGCCATGGTGAAATACAAAGCGTCAATATAGGGGGTCTGGCTGTCCTCGGGGATGAAAAAGACCAGAACGGCAGTCGAGGTCACGAATACAAAGACCAGCAGATTGATGGCGGCAATAACCGCATCTTCATGGGTGCGGAAATATTGGACGTCGCGGCGCAGATCGCGCAGTAAGTGAAAGGAATGGATCAGGCGCAGAGCGCGCAGAATCCGCAGAAAGGCCAGATTGCCCGAAAGGAATGGGTCGAGCATTAGCGACACGATCACAACCAGATCGGCCAGGGTGTAAATCTTGAAGAACAGTTTGCGCCGGTCCCGCGCGATCCATAGGCGCGCCGAAAAGTCCAGCAGGATCAGGAAACCGACGAACATGCTGGCGATCGTGATCCCAGGACCGTGTGAAATATGCGCAGTGGCGACAAAAAACACGATTGTCACCGCGTCGAACAGGATCAGCCCATAGCGGAACCAGACCGAAACCGGGTCATGTCCGATATACAGATATTTGAGCGTTTTCTTTATCTGGGTCATCTAGACGCCTCTACCTATTGGGAAAATACCCCCAAACGAAGAGGTAGAAAATAAAAAAGGCCGCCCCCAACAGGAGCGGCCCAAACTATTCAAAGCAATGCGATCAGGCAGCGCGCGAGGTCAGCACCTCATCCACCTGCTTGGCGGCCGACACTTCACCGGCGCCGGATACGGCTGCAACTTCACGAGTCAGACGTTCCAAGGCAGCTTCATAGAGCTGACGCTCGGAATAGCTTTGTTCGCGCTGATCGTCAGTGCGGTGCAGGTCGCGGACCACCTCTGCGATCGAGATCAGGTCGCCCGAGTTGATTTTCTGTTCATATTCCTGCGCCCGGCGCGACCACATTGCGCGCTTCACCTTGGCCTTGCCCTTCAACGTCTTCATCGCCTGAGAGATCACGTCGGGCGAACTCAGCGACCGCAGACCGGATTCGGTCACCTTGTTGGTCGGCACCCGCAGGGTCATCTTGTCTTTCTCGAACGAGATCACAAACAGCTCAAGCGAATACCCGGCAACTTCCTGTTCCTCGATCGAGATAATCTGACCCACACCATGCGCGGGGTAGACCACATAATCGTTCGGGCGGAACTCAAGCTTTTTCGACTTAGACATTCAGGTTCATCCTTGGTTAGCAGAGCCAGACAAAAAAACGACAAAACACCCCAAAACCGTGCCTTGAAGGCCCGGTCAGGCAGTTTTTTTGTCAAAAAATTAGAACTCCAAAGCGTCCATACTTACGGAGTCATCCCCAGCTCAGTCATCATTCAGCTACGAAGTATATCACAAAAATGCGACACACAAAAGCGCTACCGACCAATGAGCCGATAAAATCATTATTAAACATAAGGTTGCGGCGTTTTTTCGGCATCTAAACCACTGAGTTCAGAGAGCGAATCGCTTAGCCACCTTCGCCGGGCGCTTCAGAGAAGTACTTCTCCATCTTGCCTTCTTCGCCGTCGCGTTCCTCGGCTTCTGGCAAGGGATCCTTCTTCGTCACGATGACCGGCCACATTTCCGAGTATTTTCGGTTGAACTCGACCCATTCATCCATACCCGGCTCGGTATCGGGGCGGATTGCGTCGGCGGGGCATTCGGGTTCGCACACGCCGCAGTCGATGCATTCATCGGGGTGGATGACCAACGTGTTCTCACCTTCGTAGAAACAATCCACCGGGCATACTTCGACACAGTCGGTATATTTGCAGCCAATGCAGTTTTCAGTGACAACGTAGGTCATGGTCGGATTCCCGTTTGCGCTTTGGGCGTCTAGCTAAATCAGTATGGCGTCAGCTTCAAGATAGGATCAGCTATCTTGATTGCGAGAAAGATCAAGCGCGCGCCGATCTTTCTTGGTTGGACGACCTTTTCCTTCAAAGCTTGGATTTTGCAGCGGCTTGTCCTGCTTTTCGGTCAAATCCGTATATAGCGTTTGTGCCTCGGGGGCCGGACCGCGCCGTTCACCCAGTTTTTCCACCCGCACAACACGCACAATGTGGCCCTGAGGAAAGGTCAGAACATCGCCGGGGTTGATAGCTGTCGCCGGTTTCAGAACCCGGTTACCGTTGACACGCACATGGCCGCCGCTGACCTGTTTGGCGGACAGGCTGCGGGTCTTGAAGAACCGCGCCTGCCACAGCCATTTGTCGATCCGCAGCTTGGCCTCGGACATCCGTGCTTAGTTGCCGTCCTTCAGCCCCATCAACGCAGCGGCGAAGGGGTTGTCGGGATCAATGGCTTTCTCTTTCTTGGGCGGTCGGGACGAGAAGGATTTCGCGCCCTGCGGTTTACCACCCTTCTTGCCGTGCGGCTTGCCGCGACCGTCCTGAGGTTTGCCACGCGGCTTGCCCTTGCCCTGCCCCTGCTCGCGGCGCGGGCCACGATTCTGCTGGCGCTGACGGCCCCATGTGAAGGTGTAGAACACTTCAACTTCAGGCTCATCGCTTGCGAGTTCTGCGGCAGGAGCCTCGGCTGCTGCCTCGGTGCTTTCGGTGGCCTCGGCTAGCGCCTCGGCGGGTGCGGGCGCATCGTCTGTCGCAACTGCATCTGCCGGGGTTTCCTCAGCAGCAGGTTGCTCGGGCACTTCCGCCGCAGGTTGTTCCGCAAGCGCGGCTTTGACCTTTTCACGCTCACCCCGCTCGGCCTTATAGCCCAAGCCCTGCATCAGGTCGGCAAATTGTTCCAGCGTCATACCGGTGATCGAGAGCATGTCGGGCTTGGCTTCGAACCCGCCCCGGCTGTCCTCAGACCGCAGCATGTCTGCCAGACGTTCCAGCATATCAATACGGATCGAGCGCTCACCGGCGTCGCGGTAACCGCACATGGTGTCATACCCTTGCGGCGCGTCCTTAGCGACGGGGACCGTAACCAGACCCGGAGGCGGCGCTTCAGGGAATTCCTGCAAGCCGCTGGACAGCGCCCACAGAACCAGACGCAAGCGCGTCGGCGCGGGTTTCAGCAGCAGCGGCATGAAGATCGTGAATTGACCGAAGCGGATGCCGTGCTTGCGCAGCGCACCGCGAGCGTCCTGATCCAGATCCTTGACCTCTTGCGCGACCTGCGCACGCGGCAAGATGCCCAATGCCTCGACCATGCGGAATGCAAAGCCCTTGGCCAGACCGCTGAGTTCCTCGTCTCGCGACAGGTTCAGCAGCGGTTCAAACAGCGCGGCCACCTTACGGTCAATGAAATGCTGCAGCCGGCGCTGCACCTTCTGTTCGACATCGGGGCCTGCGGCTTCGTCTACGAAAACCTCGACCATAGGCTTGAGCGGCTCGGCCCCGGCAACCAGCTTGCCAACGGCATATTCGCCCCACATCAGGCCACCTTGTTCGGTGAAATCAATTTCGGTATCGGGCGCGTTGTAGAAGCGGTCGGCACGCAGATGGAATTGCGGCGCGAGAGCTTGCAGCGAAGCCGATCTCAAGGCTTTCGCCTCGGTCCCCTGCGCAGCTTTATCCGGACTGAACCGGAACCCTTCCAAACGACCGACGAATTCGCCTTCGACGGTCACTTCACCCTTGTCATTTACTTCGGCCAAAAGGGCCTCCTTCTGTTTGAGCCGCCGCAGCAAAACGGATGTGCGCCGGTCCACAAATCGTTGGGTCAGACGGTCATGTAATGCATCTGACAGCCTGTCTTCTACAGTGCGCGTTTCCTCACGCCAATGGGATTCGTCACGCACCCATCCGTTTCGTTGCGCAACATATGTCCAGGTGCGAATATATGCCAGCCGTTTGGACAGCGCATCAATATCTCCGTCTGTCCGGTCAATCCGGCGGATTTGCCGCGCCATGAAGTCATCAGGGATCGACTGGCGTTCGTGCAGATGGCCGTAGATCACCTCGAGCAGGCTGGCATGTTCCGAATGGCTGATGCCGCGAAAATCGGGGATTCGGCATACATCCCACAACAAGTGGATGGATTGCGGATCGCTTGCGCGGGCCATCACTTCGGTCACTTGCGACAGGGATTTCAGCACGTTCAGATCGTCGGCGGGCCGCGCTTTGAGTAGGTTTTCATTGTCCGGGCTGACTTCAAGCGAGTTGATCAGCGCCTCGATGGATCCGAACCGCAAGGCAGCATTCCGCCAGTTCAGCTTTTTCATCGGCGTGAAGCGGCTGTCCATGATCGCTTGTGCTGTGCCTTCGTCCAACGGCGGGGCCTCGCCCGTGACGCCAAACGTGCCATCCGACATCCCACGCCCGGCCCGGCCTGCGATCTGGGCCAGTTCGTTTGGGGCCAAGGGCCGCATCCGCCGACCGTCGAATTTGGTCAGCGAGGAAAACGCCACGTGATTCACGTCCAGGTTCAACCCCATACCGATGGCGTCGGTGGCGACCAGATAATCCACCTCACCATTCTGATAGAGATCGACCTGCGCGTTCCGTGTCCGGGGGCTGAGCGCGCCCATAACCACCGCAGCCCCGCCCTTTTGACGGCGCAGCAGTTCCGCAATGGCATAGACGTTATCGACCGAGAACCCAACGATGGCGCTGCGCGGGGGCATCCGACTGATCTTTTTCGACCCGGCATAGACCAATTGAGACATCCGTTCGCGCCGTACAAATTGTGCCTCGGGCACCAGCGCTGATATGGGACCACGCATGGTGTCCGAGCCCAAAAACAAGGTCTCGCTGGTACCGCGTGAACGCAGCAGACGGTCGGTAAAAACATGGCCGCGTTCGGGGTCGGTACACAGCTGGATTTCGTCGATGGCCACGAAATCGGCGCCCATGCCTTCGGGCATCGCCTCGACCGTGCAGACCCAGTATTGGGTGCGTGGCGGCACGATGCGCTCTTCGCCCGTAACTAGCGCCACGACCGACGGCCCGCGAATGGCGACGATCTTGTCATAGACCTCACGTGCCAACAGACGCAGCGGCAGGCCAATGATACCGGTCCGGTGGCCCAGCATACGTTCAATCGCGTAATGCGTTTTGCCTGTGTTCGTCGGGCCCAGTACGGCCACGATTCGGGATGACCCGCTCACTCTTGCCCCCTGCCTCTTAGAGGGCCGAGCCCTCGACCTGAGGCTTCAGTCGATTCACCGCATTGGTTACTTCTTCGTGATGGGGATGTATAGCCAATGCGCGCTCATAGGCTTGCAGCGCTTGTTCGGGTTGACCCACGATTTCAAAGATCAATCCCAATCCGTAGATCGCCTCGTAATTGTTGGGGTTCAGCGACAGGGCATATTCCAGATCCGCCGCCGCCATGCCAAAGCGTTCGATCCCGAAAAAGGCCGACGCCCGCACATGCCATCCTTCGGCGAAGTCCGGGGCGTGATCAGTCAACGCTGTTAGATGTTCGATGGCGGCCTTGGTATCGCCATCCTCCAGCGCCTCGCGTCCTCGTTCCAACAACAGGTCTGCCGAAGCCGACCCTGACAGGGACCAAAGCGACTTGAGTTGACGATCGATGCCAATCGCTTGATCAGGTGTTGATTGCGCCAATTGCTGCAATAACTCGGCTTCATCCCGCGAGTCGGCCTGCTGTGCAAGACAAGGGATGGAAAACGTGACTAGGAGCGCGGTTGCCGCGACGATACCTTTGAGATTGATGCTTGCAATGCTCATAACAACGTTCAGTGTAGCGTAGCGCGGTAGGATGTCCATTCCCTGCGCTCAAATCAAAGTGAGGAGAACCATGAGCGACACTCTGGAAAAAGCCGCAGCGGCGCTGAACGAAAAACTGGCCGACAGCGGCTTTGGCGCATCCGCCAAATTCGCCATTGAAGGTGTGGGTTCAATTGTTCTGGACGGCAGCGGCGCGCGTGTCAGCGATGAAGAAGCTGACGTCACCATGAACGCGGATGTCGACACGTTCGAACAAATCCTAAGCGGTGAGCTGAACCCGACCGGTGCTTTCATGTCCGGCAAGCTGACCGTCGATGGTGACATGGGTGTCGCCATGCAACTGGCATCGGCGCTAGCCTGATGAACGCGTCACCGGCCCCCTTGTTCGAAGACGTGGCCGGTGCCCCAGCCGGCGGACAGGCCCACTGGTTGAACACCACGGATAATGTCCGCATTCGGGTGGCCCAT
The DNA here is from genome assembly GCF_056542685.1 of Ruegeria sp. AB6. Classification (NCBI taxonomy): domain Bacteria; kingdom Pseudomonadati; phylum Pseudomonadota; class Alphaproteobacteria; order Rhodobacterales; family Roseobacteraceae; genus Ruegeria; species Ruegeria sp. AB6. Next base: position 606,029 of record NZ_JBQGAD010000002.1, on the reverse strand, counting down.
TGGCAACCTGAAACCAACAGCGGCGGCACGGTGTTCATGTTCCCTGGCCGCACGGAATATATCGAAAAATACGGCGATACCGCGAGCGAATTTGTCGGTCGTGGCTTTGCATTCCTGACAATCGACTGGCGAGGTCAGGGGCTTGCGGATCGGTTGCTGGATGACCCACGAGTCGGTCATGTCGATACGATACCGGATTATCAGAAAGACGTTCAGGCCGCGCTGAACCTTGCTATTGAGCTGGACCTGCCAAAGCCATGGCACCTCATCGGGCATTCGATGGGCGGCGCCATAGGGCTGCGGGCCGTGATCGAAAGCGATCACTTCGCTACATGTGCCTTTACCGGGCCGATGTGGGGGATTTTCTTTACTCCGCTGATGAAACCGCTCAGCCGGTTGACCGCCTATTGGGGGCCTCGGTTGGGTTTGGGGGAAAAGACTCCACCGACCACATCGCTAGAAAGCTATGTGCTGTCGCAACCGTTCGAAGGCAACGTGCTGACCCGCGATCCGGCGATGTACAAGATGATGCAAGATCAACTGAACGCGCACCCCGAGCTAACGCTGGGCGCGCCCTCCACCATCTGGCTGCGCGAGGCGCTGGACGAATGCGCGTGGCTGATGGACCAACCCGCGCCCAAGACCCCCTGCCTGACTTTCCTGGGAACCCATGAACAAATCGTGGACCGCAAGGCCATCCGCGCCCGCATGGCCAACTGGCCCAGCGGCACGCTGTTGGAAATCCCCGACGGCGAACACGAGGTTTTGATGGAAGCGCCTGAGGTTCGAGGCCCCGTTTTCGACCAGTTGGCGGCGCATTTCATGGCTGCTGAACGCGAACCCGCCCTGGCTGACTAACACCCCGCTTGTGATCCCTGCCCGGCGCGCCTAGATGTTGGCGAAAGCTATTATTTCGAGGTGATCCATGCGCGACCTTCCCTTCCCCGTCCGTGACGCAAACGCAGTCGGCGGGTCCGACAATCTTGGCAACCTGCCGGAATGGGACCTGACGGATCTGTACAGCTCGGGAGGGGCGCCTGAACTGTCGCGCGATCTGGACTGGCTGGAAGGCGAATGTGCGTCCTTTGCGGCAGACTACGAGGGCAAGCTGGCCGATCTGGACGCTGATGGTCTGCTGAACTGCGTTCTGCGCAACGAAAAGATCAACGCCATTGCCGGGCGGATCATGTCTTTTGCCGGTCTGCGGTACTACCAGCTGACCACCGATGCGGACCGCGCCAAATTCCTGTCGGATATGCAGGAAAAGATCACCATCTTCACCACGCCGCTGGTCTTCTTCACGCTTGAGATCAATCGTATCGACGATAACGCGCTGAAAGCCCGGTTCGACGCCAACGCGGATCTGGGCCGGTACGAACCCGTCTTCCGCCGCATCCGCGCGATGAAGCCCTATCAACTGTCTGATGAGCTGGAGAAATTCCTGCACGATCTGGGCGTTGTTGGCGATGCATGGGAACGTCTGTTTGACGAAACCATCGCCGGCCTGACCTTTGACATCGAAGGCGAAGAGCTGAACATCGAAGGCACCCTGAATCTACTGACCGAGCAGGACCGGAGCAAACGCGAAACCGCCGCCCGCGAATTGGCGCGGGTGTTTCAGGACAACGTCAAAACCTTTGCCCGTGTTCACAACACACAGGCCAAGGAGAAAGAAATCGTAGACCGCTGGCGCAATATGCCGACCGCTCAAACCGGTCGCCACCTGTCGAACGACGTGGAACCCGAAGTGGTTGAGGCTCTGCGCGAAGCCGTGGTCGCCGCCTATCCTAAACTGAGTCACCGCTACTACGAACTCAAGCGCAAATGGCTGGGTCTGGACGTGATGCAGGTCTGGGACCGCAACGCGCCCTTGCCGATGGAAGACACGCGCATCGTCGGCTGGGACGAGGCCGAAAAGACCGTGATGGATGCCTATAACGCGTTTGACCCGCGCATGGGCGAAATCGCGGCCCCATTCTTCAGCAAAGGCTGGATTGATGCGGCCGTGAAGCCGGGCAAAGCGCCGGGTGCATTTGCGCATCCGACCGTAACCGACGTGCACCCCTACGTGATGCTCAACTATCTGGGCAAACCGCGCGACGTGATGACCCTGGCGCACGAGCTGGGTCATGGTGTCCACCAAGTACTGGCCGCCGGTCAGGGCGAGATGCTGTCCTCTACCCCACTAACCTTGGCCGAAACGGCCTCGGTCTTTGGTGAGATGTTAACCTTCCGCAAGATGCTGGATCAGGCCGAAACCCCCGAACAGCGCAAAGTGCTGCTGGCCGGTAAGGTCGAGGACATGATCAACACGGTCGTCCGCCAGATCGCGTTCTATGATTTCGAATGCAAACTCCACGCCGCCCGCCGCGAAGGTGAGTTGACGCCCGACGACATCAACGCCCTGTGGATGAGCGTTCAGGCCGAAAGCCTTGGCCCGGCATTCGAATTTATGGACGGGTACGAGACCTTCTGGGCCTATATCCCACACTTCGTCCACTCGCCCTTCTACGTCTACGCCTACGCGTTTGGCGACGGCTTGGTGAACGCCCTCTATTCCGTCTACGCAAGCGGGTCCGATGGGTTCGAGGACAAGTATTTCGACATGCTGCGCGCCGGTGGTTCGATGCACCACAAGGAACTGCTGGCCCCGTTCGGGTTGGACGCAAGCGATCCCAAGTTCTGGGATAAGGGCATGTCGATGATCTCGGGCTTTATCGACGAATTGGAAGCGATGGAGGGCTGATCAATTCTGGTTTTTGGTTGTCAGAAACACGGCCAGCACGATCAGCACACCCCCAAGGGCCGCAATCGGCGTGATTGCGGCCCCCAGAAACAGCGCCGAATTGACAAAGGTGAACACGACCGAGGCCGCAAACATCAAGGTTGCGGTCAAGGTCGAAACCCGCGCAGCAGCCTCGTACCACAGGTAATAGGCGCAGGCGGTCGGCAGCACGCCCAGCAATATCAGGAACACCACGTCATTGGCGGACGGACCCTGCATCGAAAACGCGGCCAGCGGCAGCAGAAGTGCCCCGGAACACAAGAAGATGCCGAACAGGAAGTTCAGCCGCTCTCCGGTCGATGTCGAATTGCGCATAGCCCGACTGCTTGAGATCAGGAAGACCGCCCAGCTTAGCCCGGCTCCGATTTCAAGAATATCCCCGAATAAGGGCTCTCCACCTCCCTGAAAGTCCCGGAAAACGGTCAGAAAAACGCCCAGAATTGCCAAAACTGTGGCCAGAACATCGGTTCGCGTGACCGGTGTATCTGCAAAGAAATAAAGGAAAACCAGCACGAAAAAGGGCGCTGTGTTCTCCAATACCATCGCATTGGCCGCGCCGGTATGTTCAAGCCCGATGTGGAACAGGATATAGTTCACAACGGTCGACAATACGGCCAGGCGGAAATTCCAGTCACTCAACCGCATCGAGACGGAAACCCGCATCAGACGCAACATGCAATAGATCGCCAATGCCGCGATGAACAGGCGCGAGACCGCGATTTGCAACCCGCCCAGATCGCTGGTCAAATAGCGCACGATGACGCTATGCGTACCCCACAAGAACGCAGCCAGGAACCCAAGAACCAATCCATTCTGCAACAGGGGCTGTTTTGGCATGGGTACAGGCATGGGTTATTTCAACTGACTGTCCTTGGACCCGCGTCGATTGATCCCGGACCGCGCTTTGAACGCGCCATCCCTATCCTGCTGGCAATCCAGACAGAGTTTCACCCCCGGCAGGGCAAGTCTGCGTTTCTCGGGGATCGGCTCTTCGCATTCTGCGCAATGGGTTAGGCTTTCGCCGTGAGGGCGCTTTTGCGCCTGCATCCGGGCCAGTTCGTCGGATATCGACGCCTCGATCTGTTCACTCACCGCGCCATCACGCGCCCAGCCGCCTGCCATTGTCGTCTCCTGTTCAGGTGACGACCAGATTAGGCTGCCGGACCCGCGTGTGGCAAGTCAGAGTGAGACCGCCACCTCAAACGCCTGGTCAATCATCGCCTGCGTCCCGCGCGAGAACTCCAACGGGCACGGATAGGTCGCCCCTTCCCGCACGGATCGACCGAAGGCTTCGACCTGCAATATGTACTGATCGTCACCGGGAAAGCGTGTGATCTGCACTTCCAGCCCCGGACGATGCAACTCGACCTGCGCCACGTCAAAAACCCGCGCATTGAACGGCGCGGTCAAACGGATTACACCGCCTTCGCCGTGGAACTCCATCGCCTGATGCGGGTGCATCCGGGTCGACACATAGGTCGAATAGGTAAATCCGGGGAAGCGCGCATTAATCTCGGTGAACACGTCCACGTCGTTTTCCCATCGGATCGTCGAGCGGACCTCGACCGGCTCTTCCCCAGTGACAAACCGAGCGCTACCGATCGTGTAAACGCCGATATCGCGCAACCCGCCGCCGCCAGTTTCGGGGCGGTTTCGGATGTTGCCTGTGTCGGCGCGATTGTCATAGGTGAACACACCGGTCACATGGATAAGTTTGCCAATGGCCCCATCCGCGATCAGCTTTTTGGCGAACTGCCACTGCGGGTGATGCACGATCATATAGGCCTCGGCAGCCAACAGTCCTGTCTCATCCCGCTTTGCAATCAGCGCATCGAACTCGGACGCCTGCATCGTCATGGGTTTCTCGCACAACACGTGCTTACCGGCATCCAAGGCCTTTAGCGACCACTCTACATGCAGGTGATTGGGCAGCGGGACATAAACCGCATCGATCTGCGGATCGGCCAGCAGCGCATCATAGCTGTCATAAACGGTCAGATCGGGGCAAAAAGCCTGAAACGGTTCGACCTTGGCCGGGCTTGACGTTGCCAATCCGGCCAGCCGCGCGCCTTCCGCCGCGTGAATAGCCGGTGCCATAAACCGACGCGCAAAATTCGCGGCGCCCAGAACACCCCATTGAACCGGTTTTTGCACAAGTCCCTCCCAAATTTCAGTATCGCCGTTATCGCTAACGGTTCAATCTCGGCTCTTTTAGCAACGTCTGGGCGCGAAGTCAGGCATTTTTGGCCATTTCTGACGTCAACACATCACTTATCAGAGAGCGAGACCTTAAACGGTATTGGACGCAAAAAAGCCCGCCGTCTCAGGCGGGCTTTGGTTCGCAGCGGCCGGATTACATCTGGCCCAGCATCCCTTTCTCGCGCGCAAGGTCGCGCATTTTCTTTTGCAGCTTTTCGAAGGCCCGCACCTCGATCTGACGGATGCGTTCGCGGCTGACATTATACTGCGTGCTCAACTCTTCCAGCGTCACCGGCTGATCCATCAGGCGGCGTTGAGTCAGAATGTCCTTTTCGCGGTCATTCAGCACCTCCAACGCGGCGGCCAGCAATTCGCGGCGTGCGTCCAGCTCGTCGCGTGCCTCATAGTCGCCTGCCTGATCGGCATCTTCATCCTCAAGCCAGTCCTGCCACTGCATGGTGCCTTCGCCTTCGGACCCGACAGTCGCGTTCAGCGAGGCATCACCACCAGACATCCGGCGGTTCATGCTGATGACTTCCTCTTCGGTCACGCCAAGATCGTTGGCGATCTGCGCCACGTTTTCAGGGCGCAAATCACCCTCTTCCAACGCGCCGATACGCGCCTTGGCTTTGCGCAGGTTGAAAAACAGCTTTTTCTGCGCCGAGGTCGTGCCCAGTTTCACCAGCGACCAGGACCGCAGGATATATTCCTGGATCGAGGCACGAATCCACCACATCGCATAGGTCGCCAGACGGAACCCTTTTTCCGGGTCGAACCGTTTGACCGCCTGCATCAGGCCTACATTGGCCTCGGAAATCACCTCGGCCTGCGGCAGACCGTAGCCGCGATAACCCATCGCGATTTTAGCCGCCAGACGCAAATGCGACGTAACCATTTTATGAGCCGATTCAGTGTCTTGCTCTTCGACCCAGCGCTTGGCCAGCATGTATTCCTCTTCCGGCTCCAGCAGCGGAAACTTGCGGATTTCCTGCATATAGCGGTTCAGGCCACCCTCGGGCGTCGGCGCGGGGAGATTTGCGTAATTTGCCATAATTCATGTCCCTCCGACAAATGTTTAAGTCGTTAACATAGGATATGGGAGGTCGTCCCGATTCATTCAAGAGGCAGCGCTAACAGAGTGGTATTAACCAACGATAAAGAAAAGATAAGAACGCGTTACTCACGAGTGTGCGCATATTATGACAACGGCGCGCGCAGCTTATCAATCAGTTTCTCCATGTCTTCCGGCAAATTAGCCTCAAACCGCAAAATATCGCCAGTGACGGGGTGCTCGAACCCCAGAACCGCGGCGTGCAAAGCCTGTCGCGGGAAGGCGCGCACCGCCTCGGCCGTGTCTGCACTGAACGCTTTGGCCGCGAGCTTGCGTTTGCCGCCATAGACGGGATCGCCTACCAGTCCGTGCCCCGCATGGGCCATATGCACGCGAATCTGGTGCGTTCTGCCCGTTTCCAGCCAGCATTCGATCAAGGACAATCCCGCCGGGGCGCCAAATGTCTCATTCACCCGCGCCCGCGTCACGGCATGACGTCCGCCATGGAAAAGAACCGCCTGTTTCTGTCGGTCGGTCTTGTGACGGGCCAGTTGCGTGGTCAAGCGCATGATGTTGCCGGACTCAAAACTGACGCCCTTCACACCGCGCAAACGCGGATCATTTGCGTCGGGAACACCGTAGCACACCGCGCGATAATAGCGCTCGACCGTATGCGCCTCGAATTGGGCGGCCAGGCCGTGATGCGCGGCATCTGATTTAGCGACGACCAGCAAGCCGCTGGTTTCCTTGTCAATTCGATGCACGATACCCGGACGCTTTACGCCACCCACGCCCGACAGGTCATCTCCGCAATGATGCAGCAGAGCATTCACCAGCGTTCCATTGGGCGAGCCCGGTGCGGGATGCACCACCATGCCTGCGGGTTTGTTGATGACGATCAAATCGGCGTCCTCGAACACAACCTCCAGCGGGATATCCTCGGGGCCGATATGGCTGTCTTCGGCCTCGGCCACCGCAATCGTGACAGATGTGCCCTCGGCCACCTTTGCCTTGGGATCGCTGGCCACGGTTCCGTTGATCCACACGGCACCTTCTTCGATCAATCGGGCAAGACGCGTACGAGACAGGTTTTCCTCGGGTGGCACATCCCGCGAAAGCGCCTTATCAAGGCGTGGCGGCGGATCTGCCGCGATCTGAAATTCAATCTGGCGAGTGCCCATGACTGTCCCTTCCGAACCGCAAGAACCGCAGGAAACGCCTCAGCTTCGATTGCTGCGGCGGATGGTCATGCTGCTGACCGCGGTGATGATTGGCGGCGTTCTAGTGACATTCGCGCTGATTGTCATCCGGCTATCGGACCGAACCCCCACCCTGCCCGATCAGATCGAGCTGCCAGACGGCGCCAAGGCGCAGGCCGTCACCATCGGGAACAACTGGTACGCTGTGGTCACGGACGACAACCGCATCCTGATCTTCGACAAGACAACCGGACGGCAACGGCAAGAGATCTTAGTCGAGTAACCTTAGATGGCGGTCAGCGACTCAACGCTCAACCGCAACAGGGTCGTGCCAACAGATGCATCGGTTTGCTTCAACGTTGCGACATCCAGAACAGTATGGCCCAAGGTCAAAAACGTCCCTTCTTCCGTAGCGACAAGTTGCATGGCGCGCTTCGCTTCTGCGTCGATGTCTGGCGAGGCCAGAAGCAATGATATCAGCAACAGCCCCCGATCCACATCATCGCCCGTATCAAACAACAGCACTTCATCGGCCATCGCAATCCTCTCGCGGTGGCCATAGATACTGACATCTCCCGCGATCCGCCTGATCCGGTCCAGCGCGGCCTCCACCCCATCAATTTCCTGCGCCGCCTGCCGCAGTTTCGGTCCGCGCAAAGAGTTCGCCAGATACGCCCCTGGTGCCAGAACCGACACATCCCGATAGCAATACCGCGCCTTTCCAAAGACCGAGAGTTCATCCGAAGCCGCAAGCTCGGTCAACAGGCTGCGCACCTCGTCTGCGCCTTTCAGCGTGTCAAAGCGCCTCAATTGTTCGGTTGTCGCCCGGCTAGGGACGAAGCTCACGCCTTGGTGGCGAAGTGTTCGGAACGGCGGCAGCTCAATCCCGAAAAACGCCCTGCAATCCGCATTGAAGCGATCCAATTGCTCTGACGGAATCGCACTTGGCCTGCCGTCTAGCACCAAGGTTCCGTACATGGTGATAAACCTGTCGGCATAGGGCACGCGTCGGTCAAACTCGGCCAGAGGGTCGGCGGCATCCGGGCCGTTCGTGAGCCTCTGCCACCCGGGCTGATCAAAATACTCCGGCTTTCCGTTGCACCAGAACCGCTGGCCGTCCTTTTGCAACAACGTCGTGTAGTGGCCCGGAGAGCCGACCATAAAGGCATCCACCAGCGAAATACCATGCAGGATTGTGGCCAGCGACGTTGTCAGCGTAGCCTCATCCGCGCAAACGGTGACACCCATAGGCCGGTGCTTTTTATGGCCCATCAAACGCGACATAGCATGCAAACCGTCGATTGTATTGTAGATGTAAAGCGGCAATTGATCTCGTTCGAGCACCGGAAAGATGTCCAGCGCGGGGGTCAACAACCCGTCCGAGCGGCGGCGGGTCACGTGCCGCCAAAGCTGTGCCTTGATGCGATCAACAGGTTCTGCCCCCAGCCGGTCCCTTTCATCCTGAAGGTTCAGCAGCCCCACACGATCTGCCGTGCCCATGGGGAAGTCATGGGTGAAATGGCGGTCGATGTACTCCAGCATCTCATGGGTGACCTGGCTGTTTGGCGCGAGGTCCCGCCCCGTCGGGTCCACTCGGGACAGGATCTGATCGCGGATATGCCACAGCCGGTCGCTCATCAGATTGGCCAGGATCAGTACGATCAGCAAATCGGGATCGGTCGCAGCATCCATCAAACCGGGATGTGCCGCACGCGAAAGCCGTTCAATCCAGGCTGAGGGTTTCGGGATATCGACCACGGGCTGCTCCTTACTGTTTGCGGCCCCGACCAGAGGGGCAAATGAATGCTACAATCGGAAGACCATGCCGCCCAGCGCCTTTGACTACTAACGCAATTGTTTGCGCTGCTGCCCAAAAGGGCTGCTATGGTTGCGCATCCGCAGCGATCCCGTATGCGCGCACCTCAGAAAGGCCCTCTCAATGCATTCCGAAAAGCCGATCTCAGCCGAATTTCCGTTCGACTCCAAATATATCGAGGTCAACGGTCAGAAAATTCACTATGTGGATGAAGGCAAAGGTGCACCAATTCTGTTTCTGCACGGCAACCCGACCTCCTCCTATCTGTGGCGCAATATCATCCCCTATGCAGCCAAGGGTCATCGCGCCATCGCGATGGATTTGATCGGTATGGGCAAATCGGACAAACCCGACATCCCCTATCGTTTTGTCGATCACGTCCCCTTTGTCGACGGGTTCATCAAGGCCTTGGGTCTGACGAATGTAATACTGGTCATCCACGACTGGGGTTCGGCCCTTGGGTTTCACTATGCAAGCCGACATCCCGAAAACATCCGCGGCATCGCGTTTATGGAAGGGATCATTCGCCCGATGACATGGGCCGCATTCCCCTCTGATTTCCGCGCCGGATTCAAGATGATGCGCACACCGGGATTGGGATGGGCGCTGATCTCGGGTCTGAACATGTTTGTCGAAAAAATCCTGCCCAGCGCCATTGTCCGCGACCTGACCCAGAAAGAGATGGACGCCTACCGCGCGCCCTACCCGACCGCGCGCAGCCGCAAACCGGTGCGGGTCTGGCCCTGCGAAATACCGATTGATGGCGCGCCCTCGGACATGCACCAGATCGTCAGTGCCTATAGCCAATGGATGGGTGAGACCGAAATACCGATGCTGCTGTTTCATGCCACCCCCGGTGGCACGATCCGGGAAGATGGCGTCGCGTGGTGCCGCGAGACCATTCAAAACTTGCAGACCGTCGATATCGGGCCGGGCATTCATTTCGTACAGGAAGACAACCCGCACCTGATCGGTGACAAGCTGGCTGACTGGCTGGCTACATTACCCTAAGGCTGCGCCTCTAGCGCCAACCGAAATACGATTTCGGATGCCTTCCTAAGCGCCTCATATTCCTGCGGCGTGTCGCGGCGAAAGGCCTGATCCTGCGCGCTCAACTCGACCTGCGAGAACAGGCGGCGCCGGTCGGGGAAGAATTCCCGCTGAAAGGACATGTCTTGGCCAGCCATGAAATTATCCAGCCACGCGCGCTCGTCCGGTTCCAGCACATCATTGCGGCGCACCATGACTGGATCATCCAGTTTGATCCGCCGCAACTGACGGCTTTTCCTGCGCCCCATTGCGCGGGTCACGATACCAAAGGCTTCGCTCGCGGCACGTGACTGGGACGGATTGGCAGGTTGTTGGCCCATCAGGTCATCCGCGACCGGAGTCCCGACCCGCGTCAAAAAATCGGCCACCACATGGCCATTCGCCATCTCAGCCCGGTCATATAGCATCGGCACCACGGTGACACCGGGAAAAGCGGTGCGAATGTCGGCAACTTTGGCGGCGAAACTATACTGCGCCGGATTGGCCTCGATCTGCGCAAGCTGCGCCTTGATATAGCCCGAACCCGCATTCACCAAACGACCGTTCTTGGCGCGCTGCTTGTAGTCGGCCTCGAAGAAATCGGAATAGCGGCGGCAATAGAAGGTGATCCGTAGCTGCCGTGCTGGGATTTCCGCGAATACTTGTGCCAAACGCGCCAAATCGACCGAATAGAACATTTCGGAGGACACGAGGCAGGTCCGATCCGCATGATCGTCGAATTCGCTGGTCATCGCTGCGCGGAACGGGTCCATAGGCTCATTGGTCTGGTTGATGTGAAAGGCGATGATGTTGTGGCTCATCACCAGTCGGGTTTTACCCTCCAACCGCCTGCGCCCAGCCTCCATATAGTGCAGACCCGCATCCGCCAGAGCTGAAGAATTGTCGCGCAAAAACCCCTGCAAAGCGGTCGTGCCGGTTTTGGGCATGCCCAGATGTAGCCACAGCATCAGAGCGCCCTCGCCTTACCGCCCAAACCCTGCCTCACGGCTGGCTGACCTCGAACCCCGATGTCATCTGCTGCATCAATTCCCGCATTTCAGGCTGTTCGCGCAGCTGGGCAATGTGCCGGCGATGCAGGTCACAGGATTGGTGATGCAAACGCGCGGTTTCGGGATCGGACAGCATCTCGTAATAGATCGCCCGTTTGCGATCCAGAATGGCATCAATGGATGTGTTCGTCTCGGCGTTCTGGTTCATCATGTTCCAGTATTCCATGCCAAGGCTTTCACCCAAATGATGCGCCCGCCCGCGCATCTTCTTTACCAGATAGCTCTCGCAGGATTTCAGGGCGTAGTGGTTCAGTTGCACCAGATCATACCCCACCGAATCCCGTGCCGAACGCCAGCTCTTGTCATAATACCGATCCGGCATCCGCTGACCCGAGCCGTTATACCAATGGCATTCCTCCATCGTCTCGACCGTCGGGCGCTTGGGCCGGTGCACACCCAGCGCGTCCCAAAGCTCTCGCTGGAACATCGTCTTAAAGCCCCACGCTTGCGGAGGTCGAAAAATCCGCTCGGGCGCGGCCTGCCGAAACTGATCCGACAGAAACCGATCCTCATACCGCTCGACCCCCGCATTGCCGAAAAGCCGCCATGTCATCGAGATGGTCCTGGCCTCGGGGATCGCCTGCGTCAGCGCGCGCAGCGTGTTGTCGCCGGTCTTGACGTTGATATGCTCATCCGCGTCGATCACAATGACCCAGTCCTGCGGGCGCGCAATTTCCATCCGCATGAAAGCGTTATAGGCGCGTTTCTGTGGGCTGGTCCGACGGCGCGAGTTGTTGTCTACATGGGTGACGATCCCACGCTCATCCAACCGCCCCAACAGATCGTCTGTGCCGTCGGTACAATCGTTGGTCATCACGACGATCTGGTCCACGCCTATCGCCCGGTTATGCGCCACCCATTCCAGCACGAAGGGGCCTTCGTTTTTCATAGGGGTAATGCTGATAAAGCGTGGATCCTGATCGGTCATGAAAGACTGCCCTGCTGCTTTCTTGTTGCCCGGAGCTTCGTCGCGGGATCGTTTAGATTTTGCGAACAAACTACGAATTTTTGGCAGGGGCACCAAGCGGAAAACTCACCCATCGCCGCCTGCCCGCTTTAGCTGGTTCGAGAATTTTTTGAAGGTCGGACACAGGTCGCGCGCGCGTTTCAGGTATCTGCGGGCCTGCTGCCGATCTCCGCGCCGCAATAGGATTTGCCCTGCCTCGCCCTGAATTGCGGCGGTATTGTCATCCAGATCCGCCGCTTGAATGATCTGGCTTTGCCCCTGTTCCACTGCGTTGTTGCGTGTCAGAAACTGTCCCATAGCGAAGATCAGGAACGGATTGTCCGGGTCACAGGCCAAAGCCTCCGCCATGGTCAGGCGGGCCTGCGCAATTTCTCCGTCAGCTTCGTACAAATCGCACAGCCTCTTATAAAACAGAGGATTATCCGGACAATCTTTGCAAACTCTTCGGGCTTGATCGATTTCTGTGGTCAGGTTGGTTTCACCCAACCGCAATTGCAGTGCGCCAGATAAACTTCGGTAGCTTGGGCTATTTTCAGGGATTTGTATCAAAGGGGACAGATTTGTCATGTTCAACAGACCATCTTGTAATATCTGCAAACGGTCCCTGTCATTTGGTAACCGACGCGCTTTTTCGTCCACGGACAAAAAAGCCCAATCAAGCAACAACAAATCAAAGTTGCAGGGCCTGCGCGAAATGACTTTCCTTTGCGCGATATGCGCATTGTAGTTGAACCAAGACCGCCTGATAGCTCTTTGCATGGCCCAATCTGCCGGGGGCAATGCGCGATACGCCAATTGATCCCGAAACAACAGGCGCGAGCCAAAAATCGTTATGTCGGGCCGCAGCGGTTTGGCCCAGAAAGCCTGAGAGAATTCTCGGGCAGCGTTCCATCTTTTCTTCTGCCCACCCAAGGTCGCTGCGCGCAAGGCTCTTGCCACCGCGTAGTCTTCTGGCCAGGTGTTTGGATTTTCAAGTACGAGGTCCGCCATTCGCAGGGCATCGCCCCACCGTTGGAGATAGAAAAAATTTATGGCCTGCAACAAGGGCAGGAACGCATTGTCCGCTTCTGTGTCCAATAAGGCGTGGGTTATGTCTGCCGCTTCCTGCGCACGGTCAGCCGAATGCAATGAATACAAATGAAACGTGGCCTTGGCATAAATATGCGCCGCTTCCGAGCCGTTGATAAATCCGCTTGGTCCATTTCGAAGACGCTCGACCACTTTTTCATGAGCCTCAGTTAATTCGCTCTCGGACAGAACCTCACGGAACATTTTGCTTTGTGACCCAGCGATCCGCGATGCTGCCATCGAGAATGCTGAAACTGCTGGCGCAATCACCTGATCGGCCCGCGACATCGTATAAAGCTCAAGAAAGTCCCGCTTGGCTCGGGCCATCCCCGAGACATCGGCGATATCGGACATCTGCAAAAGCTGCGGGAACTTGCTCTGGAACCGGGTGATCAGTTCCGGTTGGTCCGAGAACATGATTGCCGTTTGGCCCTTGGTCTTTTCCAGATGCGCCTCGTACAACTCTTCGGGCTCAATCTTGGCGGGCCATGTGGTGTGCTTCCACGGCTCGCCATTCAGAATGTCGCCACGGCGTATGTGATAGGCTGACACCCCCTGCCCCGAAAGCCGCGCATCAGCCTGCTCCATGACGGCCCGGATATCCACGGCAAATCCGATCTGATAGATGAAGTCCCGATACCGGGGGCGGATGGCTTCGATATCCTCCCATGGGAAAGCAAGGACCTCGAACCCTTCTTCAACCAAGACCGAGCGGCCCGCGGCCAGATGCGCCTGCAACCGATCAGGGGATTTGTCCCCCAGAAACGACCAGACTGGCAAAGCGTCCTGTGTCAAAGCCTCGAACGCGTCCGCATCCAGAAAATGCGTGTCCATCCAGCTTTGGGTGAACAGGTCCGATGGCGTGTCCAACTCGGGGGCATCTGCGCCTTTGGGAAACCAGTTGACCTTATAGTCGGTGCCAAAATCCTCGGCCAAACGAATACAGGTCAGCATCATCAGCAGACGTGCGCCCATGCGATCCTTACGCTGACCGATAAAGACTCCCCGTGTGGCGGTCATGACGCGTCGCTTGCGGCGGCCATCGCGGCGCGGCGAAGCCTTCGAAACCGCTGACGCGCCTGCCGAACCAGCGTGTCGTGGCGGTCGCCCGCCATACCCTCGATCCCGCGCATATACATTGGCAACCGGCGGCGTGCGCGCATCATCCTGTAAAACCCTTCCGGTTCCAGCGTCCCGTCCATCGCGCCCAGCATGACCGGCTTCAGGATATCCAGTTTGCGCAGCATCGGGGCGGCAAAGTGGTTAGAAAACCAGGTTTTTAGCAACAACACGTTGGTGCCCTGCAAACGTTCGACCTGTTTGCGGTCCAGATCGAAGAACGGGTCGTAGAACACATAAGCGCGCTCAGCCACACCCACCGTCTGCGCCGCATCGCTAAGCGGCAGATTCCAATCCTGAACCTGACCAAAGCGATAGCGGGTTTCCCATGGCACCAGACGCTCATCCAACGTGGTCTGCGGGTTAAACGCGATCACATTCGCCCCCGGCACAAGCTGCGAGAAGGTCAGCGCACCGAACCCTCCCATCGAAGCCCCTGCAAACACCACCCTATCAAACCGATCAAAAAAACCCTGGGCGGACTTGTTTTCAAAATAAGACAGGATCTCGGGGTCGCGATACCACGCCTTGGTGCGGGCAAAGACCCCCATATGCGACCAGCCCTCATCGCGAAAGAACTTCCAGCCCCAGGGTTCTCGCGCAAAGGACAGGTCATTTGCGTTGGCGATATTGTCAAAGCTGACAACCAGTTGGGACGCAGACCGCTGATGAAACAGGATCGAGTGGCGGTCGAGTTTTTCCAGAAATCCGGTGCCATCACCGCCGGGGTAAAGCTCCACGAACCACGGCGGAGCGGGATCGGTCAAGATGCGCTCGTACCCGGTCTTGCGATCAGGATGTTCGGGTTGAAGCTGCTCTTTCGAAAGATCGTCTGCCATGGGCGTCACGTCAGGTTGTCTGCCAGCCAAGACCGGAATTCCACCCAATCCGGCCGCATCTTGATCTCGGCGATCTTGGCGCGGTGCCAGTCGCAAGCCGTCGCGTGAAGCGCACCAAGTTCCGTATCTGCTTTCAATTCGTCCAGCAGAGGCGTGGCCCGCCGTGCGGCAGGCAGAATGGATTGGTCCTGCTCTTTGTTGACATTCATGTCCTGCCAGTAGGACTGACCCTGATCCATGCGGATATGGTTGGTCCGACCCCGGTCGCGTTTGATCAGGAATCCGTCCAGCGACCGCACTGAGTAGTGGTGTAGCCGCCCGAATGAATGATCGAACCGACGCCACGCGCGCCAGCCCACCTTTTCAGCCGGAAACAGATTACCACTGGCATCCGACCAGGCGATATCGGCGGCCTCGTCGGGTTCGAACCCTTTGGGGCGATGCGGTCCGAACCGGCGAAACTTACCGTTATTCCTGAACATTGTCTTCAACCCGTAAGCCCGGCCCGAGTGATAGGGGTATTCCTGATCCCCCATCGAAAACGCCTCGGTCACGGGTTTGTCTTCAAAGCTGAGATTGCCCGAGCTGCCAAACAGCTTCCACGCAAACGAGATCGCATCCACCGGCTGCCCCGCCCGTTCTTCCACCTCGGCAATCAGCGAGGGAAAGCTGTTGTCGCCGCAGCGTATGTTCCAGAATTCGTCCACATCGAGACACATCAGCCAATCGGCCTCTTTCACCTTGGGTTGACGGCGCGCGCGTCGCAGCATCTGGTGTTGAGGATTGCCGCCTTCTTTCACTTCGTTGCTGACGTGGGTGGCAAGGCCCAGGGCTTGCAAACGCTGCGCAATCTCGTCGGTGCCATCTTCGCAATCATTGGTGAAGATCACAAAGTGATCCACGCCCAACGACTTATGGAACGCGACCCATTCCAGCATATAGGGGCCTTCGTTCTTCATCGTTGTGAATACGGTAATGGTCTGAGACATTTGCAACTTCCGACTGCTCTTACTCACCGTCATACACGTCCGAACCCGGACGGGCGAGACGTGAATTGCGCGTATCGGAAATCCAAAGCCAAACGAGGCAAAACGACACACACTCAGTGCGTATCTAGTATCAAAAATATGAAGATTTGGTGCGGTCGAGAAGACTCGAACTTCCACGGGTGTTACCCCACAGCGACCTCAACGCTGCGCGTCTACCAATTCCGCCACGACCGCACTGCCTGTGACTTGGTAGAGGCGCGTATAGACGCTGTGCGCGGGGATGTGAAGAGGCAAAAACAAGGGTGGTTTGAATTCCGTTCGGGGCTTCATATCTAAAGCGTCAAATCCAGCCCATCGCCCATGCAGGAGCCCCAAATGACCGAAACCGATACCCGCCCCGTCGTCCAGATCGACATCGTGTCGGACGTTGTGTGTCCATGGTGCATCGTGGGCTTTCGGCAACTGGATCAGGCGCTGCAGTCTCAGAACGTTCTGGCCCGCCTGCGCTGGCATCCGTTCGAGTTGAACCCCAACATGCCGCCCGAAGGACAGAACCTGCGCGAGCATATCATCGAGAAATACGGCTCGACCCCCGAGCAAAGCCAGCAATCGCGGGATCGTCTGGTACAGATCGGGGCGGAACTTGGGTTTCAGTTCAATTTCGAGGATGACAGCCGTATCGTGAACACATTCGCCGCGCATCAGTTGCTGGATTGGGCTGAAACGCAGGGGCGCCAGCATCCGCTGAAAATGGCCTTGTTCCACGCTTATTTCACCGAGCAACAGGATGTCTCGGACGTGAACGTTTTGCAGAACGCGGTCGAGGCCGCTGGTTTGGACGTTCAAGTCGCACGTGCAGCGCTGGCCTCCGGGGATCACATCGCGCCTGTGCGTGAGAAGCAGCAATTCTGGACCAGTCGCGGAATCTCGGGCGTGCCGTCCATGGTGTTTGGTGGCAAGTACCTGCTGACCGGCGCACAAGGGGCCGAAACCTATGCACAGGTCCTGCAGCGCTGCCTGACCGAAGCCGCCTAGCCCCTTTTCCCCAGCCAAACACCATTGTAAGAGGCCCCATGGAATGGAAAATCACTGACGGGCTGACTGACTATCAGGACGCCGTCATCTTTATGGAAGATCGCGTCGCCGCTATTGCTGCGGGCGAGGCCGAGGAATGCGTGTGGCTGCTGGAGCATCCGCCGCTTTACACCGCAGGCACTTCTGCCCGTATCGAGGATCTGGTCGACCCGGATCGATTTCCTGTCCACCAGACCAAACGCGGCGGCGAATACACCTATCACGGCCCCGGTCAGCGCGTGGCCTATGTGATGCTGGACCTGAACAAACGCGGCAAGGATGTTCGTCGCTTTGTTAAGCAACTGGAAAACTGGGTGATTGCGGCACTGGCAGAGTTCAACGTGCGCGGTGAAATCCGCGACGGGCGCGTCGGTGTCTGGGTGCAGCGCGACGACAAACCCCTGACAGCCACAGGTCATCCAGCCGAAGACAAGGTTGCCGCGATCGGGTTACGCCTGCGCAAGTGGGTCAGCTTTCACGGTATCTCAATCAATGTTGAACCTGATCTGGAGCATTTTTCAGGCATCGTGCCCTGCGGTATCTTAGACCATGGCGTTACATCCCTGGTCGATCTTGGCCTGCCTGTGACAATGGCCGATGTGGACACTGCGCTGCAAAAGACCTTTACGGAAATCTTCGCGACCGAACGGGTTTGAGGCGTCAGTATCGAATCGACAGAATTCGCCGCAGGCCTCAACAATCCAAGCACCTCAACCCGTTCTGTTTCCGGGCAAAGCGTTTTTCGAGGGCCAATTCCAGGCCAGTTAAGGAAAATTAACGGTAAAGCCGCTCAATTCGATACACCGCAGCCGCAACCGGGTAAGATGGTTTCACCGTTCTAGAGTGAGTGGTGTGTTCATCCGATCATCGAGGGTCCGCCCTCGGATACGGACAAGTTCTTGGTAACGAGTCTGCCGTTCCGACCCCAAATCGGAACGGCAATTCTTTTTCTCGCTCTGGCCCGATCAGGCCAAAGACGCTTTGATCTTTTCGGCATGTTGGGCGATCAGTTCGAAATCACCCATCGTCCCCGGTGCCCGCACCGAAACGCCTTCATGGCGCGGCAGGACGTGGAAATGCAAATGGAATACCTCCTGCCCGCCAGCGGCCTCGTTGAACTGCTGAACGGTTACTCCGTCTGCATCAAACGCCGCCATCACGGCATGCGACATCTTCTGAACCGTCGCGATCACCGCGGCCAGTTGCTCGGGCGTGGCGTCCAGCAAGTTGCGGCACGGAGTTTTCGGGATCACCAGAAGATGCCCGTCCGAGCGGGGCATGATATCCATGAACGCCAAAGTGTCATCGTCCTCGTAGACGCGGGTCGAGGGGATTTCGCCGCGCAGGATCTTGGCGAAGATGTTGTCGGTGTCATAGGCGGTCATGTCTGGTCTCCGAATGCGGGGTTGCGTTTAGTTCTGAGGCGCGCCCCGGCGCGGGTCAAGCCGCGATTTGCTCCCGATTGCGCGACACTTGAATATTCGCCACCGATGCCCAAATAGCGGCTGTTCATGGTCGAAAAATCGCAGGCGCCTCGGGGACCCGCGACAATTATTCTTGATCCAGATCAAACTCGGCCATTGAAGGTGCCTCTTTCGCATTCTAAAACCAGCAGGAATCCCGCGCGTCGGAGAGGTCCGGCTGCGCGGTCGAATTGCAACAGGAGGCACCTAATGGCAGACGCAGCCATTCATGGTCACGATCATGAAGACGAGCGCAGCTTTTTTCAGCGCTGGTTCATGTCGACCAACCACAAGGACATCGGGATTCTCTACCTGATCTTCTCGGCGCTGGCCGGGTTCATCTCGGTGGCGATGACCGTCTACATGCGGCTCGAACTGATGCACCCCGGTGTGCAGTACATGTGCCTCGAAGGGTTCATGGCCGACCCGTGTACCCCCAACGGACACCTTTGGAACGTTATGATCACCTATCATGGTGTTCTGATGATGTTCTTCGTGGTCATCCCGGCCCTGTTCGGCGGATTTGGCAACTATTTCATGCCGTTGCAGATCGGCGCGCCTGATATGGCGTTCCCGCGGATGAACAACCTGTCCTTCTGGCTGTACGTCGCTGGTACGTCGCTGGGTGTGGCTTCGCTGCTCAGCCCCGGTGGCAATGACCAGCTTGGTTCAGGTGTTGGCTGGGTTCTGTATCCGCCGCTGTCCACGACCGAGGGCGGCATGTCCATGGACCTTGCGATCTTTGCCGTGCACGTATCGGGCGCCTCCTCGATCCTCGGCGCGATCAACATGATCACCACCTTCCTGAACATGCGTGCCCCGGGCATGACCCTGTTCAAGGTGCCGTTGTTCAGCTGGTCGATCTTCGTCACCTCGTGGCTGATTCTGCTGTCGCTGCCGGTTCTGGCGGGCGCGATCACCATGCTTCTGATGGACCGCAACTTTGGCTTCACCTTCTTTGACCCGGCCGGTGGCGGCGATCCGATCCTGTATCAGCACATCCTGTGGTTCTTTGGCCACCCGGAAGT
Organism: Ruegeria sp. AB6; assembly: GCF_056542685.1. Taxonomy (NCBI): domain Bacteria; kingdom Pseudomonadati; phylum Pseudomonadota; class Alphaproteobacteria; order Rhodobacterales; family Roseobacteraceae; genus Ruegeria; species Ruegeria sp. AB6. The sequence goes on along the minus strand of NZ_JBQGAD010000002.1, from coordinate 586,333 downwards.
GTATATCGTGATCCTGCCCGGTTTCGGCATCATCAGCCATGTCATCGCCACCTTCTCGCGCAAACCGATCTTCGGCTACCTGCCGATGGTTTGGGCGATCATCGCAATCGGCGTGCTGGGCTTTGTCGTGTGGGCACACCACATGTACACCGTTGGCATGTCGCTGCGCCAGCAAGCCTACTTCATGCTGGCAACGATGGTCATCGCGGTGCCCACGGGCGTTAAGGTCTTTTCGTGGATTGCGACCATGTGGGGCGGTTCCATCGAGTTCAAGACTCCGATGCTGTTCGCCTTCGGCTTCCTGTTCCTGTTCACCGTTGGTGGTGTGACCGGTGTGGTTCTGTCGCAGGCGGGCGTCGACCGCGCCTATCACGACACCTACTATGTGGTTGCGCACTTCCACTATGTGATGAGCTTGGGTGCAGTCTTTGCGATCTTCGCTGGCGTTTACTTCTACTTCTCGAAGATGACGGGCCGTCAGTATTCCGAATTCTGGGGCAAGATCCACTTCTGGATGTTCTTCATCGGCGCAAACCTGACTTTCTTCCCGCAGCACTTCCTGGGCCGTCAGGGCATGCCGCGCCGCTACATCGACTACCCCGAGGCATTCGCTCAGTGGAACTTTGTCTCGTCGATTGGCGCGTTTGTGTCCTTCGCCTCGTTCCTGCTGTTCTTCGGCATCGTGATCTACGCCCTGATGCGCGGCGCGAAAGAGACCCGTCCGAACCCGTGGAACGAATACGCGGATACGCTGGAATGGACCCTGCCCTCGCCGCCGCCCGAGCACACGTTCGAGCAGCTGCCAAAGCAGGAAGACTGGGACAAGGGCCACGCCCACTAATCCCGACCTGAACACAAAAAACCCCGCCCAACTGGCGGGGTTTTTCTTTGCCTCTTAGGCACACAAATTTGCCTTCGATCCAATCGACACCGGCCAGAAAAACGCTAGAATTTCCTTATGCCCTATAGCTGGACCCAAAGATCGGACACGGAACAGGAACTGAGGTTGTGGCCCCATAACTCGCTGCCGCCCCGCTGGGCTGTGCGAGTGGTACTAGCGGTGTTTCTGTTTGGCCTGATCCCGCTTATGGCGGTGCTCGGGTCCCCCCTTTTGTGGGGGCTGCTACCGTTCCTGTTGATCTCGGTCCTTGGACTATGGCTGGCAATACAGGCCAACTACCGCGCCCGCAGTGTGTTCGAGGTTCTGACACTTACCAAGGTGCAAGCCCGGTTGGTGCACCACAACCCAAGGCACGGCAAGCAGGAGTGGAGCTGTAACCGCTATTGGGCCCGCCCCGAAATGCACAAATACGGCGGCCCCGTGCCCAATTATGTCACGCTCATCGGTGACGGGCGCGAGGTTGAGATTGGCGCGTTTCTGACCGAGGAAGAACGGATCGCCCTATATGACGACCTGAATCAAAAACTGCGCGACCCGGTCGCGCAGTAGAGATTGTTCAATCAAAGCTAAGGCGATCAGCCGCCACTTGTAGCGGCACAAAGCTGATCCTTGACCATTGGACCGACCTTGCCGAAATCCATCTGACCGGTATAGCGCGTCTTCAACTCGCCCATGACCTTACCCATATCGCGGATCGAGCCCGCTCCTGTAGCAGTAATCGCGGTCTGGATCGCTTGCGAGACCTCGTCCTCGTCCAACTGCTTGGGCAGGAATTCCTCGATTACCCCGACTTCGCGCAGTTCACGCTCGGCCAGGTCCAGCCGTCCGCCCTCTTCATAGGCGCGAGCGCTTTCCTTGCGCTGCTTGGTCATTTTGCCAAGGATTTCAAGCACCTCAGAATCGCCGCATCCCTTGGCCTCTTCATTGTCCGAAGCGCGCGAGGCGATGTCGCGATCCTTGATCGCAGCGTTGATCAACCGCAGCGTCGACAGACGCTCGGCCTCCTTGTCTTTCATTGCTTGCTTCAGGGCAGAGTTCACCCGTGATCGCATATCCATATGATCTGTCCATCCCCATGGAAAAGGAACCCCGACCATATCGAAACAAAAAGCGTGACACAACAGGGGGCAACAACATCTAAGCTATTGATTTATTTGAATAGCCCAAAAATTGAACAGGCTTGACCCAAACGCGTAACCCCCTTAGGTATGCGCCGGTTTACCTTGCAGGAGAGTCGCGCCATGGCCCAGAACACCCCGTCCAAGCCCACCGCATGTCTGGCATTGGCCGACGGAACCCTGTTCTACGGGATCGGCTTTGGCGCCACCGGCCAAACTGTTGCCGAGCTGTGTTTCAACACCGCCATGACCGGCTATCAAGAGATCATGACCGACCCCTCTTATGCCGGTCAGATCGTAACCTTCACCTTCCCGCATATTGGCAATGTCGGCGTAAACCCCGAGGATGACGAAACCGGCGACCCCGTCGCGGCGGGCATGGTGGTCAAGTGGGACCCGACCGAGCCCTCCAACTGGCGCTCGGCCGAAGAACTGAAGACATGGCTTGCGCGCCGTGGCCGTATTGCCATCGGTGGCGTCGACACCCGCCGCCTAACCCGCGCCATCCGCCAACAAGGCGCACCCCATGTAGCGCTGGCCCATGACCCCGAAGGGAATTTCGACATCGAAGCGTTGGTCGCTGCCGCGCGCGGCTTTGCCGGGTTGGAGGGAATGGATCTGGCCAAGGACGTCACTTGCGCGCAAAGCTATCGCTGGGATGAAATGCGTTGGGCTTGGCCGGACGGGTACACACGCCAGGAAGCACCGGTGCACAAGGTTGTCGCCATCGACTACGGCGCAAAGCGCAACATTCTGCGGTGCCTGGCTTCGTCGGGCTGTGACGTAACCGTCCTCCCTGCCACTGCAACAGCTGCCGAAGTGCTGGCCCATAACCCTGACGGCGTGTTTCTGTCCAACGGCCCCGGCGACCCAGCGGCAACTGGCGAATATGCCGTTCCGATGATCAAAGAAGTTCTGGACACCACCGACCTGCCCGTTTTTGGCATTTGTCTGGGCCACCAGATGCTGGCGCTGGCCCTGGGCGGTCAGACGGTCAAGATGAACCACGGCCATCACGGCGCAAACCACCCCGTCAAGGATCTGGAGACCGGCAAGGTCGAGATCACCTCGATGAACCACGGGTTTGCAGTGGATGCGCAGTCCTTGCCCGAAGGCGTGGTCGAAACCCACCGCTCGCTGTTTGACGGATCGAACTGCGGTATTCGCATGTCCGACCGGCCTGTCTATTCGGTGCAATACCACCCCGAAGCGTCACCCGGCCCGCAGGACAGTTTCTACTTGTTTGAACGTTTCGCTCAGGCGATGGCCGCGCAAAAAACACAGGCATAACACAAGCGAATCAAGATTAACCGCTTGTTAACCTTAATGGATGAACCCTGACACCGGCCAAACGTGTCAGGGTTTTTTCGTGGTTGAACTGAACTTACAACATTTCGCACGCGCCGCGCCCATTCCGACGCGGGTCAGGCGGCCTCTGGGCACGTGTCTGCGCGACCGGGACCTGATCACGCCGGATCAGTTAGAAAAAGCACTGCACCTTCAAGCGCGACAACAGGCACCGCTGGGTGAGATTCTGGTGGCCGAGGGCTGGGTCAGCCGCGACGACGTTTTGCGCGCCTTAGCGGATCAAACCGGATTGCAGGTGGCGAACCTGTCCGAGACACCGGCGCAGGATGGGCTCTGCCAGATCAAACCCGTCGAATTCTGGTTGCAACACAATGTCATCCCCTGGAAACAGAGTGGTCCAATCCTGCTGATTGCCACCGCACGCCCTGACCGTTTCGACGCGATCCGCGATGCGATTCAGGATCAGGATTGCGCCATGGTGCCGGTGCTGTGTTCCTCCGGCGCGATTGACCGGGAAATCGCCCGCATTTACGCGCAGGACCTGGCTGAAAAGGCGGAAACCCGCGTGTCCGAGGATCAAAGCTGCCGGTCCTGGAGCTTGCGGGCCCGCATCGGCCCAACGGTGATGCTGTTGACCCTGATGACTGGCTTTCTGGTCTACCCGACACTGGGGCTATCAGTCCTTGTCGGCGCGGCTGTCGGGTCACTGGTTTTGTTTCTATGCCTTCGGCTGGCCGGGTTGTTGGCCTATTTCAAGCCCGTCCCGCAGTCACCGCGCTTACCGAAGGGCAAGCTGGATCGCCTGCCCTGCGTGTCGATCATGGTGCCCCTCTACAAGGAACGCGAAATCGCGGATGCTCTGATCCGCCGTCTGCACCGCCTGACCTATCCCAAAGCCTTGCTGGACATCATTCTGGTGCTTGAGCAGTCTGACGACGTCACACGCGAAACGCTGTCTCGAGTCGATCTGCCAAGCTGGATCAGAACGATCGAGGTGCCCGCCCTGAACGGCCTGACCACTAAACCCCGAGCGATGAACTATGCGCTGGACTTTTGCCGGGGCGACATTCTAGGCGTCTGGGACGCTGAGGACGCGCCACAACCCGACCAGATCGAGCGGGTCGTGCGCCAGTTTGCGCAGGCTGACGACGATGTGGTCTGTCTGCAAGGTGTCTTGGACTACTACAACCCGCGCACCAACTGGCGCTCGCGCTGCTTTACCATCGAATACAACAGTTGGTTCCGGATCATTCTACAAGGCATCGCGCGCATGGGCCTTGTGGTGCCATTGGGCGGCACGACCTTTTTCTTCCGCCGTGACAAGCTGTTGGAACTGGGCGGCTGGGACGCACACAATGTCACCGAGGATGCCGACCTTGGTGTCCGCCTCAGCCGCGCCGGGTACCGGACCGAGATGGTCGACACCACAACCTTCGAAGAGGCCAATTTCCACGCCTGGCCATGGGTGAAGCAACGTTCGCGCTGGCTCAAGGGGTTCATGGTCACATATCTTGTCCATATGCGCTCGCCCCTGCGCCTGCTGGCCGAACTGGGCCCGCTGCGATTTCTGGGCGTGCAAGCGTTTTTCCTCGGCACGGTCGGGCAGTTCTTGCTGGCCCCTGCCTTGTGGCTGTTCTGGCTTACAACCCTGGGCCTGACCAGCCCGCTGGATCAGGTCATGCCCGGCGACATCCAGATAGGTCTGATTTACCTGTTCATCGCAGCCGAGATCATCAACCTGATTACCGGAATGCTCGCCGTCGCCGCGCGTGAGAGGCGGTTTCTAATGCCCTGGGTCCCGACCATGCCACTATATTTCCCTTTGGGCGTTCTGGCGGCATATAAGGCGCTGTGGGAACTGGTGATCAATCCATTCTTCTGGGACAAGACCCAGCATGGTCAGGCCTATGAAGAAACCGCGCCCTGATCAGGATTCGCGCCGAACAGCATCCTGTTTCAGCCGTGTCATGAAGGCGACCGAGATATGCTCCTTCAACGCGCGAGCCGCGGCCTCTTCATCGCGCGTAGCGATGGCGTCGACGATGCTCTTGTGTTCGTTCTGAGCGATCTCTCCCCGTCCCTGCACAGCCAGCGAGGTGGTCGCCATCAGCGCCATGGTGCGGTGCACAAGGTCCAGTTGCTGCACCAGATAGCGATTGTGCGAGGCCAGATGGATCTGTTCGTGAAAACGTCGATTGGCACGCGACAGAGCGGTCGGGTCATCGACCAGCGCATCGTCAGCGGCAACCATATCCTGCAGCACCTTGATCTCTTCCTCGGTGGCGTGTTTTGCCGCCAGACTGGCTGCCAGCCCCTCCAACTCGCGCCGTACCACGTACAGCTCGGCCATCTGGTTGTGGTCCAGCGAGGCCACAATCAGAGACCGCCCGTCCCGCTCAAGCAGCGATTGCGTCTCAAGTCGTTGCAACGCCTCGCGGATGGGCGTGCGAGATACGCCGAAACGCTCTGCCAGCTCGCTTTCGACCAAACGGTCGCCGGGTTTATACACACCCACGTCTATCGCTTCGAGTATCAGGCTGTAGGCGTCCCTGTTGGACTGTTTGGACTGGGGCATGGGGTGGTTCGTCTCCTCGTTCGAACCTGTCTATCCGTCACCGCCCCTTCGGATCAAGTGTGGCATTGAAAACCGCTGGCGCGCAGCCTAAACCAAGCCCATGGTCAAACCCGCCTTTTCTCACGTCACCCAATGGGTGTTCGATCTGGATAACACCCTCTACCCGCCCCATATGCGCCTGTTCGATCAGATCGAGGTGCTGATGACCGACTACGTGGTGCAGGCCATCGGCGTCGACCGGGCCGAGGCGGATCGGCTGCGCGGCCATTACTGGCGCGAATACGGCACCACGCTGGCCGGTCTGATGGCCGAGCATGATCTGGACCCCGATCCCTATCTGCACGCGGTTCACCAGGTCGACATGAGCCATATGGACCCCGACGCGGAACTGGCCGACCACATCCGTTCTCTGCCCGGCCGCCGTATCGTCTATACCAATGGTAGCGCGCCCTATGCCGAGCGGGTTCTGGCGGCACGCGGTCTGAGCGGGCTGTTTGATGCGATCTATGGGATCGAACATGCGGGCTATCGACCAAAGCCCCAGAAAGCTGCGTTCGAGGCAATCTTTGCCAAGGACGGGATCGACGCCAAACAAGCCGCCATGTTCGAAGATGACCCGCGCAATCTGGCCGCTCCGCATGCGATGGGAATGCGCACCGTCCACGTCGCGCCCGAGCCGCATGAGGCCGATCACATCCATCATCACACCGACGACCTGACCGCGTTTCTGGCCCACCTGCGATAGGCTGTCACACTGCGACCATCTGTGTATTTCGCGGGTGCAGCATCGCCCCTATATGCGCCTCAGCGACGAACAGAATCGGAGAAACCCATGAGCGCGATCGAGGTCCCTCGGCGCCTGCCCATCTGGCAGCGCCTGTTGTTTGCAATCCCCCTGTTTGGCTGGATGGCCAAGGACGTGGCCCAGAGCGACGGTGAGGATTGGGGTTATACGGCCCTGGCGATCTTCAGCATGTGGGGGTGTTCAATCTTGTTGTTCGGCCTGCCGGGCCTGTACATCCCCGCCGTGATGATGGTGCCGGTGATGTTCCTGATCCTCATCCTGATTTCACGCGGGTAAGGCACGGGACAGGATGTCACTTGGCACCCCGCACGGAACCGCACTAGGTTCTGCCCAAACGGAGGCCAAGCCCATGACAGATAGCTGTGACATCCTGATTTCCGGCGGTGGAATCGCCGGGTTGACCGCTGCGGCGGCTTTCGGAACAGCCGGGTTCGACGTGATCTGCGTTGACCCCACCCCTCCGGTGACGGAACGCGACGTGGACGGGTCCGACATGCGGACCACGGCCTTCCTGCAACCGGCGCACGGGCTTTTGGATCAATGCGGGCTGTGGGCGCGACTGGATGCCCATGCCGCCCCGCTGCAGATCATGCGCATCGTGGACGCGGGCGGAGATGTGCCCGAACCCCGCGTCGTGCGTGATTTCAACGCCGCCGATATCTCGGACCAGCCCTTCGGGTGGAACCTGCCCAACTGGCTGTTGCGGCGCGAGATGGTGGCGCGTTTGGCCGAACTGCCCAACGTGGATTTCCGCCCCGGCACCGGCACGGTCAGCCTGTTCACTCGCACCAATGAAGCGCGCGTGAGCCTGAGCGACAGCAGCCGCGTCCGCTGCAAGCTGGTCGTGGCCGCGGACGGGCGCAATTCGCCCATGCGCGAGGCGGCGGGCATCCAGACCCACACCACGCGCTACGGCCAAAAGGCTCTGGCCTTTGCCGTCACGCATCCGATCCCGCACGAAAACGTCTCGACCGAAATCCACCGTTCAGGCGGGCCGTTCACACTGGTTCCCCTGCCCGACTGGCAGGGTCAGCCTTCGTCGGCGATTGTGTGGATGGAGCGTGGGCCGCGTGCAGTTGAATTGCTGAACACTGAACCCGACGCGTTCGAGGCGCTGATGACCGAACGGTCCTGCGGGTTGTTCGGGCCGCTGAAACTGGCCTCGCGCCGGACGATCTGGCCGATCATCAGCCAATCGGCCGAGCGCCTGTCAGGCGAGCGTATCGCCCTGATGGCCGAGGCCGCCCATGTGGTTCCGCCCATCGGCGCACAGGGGCTGAACATGTCCTTGGGCGATCTGCGCAGCCTTCTAGACCTTGCGCAAGCCCGCCCCGAGGGGCTGGGCGACGCGCAGATGTTGGACACCTATCACAAGTCCCGCCACACCGAGATCGAGATGCGCGTGAAGGGAATCGACCTGCTGAACCGCGCCTCGATGATCGAGGCACGGCCGCTTCGCGACGCACGGGCGATGGGGCTGAATGCGCTCTATTCCTTACCGCCGGTACGTAGAACGCTGATGCAAATGGGTCTGGGCGTGCGCTGACCCGCGCCTAGATCACCTGATCCAGCACGCGCTTCAGACGCGCAATCGTGCCATCCACATCATAAAGCTTGTCCAACCCGAACAGGCCCAGGCGGAAAGTGCTGAACCCTTCGGGCTCATCGCATTGCAGCGGCACACCTGCGGCGATCTGCATGCCCAAAGCTGCAAATTTCTTGCCGTTCTGCACTTCGGGGTCGCCCGTGTAGCTGACAACAACGCCCGGCGCGCCGAACCCATCAGCCGCGACCGAGACAACGCCCTTGTCCTTCAGCATCGCGCGGACGCCATTGCCCAACGCCCACTGCGCGTCGCGCAGTTTTTCAAATCCATAGTCTCGGGTTTCCGCCATCGTGTCCCGGAAATCCTTCAGCGAATCCGTCGGCATCGTCGCGTGATAGGCGTGACCGCCGCCCTCATAGGCCTGCATGATCTGCCGCCACTTTTTCAGATCCACGGCGAAACTGTCCGACGTGGTTTCCTCAAGCCGCGCCTCGGCCCGTTCGGATAGCATCACCAGACCCGCGCAAGGCGTTGCGCTCCACCCTTTCTGCGGGGCCGAGATCAGGACGTCCACGCCTGTCGCCTTCATGTCGACCCAAGCACAGCCCGACGCAATACAATCCAGCACCATCAGCGCGCCGACTTCATAAGCGGCCTCCGCCATCGCCGTTATGTAGTCGTCCGGCAAAATGACCCCCGCCGATGTTTCCACATGTGGGGCAAAAACCACATCCGGACGCTGGTCACGAATGGTCGCCACGACCTCGTCAATTGGTGCAGGTGCGAAAGGAGACGGGCTTGAGTTCCCGGTCTGCCGCGCCTTGAGCACAGTGGCCGAAGCCGTCAAGCCGCCAGTCTCGATGATCTGGCTCCAGCGATACGAGAACCAACCGTTGCGCACGACCACCACGTTTGCGTTGCTGGCAAATTGCCGCGCCACGGCCTCCATGCCGTAGGTGCCGCCGCCGGGGATGACCGCCACGCCATCCGCTTTGTAGACGTCCCGCAACATATCGGAGATGTCGCGCATGACCTGCTGAAACTGTGCGGACATGTGGTTCAGAGATCGGTCAGTGAACACCACCGAAAACTCCTCAAGCCCATTGGGATCAACAGTATCCAAGAGCGCTGGCATATTTTGTCCTTTCGATTTTCACGCGACCACCTGAGGGTCAGTCCCGGCTATTGACCCCACGGAAGATGGTAACTTCAACAAAAAAATTACTTTTTTCTCTTTCAATCGGGCACTAAATGACGCCAAACAGTGTCAGCCGCCCTTTACACCCTGACGTGTTTCTGACCAGATACGCACACTTTGAAGCAGAAAGGTATTTCTAATCGTGACGGCGCAAAAGCGGATCAGTTTTCAGGTTGTACGTGACGAAGTAAAGCGGCGTATCGAAACCCGTATCTGGCCACAGGGGTCGCTGCTACCAACGGAAACGCAATTGGCCGAGGAGTTCAATTGCGCGCGGGCGACGGTGAACCGGGCGCTGCGTGAATTGGCAGATCAGGGTTTTGTCGAACGCAAACGCAAAAGCGGCACGCGCGTAAAAAAAGAGCCGAGCAAACATGCTAAGCTGGAGTTTTCGCTGGCGCGTCAGTCGGTTGAAAGCCAGAACTCAACCTATCGATACGCTCTTGTCGAACGGAATGTGGTCCCCAGCCCGGGTTGGTTGGCATCGCAGCTTAGCGTATCGCCTGATGTAAAGGTTCTGCACGTCATCTGTATGCACTACGCTGACAACCGGCCTTTTCAGCTTGAAGAACGCTGGATCAATATCGACGCCGTCCCCGAGGTCGAGCACGCCAATCTGAACGATCACGGCCCGCATGAATGGCTGCTGAACGCCGCCCCCTTTACCGAGGCAGAGGTGGCGTTCTGCGCGATTTCTGCTGATGGACGGCTGGCAGAATTCATGGGCACGACGGCGGGGACCTCGATGATTCAGCTTGAGCGGACGACATGGAAAGATGGTCAACCCATGACATTTGCCCGGATGACGCACCATCCCGGCTATTGCATCAGAACCAAATACTGACTAGCCGATCGGCCCCGGCAAGCGTTCTTCACTGAGCAAAACATTGGCCTCGACATCGCCTGCACCGGGGAGGGTCATGATCCGACGGCGCAGCACCCGTTCGAAATCGGCCAGATCGCGCGCCACGACGCGCAGACGGTAGTCATATAGTCCCAGAACATGCTCGACCGTCTGAACCTCGGGGATGGCGCTGACGGCACGTTCGAAATCCTCCAGGCTGATCTGACCCTTGCGGGCCAGTTTGACGCCCAGAAACACCGTAACTCCAAACCCAAGCGCCTCGGCGTTCAGGCGCAGGCGCCGGCCTTTGATAACCCCTGCGTCTTCCAGACGACGGATGCGCCTCCATGTGGCGGGTTGGGACAGGCCCAGTTTGCGTCCCAGCGCCCCGGCGCTTTGGGATGCGTCCTGCACAAGAGCACGCAGAATTTTGCGGTCGATTTCGTCCAACTCGTTCATACCGGCAGCACCACGTCGCTTTTGACCCGCGCGATATGCATCAACGCCTCAATATCCGCGATATGGGGCAAGGTCAGGATCTGATCGCGGTAGAGCTGCTGATAGTGCGACATATCCCGCGCCAACACGGACAGGCGTACATCGACACGACCCAAAAAGGTTTGGATCTCGATCACTTCGGCCACCTGTCGCGCGGCTGCGGTGAATTCGTCAAACGCACGGGGCTGGGTCTTGTCCAAAGTCACGCGCAACGAGACCTCGACAGCATAGCCCAAAGCCGACCAGTCTATGACGACCTCCTGCCCTTCAATAATACCGGCCTCCTGCATTTTTTCGATCCTGCGCCAGCACAGGCTGGTGCTGATGCGCGCGCGTTCCGCCAATTCGGCGGTCGAGAGGCTGGGATCGGCCTGAAAATGGCGCAGCAATCTGCGATCGACGTCATCTAGCATGATTTTTTCACCGAAAAGCTAAATTGAGAATAAATTATCACGGTTGCTGGAATAATTCAAGGAAAACACCATCGCCTTCCCCAGCATGAGCCAGTAGAACAATCCTCAATCGAAAACAGAAAGGACCGGCGATATGCGCGTCTACTACGATCGCGATTGCGACATCAACCTGATCAAAGACAAGAAAGTGGCAATCCTGGGCTATGGCTCGCAAGGTCACGCCCACGCGCTGAACCTGCGCGACTCGGGTGCGAAGAACCTTGTTGTGGCGCTGCGCGAAGGCTCGGCCTCGGCCAAGAAAGCCGAAGCCGAAGGTCTGACCGTAATGGGTATCGCCGAAGCCGCCGCCTGGTGTGACCTGATCATGTTTACCATGCCCGATGAACTGCAGGCCGAAACCTACAAGAAATACGTGCATGACAACATCAAGCCCGGCGCGGCCATCGCGTTTGCCCACGGCCTGAACGTCCACTTTGGCCTGATTGAGCCGAAAGAAGGCGTCGACGTCATTATGATGGCCCCCAAAGGCCCCGGCCACACCGTGCGCGGCGAATACGTCAAAGGCGGCGGCGTGCCCTGTCTGGTGGCCGTCGACAAGGACGAAACCGGCAAGGCGCTGGAAATCGGTCTGTCCTATTGCTCGGCCATCGGTGGCGGTCGTTCGGGCATCATCGAGACCAACTTCCGCGAAGAGTGTGAAACCGACCTGTTCGGCGAGCAGGCCGTTCTGTGCGGCGGTCTGGTTGAGCTGATCCGCTGCGGCTTTGAAACACTGGTCGAAGCCGGTTATGCGCCCGAAATGGCCTATTTCGAGTGTCTGCACGAAGTGAAGCTGATCGTGGACCTGATCTACGAAGGCGGCATCGCGAACATGGACTACTCAATCTCGAACACGGCTGAGTACGGCCAGTACGTCACCGGCCCGCGCATTCTGAAATACGACGAGACCAAAGCGCGTATGAAAGAGGTTCTGAGTGACATTCAGCAGGGCAAGTTCGTCCGTGACTTCATGCTGGAAAACGCAGTTGGCCAGCCGACCATCAAAGCGTCGCGCCGCGCCAATGACGAGCACATGATCGAGGAAACCGGTGCCAAGCTGCGCGCCATGATGCCCTGGATATCGGCCGGAAAAATGGTCGACAAAGAAAAGAACTGATCCCGTCTGGATCACGCGAAAGGGCGGCCTTCGGGTCGCCTTTTTTGTCCCCATCGGAGCCTCGCCATGGTCGATCAACCCACATCTCGCGACTGGAGCGGCGTCATCGCCCTGGGCCTTATCTGGGGCGGCACATTCATGGTCGTAGCTATGGCGTTGGAAGGGTATGGCCCGGTCACGGTTGCAACCGCGCGGACCACCTTGGGGGCGCTGACCTTGCTGGGAATGATGGCCGTGACCGGTCGCAAATTGCCTGCGGGCGATGCCAAGCTGTGGTCCTTCATTGCCATCATCGGCCTACTATCGACCGCGTTGCCCTTTCTGTTGCTGAGCTGGGGGCAGCAATATGTGCCTTCGGCCTTTGCGGGGCTGTCGATGGCAGCGATTCCACTAATGGTACTACCGCTGGCACATTTCTTCTCGGACGAGCCGTTGAATCTACGCAGATTTCTGGGCGTATCGCTGGGTTTTTCTGGGGCATTGGTGCTGATCGGCCCAGGTCTAACGCAGATCGGACAAGGCACGGAACCGCTGGCGCAACTGGCCTGTATCGGAGCGGCTCTCTGTTATTCCTGCGCATCGATCTTCACCCGACGTTGCCCACCGATTGATCCGGTCGCGTTGGCGGCATTGTCGCTGATGGTGGGGGCGGTTCTGTTGCTGCCCGTCATGCTGCTGACCGAGGGCATCCCGCAGTGGCAGGGCATGCGACCCGGTCTGGCAATCATTGCGCTTGGCCTTTTACCCACCGCCTTCGCCACCCTATTGCGCGTGTCCATCATCCGCAGCGCGGGGTCGGTATTCCTGACGCTGGTCAACTATCAGGTGCCCATCTGGTCGATGGTCTTTGGCGCATGGATTCTGTCCGAGGCGTTGCCGCTGAGGTTCTTCATCGCGCTGGCCATGATCCTGACCGGTTTAGCGATCAGCCAGTGGTTCAGCCTGCGTCGTATGCTGATTGGGCGTTAACCGGCGACAGCCTCGACCTCGGCGACGATGCCATCAACGACTTGGGTCAACAGCACATCGTCCTCGCATTCGGCCATGACGCGGATCAGTGGCTCGGTCCCCGATTTGCGGATCAGCAAGCGCCCCTGCCCGTTCAGACGCGCCTCGGCATCGGCGATGGCCGCTTTGACGTTCGCAGTATCAAGCGGCGTTTGACCTTCGCCGTATCGCACATTCTTAAGTAATTGCGGTACGGTTTCAAACTGCACCGCCAGTTCCGAGGCTTTGCGGCCCGAATGCACCATCTCGGCCAGAAAATGCAGCCCCGCCATCAACCCGTCACCAGTGGTGGCATAGTCGCTCATGACGATATGACCAGATTGTTCGCCGCCCAGATTAAACCCGCCTTCGCGCATCCGTTCGACGACATAGCGGTCTCCAACCGCCGTCCGTTCCAACCGCAACCCAAGCGCGTTCAAATGCCGTTCCAACCCCAGATTGGACATAACTGTCGCCACCAAAGCACCGCCTTTAAGGCGGTCAGCCTCGGCCCAGCTCCCGGCCAGCAGAGCCATCAACTGGTCGCCATCCGCAACCTGCCCGTGTTCATCGACCATAACGACCCGATCCGCATCGCCATCCAGACAGATGCCTACATCGGCACCATGGGCCACAACCGTCTCAGCCGCGAGTTGAGGTTTGGTCGAGCCGCAATTCAAGTTGATGTTTTTACCGTTTGGCGTGACGCCAACCGGGATGACCTCGGCCCCCAACTCCCAAAGAACCTCGGGCGCGGTGCGGTGGGCGGCCCCGTTGGCGCAATCAACCACCACCTTCAACCCATCCAGCCGAAGATCGCGCGACAGCGAGGATTTGACCCGCTCACCATAACGGAACCGCGCATCGTCCACCCGGCGTGCGCGGCCAATATTTTGCGCTTGCGCGGGTTTGACACCCTCTTCGATCAGACGCTCGATCTCAATCTCAGCCTGATCCGATAGTTTGAACCCGTCCGGGCCAAAGAACTTGATGCCGTTATCCTCGGCCGGGTTATGGCTGGCCGAGATCATCACGCCCAGATCCGCCCGCATGGACCGCGTCATCAATCCAACCGCGGGCGTGGGCACCGGCCCCAGCAACAGCACGTTCATCCCGGTCGAGGTCAGCCCCGCCGTCAGCGCGTTTTCCAACATGTAACCGGACAGGCGCGTATCTTTACCAATGACCACGCGGTGCGCACCGGATTGATCGCGGCGGAAATACCGGCCTACGGCCGCTCCCATGCGCAGGGCCATCTCAGCCGTGATCGGATGGGTATTGGCAGTGCCCCGCACCCCGTCGGTTCCGAACAGCTTGCGCATTGGTCTCTCTCCGTCGTTTCTTGCCTGCGACCGGATTACCGGACGGCAGCCCACAGACGCAAGGCCTGAGCGGTCTCAGCCACGTCGTGAACCCGCAGGATCTGTACCCCTTGTGCCAGACCAGCCAGCCCAACCGCAATCGAACCGGGCGCGCGGGCGTCCTTGCGCGTCTCTTTGCCGATCCGCCCGATGAACCCCTTGCGCGACACACCCAATAGGATTGGGCATCCCAACCCGTGAAACAGGCTGAGATTGCGCAACAGAGTTGCGTTGTGGTCCACGGACTTGCCAAAACCGATACCCGGATCGACAATGATCTGGTTGCGGTTCAGACCAAGGGCCTCCAGATACTGCACCTGATCGTTCAAGAAGTCATACACGTCCAGCAGCACGTCATTATATCTGGGATCGTCCTGCATGTTGGTCGGGTCGCCCTGCATATGCATGACGCAGACCGGTGCCCCAACTTCTGCGCAGAACGGGGCCAAGTCTGGATCGAAAGTAAAGCCCGAGACATCGTTGATCAGGCCAGCCCCCGCCTGCCACGCCGCCTTTGCGACGCTGGCTTTGCGCGTGTCGATCGAAATCAGCGCTTTGGTCCGCTCGCAGATCGCTTGGATCAGGGGTTTGGTCCGGGCGATCTCTTCGTCCTCTGGGACAAACGCGGCTCCGGGTCGGGTGGATTCGCCGCCGATATCCAGGATCGTCGCATCTTGCCCAACCATTTGCTCCGCCGCGTCCCAGGCAGTTTGCACCGAATTGTGCACCCCACCGTCCGAGAAACTGTCCGGCGTTGCATTCAAGATGCCCATGATGTGCGGGCAGTTCATATCCAGCCCTGCAATGGGCGCGCGGGGACGCGAAAGGATGGCCAGAATCTCATCAGGCACGTCCTGCACTGCGACAACAGAGGCGTTTTCCGTCCGTCTCAAGCGTTCCACATGGGTAAACCACAGCGCCTGTCCGGCCAAAGTCACGGCCCCTTCAGGACGCCGAGCGCCGTTCTGAACCAAAGGTCTGTAGTAGGTGGTCACAGTTGCGCCTGATCCACAGAGACAGCGCGCAATGGTGTTTTAGGGTCGTCTGGCAGTGCGCCTCCAATAACCATCATCTCGCTGGCTTCAAATGTGGCCGCAAACCAGGCCGCCAGCGCCACTGCGTCCGACGGCGCGGCCGAGGGACCATCAACCGCATCCAGCACGATCTTGGACGGGGCCCAAACGCAAATCTGCCCGTTCTTCATCGCCCAATCCAGCTCGGTCCGGGTCGAGACAACAACGCAGCGGTGATCCCGCGCGGCCAGAACCCAGGCATTTTGTTCGATCGCCAAAAGGTCGATCCGACGCTGGGTCATCGCATGACCCGTCTGGGGAACAGCCAAGTCTGCACTTCCAACGCACAGGATAAGCGGGCGTTGCCGGTTCTCAAGCTGGTCGATCCAACCGGTTAGATTGCCCGAGGCAATCGCCTCGTTCGAAAGGAAGACAAGACGTGGATGGGGACGTTCTTCCTCGACCACGTCGTGGTGCACAGCATCCTTGCCACGCACAATCTCGACCCCCAGTGCGCCAGGCCCGCGATCCAGTTTTTCAATTCGAACAAAAGCTTTTACAGCCTGCGGTTCAAGCAAAATACGCTCGGCAACACGCTCTGCCAATGTTTCCAGCAGGTTCAACCGCTCGGCAGCCAGTTCAAAGGCAATCGCCTCGGTCACGCGGTCATAGGACAGAATGCGGTCAACATCGTCATCAATCGCATCGGTCAAAGGCCGCACCTCGACCACAATGTTGAAGCAGATGCGCTGGGTGGTCCCACGTTCGGCCTGAAAGGCACCGATCTCGACCTCAACAATGTGATCCCTCAGCGAGATTCGATCCAAAGGCTCTCCGGCGGCCATCGCTTCGGACCGTTCCGAAGGGTGCGCAAAGGCGAGGCGGATTTCAGAACTCATAAGACGGACCTTCTCGGGCATTGGGACTGATCTGCCCAAATTAGACATTGCGGGCGCGTATAGCACCGCAACAAACGCCTTTCCAGTCGTCGAATGCGTCGTCAGGTGACGCGAAACCAGCTCATCATCCCCGATGCGGCATGGCCCAACATGTGACAATGCAACAGCCAACTGCCCGGATTATCCGCAACCAGAGCGACCTGTCGGGTTTGCCCCCGCCCCAGCAGGACGGTGTCGCGCCACGGACCAAGGCTGCCATCCGACAAGATGATACGGAAATGATGGCCATGCATGTGCATCGCATGGGGAAACGCCGTCTGGTTGGCAAACTCGATCTGGTGGGTTTCCCCCAGTCGGGTGTCCAGAAACGGGTCCTTGGGGCGTTCAGCATATCCGTTCAACGCCCAAAACCGCCCAAGTTGGGCCAGTTCCTGCCCCGTCAGCTCGGTTTCGCCCAACTTGGCCGAGCTGAGCCAACGCATCGCGCCGCCCTGCATCTCCATCCGATGCAGTGGTGCACTATCCGTGGATATCGCCGGCAGAGGATTGGGCGGCAGCGCCGCGATGCCGGATCGCACCGCTCTGCCCGCACCCGACACGTCAAAGCGGACCAGGCCGAAACCACCGTCACGCTCAAAGCTGACAAGGCTGGCGGTTTCTGAGGCCAAGGCGCGCACGTCAACGATCATGTCTGCCCGTTGCGCCGGCCCCAGCGGGAAGGTGTCGGTAATCTCCAGCGGGGTCTCCAACGGCATTCCGTCCAGCGCCACGATCCAGCCGGTCAGCCCGTCTATACCCAGATCGAATATCCGAGCATTCGAGGCGTTGATCAAACGCAGGCGCAGCCGCTCGGCCGCACCCACCTGATACGAGGGATCCAACTGACCATTTACGGTAATGATATTACCCAGCCGCCCGGCATGGCTGAGGTCATGTCCATTGTCGAAATCATCCGTTATCTGCCCGGTTTCCGGGTCCAGCCGCCAGTCATCCAGCATCAACGTCAGATCCCGATCGACGTCTGGCGCGTCAGGCTCTTCGACGATCAGCGGGCCATAAAGGCCACGGGCCACCTGTTCAACCGTGCGATTGTGTGAGTGATACCAATAGGTTCCGGCATCAGGGACAGCAAAGTCATAGTCGAACGCGCCCCCGGACTCGATGACATCCTGCGTCAGACCCGGCACACCGTCCATCGCATTGTCAATTCGAATGCCGTGCCAATGCACCGACGTGGCCTGAGGCAGAGCATTCGACACCCTGCGCTGCACGCGCCCGCCTTGCGGTACGCGGATTTCTGTACCCGGTACGGTTCCGCCAAAGCCCCAAACCGGTGTTTTCGGGAATTCCACCGGCGCAATCTGTTGCGCCGCTTCGCGCGCCACTAATTCTGGAAACGCAGCCAAGCCCACTTTTGGAAAGGCAGATAGGGCAGCAGACGCGCCCAGGAATTGTCGACGGTTAAACAGCATTATGGGCCTCCTGGCCCATAACATAGATCATCCAACGCCCCGCGCCATCAGGGTTCCAGCGCGGGTGCGTCAGTTAGTTGCTAGCCGTCCGATAATTGTGGCGATAGAAAATATGCACACCAATCCGAGCCGTTTCCTTGTAGACCCGCGCCCAGGACGGTTTCACCGCCTTGGTATGATAATGGGTCGCCCCTTCGGTCAGCGCATCGCTGAGGCCGTCAATCGCGGCACGGGCTACTTTGGACACCCGCTCATAGGCTTTTTTCTCTCGGATCACTTCCTTGCGGCCATCACAAGTATAAGTGAACTGGCACTGGTATTTCTTGCCGGTCCCTTGCTTGATCACCCCACACAGCGTGTCCGGAAAGCGGCTGCTGTCCACACGGTTCATGATGACCTCAGCCACGGCAAATTGACCGCGCACGCTTTCCCCACGCGCTTCGAAGTAAAGCGCCTCGGCCAGGCATTTGAAGTGCTCATCCCCGGTTGCGGCGGGCTGGTCATCCAGCCAATCCTTGGAGTAGGATATTTTCTGCTGTTCAAGTACCTTTCGGGGCTTGAACAAATTCAAGTATTCGCGGAAGTTTTGACCGGGCAGTTCAGTCCGAGTCACAAGTTCACGCTTGGCAGTATCAGTGGTTTCCCTCTCAGCGACGGAAACACTTGGCAGCACGGTTGCCGCCAATGTGGCAGCAGCCAGTATGTATCGTAGCATTCAGATAACCTCGCACAGGCACATTCGGCGCCATACCCTCCCCCGGCGGGCGCGACGAGGCTCATACCGAATTGAATCGGAAACGTCCAGTTTTCTGAAAAAAGCAAGTGGAAAATCGCCGTAACGTCAAAAATATATGACGACGGTGTGATTTGTTTCCTACTAATCCTAGCGGATTGTGCCGCTGTCAACCCCCAAGTCTGGACGAAATCGCCAGTTGAGCGGCAGCCAGCCGAGCGACCGGGACCCGGAAGGGTGAACAGGAGACATAGTCGAATCCAAGCGCACGGCAGATGGCAATTGATTCGGGGTTTCCGCCATGTTCACCACAGACCGATAGGGTCACGTCCGGTTTAACTTGCCGCCCCCTCTCAGCGCCCAGTTTCAGCAGTTCTCCCACGCCATCCGAGTCCAACACGTGGAATGGGTCTTCGGCGAATACACCCTGCTGGACATAGGCCGACATAAAGCGTCCGGCATCGTCGCGCGACAGGCCGTAAGTCATCTGGGTCAGGTCGTTGGTACCGAAGCTCAGAAACGCAGTCTGCGGCGCAATCTCATCGGCGCGCAGACAGGCACGCGGGGTTTCGACCATGACACCCAGCCGATATTCAAACTCTTGCCCGCGCTCAGCCGCGACCGAGGCGGCAACCGTGTCGATGCGCGATTTGACGAGCTCTACCTCGCGCTTGGCCGAAACCAGAGGGATCATCACCTCCGGCACAACTGGTGCGCCGTTCTTGCTGGCCTCAAGCGTCGCCTCAAAGATGGCGCGGGCCTGCATGTCGTAAATCTCAGGCACGGTCACGCCCAGACGGACGCCGCGCAAACCCAACATGGGGTTATATTCGGTCATTGCGTCCACCCGGCGTTCAACGTCCGACACCGGCAGATCCAGCGCTTCGGCCAGCTCACGCTGACCGCTGCGAGTGGTGGGCAGGAACTCATGCAATGGTGGGTCGAACAGGCGGATACAGACGGGTTGGCCTTCCATAATGCGGAACAGTTCGACAAAGTCTTCGCGCTGCATCGGCAAAAGGCGTTCCAGCACCGCCGCGCGACCCGAAGAGGTTTGCGCGAAGATCATCTCGCGCATCACGATCAGACGACCGGGATCAAAGAACATGTGTTCAGTCCGGCACAGTCCTATACCCTGCGCCATAAAGTTGCGTGCAGTCTGTGCGTCGGCAGGTGTGTCGGCATTGGCGCGGATGGCAATGTCACGCTCCGCGTCAGCCCAGCCCATAAGCGTTTGAAAACAATCGTCCAGGGCGGCTTCAAGCATTGCGGGCTGCCCTGCCAGAACCTGGCCCGAACTACCGTCGATTGTCAGAACATCCCCGGTTTTGAACATCCGACCATCCGGTGCGGTCAGCAGCTTCTTCTTGGTCTGGAATCGCATCTCGGACGCGCCGACTATGCAGGGCAGACCCAGACCACGGCCAATCACCGCCGCGTGGCTGGTCATCCCGCCCTTCTCGGTTAGCACGGCAACAGCTGCGTGCATCCCGCGCACATCCTCCGGCGCGGTTTCGCGGCGGACCAGAATACAGGGTTCACCCCGTGCGGCGCTGGCCTGTGCCTCGGCGGCTGTGAACACGATCTTGCCGGTAGCAGCACCCGGACTGGCGGCAATCCCGGTAGTCAGGACGTCGCGCTGCGCGTCTGGGTGAACCTGACGGTGCAACAACTCGTTCAGCGAATGCGGATCGACTCGCATCACGGCCTCTTGCGGCGGTATGATGCCGTCTTCGGCTAGACGCACGGCAATCCGGACCGCCGCCCGAGCGCTGCGTTGCACCCGCACACCGTCCAGAATATGGACATGACCGTTTTCGATCACGAACTCGACCTGCATCTCCTCGCGTAGCTTGGCTCGCATCTGCGCGGCATGTGCCTTCAGGTCAGCAAACGCGTCAGGCGCAACCTCTTCGAGAGATTTCCCGCGCGGGTCCTTTTCAAGATAGAGCGCGGCCACCCCTTCCCCCAGCGCATCGCGGCCCTGGCTCTGGCTCAGATAGCGACCGGTGATCTGCGGCATTCCTGTTGTCGGATCAATAAGTTGCAACACGCCCGACCCGCATTCTCCCTGACCGACACCGGGTATCATCTCTTGAATCACAAGGCCCAGCCCGGCATCCGCGGGCGCACCTTTGGCCTGCCGCAGCAACCGCGCCGAAGTGCCATCCCACGCCCGCGCCATCGAGCGCAAAACCGCAACCAATTGCTCGCCCCGGTCCTGCGGAAAGCTTTCATCCGTCTCGTCTTCGTAGGCGCGCAAGGATTGTTGCAGACCTTCGCGCCCATCCGCGTCGATCTCGTCAAAAACATCCGCGTCCAGACGTGCCACGTGGATCGCGTAGCTTTGGACAAAACGCAGGTACAAAGCTGCCGCAGCCTCGACGCCCATCGAATCCGACAGGTCCACATAGCGCGCGTCGTTCATCCCGATATTCAGAATTGCGCCGGGACCACCCCAATCGGGGTCTTCAGAGCTGGGACGGACACACAACAGATCCGTCTGCGCGAACTGCTCCAGAATAGCGTCGATATCAGGAACTTGGCCCTGCGCAATGTTCTGCACCGCATCAAAAGACAGAGCCACAGTGCGCGGAACCGGCATATCCAGACGCACAAGCCGTTGCAGGCACTTCGCACGCCCCCCGTGCGACGAAGCGGTCACGGGCGCTGTGGGCGTAATTAATGTAGTATGCGGGTTATTCTGCACTGCGGCACCTTTTGTTTGCCCGCAGCATAAGCCCCTGCACCAATGGCGCAAGGGCGATCTGGATCAGCCCTCGATCTTGCTGAGGTCCGCGACGCGCGCGCAGACCTGCCGGATTTGGCTGAGCAGGTTCAGGCGGTTGCGCCGCAGGATGTCATTGTCGGTATTGACCTGAACATCCTCGAAGAAGGCATCCACCGGACCGCGCAGTGCGGCCATAGCGGTCATGGCTGCGGGGAAATCCTCGGCCTTCTGCGCGGCTTCGATCTTACCTTGCGCGTTATCAAGCGCCGCAAACAGCGCCTTTTCGCTGTCGGTCTCGGCGAATTTCACATCCGCACCGTAGGAATACTCGACCCCGTCCTTTTCCTCGGCCTGTGTGAGGATGTTGTTGGCGCGTTTGAAGCCCTGAACAAGGTTCTCGCCATCCTCGGTCGCGATCACCGCGTTCAGAGCACGAGCGCGTTTGACCAACAGGTTGAGGTCATCATTGCCGTCCATCGCGATACAGGCGTCGATGATGTCGTGGCGGATGCCCTCGTCTCGCAGGAACACCTTGAGGCGGTCGTGGAAGAAGGACAGCAGGTCCGCCGGAGCATTGCTGACGATCGCTGTCGCGGCTTCGACCTGATGAGCCAGCCCATGAACCTCTTGCGCGGCGGCCTCAGCATCCTCGGCCTTGGCTTGTTTCGCCTTGGCCTCTAGCAGGGCTGCCTGCCATTCGGGCAGTTTCAGCAGGCTTCCCAATGCCGACGTGAAGGTATCATTCAATGACAGGCGCAGATCGTTGGTCAGGATCAACCGGATCACCCCAAGCGCCGCACGGCGCAGCGCAAACGGGTCTTTCGAGCCCGTCGGCTTTTCGTCAATCGCCCAGAACCCCGTCAGCGTGTCCAGCTTGTCGGCCAGCGCCACCGCCACCGAGACCGACGCGGTCGGCACATCATCCGACGGGCCAAGCGGCGAGTAATGCTCCTGACTGGCCTGCCCCACCTCGGCTGGCAATTCGGCAGCCTGAGCGTAGTAGCGGCCCATCAAGCCCTGCAATTCGGGAAATTCGAACACCATCTCGGATGACAGATCGGCCTTACACGACTGTGCGGCCATCATCGCCAGTGCGGGCGTCGCACCCGTTGCCCCGGCCAGTTCATGCGCCAGCGCGGCGATGCGCAGAACCCGCTCGCCCTGCGAGCCCAGTTCGGCATGGAACGTCACCGCATTCAGTTTCTCGACCCAAGGTTCGAACCCGTCGGACTTGACGATGCGCAGGTCGTTCTCCCAGAAGAACTTCGCATCCGCCAGCCGGGCGGACAGCACCTTTTGGTTCCCTGCCAGAATAGTCGCGCCATTGTCAGCGGTCTCGCGGTTGGCGACGGTTATGAACTGTTCAATCCGACCGGTCTTGGGGTTCTTCACCGAAAAGAACTTCTGATGTTCTTTCATCGAGGTCTGCAGAACCTCAGGGGGCAGGTCCAGAAATTCGTCATCGATCTTACCCATCAGAACCACCGGCCATTCGACCAGACCGGCAACCTCAGCCAGCAGGCCCTTGTCATCGACCACTTCCAAACCGGCGGCAAAGGCCATGTTCTGCGCGTCGTTCCAGATATGCTCGGCCCGGTCCGCAGGGTTCAGGTCCACAAAGGCGCGTTTAAGTTTGGCGGCATAGTCTTCGAAAGACGTGACCGAGAACCGATCCGGAGCCATGAAACGGTGCCCCCCCGTGGTATCCCCGGATTTGATCCCCTCGACCTCAAGCGGCACGACCTGCGCGCCCGCCTCATCCGACAGGATGCACAGGATCGAGTGTAAAGGGCGTACCCAGCGCAGCGGGCCGCTGCCCCAGCGCATCGACTTGGGCCATGGGAAATTGCGGATGGTGGCCTCAAGCACTTCGGCCACGATCTCGGCTGCCGGGCGACCGGCTTTTTCGATGGTGGCGAAATAAACCGCGCCCTTGGGGGTGTCGCGTTCTTCCAGCTGATCACGGGTCAGACCCGCACCGCGCAGGAAGCCTTCGATGGCTTTGTCCGGGGCGGCGACCTTTGGGCCCTTGCGTTCTTCGCGGATGGTTGGGCTTTCCGCCAGCAGCCCCTCAACCGCCAGAGTCAGGCGGCGCGGCGTGGTCAGCGCTGCGGCCCCGGCATAGGTCAGACCGGCCTCGACCAGACCATCGGTAATCCGCTTTTTCAGATCCTCACCGGCACGGGCTTGCATCCGTGCGGGGATTTCCTCGGAAAACAGTTCGATCAGCAGGTCGGGCATGGTCGGTCCTTAGAAGTTCACGATCGTCTGGATGACGATGGCATTGGCAATATCCACAAAGAACGCGGATACAAGGGGCAGCACGATAAAGGCAATAGGCGACGGGCCATATCGCTTGGTAACAGCGGTCATATTCGCGATAGCGGTCGGAGTGGCCCCAAGGGCGAACCCGCCGAACCCCGCTGACAAGACAGCAGCGCGGTAGCTGCCGCCCATCACCGGGAACAATACCCAGATAACAAAAGCCACGGCCATAAGTGTCTGCGCTGCCAAAATCACAATGATAGCCAGTCCCAACTCGGCAATGGTCCACAGCTGCAAACTCATGAGTGACATGGCCAGAAACGCGCCTAGCGAGAACTCGGAAATAAGCGCCAGCGAGGGCGTTCGAGCAACTGGCGGAGCCTTGGGGAAAAGCGCAGAACGCAGATTGGCAATTACAATCCCCATGATCAAGCAAGGCACGAAAAGCGGCAGCTTCAACCCCGCCGCGCTGATGGCCTGATGAAGCAAATACCCGGCAACAATTGCGATGTTCAGATACAGCATCACCCGCATGATGGTCAGGTGATCCACCTTTGAGGCAGCCTCGGAGGGGTTTTCGGGTAGGCCGACGGTGTGCTCTTCGTCCGGTCGTTCAGGTGTCAGGTTCCGGCCCTCGATCAGATAACGCGCGATGGGGCCGCCGACTAGAGCCGCCAATACAAGGCCCAAGGTTGCAACGGCCACCCCCAGTTCGGTCGCGCCCTCTAATCCAGTTACCGCACCCACTTCGGGGGCCCAGGCGATTGCTGTGCCGTGCCCGCCGATCAGCGCGGCCGAGCCGAACAGCACCCCGGCCTGCGCCGGATAGCTAAAAAGCACTGCCCCAACAGCGCCCACGCCATTTTGCAAAACAATCGTCACAAGTGTCAGAATCAGAAGCAAAAGCAACGGCTTCCCACCCGCGATCAAATCCGACAGCCGGGCATTCAAACCGATCCCTGCAAAGAACACCACCAGCAGGAAATCCCGCGCGGCCAGACCAAAAGTCATCTCAATCCCGAAAAGCAGATAAAGCCCCAGCAGAAAGACCGAGGCCAGCAACCCTCCGGTTACGGGTTCAGGGATGTTGAATTGCCGTAGCGCTGCTACACGGGCGTTGATCTCGGCCCCGATCAGATAGACAGCAAACCCCATTGTGGCCGTCAGGAAATCCGGGATTTGCAGCATCTCTTCGATCATTTCGCTACTCCTGCGGGCGCGGCGGGCACTCTTCGCCCACCACGGTTCCGTCATAAGCTTTTTCGCCGCAATTGTTCAGCGCATGCCAGACATAGCCTTTGCCGTCCTGCGTCACGGCAACGATCCGGTCCACGCCATAGTGGATGTTCTTTTGCCCCATGAAAGCCTGCGCCTGTCCCGATTTCAGTGCATCCGCAATCGTCGCGGCATCATAACAGTCGAACCACCCTGGCGCGGTCAGTGGCTCAGCATTGTCCACCAGAATGAAAGCGGCCAGATCTTCCTGGGTCAGTTCGGTTTCAAAGCAGGCCCGATACCGGATCGGAGAGCTGTCGGCATCAATCGCCTGAAACCCCGAGTAAGCAATTGGCTCCGCTTTTTCAGACGTCACAGCCACCAGCTGGACATCGCGTCCCGGCTGCGGATCGACCGAATAGTAAAACCCGTAAACCTGAAGGTAGTACATCCCTGCCCCGGCCAAAACGGCCGAGCCAAGCAACAGAAGAGCAAGCAGTTTTCCGGTCATTGGTCACGCAGCCTCTTTCAAATGCGCATGAAATCGGACAGGGTCCGGCACGTAACAGGTTGATACGAGGCTTATCGAATGGACTCCACCCTTACCGTCGGATTCTTCGGCGCTTTGTTTGCGATCATGAACCCGATCACCAACTTGCCCGTTTTCCTCAGCGTGACCGAAGGGTTGTCCTCGACCGATCAGCGTAAGGTGGCGGCGAAAGTGACGATCTATTGCCTGATCCTGGGGGGGGCTTTTGCGGCCATCGGCAATCAGGCGTTGGGGTTGTTTGGCATTTCGGTCGATGACCTGCGCGTTGCGGGAGGACTGGTCGTCCTGATGATCGGCCTCAACATGCTGAGCGGCAATCAAAGCACCACCCATCACGGTACCGAGGATGAAAAGCAATCCTATCCCGAACCCGACACCGTTGCATTCTATCCGCTGGCCTTTCCCATTCTGGTCGGTCCGGGCACGATCACGACTTTGATCCTCTATGCTCATCACATCACCAAACCAGTGGATGCGATGCTTTATGCAGGCGTATTTCTGGTCGTCCTGCTGTTGCTGTTCGTCACCTTCTGGAACGCATCGGCGCTGGCCAAACGCTTGTCCGCAAACGCGCGCGTTATTATGAGCCGCTTCATGGGCATGATCCTTTCGGCCATCGCCATAAGCATGATCGCCGACGGCCTGAAGGTGTTGCTGCCCGGATTGGCGTGATCTGGCCATCAAGCCTCGTACCCGGCAGCCTCGGTCATGACAAACGCATCTGCGCATTGTTTGGCCAGGGCACGCACCCGCCCGATATAGGCCTGCCGTTCGGTGACTGAAATCACCCCACGCGCATCCAGCAGGTTGAAGATATGGCTGGCCTTGATGCACTGATCATAAGCCGGATGCGCCATCACGATGCGCTTGCCGGTCTTTGGATCATCATGCTCTTGCGCCAGAATAGTGGCGCATTCCGCCTCGGCCTCTTCAAAGTGGCGCAGCAGGACCTCGGTATTGGCCACGTCAAAATTCCAGCGGGCGTATTCTTCCTCGGTCTGTTTGAAGATATCGCCATATTTCAACGGGCTGGGCGATTGAGGGTCGTTGAAGGGCATGTCCATCACATGGTCGATACCCAGCACATACATGGCCAGACGTTCCAGCCCATAGGTCAGTTCGCCCGAAACGGGTGTACAGTCGTGGCCGCCGACCTGCTGGAAATAGGTGAACTGGCTGACTTCCATACCGTCGCACCAAACCTCCCAGCCCAGACCCCATGCGCCCAGAGTGGGACTTTCCCAGTCATCCTCGACGAACCTGATATCGTGCAGCTCCATGTCGATACCGATCGCTTCAAGCGAACCCAGATACAGCTCTTGCAGGTCCGGTGGGCTGGGTTTGATCAACACCTGATATTGGTAGTAGTGCTGCAATCGGTTGGGGTTCTCACCATATCGCCCGTCGGTCGGGCGGCGCGAGGGTTGCACATAGGCAGCAGCCCATGCCTTGGACCCCAGGGCGCGCAAAGTCGTCGCCGGGTGGAATGTGCCCGCACCGACCTCCATGTCATAGGGCTGCAGGATCGCGCAGCCTTTCGAGGCCCAATAGGACTGAAGCCGCAGGATAATCTCCTGAAAAGAACGAGGTGCGCTGGACTGTTCGGTCATGACATTCCCTTTGGGCGCCGCTGCGCCGGTAACGATGGGTTTTGCCCTTCCTATGCAAGGGGCCAAGGGGCGTCAACGGGCCAGTGCGTCCGGCCTGTCACTGCGTCGCCACACTGCAAATTCCCCGCAATCTGGGCATGGTGTTCAACCCTGCACTTGGCGTACTCTGCCACCCAGATAAAAATTGCGGACACGGGCAGACAATGACACGCATATTTACAGCAATTCTATTTCTTTTCCTCTTCGGCACCCGCGCCGTTTTCGCCCAGCAAGAGGCAGGCGTCTGGGTTCAGGTCGAGGCACGGCCATCCCTGAGCCAAGCCCAAGAGCGCGCGCAGGCCTATGCGTCCCTTCTACCAGACGTGAATGGGTTTCGCTTGAACTCTGGCTGGTACGCCATTGTTATCGGACCGTATTTACGCGCTGATGCCGAGCAAGTTCTGAGGGTTTATCGCGCTGAAGGCCAAATCCCCTCCGACAGTTACATCGCGTTTTCCAACAGTTTTGGACCGCAGTTCTGGCCTGTTTCGAGCACCAGCCAAGACCGCGCCGCAGTGGAACCTCCGACAACCGCTGCGCCGGAACAACCTGCAACTGGGCTGACGCCGCAGACATCAGATGAAACCCGCGCGCAGGCGCTACAATCCGAACGGCTGCTCAGCGCGCAGGATCGACGCGCGTTGCAAACCGCCCTTCAGGCCGCCGGGTTCTACAATTCGACCATTGATGGAGCTTTCGGGCAAGGCACCCGTCGTTCGATGGCGGATTGGCAGCGCTTCAACGGGTTCGAGGCCACCGGAGTTCTAACCACCGCGCAACGCACCACCTTGATGGACGACTACAACGCCCCTCTGATCAGCGTCGGGATGGCCCGCCATTCCGACCCGCAGGCGGGGATTGATCTGGACCTGCCGCTTAGCGCTGTTGCCTTTGACCGGTATGAGGCCCCGTTTGCCCATTTCAACAGTATCTCTGACCTGAATGCCAAGGCACTGCTGATCAGTCAGGAAGGCGACAAGAACACCCTGCGCGCGCTTTACGAGGTCATGCAATCGCTCGAGATCGTGCCGCTGGACGGCCCTCGTCAGTTGCGCGGTGACCGTTTTACGCTCGAAGGGCGCGGCAATGGCATCGTGTCTTATACCGAAGCCCAGCTGCAAGACGGCCAGATCAAGGGCTTTACCCTTGTATGGCCCGACGGGGATGAGGCCCGCCGCGCCCGTGTGCTGGCGGGAATGAAGGCCAGTTTTGCCACCAATGACGCCGTTCTGGATGCCAGCGCCGGGGCCGAGGCTGAGCAGCGCATTGACCTGATCTCGGGCCTGCAGCTGCGCAAACCCCGTCTGTCGCGTTCGGGCTTTTTCGCGGACGCCAACGGTACGATTTTGACTGTGACCGAGGCCACCGACATGTGCACCCGTCTGACGCTGGACGGTGATCAGGAACTTCAGGTCGCCTGGACCGATGTGGATCTTGGAGTCGCCGTCCTGCGTCCCAAAACCACCCTCGCCCCGCTGAATGTTGCCGAGTTCAACGCCGCTACTCCGCGCATTCAGACCGAGGTCGCCGTGTCCGGGTTCTCCTACGAAGGCGCGTTGGGCGCACCGACGCTGACCTATGGCCAGATCGCCGATGTGCGCGGGCTGAACGGTGAAGAGGGCGTGAAACGTCTGGCGCTGGCCGCACAACCCGGCGACGCAGGTGGCCCGATTTTTGACACCAGCGGTCAGGTTGTGGGGATGCTATTGCCGACGCCCGCGGACGGCCGAACCCTGCCCGCCTCGGTCAGTTTGGCCGCAACCGCGGCGCGTCTGGGTGAAATCCTTGATAAGGCGGGCGTTGTCGGTCAGGCCGGTCAATCCACCGGTCAGGTGTCGCCCAACGAACTGAACCGTCGCGCTACAGGTATGACTGTACTGGTTCACTGCTGGGAGTAAGCACTTAATCCAAAACAAAAAAGCGCCGCAAAACCCATGCAGCGCTTTTCTTATGTCAGGATGTCGGGCGTCACCCGTATCAGCGTCGGACCCGGCGCCGAGAATGCCCCCCGAACCGTCTGCTGCATCTCCTCCAGGCTAGAGGGGTTTGCGGACAGAGCGCCAAACGCTTCGGCGAGTTTGCAGAAATCGGGGTTGCGCGCGACCACGGCGTTGGGTGCGATCTGACCCCGGACCATGCTGTCCTCGATCTCTTTCAGCTTGGCGTTGTCCCAGAGAATGATGGGCAGAGACAAGCCCAACTCGACCGCGACACCCAGCTCGGCCATTGTGTAGTGAAACCCGTAATCCCCGGCCATCACCGCCGTCGGTTTTCCGCGCCGTGCAACCGCACCGCCGATCCCGGCGGGTAGAGCGTAACCCAGCGTGCCGAACCCGGTCGGGTGATGCCAGTGGTAGGGGAAGGTCATGTCCCAGACCTCTTTGCCGACATAGGCTAGCTGGGTCATGTCCGAATAGATCATGGTCTCGGCCGGCATCGCTTCGCGCAGCGCGTCCAGCACGGGGACGATGCCGGGGCGTTCGGCGTCCACCTCGACCCGCCATTTCGCGCGGGCTTGCGCCACTTCGTCCTCGGTCCAGCCAGTTGCCGGTTTCACATGGTCGATCGCCGCCCAAAGCGCATGGGCGAAGCTTTCTCCATCCACCTGCAATTTGACCGCTGCCCGGTGGCGGTCGGACAGTACAGCCGGGTCCAGATCGACCCGCACCAGATTTCCGGAATGCCCCAGATCATCGCGCCACAGGTCAACTTCACCCAGCTCCGATCCAACGACCACAACCAGATCGGCCGAGTCGATAACTTCCGCGCTGCCCGGCCTGGGCAGGTAGGAACCAAAATCCAACGCATAGTTCAACCCGGCCATACCGCGCCCCGCATAGGTGGTGAAACAGGCCGCCCCCAGTTGGGTCAGGATCTGCCGCCACAGGTTGGACCGCGCCCCGCCCCCCAGGATGAACAAGGGCCTGCGGGCGATGTTCAGCATCGACAGAACGGGCGCGACATCCGGCGGCGCGGCCTTGGTGCGCAGCCCCGGCTGATTGGGAAACGGGGCCGGATCTACTTCGGCCTGGAGCTGTTTGATCGGCACCTGAATATGCTTGGGACGCGGGCGCGACAGTTCGAATTCCTCAAAGGCGCGCTCGACCAGCCCGTAAGCGGCTTGGGCCGAATTTGCCTGCACAGACCAATCAGCAACCGTACCGGCGGCCCCGCGCTGGTCCTTCATCTGGTGCAACTGGCCCTTTGACGCCTCGGTCTCGTCCAGACATGAGGACAGAACCAGAATCGGCACCGAATCCGAATATCCCTGCCCCATAGGTGTCATGATGTTGCACAGGCCCGGCCCGGTAATCACATAGGCCACCCCCGGCTTACCAGTTGCCCGCGCATAGCCGTCGGCCATGAACCCGGCCCCTTGTTCGTGCCGAGCCAGAACATGGGTGATGCCCGCCTCTTCGATCCCCCGGTACATTTCCTGATTATGCACGCCGGGGATGCCGAAAATCACATCCACACCGCGATCCCGAAGCATATGCGAGATTTGCGCGCCGAGGGGTCTTTTCATCAGTTTCTCCAGAATTGAACGGTGAACAGGGCGTAAACGGCCAGAAGCTCAAGCCGCCCGACCAGCATCCCGATGGACAGCAACCACTTGGCGGTATCGCTCAGCCCCGCGAAATTGCCTGCCGGACCGATCTGATCACCAAGCCCCGGCCCTACATTGGCCAACGCCGTCGCCGCGCCCGAGACCGAGGTGATAAAGTCCAGACCCGTCAGCGCCAGAGCCCAGGCCAGAACGCCCATTGACAGCACAAAGAACATGAAAAAGCTCATCACCGAGGTCAGAACATCCGTACTTATCGGCCGTCCATCATACAAAGGCATGAACACCCCATGGGGCGAGCGGATGCGGCGTATTTGGGTTTTGATCGAGGCAAACAAAAGCTGGTAGCGGAACACCTTGATCGAACAGGCGGTCGAGCCCGCACAGCCACCGATCAGGCCGATCAGGAAGAAAACCATGACCGGGAAACTGCCCCAGGTCATGTAGTTCACGCTGGCATAGCCTGTGCCCGAGATGATCGAGGTGATGTTGAACAGAGATTCCCGGAACGCTTGTTCCCAGTGATGCGGAAAGACGGTTAGCAGAAAGACGGTCATTATCGCGACTAGCAGAAGGATCGTGGCCAGGAAGGCACGGATCTGGCTGTCTTTCCACAGCGAACTGGTGTTGCCATTTGCCAGTTGCACATAGCGCACGAAAGGAAGCGCCGCCAAAATCATGAACACCGAGGCGGCATATTCCGTCGGCCCCGAGAACGTCCCGAACGAGGCGTCGTAATTCGAGAACCCTCCAGTCGCGATTGTGGTCATGGCGTGGACGACGGCGTCGAAAAAGCTCATGCCAAAGCCGGCATATACCAGCACACAGACGAAGGTCAGAAAGACGTAGATCAGAGAAATCTGGCCCGCGATCTCTTGCGCGCGGGGTAGAATTTTCCCCATAGTTTCAAACCCTTCCGAGCGAAAGATCTGCATCCCGCCCACCCGAAGCTCGGGCAGAAACACCATAGCGACGACGATGATCCCGATCCCGCCCAACCATTGCAGCACTCCGCGCCACAGCAACAGGCCCTGCGGCAGCTCATCCAACCCGGAAATCACGGTCGAACCGGTGGTCGTCAGACCGGACATCGCCTCGAAATAAGCGTCGACAAAGCGCAGTTCTGTTGCGCCGATCAAAAACGGGATCGCGCCGAAAAACGGCAGAGCGACCCAAACCCCGGTGGTCAGCAAAAAGGTCTGACGGATCGTCAGACCTTCGCCCACCCCGTTCGAGCAGCTCATTGCCAGAATGACGCCGGTCAGGACGGTGATGATCCCGCTTTCAAGGAACACATGCCATTCGTCGCGCCCTTCGATCAGGTCCGCAAGCATAGGCAGAATCATGGTCGCCCCAAGAATGGCGACCAGCAGGCCAATCACATATCCAACCGGGCGTATATCCGTCATGAGGCGCAGCGTTGGCGCGCCTGCACGACTGTGTCAAGCGGATGCCCCGATTTACTTTTGCGTTTTGTTGGTCGCGTTGGGCATTGCGGGCGGCTTCGATGGCGCACGGGTTCGGCGGGTTGGTGCCGCAACCTCTGCCTTGGGGGCTGCAGGTTTCACGGCTTCGACTTTGGGTGCTGCGGGTTTCGCGGCTTCGGCCTTGGGTGCTGCGGGTTTGGCAGGTTGCGCCTTGGGTGCGGCTGGTTTGGGTGCCTCTGCCTTGACCTTTGCCGTTTTTGCAACTGCGGGTTTTACCGCCGAAGGCTTAGGAGCGGCCGGTTTCGGCGCAGCTTTTGCGGTCACTGGCTTGGATGCAGCAGGGACCGCTGCCGGTTTCGGCGCAGCCTTGACCTCAGGCTTCGCCGCAACGGCGGCAGCTACCGGCTTTGCAGCCGCAGGCTTGGCTACGATGGGCGATTTAACTGCCGCTGGTTTGGCCGCAGCTGGTTTTTTCGCCACTGGTTTGGCTATGTGCGGTTTGTTGGCCGGTTTGGCAGCCACTGCTTTGGCCGGTGTGGATTTCACGGCTGCCGGTTTAGGTGATTCGGCGACTGGCTTCGCTGCCGGTTTCGCTTTGACCGCAGGTTTGGCTTTAGCCGCCGGCGGCGTTTTCGCCTTGGCAGCACGGGCTACCGGTTTCGGCTTGGCCGGCGCTGCAGGTTTCGGTGCAACAGGCGCGGGCGCAGCGGATGAGGCGTGCAGTGCCTGCACCTGAAAAAATGGCAACTCCATCGCCGAGCAAGCCAGAATCTGCATGATTTTCATCTGGTTGCTCACCGCGTAGCCTGCCATGCGGATTGCGGCAGCCTGAAATTCCAAGGGCTGGGTAATCGGATTCATACGTAGTCTCTCCTCTGAAAGTAACGCAGCACGCTTGAGAAAAAGAGGCCCTGCCCGCCTTGGGATAACGGGCGGGAAACGATGTCACGCAGGATCAAGCGTTGCACGTTTCAGCTTCCTTCAGAGTGGCTTTCCCATTGACCAACGGTCTAACCACGGCTGCATTCCACATCAGTCTACTTCAAAGACCGTGCGAGTGCAGCATTTTTTGCTGCGATGCGGCAAAAACGTGCCGTAAGGTTAATCCTGAGACTTTGCGCGTTCAGCCGACATGGAACAGAGTCGAGAACAGCCTTGGGTCAAGGCTGGATGACACAAAGGTCGGCCCTTCGGTCAGAACTGATACAGCGTCGTGGCTGTGTAGGCTTTCCTGATGACTGGCCACTATGCGAAAATCACCCACGTGGTGGTCGGCCAGAAGTTCGGCGCAGAACAGGCGCGCAGCATCTTCGACAAAGATCGGGTTTGCGGCGTTCAGCTCGGCAAAGGCTTGCTCGTCCTCGCGTTTAACCATCACTTGTGTTTCCGTGGGCACGGCACGACGGCACAACGCGATCAGGTCCTCGAACCAAAGGCAATCGGCGGCGCAATCTACCACTACCGAAATCCGCGCCACCGACCGCTGTGAATGCGGCGTCGCCAACTGGCCACGTGTTGAACGAGCATGTTCGCTCAGCTCAAGCGAACAGGGACAAGTCGAAGAGTAGACATAGTCCAGATGCATGATCTTCTGGCGCACGCCGTTCTGTTCCACCAGCTCCAGCGCGATGTCGTAATACTGATAGCCTTCCAGCCCCGAGCGCAGGCTTTTCACCTTGTCGGGATAGGAAAACCGCATCTGTATACGCGCGTCAAAGCTGTCCAGATCGGTCATATAATCATCCAGCGCGGCTTCCATGACTTCGAAGCTGAACGTGCGCTCGGCGTGTTTGTAAAAGGACCGCATGATACGGGACATGTTGATGCCCTTCTTCTCGGCCTCAAGGCTGACCGAGCCCGTGACCGAGGTCTCAAGCGTCAGGTCTTCGCCATCCTTGCGGTGAAACCGGATCGGCAGGCGGAAATTCGAGATACCCACATGCTGAATTTGCTGCTTCGCTCCCCGGATCAAGCTGGACGGACCGTTTTGCAGATCGGGCAGCGTGGCGCGATAGGCCTCATCGGCCTTGAAGTCCTCGGGGTAGTCGCGCGACAAAGACGGATAGTTGGACGTCTCCTGACCCGGCACAAGGCGCGCGATTGCCGGATCAAGCTGACTGATCTCGGCGTCGGTCGCGGATACCGCCCATTTGCGCAGAACTTTCAGCGCCGCAGCGGCCTCGTCATGGTCGGGGGCGTCGTCAATGTCACGGGGATGCACGTTCATCGCTTGGGGTTCCTCGGGGTTCGCCGCCGGACTATATACAGCTTGGGCGTGTTTTCCAGTTTAACCGTATACGCCGGAAAACACAGTCCGGATCGATTTTTGGTGCGGGATGAGCGATTTACCACCCCACACACATCTCTTTGAGCCTGTTTGTAGCACCGTTGACGCGACGTTTACTGCTGAGAAACGTCCAATGCGCGTTTAATATCGGCAAGCAGGTCGCTAGCATCTTCCAACCCGACTGAGAACCGGATCAAGCCGGGTGCAATGCCCAACTCGTCTTTCTGCGCATCGCTCAGGCGTTGATGGGTCGTTGTTGCCGGATGCGTCGCGATCGACTTGGCGTCGCCCAGATTGTTCGAGATCACCGGGATCGTCATCGCGTTGAGGAAAGCAAAAGCCGCTGCTTTCCCGCCCTTGATGTCCAGGGACAGAACCGTACCGCCCTTGCCGCCCAGCTGAGATTGCACCAACGCATTTTGGGCATGGGTTTTCAGCCCCGGATACAAGGTGCGTTCCAGCGCGGGATGGCCCTCCAACGCCTCGGCAATGATCTGCGCCGTCTCGGCCTGAGCATTCACCCGCAGAGCCATCGTCTCAAGCCCTTTGAGCATGACCCACGCGTTGAACGGGCTAAGCGCGCCGCCGGTATGTTTCAGATAGGGTTCAACGGTGCCACGGATGAACTCTTTGGTACTGATGATCACACCACCCAGAGCCCGGCCCTGCCCGTCAATATGCTTGGTTGCGGAATAGACCACCACGTCCGCGCCCTGCTGGATCGCGCGCGAAAAGACTGGGGTCGAGAACACATTGTCCACGATCACGGTTGCACCGACGGCATGGGCCAGCGTGGCCACCGCTTCGATGTCGATCACCTCAAGGGTGGGGTTCGACATGGATTCGAAGAAAACCGCTTTGGTGTCGGGGCGGATCGCCGCTTTCCACGCGTCCAGATCGGTGCCGTCGACAAAGGTCACTTCAACGCCGTAACGGGTCAGAATGTTTTCAAGGATATAGAGGCAAGAGCCGAACAAAGCCTTGGCCGAAACCACATGGTCGCCCGCCTTCAGCATCGACACCAGTGCCGCGTTCACCGCCGCCATGCCGGATGCGGTGGCAAAGGCGTCCTCGCCCCCTTCCAGCGCTGCGATGCGCTGTTCGAACATGGACACGGTCGGGTTGCCATAGCGGGCATAGATGAACTCATCCGGGCCGGTCTCGATAAACCGCGCCTCAGCCTGCTCGGCGTTTTCGTAAACGAAGCCCTGCGTCAGAAAGATCGCCTCGGACACTTCGTTATATTGGCTACGACGGATGCCGCCATGGACGGCCTGTGTGCGTTTGTTCCAATTCTCGCTCATGTCATTCCTTTCGGCCCCTCTTTGGAGGCAAACAAAAAACCCCAGACGCGGCCAAGCGAAAGGGGTCTTTCATCCTGACCTTTTAGCGGTGTTGTTTAGCGTGGCCCGCAATCCGGTAACAAATCGCCACGTGGTGCCTTGCCCTTACGCCGCGCATGCAAAGGCGTCAAGCCTTAGGCGCAATCAGTCACGGTTTCGTAACAGTTTGCCCCTGCCCCCTTGCCCAATGGCCCGAAACCTTCATGATCGCCGTCAACCGAAGGAGAGACCATGATTGATCTGTATTTCTGGCCTACGCCAAACGGGTGGAAGGCGTCTATCGCTCTGGAAGAGATGGGGCTGCCCTACACCACCCACCTGATCAATATCGGCAAGGGCGATCAGTTCGATCCCGAATTCCTGAAAATCGCGCCCAACAACCGGATGCCTGCCATCGTGGACCCCGACGGCCCGGATGGAGAGCCGATCTCGGTCTTCGAAAGCGGTGCTATCCTAATGTATCTGGCCCGCAAGACCGGGCGGTTCTATGGCGAAACCGAGCGTGACCGGATCGCCGTTGAGGAATGGCTGATGTGGCAAATGGGCGGGGTCGGACCCATGGCCGGTCAGGCGCACCACTTTTTGAAGTACGCCCCGCAACTGGATCCGCCACAAGACCTGCCCTATGCCAAGGATCGCTATCGCACCGAAGTTGGGCGGCTTTACGGCGTGCTCGACCGGCGGCTGGCCGAGAATGAATATGTCGCGGGCGATTTCTACTCCATTGCAGACATGTCGATCTGGGGCTGGGCCAGCCTGTGGGAAGGTCAGCAACAGGTGCTGGAGGACAAACCTCATTTCACCCGCTGGCTGGAAACCGTCAGCGCCCGCCCCGGCGTTCAGGCCGGTCGCGCGCTGCACGCCGAGTTGCGCGGAGATCACCGGGACAAGCAATCGCAGAGCAATTTGTTCAAGCGATGAACACGGTCGGCGGCTGACCCTTTTCCGAAGGGTTCACATTCAAATCACTCCTCTACCGGTGGCACCGCCCGCTGGTAGAGATGCCATGTCGTATGCCCCAGAATCGGCAAGGTGAAGATCAGGCCCAGAAATGCCGGAACTAGTGACAACAGCATCGTGACCGAAATAATCGCCGCCCAACTCAGCATGACCACAGGGTTTTCGGTGACGACGCGGATAGATGTAAGCATGGCCGAGACAAAGTTGGTCTCGCGATCCAGCAACATGGGCATGGCGACGACAGTGACCGAGAACAGGACCGCGGAAAGGAATGCGCCTATGGCCGTGCCAACGGCCAGAAACGTCCAGCCCTGCGGGGTAAAGAAGACGATGTTCAAAAACCCGTCCAAATCCGAGAACGAGGCGTTTTGCAGGATAATCGCCAGCCACAGCCGAACCTGATAAACCCATACCCAGAAAATGAACAGGGTGACAAAGGCCATCCAGCCCATCTCGCGTTTGCGCTGATGGGCCATGACGGTCAGGATGTCGGACCACCCGAACGCCTGTCCCTTTTGCAACCGGCGTGACATTTCATACAGCCCGGCGGCTGCAAATGGTGCAATCAACGGAAAGCCGACAATGGCCGGAATGATCATCCAGATCTTGCCCAGCCAGACCATGACCCAAACCAGTAGAATGCCGAAGACCGCATAGAACAGACCAAAAAAGCCGCTCATGACCGGGCGCGCCAGAAAGTCGGAAAACCCGGCCTTCAAAGAGGCCGTGATATCGTCAGCAGTGATCGTATTGACGTTGGCCCTGTCCTGTGGCTGGGGCGTCAGGTCGTCTGGCGGTGTGGAATCTGCGGTTTTGGATGGCATGTCACGGTCCTCCCAAAGCGTGGCACGGCAGCCTGTCGGCGCCGCCAAAGTTCCGATGATGAAACTGTGCATCAACGCTGACGTTTGGGCAAGGCAGGAGTAAGTTTCAGGCGGGCCGTGTACCGTATGTCGGCATGTCCAAGAACCACCGGGACAAGCGGTAGTCGGCAGAGTGCTAAATCGATCCGCCGCTTTTACCAGGCGGATCTTCATTAAACTGCTCGAAAAACCGCGCAAGCCCGACCAATGGCGACACATACGGCAAGTCGACCAGCGCAATCGAGGACAGACCTTCGGCGGCATCCAATCTAGCATGCAAACGGTCCGCTCCGAAATCCTGCACCCAAAAACCCAAATCTTCGTACAGGTTTCGTCGGCTTCTGATTGTCACTGTCTCACATATCGCGGTCTGCCCTTCGCCGCGGACAGTCAAGCGTTCGACATCCACGTTGGCCTCTCCTTCAACCATATAATACGTCGAAATAACCTGACTCGTACCGCTCTCTTGCTCGATCTTGCATTTATAGAGCATTTCCATGTTCTCCGGGTCCCAGGTGTCGGGATTTACCGTGTTCATGTTCATCGAGACCGTGAACAACCCATCATCCCCCACCGGGCCGGTTTTGTATTTTCCGCTATAGCTGTCAGGTGCTGTCTTCAGAATGTCAAAGGCACGCTGTGCAGGGATGGGGTATCTGGCGCGCGACTTCCATTCCCGCAAACCAAGGGGAACATGCAGAAAAACGCTGGGCAGCCAGTTCAGGCCGAGCCATAAGAAAAAACTGACCAGAACCGTTCCGATAATCGTCCAGGCTGTTGCCTTCCCTTGATTTTGCGTTGGCGCAAGGTCGGGCAGCATCTCAATCACCGGCAAGAGCATTAGGGTCATACCAAGCACTAAGGCCGTTGTGACCGTCTCCCACCAGACCCGCGGATAAATGAGCACCAGTAACATGATTGCAAATACACCAAACAAGGCCGTCACGAGTTGCATTTTCGGACCCGCCAAAAGTGCGGAATGACCAAATACCTGCGTCCCCACAGCCCATGGCACGAACAAAAGAATCAAACTAAGAAATATCAGCCGACGTAGTCGAAATACGCGGTACAAATACTTGTTTTTCATAATGTAATACCCGTCAAACTGGTGACTGAAT
Organism: Ruegeria sp. AB6; assembly: GCF_056542685.1. NCBI lineage: Bacteria > Pseudomonadati > Pseudomonadota > Alphaproteobacteria > Rhodobacterales > Roseobacteraceae > Ruegeria > Ruegeria sp. AB6. The sequence continues at coordinate 547,533 of NZ_JBQGAD010000002.1, read as the reverse complement.
TACATTCAACCTTGGCAAAACCATGACGTCTGGGTGTTTTCTTCTCACTTGCTTTGGGGCGATTGCCCCTCCCCCCGTACCAACACGTCCAACATGGCCGAGATATCTTCGATCTCTTCCGCGATCACATGGGTTACGGAATGCGCCCGCTGCATCCGCCCCGTGATCCGCAGCAACCGGCCCGAGATCACCGCCCGGCGAAATTGTTCATACATCGCGCGCCAGACAACCACGTTCACGATGCCGGTTTCGTCCTCCAGCGTCAGAAAGATCACGCCCTTGGCTGTACCCGGCCTCTGCCGCAAGATCACCAGCCCGGCCACGGTCACACGCGCATGATCGGGCGGATCGTCCAGCCGATTGGCTGGCAGGCAAGCGGGTGGGCGCGGCCAGTCTCGGTTTGAAACTGCATTGCGAACAGGGGCAACAAGCATGAGAACAAAAATAGAACATATCACAGGAATGTCCAGTCGCGGCATCCCGAGTCGCAAATGAGGGTGGAAAGACCTAAATGGCTTGACTAAGGAAGGTTTCGAACATCGTAAAAGGAAGACGCACGCAATGGCAAAGATCACCTATGTCGAGCATGGCGGTACCGAGCACACTGTCGAGGTCGCCAACGGACTGACCGTCATGGAAGGGGCCCGTGACAACAACATCCCCGGCATCGAGGCCGATTGCGGCGGCGCCTGCGCCTGCTCGACCTGTCATGTTTATATCCACCCTGATTGGGTCGAGAAGGTGCCTGCCAAAGACGACATGGAAGAGGACATGCTGGACTTTGCGTTTGAGCCCGACCCAGAGCGGTCCCGCCTGACCTGCCAGATCAAAGTCACCGACGCGCTGGACGGTCTGGTCGTTCAGATGCCCGAGAAACAGATCTGATGATCTCCAAAGCGCCGCGCCGACTCTCTCGCCTCTGGCAAGGCAGGTCTCGCGGCGCGCTTATGGCAATGTGCTTGTGGTTGGTCACAACAGCCCCTGCCATTGCAGATACGATTGTCGCGGCTCGTTATACCGAACCCACGACCCGATATCCTCATGGCGTTCTGGGGGATCAGATCGAATATGGAACACTTGAGCTTACCATAGAAAACACGCCTGCCACACAAGGCTCGACGGGCGCTAAGGAACGATCTGCCCTGACCATCCGCCTGCCCGAGGACCGTGTTTTCGAAGATCTAGCGCCCCGGTTGGCGGACGTTGATCAAAACGGCACGCTCGAAGTTCTGGTTGTCGAAGCCCAAAAGGATACAGGCGCGCAACTCGCCATCTATAACGCGCACGGGGAAAAGATCGCCGCCACCCCGCATATCGGCACCCGTTTCCGCTGGCTCGCACCGATCGGCGCGGCCGATCTGGACGGCGACGGCTACGTCGAGATCGCCTATATCGACCGCCCTCACCTGGCCAAAACCCTGCGCATCTGGCGCTTCAAAGATGGCACTCTGACCGAAATCGCGGCACTGCGCGGTCTGACAAACCACAAAATTGGAGAGGCTTTCATCTCAAGCGCCATCCGCGCTTGCGGCACCGGCCTCGAGATGGTCGTCGCCAGCGCCGACTGGAGCACCATCGTCGGCGTTTCTTATCTAGACGGCTGGCAAACCAACAACCTTGGCCCCCTCAAGAAGCGCAGTGACCTAACAAACGCACTCACTTGCTGATCCGTCCTTCATCAGGCCCCAAATATCCCGGGGAGCGCGAGGAGCTGGCCCCTCGCTAAAAAAGATCGAGACAGGCGCAGCCCGGAAATCAGATCACAAAGCCCGCCAGCCGATATCACGACGGAAGAACCCGCCGGGCCAGTCAATCCCATCAACCATCGCATATGCCCGGTCGCGCGCGTCCTGCAATGTCTCGCCCCGAGCGGTGACGTTCAGAACCCGACCACCCGTGGCCAATACCTGCCCATCCGCAGCCTTGGTCCCGGCATGAAAGACCATGTTCTTGCTGTCCTCGGGCAGCCCGTCCAGACCGCCAATAACACTGCCCTTCTCGTAAGACCCCGGATATCCCTGAGCCGCCATCACAACGGTCAGCGCATGATCATCGGCCCAGTTCACCTGCGCCTCACGCAAACGGCCCTCGGCTGCGGCATGCATCAGATCCATCGCCTGCGCGCCCAGGCGCATCATCAGCACCTGACATTCGGGATCGCCAAAGCGCACATTGTATTCCACCAGTCGCGGCTGCCCGTCCTTGATCATCAAACCCGCATAGAGAACCCCCTGAAACGGCATCCCGCGCTTTTTCATCTCGGCCACGGTCGGCTTGATGATCTCTTCCATCGCGCGGGCTTCGACCTCGGCGCTCAGGACCGGAGCCGGAGAATACGCTCCCATCCCGCCTGTATTCAGCCCGGTATCCCCCTCGCCTACGCGCTTATGGTCCTGCGCGGTGCCGACCGACAGGATATCCTCACCGTCACACAGCACGAAAAGCGAGGCCTCCTCGCCCTCCATGAATTCCTCGATCACCACCTCGGCCCCGGCCCCGCCAAAAGCCCCGCCAAACATGTCGTCGATGGCCTCCAGCGCGGTCGCCTCGTCCATCGCCACGATCACGCCCTTGCCGGCGGCCAGACCATCGGCCTTGACCACAATCGGCGCGCCTTGTTCGCGGATATAGGCCTTGGCGGGCTCGGCCTCGGTAAAGCGCCCATAGGCTGCCGTCGGCGCGCCCGAGGCGTCGCAGATTTCCTTGGTAAAACTCTTTGATGCCTCCAACTGCGCCGCCGCAGCCGAGGGGCCAAAGACAAGAACACCCGCTTCGCTTAGGCGGTCGGCAACCCCAGCCGCCAAGGGGGCCTCGGGGCCGACAATCACGAAATCAATTGCGTTTTCCTCGGCAAAGCTGACCACAGCGCCGCCATTTTCGATGTCCAGAGCCGCGCAATCGGCAATCTGAGCAATTCCGGCATTGCCCGGCGCGACGATCAGACGGTCACACTTGGGGTTCTGCATCACCGCCCAGGCTAGGCTGTGTTCGCGTCCACCGCTCCCGAGAATGAGGATATTCATGACTGCTCTCCGATCTGCTTGGCCTCGCCTTCCGCGCGTTCTAAGCTGGGTGGGCATTTGACACAAGGCGCTGAAATGTCCGACCTGCTTGACGATCCCATTCCCGGCCAAAACACACCTGAATACAGTGTTTCCGACATTTCCGGCGAGGTAAAACGCACACTGGAAAGCACCTTTGGCCGAATCCGTGTGCGTGGTGAGGTCGGGCGCGTGTTCAAGGCGCGCTCGGGCCATCTTTACTATGATATCAAGGATGACCGGAACGTGCTGGCTTGCACCACGTGGAAGGGTCAGATCTCGGGACTGTCCGTGGTGCCCGAAGAAGGGCTTGAGGTCGTCGTAACCGGGCGTCTCACCGCGTTTGGCGCGCAATCGAAATACAACCTGAATGTCGATGAGGTCGCCGTCGCAGGCCAAGGCGCACTGATGGCGTTGCTGGAAAAGCGTAAGAAACAGCTAGAGGCCGAAGGGCTGTTCGCGCCTGAACGCAAGAAACCCCTGCCCTATCTACCGCAGATCATCGGCGTAGTGACATCACCATCTGGCGCAGTGATCCGCGATATCCTTCACCGCCTGCGCGACCGGTTCCCGCGCAAGGTGCTGATCTGGCCTGTCGCCGTGCAAGGATCGAACTGCGCGCCCGAGGTTGCCAACGCGATCAACGGTTTCAACCAACTCACCCCCGGAGGCGCCCTGCCGCGCCCAGACCTGATCATCGTCGCCCGCGGCGGCGGGTCGATCGAGGACCTGTGGGGTTTCAACGAAGAGGCCGTCGCACGGGCGGCTGCGACTTCAGACATCCCACTAATCTCAGCCGTGGGGCACGAAACGGATACGACACTGATCGACTATGTCTCGGACCGTCGCGCGCCGACGCCCACCGCAGCCGCCGAACTGGCCGTGCCCGTGCGGATGGAACTGTTGGCCTGGACCGGCGAACAGGACGCGCGCCTGTCCCGCGCTGCGACCGACGCCGTGCAGCGCCGCAGCCAACGCCTGCGCGACCTGTCCCGGGCGTTACCGCGCCCCGACAGCCTGTTGAACACACCGCGTCAACGTCTTGATCTGATTGCCGATCGCCTGACCCCGGCTTTGGAACGTGGTGTTCAAGCGCGACGCATCAAAGTTGTGGAACTGTCGGCCCATCTGCGCCCCTCGACCCTGCGAAATCTGGTGTCCTCACGGCAGGAGGCGGTGCGCAACCTGTCATCCCGCCTGTCCTTGCGCCCTATTCAGCGCGACATTGACGCTCAACGGCAAACCCTGACCCGCTTGACCGAGCGTCTGAACACCGCCCAGACCACGCGTTTGGACCGGATGCGACAGACGTTAGAAGCCACGGACAGGCTTCGAGAAACACTCAGCTACAAGGCCACGTTGCAGCGGGGCTATGCCGTGGTGCGCGCCGAGGGCGAGGTGGTGACAACCCGGAAACAGGCGGCAAAACATACCGCGCTTGAGATCGAATTCGCCGACGGCATATTAGCGACGGGCATGTCGTCCACAGCAAAGTCACCAGCTAAGAAATCGCAGAAAAAAGCGCCACCCGATCAGGGTTCACTGTTCTAGGTCTCGCTCAAACGCCAACCTCGGGGCCGAGGCAGACCATCTCCTCATCGATATCTTCGGCCTCGTACAGCTCCGTCTGCTCGGGGTTGCCTTCGAACTGAGCAATCAAGCCGCTGCCGGATTCGACAAACACCCAGCATTGCGGGTCCAGCCGGTCTTCGTACAGAAAACAAATCTGGTCATTCTGCTCGTACCAGACGCCTTCCTTGCAATCTCCGTCCAGAAAGGACCAGATCACGCGTCGGTTGGGCAAATAACGTTCGACCCCGTAAACCTGCCCCTCAAAGCCGTAGAACAAGGTTTTACCCTGCGTATACGAGTCAAATTCAGCCCCCGAAAGCGCGGATTGCGCCGCCGCCATCTGCGCGGACATAGCCAGAAGAATCGCAACATGCCTGATCATGTCCGTATGATGTCAGATGCCAACCGGCAATGCCAATTACCAATCTGTCAGGACAGGCTGCCTTAACGTCATGGGTTGAGTTGCGGACGCATTCCCGATGAAGCTGGACGAAAAAAGGGACACTTGAATGACAACTGCGCTGTTTCTGGTCGCTGCTGCCTGCGCGTTGGCCTATCTGCCCTTGGCGCCTCGCCCGGCCAACACACTTAGGTCGGTGCTGAAAACAGCCTCGGTCGCCAGCCTTGCCGTCATCGCCCTGCTGTCTGAGGCGCCACTCCTTTTGATCGCCGCACTGAGCCTCTGCGCCATCGGAGACGCGCTGTTGTCGCGCGAAACCGACGCAACGTTCATGGCAGGGATCGGTGCCTTTGCAGCCGGACACCTGGCCTATATCGCACTGTTTCTGTCGCATCCCAGCAGCGATACCAGCCTGATTTTAACTCACCCCGGCCTATTCTGGTCCCTGATCCTGCTGGGTATCGTCGCGGCAACTCTTCTGGCCCCACGTGCCGGGGATCTCAAACTACCGGTACTGGGCTATATCCCGATCATTCTGGGCATGGGTGTCACTGTTTTGGCCCTGCCCGACACCGGCGCTTTGCGTTGGGCGCTGCCCGCCGCGCTGGCCTTCATCGCCTCGGACCTGATCCTTGCGACCGAGAAATTCCTGCTGCCCGCCAATCACCCGGCCCTGCGGATGACCCCTTATCTGGTCTGGCCGCTATACTGGGGCGCACAGGCCAGTCTGTTGATCGCCTTTCTCTGACCCTTTGCAACTGCCGCAAATCCGCATTAGGTGAAAGGAACACCTGCGGAGACCAAAAATGGCGTTTTTCTCAAAGCTCAAAGACAAGCTGTTCAAATCCTCGTCCCGCCTCGAACAGGGGCTGGATGCAATCGTCGACGATGGCGGAGAGGAAACGGCTGCACCCGAGCCCAGCCCACTTGAGCCTGCACCGCAAACTGAACCCGTCTCCGCACCGCCCGAACCTGAACGCACGCCACAACCGGTCGAAACCGCGCCACCTGAACCTGCCGCACAACCCGCGCCCGAACCAACCCAGCCCAAAGGCGTCTTGAGCCGCCTGTTCAACCGGTCCGAGTCCCAAACCGTTGTCCGTCGCACCCTGGACGATGACATGCTGGAACAGCTCGAAGAGCTGCTGATCGCCTCGGATATGGGCGTCGATACCGCCCTGCGTGTCACCTCGAACATGGCCGAGGGGCGCTTTGGACGCAAATTGTCTACGCAGGAAATCAAGCAGCTGCTGGCACAGGAAGTCGCCCGCGTGATGGAACCCGTGGCCAAGCCCATGCCGCTTTACCCCAAACGCCCGCAGGTCGTGCTGGTTGTGGGTGTCAACGGTTCGGGCAAAACCACCACCATCGGCAAGCTGGCCAGCCAGTTCAAAGCCGCGGGCAAAAAAGTCGTCATCGCCGCGGGGGATACCTTCCGCGCCGCCGCCGTCGAACAATTGCAAGTCTGGGGCGACCGCGCAGGCGTCCCGGTTCTGACCGCCCCCGAAGGCTCGGACCCGGCGTCGCTGGCCTTTGACGCCCTGACCAAAGCTCGGAACGAAGGCGCAGACCTTCTGATGATCGACACCGCTGGCCGATTGCAAAACCGCGCCGACCTGATGGAGGAACTGGCAAAAATTGTCCGCGTCATTCGCAAGGTCGACGACAGCGCCCCTCACAACACCCTGCTGGTACTGGACGCCACCACCGGCCAGAACGCACTCAGCCAGGTCGAAACCTTCAGGAAATTGGCTGATGTATCCGGTCTGGTGATGACCAAGCTCGACGGCACCGCCAAAGGCGGGGTTCTGGTGGCGCTGGCGGATAAATTCGGTCTGCCCATCCACGCCATTGGCGTCGGAGAGCAAATCGACGACCTCGCCCCGTTCGACCCCGAAGAATTCGCCGCCGCCCTCACCGGCCTGCAAAGCTGATCCGCCGCTTCATCTGGCCAAAAATATCCTCGGGGGGCGTGGGGGGGGCAGACAGCCCCCCACTTCTCCGCCAAAACAAAGACCGAAATTTGAGCGACTGGCTGATCTCCCTTGAAGGCACCGAAGCGGGCCACAGGCTCGCCCTGGCGCTTGCGCTGTCAGCCGCTTTCCTGCACGCAGCCTTTGGCGCGCTGCAAAAAGGGCGCCACGATCCCTGGATGTCGCGCGGGGTGATTGACGCCTGCTATTGCCTTATGGCGGCCCCGTTTGCCCTCTTCGTCGTGCCTTGGCCCGAACCCTTTATGTGGCCCATATTCGCAGTCGTCTGGCTGATCCACATCCTCTACAAAATCCTTCAGGCCCTGGCCTACACCAAAGGCTCATACACAGTGGTTTACCCGGTCGTGCGCGGCACCGGTCCACTGTTCACCGTGATTGGCGCTTACCTGTTGTTTGACGAAACCTTCACCGGCACCCAATGGCTCGGTGTGGCTGTCCTGCTTTGCGGGATTTTCGGACTGGCCGCCTATAACTTCCGGTTTCTCGAAACCAACCGCGAAACGCTGGGCATCGCCTTGGCGCTGGCCATCGCGACCGGTTTGTTCGTCGCGCTCTACACGACCTATGACGCCTATGGCATCCGCGCCACCGCCGACCCGTTCACCTTCCTCGCCTGGTTCTTCATGATCGACGGCGCCACGCTACCCTTCTATGCCTTCCTCAGATGGCGCGCGATGATCCACCGCCCCGCGCTTGGCCCTTTGATGCTGCGCGGGCTGGCTGGCGGTATCATTGCACCTCTGTCTTTCGGTTCGATCATGCTCGCCACCCGTCTGGATAAAGTCGGCGAAGCAGCTGTCCTTCGTGAAACCTCAACCGTCTTCGCAGCGCTTATTGGCTGGCTGGTTTTGAAAGAAACCGTTGGCCCCAGACGCATCGCACTGATGGCATTGATTGCACTCGGCGCCGTAATAGTTGAAATGGGCGGGTAAACAGCAGGAAACCGACATGACAGGCAAGAATGAGATCAACCCGTTTCTGAAACAGGTGCTGGAGCTTGGCCCGCCGCTGGCTTTCTTCTTCATCTATTTGCGCCTGCGCGACGACAGCTTCCAATTCGCAGGAACGGAATATTCCGGCTTTATCGTCGCAACGATCATCTTCGTCCCACTTATGCTGGGCGCAATGGGGATATTGTGGTTCCTGACCGGAAAACTCAGCCGGATGCAGATCTTCACCGCTTTCATGGTGATCTTCTTCGGCGGCCTGACCGCATGGTTCAATGACGAGCGGTTCTTCAAAATGAAAACCACCCTGGTCTATGGCTTTTTCGCCCTGATCCTCGGCATTGGTCTGCTGCAAAAGAAATCCTACCTCGCCTATGTTTTGGACGAGATGCTGCCCATGCGCCACGAAGGTTGGATGATTCTGACACGCCGGCTGTGTGCCTGTTTCGCAGTGCTGGCCGTCGCCAATGAATTCGTCTGGCGCACCATGTCGACCGATCTGTGGGTCAAAATCGAAACCTTTGGTTTTCCGATCGCACTAATGGTCTTTCTCATGCTCCAGTTCAGCATGTTGCAGACCTATATGGACGATCCTGACCAGCAATAGGCCGTAGATTCCGTAAAACTACATAAAATCCTTGGCTAATCGCCGTTGCTGTGGAAAGTTGTGACACCACTCACACCTGCCAGCCGGAGCACCACATCCACATGACGGCCTTTCCCAATACCGGTTTTCTGGCCGAAGCATCCGACCGTCTGCGCGCGATGCTGTCGGCACAGGCGACCGAAATCTCGCTTGATGACGGCGAGACATTGTTTGAACAGGGCGATGAGGGCGATGCGCTCTACGCCATTCTCGCCGGTACGCTCGAAGTGTCCTTTCTGGCGATGAGCGGTCGCAAACTGTCGCTGACCCTGATGAAACCCGGCGAAGTTTTTGGTGAGATAGCGCTGTTCGACAGCGGTCCGCGTACAGCGACCATTGCCGCCGCCGAGCCTTCTCGCGTATTGCGGGTGCGGCGTACAGATGTGATGGACCAAATCCGACAACACCCGGATTTGGCAGTTGATATGATCCGTCTGGCCGGTCTCAGGATGCGCTGGATGGGCTCGCAGTTGAACGAACAGGTGTTCCTGCCCATGCCGATCCGTCTGGCCCGCAAGCTGCTGCACCTGACCGACCTGCAAGAGGACCCCTCAAGCCGTCTGTCCCTGTCGCAAAGCGAGCTGGCCGAGTTTGTCGGCGCCACGCGCGAGGCCGTATCGAAGACCATCTCGACGTGGAAGCGCGACAAGGTGGTCGAGGCATCGCGGGGCGGGTTGATGATCCACGACTTTGACGCGCTTCGAGAACTGGCGGATTCCGATCTTATCTGATCCGCTGTGACCTGCTTCACATACCTGTGTAGTCGTTAAGGCTATCTTCATAACTGTTACCGTAGGAGGTCAGAGAATCATCCCCGATATCTGTCCACTGACCTCTCCCTGTATCAGAGTCGCACGCCTTCCCCGGTGTGCGGCTCTTCTCATTTCCGGTGTATGAAAAAAAAGGCCGGGGTGCAGACCCCGGCCATTCTTGCAATCTGAAAGGCAGGTTATTCGCCCAGGCTAAGTGCTACAAAACGTGGATCGCCACCACGCCGTACCAGCAGCAACAGCGACTTGCGGCCCGCTTCGCGTGCTTCGTCCATGCGCGTCTCAAGATCCTGAATCGACGCGACCTTCTGCTGACCGGCTTCGGTGATCAGATCACCCGCCCGCAGGCCCTTGGCATAAGCTTCCGAGGCTTCATCCACATTTGTTACAACCAGTCCCTCAGCGTCAGCATCCAATTCCAGATCGGTGCGCAGCGTCTCAGTCAACGGTGAGATCGTCAGGCCCAGAATATCCGCGTCTTCCTCGACCGGAGCTTCCTCTGCAGGTTCTTCTTCACTCCCACCGGAACGCTCGGCATCCTCACGGCGGCCCAATGTCACCAGAACGGTCTGCGTGCCGCCATCACGGTGCACAACTACGCGGACAGATTTGCCCACCGTAGTTTCACCGACCTGCCGCACCAGACCGCGCGTGTCTTCAACCTCAACACCATCAAAGCTGAGAATCACATCGCCCGCCAGCAGGCCAGCCTCTTTGGCTGGGCCGTCCGGCACATCGCTGATCAACGCACCGCCGGGCTTTTCCAGACCCATGGCTTCGGCCATATCCTCGGTCACGTCCTGAATGCGTACACCCAGCCAACCACGGCGGGTCTCACCAAACTCGCGCAGTTGATCCACGACCTTGATCACCACATTCGACGCCATCGAGAAACCAATCCCGATTGAGCCACCATTGGGCGACAGAATCGCTGTGTTCACACCTATGACCTCTCCATCCATATTGAACAGCGGCCCACCCGAGTTGCCCCGGTTGATCGCTGCATCGGTCTGGATGTAGTCGTCGTAGGACCCGCTCAGCGCACGATTGCGGGCCGAGACGATCCCGGCTGAAACCGAAAAGCCCTGACCCAGCGGGTTGCCCATCGCAATCACCCAATCGCCCACACGTGCCACATCACTATCACCGAACTGCACATATTGCAGTGGCCCTGAGGCCTCGACCTTAAGCAGTGCGATATCGGTTTTCTCATCAGTGCCGATGACCTTTGCAGGCAGCTCTTTCTTGGGTTGACCGTCGCCGGGGAAAAATTCAACAAGGATTTCATCGGCTTCGGCAATCACGTGATTGTTCGTGACGATGAAACCATCCTCGGAAATCACAAAACCCGAACCCAGCGCGTTGCTGCGGCGCGGGCGGTTGTCGTCATCACCCTCTCGATCCTGAAACTCCCGAAAGAAATCCTCGAACGGAGAGCCCTCGGGCACAATGCCTTGCGGCCCGGATTGCCCTTCGATCAAGGTTGAAGTGGTGATGTTCACCACCGCCGGGCTGATCTTTTCGGCCAGAGGCGCAAGGCTTTCCCCGCGCGCCTGCGCGGCGACGGTTTGGGCCAGAACCAGAACCATCCCGGCAATGGCCAACCACATCAGCCGCATGAAACCAACAACCTCGTCCCGCCGGACGGAAATACTGCGCGCTTGTGCCTGCACTTGGGAACTCCTTGTCGTCACTACACGGTGGATCGCCCGCAGGCGGCCCTTCTTGACAACCAATGTAGTCGGTTTGGCCAAGCCCGCAACTGAGGATCGCGGGGAAATCACCGGCAAGTGAAAAGGCTGTATTAAAACCCGACCTGATACGCGGCCCAAAGCAGCACCAAACCCGAGACCACGCACAGCAATCCGGCCAGCCGCCGCGCCTGTTCGGGCAGGCTGCGCAGCGCTTCCAGCATGCGTTCAATAAGCGAAGGGGCCAGCGCATAGGCCAGCCCCTCGACAATCAGTACCAGCCCGAAGGCCAGAAAGATCATACCCATTACTGGGCTGCCTGCCCTGTAGGCGATTTGAGGTAGTTGAAGAACTCGGAATCCGGGCTCAGCACCATCGAACTGTTGCCACCGCCCAGCGCACGTTCATATGCCGACAGCGAGCGGTAGAATTCGAAGAATTCCGGGTCTTTGCCGAAGGCTTCGGCGAAGATAGCGTTGCGTTCGGCGTCAGCCTCACCGCGGATGATCTCGGCCTCACGGTTGGCGTCCGACACCAGTTCAACCACGGTCCGGTCGGCCTGTGCGCGCACACGCTGGGCGGCCTCGTTACCACGGGCACGTTCGTCGGTCGCTTCACGTTCCCGCTCGGCCTTCATCCGATCGAAGGTTGCGTTCAGGTTTGCCTGCGGCAGATCCGTCGCCTTCAGGCGTACGTCGATCACGTTCACGCCCAGCGCCCGCGCTTCGGCAATCGCGCTGTTGCGGATGCGCAGCATCAACGCTGCACGGTCGGAGCTCAGGATGTCACGGGACGAGACCGACCCCAGCACTTCCCGCGTTTCAGCGCGGAGGATACGGTCCAGACGATCCTCTGCCACCGGAATGCCGCCGACACCGACCGCCTGACGGAACTGCTCCAGATCCGAAATCCGGTAGCGCGCGAAGGCATCGACCACCAAACGGCGATCGTCCAGAGGCGTCACTTCAAGCGGTTGCACGTCGATCGACAAGATACGGTCGTCATAGCGCACAACTTCCTGAATCAGCGGGATTTTAAAGGCCAAACCGGGTTCTTCCTTGACGGAAACCACGCGTCCGAATTGCAGGACCAACGCCCGTTCACGTTCATCCACGATGAAAATAGAGGACAGGATGCCCACTACCAACAAGACAACTGCACCTAGAATAATTGGTGATTTACGCATCAGTTGCTCTCCTGCCCAGAATTGCGGCGCAGTTCATTTAGCGGCAGGTACGGCACAACGCCCTGCCCCGAACCGGTCGAGTTTTCGTCCAGAATGATCTTGTCCACGTCACCCAAAACCTGCTCCATCCGTTCCAGATAGAGGCGCTTCCGGGTTACGTCGGGTGCTTTGGAATACTCTTCCAGAACCGCACTAAAGCGGCTGGCCTCACCCATGGCGCTGTTGATCTGCTGGGCGCGATAGGCTTCAGCCTCCTCCAGCACCTGCGCGGCTTCACCGCGCGCTTCCGCCAACACGCGGTTGGCATAAGCGTCCGCCACATTTTGCAGACGGTCACGTTCCTGCGCCGCGGCCTGAACGTCGCGGAAGGCGGCGATCACGTCCTGCGGCGGGTCGGCCTTGTCGAAGTTCACACGGATGATGTTTACGCCGGAATCATAGCTGTCCATTGTCGATTGGATCAGCTCTTGCAGGCGTTCTGCGATTACACCACGATCCCTGTTTAGGATCGGTGCCAGCTCACTTTGTGCGATAATCTCACGCATGGCCGACTCAGACACCGCACGGATCGTTTGACGCGCATCGCGCAGATTGAACAGGAACTTGGCGGGGTCGCTGATGTTCCAGACGACCTGATAGTCGATATCGACCACGTTTTCGTCCCCGGTCAGCATCAACCCATCGTCGCTGCCGCGTGTTCCGCCCATGTCTTCGGTCTGTTCCCGAGTGACCGGGATAACCTCGGCGGTGACAAACGGCCAAGGGGCAAAGTTCAGGCCGGGATTTCCGACCGATGAGAATTCGCCCAGAAACAGTTCAACCGACTGTTCTTCGGGTTTGACGGTGTAAAAGCTGGCCGCGCCCCAAAGCACAGCACCAACGACGAGACCGATAAGCACGGTCCCCTTCGTAAACAGCGGACCACCGCCGCCGCCCTTGCCATTGCTTCCTCGGCCCGAACCGCCGCGACCGCCCATCAGGACGCGCAGCTGTTCCTGCCCCTTTTTTACCAGATCGTCGATCTCGGGGATCTGCGGGCCATCGCCTTCGGGTGGGCGTTGCCCGTTCCCGTTGTTACCCCGATTTCCTCCGCCGCCCGAGGAGCCTCCGCCCCCCCAGGGGCCACCGCTGTTGCCCGCCATATGTATCTTTTCCCTTGTGTTGGACCGTGTGATCACGGGTTCCCTTGTAACTTGTGTGCGCGTGGTTGCAAATCAAGCAGTGCGCACAGGTTGACGCATTGTCACCAGTTCTTCGGCCATGACCGGGTGAACGGCGACCGTGCGGTCAAAATCTTCCTTGGTTGCGCCCATCTTTACGGCAATGCCCGCCAGCTGGATCATCTCACCCGCGCCCGGAGCGACGATGTGACAGCCCAGCACCTTGCGCGTCGCCTGAGACACGATCAGCTTCATCATCACCTTGTCGGTCCCACCCGCAAACGCCTTTTGCATCGGTTTGAACGAAGTTGCATAAATCTCGACTGGTTCCTGTGCTGCGGCCTCTTCTTCGCTCAAACCAACGGTGCCCATTTCGGGCTGCGTGAAGATCGCGGTCGGGATCAGTTCGTGATCCACCGGGGTTGGGTTGCCCTTGAACACGGTTTCCACAAAGGCCATGCCCTCGCGGATCGCAACCGGGGTCAGGTTTACACGATCAGTCACATCCCCGATGGCATAGATCGAGGGCACGCCGGTCTGGCTGTATTCATCCACGATGATCTCACCCTTGCGGCCACGTTCGACACCAACAGCCTCAAGCCCTAGATTGTCGGCGTTGGGCGCGCGACCGGTGGCGTACATGACCACGTCGAACTGATCCTCGGTCCCGTCGGTGGCTTTGACGCGGATCTTGTCGCCATCCTTGGCCATTTCAACCACATTTGTACCCAGGCGCACGTCGATCCCGTTTGCGCGCATTTCGTTGCAGATCAAATCGCGGGCCTCTCGGTCAAAGCCGCGAAGGATTTGTTCACCGCGATAGAATTGCGTGGTCTTGACGCCGAGCCCATTCATGATCCCTGCAAATTCGCTGGCGATATAGCCGCCGCCCACGATCAGGATGTTTTCGGGCAGTTTCGGCAGGTGGAAAATCTCGTTTGAAGTGATGGCGAGGTCTGATCCCGGAAACTCAGGCACAACCGGGCGACCGCCGGTGGCGATCAGGATATGCTTGGCGGTTTTGCGGGTGCCATCGGCCAGTTCAACCGTATGCGCATCCACCACGGTGGCCCGCTGGTCAAAGCTTTCCACGCCGTTGTTCTTCAGGATGTTGCGATAGATGCCTTCCAGCCGATCCAGTTCTGTTACCAGCTTGCCGTGGAACGTATTCCAGTCGAACGCGCCGGGCTGGATATCCCAACCGTAAGCCTGCGCGTCACCCACCATGCCCGAGAACTCACTGGCGAACACCATCAGCTTTTTGGGCACACAGCCCCGGATAACGCAGGTTCCGCCATAGCGATCTTCCTCGGCCAGCGCCACCTTGGCCCCGTTTTCACCCGCCGCGACACGCGCGGCGCGAACCCCGCCCGAGCCGCCGCCGATGACGAAAAGATCATAGTCAAAGCTCATCCCGAGTTCCTTTTTGTCAGGCCAAATTTCGTTGCTTATCTGGGGTCGATTGCGAAACTGCCAACCCTTGATGGGCCGGATTTTGTGAAGAAATCATACGGATCAGTCCGCAATGTCCAAAAACAGGTTCTCATCGCTGTCGGAGGGTTGCTCTGTTTCGGTCGTGCCCTCATTGATATCCCTGATCTCGACCCGGCCATCGCCATGGCCAATCACCACCTTGTCGCAGATGTCGATGAACAACCCGTTTTCGACCACGCCGGGCACCTGATTCAGCACCAGAGCCAGCTGCCGGGCGTTTCCGATACGGTGCAGATGCAGGTCAAGCACATGGTTGCCTTCATCCGTGACGAAGGGCTCGTCCCCATCCATCCGCAAAGCAGTCGAAGTCCCCAGAACGTCCATCGTATCCAGAATCTCTTCGACCAGAGTGCGCGTGGTCTGCCAGCCAAAAGGAATGACCTCGAGCGGCAGGGGGAAAGCGCCAAGGGTCTCAACCTCTTTCCCGGCATCGGCGATGACCACCATCTTATCGCTGGCCGTCGCGACGATCTTTTCCTGCAAATGCGCGCCGCCGCCGCCCTTGATCAGGTTCATCTCCTGATCGAACTCATCCGCGCCGTCGATGGTCATATCCAACCATCCGGCCTGATCCAAAGACACGACCTCGATCCCGACCTCACGCGCAAGCTGCGCAGTCCGGGTCGAGGTGGGCACGCCCTTGATCTTCAGGCCTTCCTCCTGCACCCGTTCGCCCAAACGACGCACCATCCAGGCGGCGGTGGACCCGGTCCCCAGCCCCACGCGCATACCCTCCTGCACCAGATCGGCGGCCCGACGCGCGGCCACGTATTTTGCCCGGTCGATCGGTGACATTTCTGCGGTCATGGCGGCATCCCCCTGTCTTACTGAGGCAACGTATACGGAATGCCCGCGCCAACTGCGAGAGCGAATTGCAGAACCGCGCAGGCCAACACGTCGCGAAACTACGCGTTTCCGATTGGAAACGTCGCAATCAGGGCTTTGGGAAAATGATGTAAGGTATAGATAGGTTTCATGACTGCGCCCTATCGCCTGCACTATGCCCCCGACAACGCCTCGCTGGTGATCCGACTGGCACTGTCCGAGATGGGCCTGCCGTTCGAGACCGTGCTGGTGGATCGCACCCGCAACGCGCAGGACAGCGCAGATTATCGCGCGCTGAACCCCAACGGGCTGATTCCTGTTCTGGAAACGCCCCAGGGCCCGATTTTCGAAACAGCCGCTATTCTGCTGTGGCTGTCGGACACCCATGGGCAACTGGCCCCCGCCGCCACCGATCCCGAGCGGGCCGCGTTTCTGAAATGGCTGTTCTTTGCTTCGAACACGTTGCACGCCGATCTGCGCATTTTGTTCTATGCCGAGAAATATATCGACGCGGCACAGGCCGACACCCTGCGCACTGGCATCCGCCCGCGCCTGCGGCATCACCTGAAATTGCTGGATGCGCAGGCCCAAAGCACTCCGAACTGGCTGCAACCTGACAGCCCGTCGGTTTTGACCTACTATCTGGCTTGTCAGATGCGCTGGATGGCGCTCTATCCTGCCAAGGCGGATCGCAGTTGGTATCAACTGGCTGATACTCCTCACTTGCAACGCATCGTGATGCAGTTGGAAGCCCGTCCCGCAACCCGCGCCGCCATCGCGGCCGAGGGGTTGGGCGCCACGCCATTCACCGCCCCGACTTACGCTAACCCTCCAGAAGGCTCTGCTACCTGATATGTTCCTGTCTGTCTTCGATATGTTCAAAGTGGGCATCGGCCCGTCCTCGTCGCACACTATGGGGCCGATGGTGGCCGCCGCGCGGTTTTTGGACCAGATGCGCGCCTCTCCGTTCGAATTTTCGGGGCTGCGCGGGTCTTTGCACGGATCGCTGGCGTTCACCGGTGTCGGCCATGCCACCGACCGCGCCACCATTTTGGGCCTCGCCGGTTTTGTGCCCGACACCTATGACAATGAAAAGGCCGAGGCCGCGCTGGCCGCGATCAACGAAACGCATAGCGTCACGCCCGAGGGGCTGCCGACGCTGGAGTTCAATCCGAAGACTGATCTGGTCTTTGACTATGAACACAATCTTCCCGGCCACGCCAACGGCATGATCCTGATGGCCACAGATGCACAGGGCGATGTGATTCTGCGGCAGGTCTATTACTCGATCGGCGGTGGCTTTGTTCTGACCGAAGAGGAACTGGCCGAGGGCAAGGCGACCGACGAAGGCGACCCGGTGCCCTTCCCCTTCAAATCCGCAGTCGAGATGCTTGACATGGCCAAAGCCAGTGGCAAAAGCATCGCCGAAATGAAGCGCGCCAACGAGATCGCGCGCGGGTGCGCGGACAGTTTCGCCAAGGGCACCGCGCGCCTTTGGCAAGTGATGAACGAATGTATCGAGCGTGGTCTGAACACCGATGGCATCCTGCCTGGTGGCCTGCACGTGCGCCGTCGCGCAAAGGGCATCCATGACGCGCTGCAAGCCGAGCGGGGCATGAACCTGAACGCCCCGCACACGATCAACGACTGGATGAGCGTTTACGCCATGGCCGTGAACGAAGAAAACGCCGCTGGGGGTCAGGTCGTCACCGCCCCCACCAATGGCGCGGCGGGCGTGCTGCCGGCGGTGCTGCGTTATTACCTGGATCACGTGCCAGGTGCCTCTGAAAGCCGCATTGAGGATTTCCTTCTGACTGCAGCCGCTATTGGCGGGTTGGTCAAGTTCAACGCCTCAATCTCGGGGGCCGAGGCCGGATGTCAGGCCGAGGTCGGCAGCGCTTCAGCCATGGCCGCCGCAGGTTTGTGCGCGGTGATGGGCGGTACGCCGGAACAGGTAGAAAACGCCGCTGAAATCGCGTTGGAGCATCACCTTGGCATGACCTGCGACCCGGTCGCCGGGCTGGTTCAGGTCCCCTGCATCGAACGCAATGGATTGGGGGCGATCAAGGCGGTTTCAGCCGCGTCTCTGGCGCTTCGCGGGGACGGGCATCATTTTGTCCCGCTTGACGCGGTGATCGAGACCATGCGCCAAACCGGGCACGACATGCACGAGAAGTACAAGGAAACCTCGCTGGGCGGTTTGGCCGTGAACGTCCCAAACTGCTGAGACTGGCGCTTTCATCGGCGGCGCAAACCCCGTAGCGTGCCGCCCATGACTCAGGATCGTCCCGTTCTTGGCATCATGTTGATGCTTGGCTTTTGCGTCCTCGCCCCGGCGGGCGATGCGATGGCCAAGCTGTTGGGCGAGACGACTCCGGTGGCCATGCTGGTCTTTGTGCGCTTCGCCGTGCAGGCGCTGGTGCTTGTGCCGCTGGTCGCCCTGACGGGGCGGGTCTGGCGGATGACCGGGCGCGTGGTGCGGCTGACCTTGCTGCGTACCGTTCTGCACATCATCGGAATCAGCGCGATGTTCACCTCGCTGCAATATCTGCCGCTGGCAGACGCGGTGGCCATCGCGTTTGTCATGCCCTTCATCATGCTGCTACTCGGCAAATACGTTCTGGGGGAAGAGGTCGGCCTGCGCCGCCTGATCGCCTGTATCGTCGGGTTTATCGGTACGCTATTGGTGATTCAGCCCAGCTTTGTACAAGTCGGCGCCGCAGCTTTGTTGCCGCTGGTGGTCGCCGTGGTCTTTTCGCTGTTCATGCTGGTCACACGACACATTGCGAAGGAGACGGACCCAATCGCCCTACAAGCGGTCTCGGGCACCATGGCCGCGGTCCTGATGCTGCCGTTTCTTCTGATCGGAACCGCAGCAGGTGTATGGGAACTGTTGCTGATCGCACCCGCCGACGGCACCTATGCGCTTCTCTGGGCCATCGGACTTTTGGGCACCGTGGCGCATCTGTTCATGACGTGGTCCCTGCGCTATGCGCCCTCGGCCACACTGGCCCCGATGCAATATCTGGAAATCCCCGTCGCCACCCTGATCGGCTGGCTGATCTTCCATGACCTGCCCGACGGAATCGCAGCCATCGGGATCACCATCACCATCGCAGCCGGATTGTTCGTCATTCTGCGAGAGCGGGCCAGCGCCCGGTCTGCCCCGACAGAAACGCCTGCATGACCTGATCCAACGCATCCCGAGGCACCATCACAAGCAGCCCCGGCCCCTCCATCTCCAGCGTCACCTCGGATACGGCGCGGTTCGAGGTCCCGACCTGCCCATCCGGGGCCAGTTCCAACCCGTCAATCGGCCATTCCAGCCCCTGACTGCGCCCGGTTATGCACCGCAAAGGAAACAATGACACGGTCTCCCCCACCGCCAAAGGCAATGTGATCCGAGGTGGCGCGTGAAACACCACTTCCTGCACGCCCAATAGGATACAAGGGCGATCCTGATGTCGAACCAGAGCGTTAAGCACCGCCAACTGATGATCCAGACGCGCGCCCAGAAACCCGACACCCAGCGCCAGCGGCGTTTCCACATTGCGAAGAACCTTGTCGAAATCCGTGCTGTCCTGTTCACGGATAAGAAACAACCGTTCCGCCGGAATCTGGGCCTTGTGATCCGGTGAAAGCGAATCAAAATCGCCAATCACCGCGTCGGGAATGACCCCTGCATCCAGCAGCGGTGCGGCCCCTCCATCAGCTGCAACGCAGGTTTCGGCGCGAATCAGCGCCAGTTCGATGTCCCTTGGGTTGATTTCTCCGCCGCCGACTAGCGTTATTGGCCCATCACAGCGTACAATTCCCGTGTTTTTTCTAAGATTGATCATTTTTCCCGGATTTGGACACATTGAAACCACAAAATGATAGGCTGATTGGCATAGTTCAGGGCCAATGGGTATGCCCATCGCCGGGCGGGTTGGCTCTCGTAGTTTGTAAAGGACGTGCGTCTGATGGTACAGAATAACAAGGTTTTGACCGTTTCATACGGAACCTTCTCATGCACTTTGGAAGGCTTTGACGATTCCTTCGAGACAATGAAGGCAATCGCAGAATATTTCCGCGACCTTGCCGCCGAGGATCGCTACTTTGGGTCAGAACCCCCGCAACCGGATGCCGAGATGTTGGCCCGCATCGCTCAGCGCGATGTCGCGCGGCGGGTGGAAGCCAGCCAGAATGACTCCGGCCTGCTGTTGCGTGCCACTGAACAACCCGCACCCGCCCCGATTGCCGCCGCACCCACGCCCGCCGCCGACCCTGAGCCTGTACCGACTCAACCCGATCCGGTGGCTGCCGAGGCGGACGAGATCGAAGACGCGTCCCCCCCTGCCGCCGACAGCATCGCCGCCAAACTGCAACGCATCCGCGCGGTCGTTTCCCATTCGGAAGAAAACACCGTCATCTATTCCGAGGATGAAGAAACGACCTTGATGAAGGCGGCGGCCGGACCGTCGGACGCTGTGGCCGCAGCATTCGAAGCTGGTTCGCTAAGCGCCGAGGATTTGGGCGAAGCGTCCGATACCGAACCGCAGGAATCCCCGGAAGAGGCTGTGGCCGCGATCGAAGAAGCCTTGGCCGAAGATGAGATTGTCGAAGATGCGCCTGAAGAAACTGAGCAGGTCTTCGACGATACCCTGAGCACCGAATTCGGTGAACCTGCAGAAGAAGTCCAAGCAGCCCCAACCGAAGTCTCTGATGGTGAGCCGGAAGAAGAAATTCAGCCTGCCGCGATGGTTGAAGAGGCCGAGGCAGCAGCGCAAGAAGACCTGACACCCGAAGCCGATGCCATGGAAGAAAACGATCCCGTCAACCTGCTGCAGGAGGACGAGGAAGCCATGGATATGCCGGAGGACGACACCACCCAAGAGGAAGGGGTGTTGACTGCCGACGATGAAGAAGACCTGCTGAGCGAGATTTCGAATGTCGAGGCTTTTCTTGCCCGACGCGCGGCGGACTCTGCCTCGGATACCGGAAGCCTGGACCAGGACGTTTCGCGTCTTATGGACAAAGCCGATGTCCAGATGGAGGACCCGGCAACCACAGATCAGCGCGAGACATACTCGCACCTGCGCGCTGCAGTGGCCGCGACCGAAGCCGAGCGCAAGGACAAGCCAAAAGCCGAAGAAACATCTGATGACAGCGTCTATCGTGATCTGACCGCATCGGTCAGCCCACGCCGGCCGGACATTCAGGTCACCGGCACGCGCCCGCAATCAGATAAGATGGCCCCGCTGAAACTGGTCGCCGAGCAGCGTATCGACGCGGATGCCCCTGAGGCAGCCCCCGTCACGCCGCGCCGCGTGTCTTCATCTGAGGATGCTCAGGCGGGCGAAGAAGGCGGCTTTGCCCTTTTCGCACAAGAACAGGGCGCCCAGTCCTTGCCCGACCTTCTGGAAGCCGCCGCATCCTATCTGTCCTTTATCGAAGGTCAGGAGCAGTTCTCGCGTCCGCAATTGATGAACAAAATCCGGTCGCTCCAACAGGCGGATTTCAACCGCGAGGAAAGCCTGCGCTCATTCGGTCAATTGCTGCGCGACGGCAAAATCGAAAAAGCCGGTGGTGGCCGGTTTGCAGCCTCAACTGATATCGGCTTCCGCCCCGACGACGACGAACGCGCCGCGGGCTGATCGCCAAATAAACTAAAACCAGAAGGGCCAGAGCAATTCCTCTGGCCCTTTTTTGAGCACTAAACTGAAAGTACCTAGCGTCCTGCTATGCTGCACCGCAGAATTATGCTAGGTTTGAACCACTACGCCAGGCACTTTTCCCTCGGTTCAAACAGAGGTCGCGCCATGTATGAACTTCCGATTCGCCGTCTGAGGCTCCATGACAGGCCCAAAATCGAAAGCCACTTCAAATCATTGGATAATGACGCACTGACATCGCGTTTCGGCGCGCCGGTCAGCACAGAATTCGTTGAAGCTTATCTTTCCGGTATCTTTGATGATGCGGCGTTGATTTTTGGGGCTTTCCCGGATTCACGACTGCGCGGCGTAGGGGAACTTCGGGCTGTTCCGGACAGCCTGAACTACGTAGCAGAGGTCGCGCTAACTGTTGAAACTGGCTGGCAAGACAGGGGCATTGGAGACGGGTTGCTCTCCCGCCTCCTTACCGCTGCACGCAATCGCGGGATCAACGAAGTCCACATGCTGTGCCTTGCCACCAACCAAAAGATGCGTCGTCTGGCAGCCAAGCACAAAGCAGAATTGAAACTAATCACAGGCCAGATCGAAGCAACACTGGCGACGCCATGGCCTTCACCCTTTAGCCTGGCTGAAGAAATCTCCGGAGAATACCATGCATTCGCCCGTGCAATTCTCAGTTGGCCTCGAAGGTGAGGTCGGTATTGACGGTCAATCTTGTGTGTTACCCGGGTCTTCCTTGCCAACACCCTTAAACACAAATTTGAACGGCAAAGCCCAGAGCACGCCCAGAACCACATAGACCAGAAGTTCTAACCAAATCGGCGGTCGATCAAGCCAGTTCACGACCGTCACAACCGCCACGATATAGGCTGGCAGTCCCACCAGAAGCAGAACCAGAGACCATCTACGCCGCGCCTTATAGCTAAGGCCCGGCTTTTCCTCGCTACTCATCAGTCAGCAAACGGGTCGGTCACCAGAATGGTGTCGTCCCGCTCCGGGCTGGTGGACAAAAGGGCCACAGGGCATTCGATCAGTTCCTCGACCCGGCGCACATACTTGATCGCATTGGCAGGCAAGTCCGCCCAGCTACGCGCGCCTTCAGTGGATTCGCTCCAACCCGGCATGTCTTCGTAAATGGGCTTGCAATGCGCCTGCTGATCCGCAGCGGTGGGCAAGTAGTCCAGACGTTGGCCGTCCAGTTCGTACCCCACACAGATTTTTAAGGTCTCGAACCCGTCCAGAACGTCCAGTTTAGTCAGCGAGATGCCGTTCACACCACTGGTTGCACAGGTCTGACGCACTAGACAGGCATCAAACCAGCCACAGCGGCGCTTGCGCCCCGTGGTGGTACCGAATTCATGGCCCCGCTCGCCCAAGCGCTGACCGTCGGCATCATCCAGTTCGGTCGGGAACGGACCTTCGCCTACACGGGTCGTGTATGCTTTGACAATGCCCAGCACAAAATCGATCGAGCCCGGCCCGATGCCCACACCCGTTGCCGCCTGACCGGCAATCACGTTGGACGAGGTCACAAACGGATAGGTGCCGAAATCGATATCCAGCAAAGCCCCCTGTGCCCCTTCGAACAAAATGCGCTTACCGGCCTTGCGCTTTTCGTTCAGCACTTTCCAGACCGGTGCGGCGAAGGGCAGGATCTCCGCCGCGACGTTTTTCAACTGCGCAATCAGCGCGTCGCGGTCAACCGGCTCGATCCCCAAGCCCTTACGCAGCGGATCATGATGCTGCAACGCCCGGTCGACGCGCGCCTCGAGCGTTGCCTCATCGGCCAAGTCAGCAACACGAACGGATCGGCGCCCCACCTTGTCCTCATAAGCCGGGCCGATCCCACGACCAGTGGTCCCAATCTTGGTGCCCTTGCTTGCGGCTTCCTCACGTGCCCGATCGAGCTCGCCGTGAATAGGCAGGATCAAAGGCGTATTCTCAGCGATCATCAGTGTTTCAGGAGAGATGTCGACGCCCTGCGCGCGAATGGTCCCAATCTCCTTGAGCAGATGCCAAGGGTCCAACACGACACCATTGCCGATCACGCTCAGCTTGCCCCCGCGGACGACGCCGGACGGCAACGCGTGCAGTTTGTAGACCTCGCCATCGATAACCAGTGTATGACCGGCATTGTGCCCACCCTGAAAGCGCGCGATCACGTCCGCCCGCTCACTGAGCCAGTCGACGATCTTGCCTTTTCCTTCGTCACCCCACTGGGCGCCGACAACAACCACATTGGCCATAACAGGTCCTTTTGCGCTGAGTAATCAAACTCGGCTCGTATAGCGATGTGTCAGCGACAGGGAAACCGATAATTCGCCGCAGCTTCGAACCGCGCTGCGCGCGGTGCCGCCGGGGGGGATATTTATAGCCAGATGAAGAGCGGATCCCCTGCTTCATCTGGCTATAAATATCCCGGGGGAGTCGCCCGGAACGGGCGGCGGGGGCAGAGCCCCCTACCCGGTTGCCAATTTGACTGGCTGTCCGTGCGGCGTAGTCAGATAGGCATTTTCCCAAGCTGCCAACACTTCGCTGATATCTTGCGCATCGGCCTCTCCGGCGTCTTCCAACAGGGTTTCAAGCGCGTCCAGCCACGCTCGAAAATAGTCGTCTCCGCCATCCAACTCTTTCGAAAGCCCCCGCCGCTTAAGTGTCGCGGAAAATCGGGTGGCCCAATCTGGCCATTCGAATCGGCCTGCTTCAATCAATGCGACAGTCACCGCGAAGACCTGTGCGTGCCAGGGCTCGGCGAAAACGGGTTCGGGCGCTGTGTGTGCGGCGCAGTCGGTCATGCGGGCTCCAGATAGCTTTGCCAAAGATCCAGTACGACCTCGTCCTTTGGGTTTTCCGGGTTTGCCCAAAGTTCTGATGCCGCGAAGGCCACCGCGTAGAGGGGTTCGGGCGCTTCCCCTAATCCATGCGCGTTGGAATCAGGTAGAACATGTGTCCCATGGAGGCGCAATATCCGCCCTTGCGCACCGGCCGCGTAAATTGGCAGCCGAGTATGCCCACCGTCGATCAGGCGGTTGGCGGATGGGTGCGCCGTGCGAACGGCCTGTCCCGGCTGGAAACGCATAGCAACCTTGGACGGGCGGTCCGCAGGGCCGCCCTTGGCCAGCGCAGCGCTGACGTTCTCTGCTTTCAGGGCTCGCGACGCCAACGGATGGGGGGTGTCACCGTTCCCGCCTTTTAGGTCCTCCAACGTCAGGACACCCCGTTCAATCAAGAGGTCGGCCAAGCCCGAAATCCATTTCTCGTAGTAGGAAAACCGTGTGTAGTCCTTTGGTGACAGACGTTCGCGCGCATGGCGCGAGATGTCGATATTCCATTGCCCCAAGAAGCCAGCAGCCAAAGTTACGGCCAGAGCACGCCCATGCCATTCCTGCGGGAAAACTGGAGCATCTTCCGCCTCGGGGATAACTGAGCCATCCCCGAACCGTCCGCCCATATCGTGAACACGGGTCATGAGGGCACCTTGGGAAGACCGGTGCCGATCATGCTGTCGCGGGTAACAAGGGCGGTCAGTTCGTCCTCGGACAGACTTTCTGTGCCTTCGGGACGCATCGGCAGAACCAGATACCGAATCTCAGCCGTTGAGTCCCAGGCGCGAATGGCGGTGTCTTTGGGCAGAGACACGCCGAAATCAGCCAGAACCTTGCGCGGTTCACGCACGGCGCGGGCGCGGTAAGCATCGGATTTGTACCAGCCCGGCGGAATGCCCAGCAGCGGCCACGGATAGCAACTGCACAGGGTACACACGACCATGTTGTGCAGCTGGGGCGTGTTTTCAACGACTACGATGTGTTCGCCCTGACGCCCGTAAAACCCCAGATCGGCGACGACTGGTGTTGCATCCTCCAGCAAGGCGCGCTTGAACTCTGGGTCCGTCCAGGCCTTGGCGACAACGCGCGCCCCGTTCTGAGGGCCGATCTTGTTCTGATAGGTGTCGATGATTTCATCCAAAGCCGCCGGATCAATCAAACCCTTGCGGGTCAGAATCGTTTCCAGCGCCTTTACTCGAAGCGCAGGTTCCGGCGGCAACAGCGCGTGCGGGTGGTCGTGATCGTCATGTGGCATGGCCGCAGGTTGCGTCACGATCCGCCCATCTGTCCAGTCCCTTTGACGTGATATCACACATCACCAGAGGTGATGGAAACTCGTGTCTTGCCCCCGGACCCAAACTTGCATAAGTACCACGCGATACACGCCACGCTGTACAGGACCACCATGGAAAACGTCGTTCTCATCATCCATCTTCTTTTGGCCTTGGGCCTGATCGCCGTCGTCCTGATGCAGCGGTCCGAAGGCGGTGGCCTTGGCATGGGTGGCGGTGGTGGCGGCGCCATGACCGGACGCGCTGCCGCAACTGCGCTGAGCAAGGTCACATGGATTCTGGCGGCGTGCTTTATCGTCACCTCGATCACGCTGACGATCATTGCGGCGCAGAAATCCTCGGGCAGCTCAGTCATTGACCGTTTGGGCGTCCCTGCCCCAGCCGCGACCGAAGAAAGCGCACCGGCGGTTCCGTCGGCGGATGATCTGCTGCCTCCGGCGCAGGGCGACAATGCGCCGCTGATCCCGCAAGCGGATTAAGCCACAAAACCTAGAAATCTGACAGAGAACTGCAACAGCATCTTGCGGTTCTCTTGCGCTGTGGGCGCGAATCCTTTATACGTGAAGTCCCGTGATGCAGCGGTTTTTCGTAAACCGTCGGGCAGCTGATTTTGAAGTCTCACGGGAGCTAGCCGAACAACATGGCGCGTTTTATTTTCATCACCGGTGGTGTGGTTTCGTCCTTGGGCAAAGGGCTGGCTTCGGCGGCTTTGGGCGCTTTGTTGCAGGCGCGAGGCTACTCGGTTCGCCTGCGCAAGCTGGACCCCTATCTGAACGTCGATCCCGGCACGATGTCGCCGTTTGAACATGGCGAAGTGTTCGTTACCGATGACGGGGCCGAGACCGATCTGGACCTTGGCCATTATGAACGTTTCACAGGTGTTGCTGCTCGCAAGACCGACTCGGTGAGCTCGGGTCGGATTTACTCTAACGTGCTCGAGAAAGAACGTCGGGGAGACTACCTCGGCAAGACCATTCAGGTGATCCCGCACGTCACCAACGAGATCAAGGATTTCATCGCCATTGGCGAGGATGAGGTCGATTTCATGCTTTGCGAAATCGGCGGCACCGTGGGCGATATCGAGGGCCTGCCCTTCTTTGAGGCCATTCGTCAGTTCAGTCAGGACAAGCCGCGCGGTCAGTGCATGTTCATGCACCTCACGCTGCTGCCCTACATCAAGGCGTCTGGAGAGTTGAAGACCAAGCCGACCCAGCACTCGGTCAAGGAATTGCGCTCCATCGGTCTGGCGCCGGATATTCTAGTCTGCCGTTCTGAGGGCCCGATCCCCAAGAAAGAACGCGAAAAGCTGGCCCTGTTCTGCAACGTCCGCCCGGACAGCGTGATCGCGGCGCAGGACCTCAGCACCATCTATGACGCCCCGCTGGCTTATCACCGCGAAGGTCTGGATCAGGCGGTTCTGGACGCGTTCCAGATCAGCCCGGCCCCCAAGCCAGATCTGGCGAAATGGGAAGACGTCAGCGACCGCATCCACAACGCCGAGGGCGAAGTGAAGGTGGCTATCGTCGGCAAATACACCCAATTGGAAGACGCCTATAAATCAATCGCCGAGGCGCTGACCCATGGCGGCATGGCGAACCGTGTCCGCGTAAAGGTCGAGTGGGTCGATGCCGAGGTCTTCGACACCGAAGACGCCGCCCCGCATCTAGAGGGCTTCCACGCAATCCTCGTCCCAGGCGGCTTTGGTGAGCGCGGCACCGAGGGCAAGATCAAGGCGGCCCAATATGCCCGCGAACATAAGGTGCCTTACCTGGGCATTTGTCTGGGCATGCAGATGGCTGTGATCGAGGCCGCCCGCAACGCAGCAGGCATCACCGAGGCCGGGTCCGAAGAATTCGACCACGAGGCCGGGAAAAAGCGTTTTGAACCCGTGGTGTACCATCTGAAAGAATGGGTACAGGGCAACCACATGGTCGAACGCAAAGTTGGCGACGACAAGGGCGGCACCATGCGTCTGGGCGCTTATGATGCGGTTCTGGCGGATGGATCCAAGGTGGCCGAGGTTTATGGCGGCTCAAATATCGAAGAACGTCACCGTCACCGCTATGAGGTCGACATCAAATATCGGGATAAGTTAGAAAAAGCGGGCCTGAAATTCTCGGGCATGTCACCCGATGGCCGTCTGCCCGAGATTGTCGAATGGTCCGATCATCCATGGTTCATCGGGGTTCAATACCACCCCGAGCTCAAATCCAAACCGTTTGAGCCCCACCCTCTGTTCCGCGACTTCGTACGCGCTGCGAAAGAGACGTCGCGTCTGGTCTAAGTCACCTCAAAGTGAGGGGCGCTTTCGATTTTTCTGTTCGAAACGCCCCTTTGCAGGGTTAACTGTCTTCAAATTTCAAGACAGGAGCCCTGCCATGACCGATCAAACCACCCGCGCCAAGACCTTTGCCGCCCTGCATCAAAAGGGCAATCCGGTGATCCTCTACAATATCTGGGACGCGGGCAGCGCCAAGGCCGTGCAGGATGCCGAGGCCAAAGCCTTGGCCACGGGCAGCGCACCGGTTGCGATGGCGCAGGGGTTCGGGGACGGTCAGAACATTCCCATGGATTATGTGTTGGACAACGCTCGGCGCATCATCGGTGCGGTGGACCTTCCAGTGACGCTGGATTTCGAAGGGGCTTATGCCACGGATGCGGCGGGCATTTCGGATAACGTACAGCGCGCGCTGGAGACCGGGGTCATCGGTTTCAATTTCGAAGATCAGATCATCGGCACCAAGGACCTGTTTGACATCGAAACGCAGGCGACCCGCGTGGCCGCGATGCGCGCGGGTTGTGATGCCGCCGGTATCCCAGCCTTTGTCAACGCGCGGACTGATATCTTCCTCAAGGCGCAGCCGGACACCCATGACGACGCGATGCTGAACGACGCCATCGCCCGCGCCAAAGCCTATTCCGATGCAGGTGCCAGCGGATTCTTTGCCCCCGGTTTAAAGGATGAAGCCATGATCGGTCGCCTGTGTGAGGCCACGGATCTGCCGGTGAACATCATTGCCCTGCCCGGCACTCCCGACACCGCAACTTTGGCCAAGCTGGGGGTTGCCCGGATCAGCTATGGCCCTGTGCCCTATCGCAAAATGGTGGCGTGGCTACAGGAACAGGCCGCAGCGGCCTTGGGCTGACGCCCCGCCACGCAGGGCGACGCCCGGCAAAGAAATGTCAATTTGAGGCTATGACCTGTAGTCCGTGCTTGGCGGACTACAAAATATGGAATACCCTCACGCTATGTTGAAAAAGTTCTTTCAGGCCTTTCGCCCGCCCCAACACGATGCCCTGCCCGACCCCGATGCCGAATTGGCCCTTGGGGCTCTGATGGTGCGGGTCGCGCAAGCGGACCGGGACTATAAACTGGAAGAGATCAGCCTGATCGACCGCATTCTTGCGCGGCTCTATCAGCATAACGCGATCGAGGCCGCCAAGGTTCGCGCCACCTGCGAAAAGCTACACGCTGCCGCGCCAGAAACCGACACGTTCGGCAAGCTGATCCGCGAAACCACAGATCTGCACGAACGCCTCGCCGCGCTTGACGCCTTGTGGGAAGTCGTGTTGGCCGACGGAAAGTCAGATGAGGGAGAGATGAAAATCGTGGAAGAGGCCCGTATTTCGATGGGGCTCAGCTATAATGACAGCCAGACAGCCCGCGAACGGGTGCAAAGGCGCTTGGAAGAGGCTTAGGCCCAATCTATATCTGACCCATGTTCAGTGATTTCTTGTCCCGGCTCACGCAGCCCCAGCCCGACCCACTTGTCGATGATGATGCCCGCCTTGCCCTAACGGCGCTGCTGGTGCGCATCGCGCGGTCTGACAATGACTATGCCGACAGCGAAATGGCGCGAATCGACCGAATTTCCGCCGAACGCTATGGCCTGTCCCCGTTCGAGGCGGCCGGTCTGCGCGCCCGCGCCGAAGACCTTGAGTCCGAGGCCCCCGATACCGTGCGCTTTACCCGCGCCATCAAAGAAGCCGTGGCTTATGACGACCGTCTGGCCGTCGTACAGGCGCTCTGGTCTGTAGCGCTGGCTGATGGGCACCGCACCGGCGAGGAGGACTCGCTGCTACGACTTGTGGTTAGCTTGCTTGGCGTCAGCGATGTGGATTCTGCGCTGGCCAGACAAAAGGCCGCCAAGTCGTGATTGCGATGCTGGGCATGTACGACATGCCCGGCCTGCGGCCTGCCCACGACCGCTTTTGGACCCTGATTCGAGACAATCTGGGCTATGGACCTGTCGAACTGACCCGCGATGTCGACGCCTGGGAGGTTTGGCAAAGTCCTGACCTGTTGTTCGCGCAGACCTGCGGAATGCCCTATCGCACCCATTTGCAAGATCAGGTGCAGCTGGTAGGAACACCGGATCATGGGCTTTCGGGATGCCCACCGGGCCACTATCGTTCGGTTTTTGTGGCGCGAACTCAGGACCCGCGCGACTTGACCGAGCTATCACGTGGTGTTTTTGCCTATAATGAGCCGCTTTCTCAGTCTGGATGGATCGGACCTTTGGTACACTTGGAGGCTTTGGGCCTGCGCCCGATGTCTGCTTTGGAAACAGGCGCACATGCCAACTCAGCGCGCGCTGTTGCCGACGGTCTGGCCGATTTCGCAGCGCTGGATGCGCTAACCTGGTTGATGCTGAAGGAACACACCAAGCTGGGAACCGCATTGCGGGATGTCGAGGCAACAGCTCCCACTCCGGCGCTGCCTTATATCACATCGGGCACTCAAGATGCGGCCGCCATAACTCAAGCTGTTCGGCGTGCGATCAACGCCTTATCCCCGCGCGACCGCAATGCATTGCACCTTTTGGATCTGATAGAGATACCGGCCCGCGACTATCTAGCCATCCCCAACCCTTCGCAGGATGCTGCCAAGCTGCTCAATCCCTGATCGATTCGACCAGAACGTCTGGTCAATTTGACGGTTTCGGACCTCATATATGTCATTTGCGCATTGCATTAGGCTGATTTTTAAGCCCTAGTACCGCACCAACACCAATAACACTCAGGTCGCCCGTGATAGATTCCACTCCGGTCATCGAGATCAAGAACCTACACAAAAGCTTCGGCAATCTTGAGGTGCTGAAAGGGGTGGATATTACGGCCAGACGCGGCGATGTCGTATCGCTGATCGGCTCATCCGGGTCCGGAAAATCTACACTACTGCGCTGCTGCAACCTGTTGGAAGACAGCCAACAGGGCGAAATCCTGTTCAAGGGAGAACCGGTTCAGTGGAGCGGTTCGGGCCACAACCGCCGCCCCGCAGACCCCAAACAGGTCCTGCGCATCCGCACCAATCTGTCGATGGTGTTCCAGCAATTCAACTTGTGGTCCCATATGACCATCTTGCAAAACGTGATGGAGGCCCCCGTCACCGTTTTGGGCCGCGACAAGGCCGAAGTTGAGGACAGCGCCCGAAAATACCTGGAAAAAGTGGGCATTGGCGACAAATGTGATGTCTACCCGGCGCAGCTTTCGGGCGGGCAGCAGCAACGCGCTGCCATTGCACGCGGGCTGTGCATGGAGCCCGAGGCCCTGCTGTTTGACGAGCCCACCTCGGCGCTGGACCCCGAACTGGAACAGGAAGTGATTAAGGTGATCAAGGATCTGGCTGCCGAAGGCCGCACCATGATCATCGTGACCCACGACATGAAGATGGCTGCTGATATCTCTAGCCATGTCGTCTTTCTGCATCAGGGCCTCATCGAAGAAGAAGGCCTGCCGGAAGATATCTTCACCACCCCTGAATCCGAACGGCTTCAGGGCTTTCTATCCGCCACTATGGCGGCATAAATTCAGGACAGAACTAAACTGGGGAGTAACCAATGAAAAAACTGATTCTGACCACTGCGGCCTTGGCGCTGAGCGCCGGCATGGCCATGGCGGACACCGTTCGTCTGGGCACCGAAGGCGCCTATGCGCCGTGGAACTTCGTCAACGACGCTGGCGAAATCGACGGGTTCGAGCGTGAATTGGGTGATGAGCTGTGCAAACGCGCAGGTCTGGAATGCGAGTGGGTCAAGAATGACTGGGATTCGATCATTCCGAACCTCGTCTCGGGCAACTACGACGCAATCATCGCCGGCATGTCGATCACCGATGAGCGTGACGAAGTCATCGACTTTACCCAGAACTACACGCCGCCGGATCCGTCGGCCTATATCGCCATGTCTGATGGCGTGGACCTGGCTGGTGGTGTGATCGCCGCCCAGACCGGCACGATTCAGGCGGGTTATGTGGCCGATTCCGGTGCAACTCTGGTTGAGTTCGCCAGCCCCGAGGAAACCATTGCTGCTGTGCGCAACGGCGAAGCGGATGCAGTCCTTGCTGACCGGTCGTTCCTGGCACCCTTTACCGAAGATGGCTCGGGCCTGCTTTTTGTGGGTGACGACGTTCCGCTGGGCGGCGGTGTCGGAATGGGTATCCGCGAATCCGATGGTGAGCTGAAAGAGAAGTTCAACGAGGCCATCCAGTCCATGAAGGACGATGGCAGCCTGAACGCGCTGATCACTAAGTGGGAAGTGTCCTCGACCTTCTGATAAACTCTGCGGCGCGCCTTACTTAGGGCGCGCCGCCTCAGAGCCCTTGCAAGTCAAAGAGGCCCGCCATTTTCTCGTTCTGCACCGATCCCGAAACACTCGGCACGTTCCGTTGGTTTGCCTGTTACCTGACCAACGGTGTGCATTGGCTGTTTTATCTATCCTTCTTCAAGGTCCTGCTGCTGCTGGCGATCACCGCCCCGGTTGCATTGGGGTTCGGCTTTCTGGGGGCCATGGCCGCGCGGTCACATTTTCCACCGCTTGCCATGTTGGGCAAAGGCTATATCGCCATCGTTCGCGGTGTGCCGGATATCGCGTTCTTCATGTTCTTCGTGATAGCGCTGGATCAGGCATTCGAATGGACGCGCCACAAGATTCTTTGCCCCGAATGGACTGACCCCGTTCGACAGGGCAATGATTTCATCGTTTGTCAGGCCGCCAAACTGCCGCTTGGAACTGCACCCGAATGGGTTCACGAGACCTATGGCTTTTTCCTGGCCGTTATTACTTTTTCAATCGTGTTTGGCGCATTCGCCGCCAATGTTCTGTTTGGCGGCATGCGCGCCGTCCCGCATGCGCAACTGGAAACCGCCGAAGCTTACGGTATGACCCGCCGCCAGACATTCTGGCGCATTCTGGTACCACAGATGTGGGTCTACGCCCTGCCCGGCCTGTCGAACCTTTGGATGGTGCTGATCAAAGCCACACCATTGCTGTTCCTGCTGGGCATCGAAGACATCGTTTATTGGGCCCGCGAACTGGGGTCGTTCAAAAACCCGAAATTCACCCAATACCCTCACGGCGACTGGCGTATGTGGTACTTCCTTGCTCTGCTCGTGTTTTACCTGGGCATGACCCGCGTCTCGGAAATCGGCCTTGAACGGTTGATGCGTCGCCTGTCGCACGGACAAGCCACCGCAGGCGGAGAGCTTCTGCGCAAGGAGACCACCGCATGAGCTGCGTCCAGACCATCCAGGACTATGCGCTCCGCTCGGTCGGCATCGGTGAACGCCTTCTGCCGCGCAATGATTTTACACTATGCGAGCAATTCACCCTGATCGGTTCGGGCATGATCTGGAATATTTATTTCGGGATCATGGCGCTGGCGACCGGGTTCTTTCTGGCTACAGCGCTGGCCGTTGGCAAAGCGTCAAGCAAGAAATGGCTGCGCAAACCGTCCGAGTGGTTCATTTTCCTGTTCCGGGGATCTCCTCTGTTCATCCAGTTTTTCTTTGCCTACTTCTTCTTCCTGTCCCTCAAGCAGAGTTTTCCCTTCTTCGACGCACTGACCTCTGCCTGGCTGGGAGCGTTGATCGTGTTGTTCTGCAACACCGCCGCATATTCAGGCGAGATCTTCTATGGTGCCCTACGCTCGATCCCCAAGGGCGATATTGAGGCTGCAGACGCCTATGGAATGACCGGCTGGTCGCGGTTTCGCCGTATCATTTGGCCGACCATGCTGCGGCTTGCCTGGCCTGCCTACACAAATGAGGCAATCTTTTTGTTCCACGCCACCACGCTGGTCTTCTTCTCGGCCTTCCCAGTCTGGCAACAACGGGGCGATGCGCTTTATTACGCGGGCTATTTCGCGGACAAGACGTTCAATCCGTTCATCCCCTACCCTATTCTGGCCTTCTACTTCATTCTGCTGACTCTAGTGGTGATCTGGGGCTTTGGGCTGGTGAACAAACACCTAAACCGGCACCTGCCCGTGGCCAAACGCAGCAAGATGAAGTTGAGACTAAATCTGGCCCGCTGAGACACAGCATTCCTGTCGCAGGCTTTGATGCGGTTCTGGCAGTGGTCCCGAAAGCACGCCACCGCAGAGCGGCCCCGCAGCTTCGCCGGCCAACACCCCGAGGCGTTTCTTCGTGAAGCTCAGAACTTGGAATTTTGATACCACCAAGCCCTTCCGCAGCCTTTGCACCTGCGCTGCCCTGGCGCTTGTCATCTCGGCTCCGTTAACAGCGGCGCTGATGCTGGTATCGTCCATTCCGTTCCTCGTCGGCGAGTCTCAGGCCGGCCCGGTTGTCACACTGGCCTATGTCGGGCTGTCGTTTCTAATGGCAGCTTTTACCCTGCCTTTCATGTTGCCGCTGATATTTTCACTGGTGCCATTCACGGCTCTGTTCCCTCTGGCGGGCACGGCCCTGTCCTTTCCTTTGATCCGACACGGCCGGATCAAGAAAAAGCCGCTCCTGTGGATCTGGGTTGCGCTTTGGCTGATCACCTTCTTTGCAGGAATTCTGTCTGGTAAGATCTCGGTCTAAGGAAAAATCGCCGCCGCGAACAGCAATGCACATGCATTCAGCCGGACAAGCAGCCTTGTAATTATTCAACCGATGATGAGGGAGATGGTACCGCCTCCCTGGCTTGAACAGGGGACCTCTGGATCCACAATCCAGCGCTCTAACCAACTGAGCTAAGGCGGCACTCGTGAGGGGCGATGTACCGAACGCGCCGAGGGAATGCAAGAGGATTAAAGCCGAATTTCCCAGCTTTGTTCGACAAGATCGACCCCGAAAGAATGCACCGGTTTGCTACCCGTCAATTGCCATCCCGCCGCCTGATACAGCGCGCAAGCGGCACGGTGGCTTTCGTGGGTCCATAGCGACATTTTCTCAAACCCAGTGTCGCGGGCGTGGTCCATACAGGTATGCAGCAAGCGCTTACCCAAACCTTTTCCGCGCGCCTCGGGCACTAGAAAGAACAGGCGCAGTTTTGCAGTGGTCTCATCCAGTCGCACGCAGAAGATACTGCCCAGAGGAACGCCGGCCTGTTCCGCGATCCAACCGCGATCACAGGAGGGATCATGGGTTGCCACAAACTCATCCAGTATCTGCTGCACAAGGCGCGCAAAGCTTTTGTCGAACCCTTCATCGCGCTCGTAAAGAAGGCCGTGCTGCGCGACCAGCCACGGAACGTCTGATGGGTAAAAAAGTCTGATCACCGTGTCGTTCATTCCTCATCTGACCCGATCAGCGGCTTGATTCTCAAGTCTTTGCGCGCTAGCACAAACGCTCATCCCCGGAGGCGCAAATGGGTATCAACACCGAACGTGACATTCAGGCCAACCTGCAAATCGGCCCGACCGACCAAGGCATGGTGCGCCTGTTCATCGAGGCTGATGGCGTCGAGATTCCGATGGATTTCGAACCCGACGAGGCTGAAGAAATCGCCGAAGAGATTCGCGCTGCCGCGCATGCCGCGCTGGCGGTGAAAGACTAACGCGCTAAAGCCTTGGGTCTCGCAATGCGTGCAGCCTTCGGGCGGCATCGGTTGCAAATTTCTGGATCATCTTCTTCCGGCGCGCCGGAGCCAGCTTATCCTCTGGGGCCATGCGCACGATCTCGGCGTCATAGGCGTCGGCGATGATCAGACCAGTCTCGGCAGGCAACAGCTCGGTCGGGAACTCGGTATCCACGGCCCAGAAGAATCGGTCGCACCACTCCAAATAGCCCTGCCACTTGGAATCCGATTGGTAATCCGCCCGGCTGGATTTGCATTCCACCACCCACAGCTCGCCCTTCGGGCCCAGCCCCATAACGTCCACCCGAAGCCCGCGCGCCGGCACGAATTCTTCAACAGAAACAAAACCGTGCGCGCTGAGATGGCGCGCCACGCCGCGTGCTAGCTTTTGGCCGGGTTGTAGATCCAACGTCATTCGGGAAATGTGAACAATTCGTGAACAAATTGCAAGGGCGAGATTGCTGTTGACATGATACCATATGGTATCAAATAAATATAAAACCAAATGGTATCGAATATGAGGAAACGGATGCCTGACCAAATCCAAAACGCGTTTCGCGCGCTTGCGGACCCCACGCGCCGGGACATCGTTCAGATGCTTGCATCGCAGGATATGACAATCGCGCAACTGACAGATTGCTTCGACATGACCCGAGCGGCCGTCAAAAAACACCTGACCGTGTTGTCGGACGGAGGCCTAATCCAGGTCGAAGCTCGGGGGCGAGAACGCATCAACCATCTTGAACCCCAGGGATTGGCCCCTGTTCTGGATTGGTTGAGCTTCTTTGATCAGTTCTGGGACGAGCGCCTGCGTAACTTGAAAGAAGCCATTGAGAGGAAAGAAACATGACCAAAGCAGCTTTGCAAAAGACCATCTTCCTGCGCGCTGAGCCGGACACTGTCTGGGCCTATCTGACCGAACCGGAACGCCTTGCCGAATGGTTTCACAAGCCCGAACGCCCACTGGCAGCAGGACAAAAGCTTGAGATGTTCGGAACCACAAGCGGCGATCTGTTGATCTGGGGAGAGGTGCGCGAGGCGCGCAAGCCGCAGTATCTTGAATATACCTTCACGGTGAAACCGATGGGAGACGCTGTCAGCGTGGTCAAATGGACGTTGGAGCCCGTAGACGGCGGCACGCGATTGTCCTTGAAGCACGAAGGCCTGCCGCAGGGCGCCCAGGCTTTCGACCTAATCCTGGCCCTGGACAACGGTTGGGACGAACATTTCGGCAAGATGCGCAAAGCTCTGCACGAAACTGTTGACGCTTAACCCCTTGTGCCAGCCCGTCAGACGCCCTAACTAAGCGCTTGGCGGGTTCTGCCCTTCTTGTGACTGGTAGCATTCTGGTGGCCTTAAGCAATTCCGAGGGGGCTGGCTCTGTTCAGGTCCTGGCCTGATTACCTGGCGCCCACCTGTACATACAGGTCCTCGGGAATCACACCGCACGGTTGACTGGTGGTCCCGCCACATTTTTCTAAAATTATCAGCGCTCTGCGCGTGAGCCTTGCTTGGCCAGCACAGGTTTGAACACATTAACGACGGGTGATCCACGGCGCGGACCACCCGGCCTTTCCGCCATGCTCATGATCTTGTAGGCGAACTGGACACCTGCAAAAACGATGCCGTTCATGAACCAGATCATGACGAGTGCCACCAACCCAACATCCGAACCCCAAATCAACCCGCGCAGATTGGCCACGTTCACAGCCAACAGCACGCCGACAAATACGGCCGAGATCACAAATCCCCAGATAACCTGAGTGATATAAAGACGGATGAGCTTGGGCATAGCGGCACTCCTTGTTTGGTCACAAGCGTAGCCTTCGAATGCTCTGAGTAAAGGCGTCAGAACGCCTCGGGCTGAGCCTCGCGCGCCATGTGGTCCAGTACAGCGTTCACGAATTTCGGCTCTTTGCCTTTGGGGAAAAAGGCGCGGGCCACGTCGACGAATTCGGTGATGACCACTTTGGGGGGCGTGTCGCCTTGGGTCAGTTCGGCCCCGGCAGCGCGGAAAGCGGCGCGCAAGGTCGGGTCGATACGTGCGATGGGCCATTTGGCCACCAGCGCGCGGTCGGTCATCTGGTCGATGGGGGCCTGATAGTTCACGGCGTCCTCGACCAGTTTGCGGAACAGGCGGATATCGCCGTCCAGCATCTCTTCCCCCTCATAAACGGCACCAAACCGGTGATCCAGAAACTCGGTCACGACTGCTTCGGTCGTCTGGCCTGACTGCTCCATCTGGAACAGCGCCTGCACGGCGTAAAGCCGGGCGGCGGATTTCATCAGGCGGTGCTGGTTGGCCGGTTTCGGCGCGTCTGTCTGGGTCATGCTGTCGTGGATCCGTTGCTGTCGCCCGCCACAAGGATGGACTCGGACGGCGGCTTGAAGCCCACGCCCTTTTTGGAAGAGCCCCACTTACGGCTGAGCGCGATCAGATGCAAGGCCGCAGCGGCTGCCCCGCCCCCTTTATTCATCTTTTCTGGATTGGCGCGGACCTCAGCCTGTTCGTCATTCTCAACCGTCAGGATACCGTTACCAATAAGCAAGCCCTGAAGACCCATCAGTTGGATGGCACGACTTGAGTCGTTACAGACAGTTTCATAGTGCGTAGTCTCGCCGCGAATTACGCAGCCCAGCGCAACATAGCCGTCGAAATCGCACTGACGGTCGGCCATTGCGATGGCGGTCGGGATTTCCAGCGCGCCGGGCACTTCGACCACTTCACAGGTGCCGCCTGCGGCCTCGATCTCTGCTTTCGCACCGGCGACCATATTGTCCGCGATAGCGCGGTAGAACGGGGCCACCACCAGCAGCAGCTTCACCGGCTTGTCGAAGGTCGGGGTCGGCAGGACGCCGTGTTTGTCTTGTTCAGCCACGATCAGTCTTCCTTGAGGATTGAGCGGGTGCCGACGATGGACAGGCCAAACGCGTCGAGCCCCAGATATACGGTTTCGGGCGAGTCAGTCAGCAGCACCAGCTCGTGAATGCCCAATTTGGACAGGATCTGAGACCCCAGTCCTGTTTGTTTGATGGTCCGAGGACCTTCATCCTCGACCGCGTAAAGCGAGTTGCGCGGTTGGCGGAACAGACAGACGACGCCGCGCCCCTCTTCGGCGATCTTCTCCATCGCACGCGGCAGTTCGCGCGAAGATTTAGGCCCGAGGCCCAAGATATCCGGCGCTTCGTGCAAAGCATGGGTGCGGGTCAGAACGGGCTCGGGCGTGGTGATGTCGCCTTTGATCATGACCACATGTTCGATGCCATGAAGCTGGTCAGTGAACAGCCGCATCTCCCATTCGCCACCATATTCCGAATTGACGGTTTCACGCGACGTCTCGACCACCAGATTGTCATTGCGGGATCGGTAGGTGATCAGGTCGCTGATCGTACCGATTTTCATGTCATGGGTTTGTGCGAATTCCACCAGATCGGGCAGACGCGCCATTGTGCCGTCGGGCTTCATGATCTCGCAGATCACGCCCGAAGGATTCAGCCCAGCCAAGCGCGAGATATCCACGGCGGCCTCGGTATGGCCCGCACGCACCAGCACCCCGCCCCGCTTGGCGCGTAGGGGAAACACATGGCCGGGGGTCGCGATGGCCGCCATGGTGTTCTGCTCGTTGATCGCCGTCGCCACGGTCAGCGCCCGGTCAGTGGCGGAAATTCCGGTCGACACACCTTCGCGTGCCTCGATGGACACGGTGAACGCGGTTTCATGACGCGAGGAATTGTTCACCGCCATCATCGGTAGGCCCAGCGCCTCCACACGTTCTGCGGTCATCGGCAGGCAGATCAGGCCGCGCCCATGGGTGGCCATGAAGTTGATCGCCTCGGCATCCGCGAACTCGGCCGCGATGACCAGATCGCCTTCATTCTCACGGTCTTCGTGGTCGACCAGAATATACATCCGACCTTTGCGCGCCTCTTCGATGATCTCTTCAATCGGGCTGATCGCGTCGCGCAGTTGCGCCTCGACGGGTCCGGGGGTTTCAAAGCTCATTGGGCAGCCTTTCGCAGAGCATGTTTGCACGGGTGGATAGACCACCCCGCGCGCAAAGGCCAGTCTGCAAACGTCCCGAACCGGTCAGAACGCGGCGTTTAACTCAGGACATTTCGGCCAGACGCGCGACGTAACGAGCCAGCGTGTCGATCTCAAGGTTCACCTTGTCTCCGACCGCAACATCGCCCCAGGTTGTCACCTCTTTGGTATGAGGGATGAAGTTGATGCCAAAGTCACATCCGTCCACGTCATTGACGGTCAAGGACGTCCCGTTCAGCGCAACAGATCCTTTCGGCGCGATGAACCACGCCAAGTCCTTGGGAGCGCGCAGGGTGACACGCGTACTGTCACCTTCGTCCTGCATGGCCACAATTTCGGCCACGCCATCCACATGGCCGGATACGATATGCCCGCCGAGTTCATCGCCAACTTTCAAGGCGCGTTCAAGGTTGACGCGTTTCCCGAGTTTCCAGCCATCCAGATTGGTCTTCGACACGGTCTCGGCGCTGATCTGGACATCGTACCAGTCGTCGCCCAGCGCGATTACAGTCAGGCACACGCCGTCACTGGCAATGGATGCGCCGATATCAATCCCAGCGGTGTCATAGCCCGTCTGAATGCGCGCCCGCAAATCGCCCTGCTGATCTAACTCGGTAATGGTTCCTATATCTGTGACGATCCCAGTGAACATTTTCTTTACCCTTGGTTTGCTAACCTATGACCCGTAGTCCCAGTCGAGGTAAGCGTAACCGCCATGGCGGGCAAGCCCTGCCTTGCCGGGAATGATGGAAACGGGCATAAATTTAGCCATAAAACCACACGAGCAGTCCTCATGCCACCAATCACCACAGACGCGGATCAACGCGTCTTTCTGTTCCTGCAAGGACCGCACGGCCCGTTCTTCAACGCGCTGGGGCGGATTTTGCGCAAAACAGGGGCGACGGTGTGGCGCGTGGGGTTCAACGCTGGCGACCGAGCCTTTTGGTTCGACCGGGTCAGCTATGCCCCATTTCGCGGCAGGCCCGAAGATTGGCCGGACACATTCACCCAACTGATCGCGGATCGCGGCGTCACAGATCTGGTGCTTTATGGCGACACGCGGCCGATCCACGCGCAGGCTGCCGAAATCGCGCAAGAAAACGGGCTGACAGTGCATGTGTTCGAAGAAGGGTATCTGCGCCCCTGGTGGGTGACGTACGAAAGGGCGGGCTCGAATGGGAACTCGCGGCTTATGTCCATGGATATCACGCAGATGCAGGATGCGTTGGAACAGACTGACACTCAGACATCGCCTCCGCCTGCCCATTGGGGCGACATGCATGAGCATATTTTCTATGGTGCGCTATATCATTGGTTCGTCCTGTTTCTGAACCAACGCTACCGTAATTTCCGCCGTCACCGGGAATTACCCGTCTCACGGGAGTTTCTGCTTTATTTCAAACGCTTCATGCTGATGCCCTTCCACAGGCTACAACGCTTTTGGGCCACCCAACGCGTGCGCCGGACAGGGCAGCCCTACCATCTGGCGTTGCTGCAACTTGGGCATGACAGCTCGGTACAGGCGCATTCGGATTTCAAGGGAATGAGCGAGTTTCTGGAACATGTCATTCGCGGTTTTGCCGGAGGTGCACCCCGGCATCACCAACTGGTGGTCAAGGAACATCCTCTGGAAAATCATCGAGAGCCTTTGCGACAACGCACACGCGATCTGGCCCGCTCTTTTGGGGTTGCCGACAGGGTGCACTATGTCCCCGGCGGCAAATTGGCCCGTCTGTTGGATGAGGCCAGCTCGGCCGTGACGATCAACTCGACAGCAGGACAGCAGGTGCTTTGGCGCGGCATACCGCTGCGCATTTTTGGACGGTCGGTCTATGACAAGGCGGAATTCGTCTCGCAAC
This sequence comes from Ruegeria sp. AB6, assembly GCF_056542685.1. Lineage (NCBI taxonomy): Bacteria > Pseudomonadati > Pseudomonadota > Alphaproteobacteria > Rhodobacterales > Roseobacteraceae > Ruegeria > Ruegeria sp. AB6. The sequence goes on along the minus strand of NZ_JBQGAD010000002.1, from coordinate 506,332 downwards.
AACCGCTTGAGGCGTTTTTTGCCAATCCCACCCGGCCCGATCTGGACGCCTACCGGAGTTATCGCCGGTTTTTGCTGAAGACCAGCCAAATTCCGGGTGGTTTCTACTCGGTGCGAGGGCGTCGGCAGCTGCTACGCCGTGCGGCGGATTTGATGCTGAACCAATATGATCCCTACCAAACCCTGCTGAACGAGACCGAGAGGCCACAGTTGAAAATCGTGCAAGGACTCGAACGGGTTGAGACTGGAAGTCGTGCGGCGAACCGGTTAGCCTGACACAAACAAAAAAGACTGAGGATATTCGGCAGTGCAGTGCTTTCCCATCCGCTGGGTACGGGGGGTCTCCCTTGTGGCCGCTTTAGGTCTGCTGGCGGCGTGCCAGCTTCCCAAATCTGGTCCTAATAAATCCGAAATATTAGCGGGCTCCACCGCGAATGGAGGCAACGCTTTTGTCGTCGAGGTGGATGACCGCGTCACCAAGGAAACATCGGCCATCCCACAATTCGGGTTCTCAGCAGCCTTTCGCAGCGCGCCAAATCTGACGGCAGACACGGTGCGCCCCGGCGATGTTCTCGGTCTGTCGATTTGGGAAAACGTCGACAACGGCCTTTTGTCGGTTCAGGCGGGCGCGGCCACATCCCTGAACGAAGTGCAGGTCGATAGCGAGGGCTTCATCTTTGTCCCATATGCTGGGCGGGTCCGCGCAGCGGGCAACACTCCGGAACAATTGCGCATCGTCATCACCGACAAGCTGCGCGAGCAAACCCCTGATCCGCAAGTCGAAGTACGCCGCGCTGCGGGGGATGGGTCAACCGTATCTTTGGTTGGCGGTGTGGCGTCTCCGGGCATCTACCCGATCGAACGCCCGACCCGAACGCTCAGTGGGATGCTGTCACGGGCTGGTGGTGTTTCGGTCGGTTCCGATATCGCTCTGGTCACACTAATACGCGGCGATCAGCGGGGGACGGTCTGGTACAACGACTTGTTCAGTGATCCCAAACTGGACGTCGCGCTACGCGCCGGAGATCGCATCTTGATTGAGGCGGACACCCGCTCTTACGTGGCGCTTGGCGCCACCGGCGGGCAATCGCGGGTAGCCTTTGACAGTCAGGACCTTTCCGCCCTAGAGGCTTTGGCCCAGGTTGGCGGCTTACAATCTCTGTCCTCAGACCCAACCGGTATTTTCGTGCTGCGCAAGGAACGCGAAGAAATCGCACGTGCGGTCATGGGGCAGCCTGATCTGCAAGGGGATCAGCGCATGATCTACCTTTTGAACCTCACCGCACCCAACGGGCTGTTCATCGCGCGCGATTTCGTCATCCGCGATGATGACACGATCTATGTCACCGAAGCCCCCTACTCACAGTGGAGCAAGTCCATCTCGCTGATCGCGGGCGGCCTGACACCGCTGGCAAATGTCACAACGCTGACAGGCGGCTGATGTATTCCGGCACAACAGCCGGGGACAGTCGGACCCGACTGCTTGTCTACAACGGCGGGTTTCTGACCCAACGCCGCATCCGCCGAATCCTGACGCTTGCAGGTTACGACATCCGCCTCGGCCTGCCGAAAGACGGCGACTTGGTGGGTGTCTGGGGCGACAGCCCCACCGCGCATCGTGGCCGATGGGTGGCAGAAAGGTATGACGCACCCATCCTGCATGTCGAAGATGCCTTTCTGCGCTCTCTTCATCCCGGTCGAAGCGGAGAAGCCCCTATGGGTCTGTTGCTGGACCGGTCGGGCCTGCATTTCGACCCGTCGCTACCCTCTGAGCTTGAGACACTTCTGGCCACTCACCCGCTGGACGACACCGCCCTTCTGAACCAAGCCCGTAGCGGGATCGATCGTTTGCGTGACGGACATCTTGGCAAATACTCGGCCTATCACCCGGACATCAAACCACCTGAACCCGGCTATGTTTTGGTCGTTGATCAGGCACGCGATGACGCCTCGGTCAAGGCCAGTGGCGGGGATCTGGCGCGCTTTCGCGAAATGCTGGTGATGGCGCAAGAGGAGAACCCCGGCGCCCGCGTCCTGATCAAAACGCATCCCGAAACCATCCAAGGCCACCGCCCCGGCTATTACTCGGACCAGGATAAGACAGACCGGGTCACACTGTTCAGCGATCCGATCAGTCCCTGGACCCTGCTGGAAGGTGCCGTTGGCGTTTACACGCTGTCATCGCAATACGGGTTCGAGGCCATTTTGGCCGGGCACAAACCGCGTGTCTTTGGCCTGCCATTCTATGCCGGTTGGGGATTGACGCAGGACGAGCCCTACCTGCCCCGTCGCCAGCGCAACTTGACACGACCGCAGCTATTCGCGGCGGCGATGATCTTGTACCCGACATGGTACGACCCATTCCGAGATCAGCTCTGTCAGTTGGAAACCGTTCTGGACACGCTCGAAGCGCAGACCCGCGCATGGCGGCAGGATCACAGAGGGTGGACCGCCTCGGGGATGCGTTTGTGGAAACGTAAACACATCCAACAGATGTTCGGGCGCGAGAAAAAAGTCAGGTTCACCCCGGATATTCCGACGGCGGGCGAACAACCACATATGGTCTGGGCCAATCAAGCCGAGGCGACGGATCACGTTGTGCGTGTCGAGGATGGATTTCTGCGGTCTCGGGGGCTGGGGGCCCGGCTGGTGCCCCCTCTGTCGCTGGCGACGGATGATCTGGGAATCTACTATGATCCAACCCGTCCCAGCCAATTGGAAAGCCTGATCGCCCGGCGCGAAACCCTGCGCCCGGATCAGGAGCTGCGCGCCGAGCGGCTTGTGGCGCAGATCATCTCGGGCCAGATCAGCAAATACAACACGGGCGACCCCGCCCCCGCCCTACCCGATGGGCACCGCATTTTGATTCCAGGTCAGGTGGAGGATGACGCCTCGATCCAGCTGGGGGCAAGCGATGTCCGCACCAACGCAGATTTGCTACGCGCTGTGCGCGCCGCCAACCCGGACGCAGTGCTGATCTACAAACCCCATCCTGATGTCGAGGCTGGCCTGCGCAGTGGCAATATCGACGCCCGCGATCTGGCGGACGTCGTCGTCTCGGATACCGATCCGGCCTCATTGTTGGCGCAGGTGCACGAGGTCTGGACCATAACTTCGTTGCTTGGGTTCGAAGCGCTGATGCGTGGGATACCCGTGACCACTCTGGGCGCGCCATTCTATGCAGGGTGGGGATCAACGACCGACCTGGGTTCAGTTCCCGCGCGGCGCGGCGCGCGCCCGTCAATGCTGGGGCTGGTCCATGCCGCATTGATAGACTACCCGCGCTATCTTGATCCTGTGACCGGCCTGCCCTGCCCCGTCGAAGTTGCGGTTCAACGTCTGTCCGAGGGATATCAAAACGACCGGCCTGGATTACGGGCACTGTCGAAACTACAAGGGCTCTTTGCGACCTATGCGCATCTCTGGCGGCGCTAGCGCAGGGATCTTTCCCAGCGGTGCAGGATATCCGGCCCGATGGCACGGGTTTCCATCAAAGAAAACCGGGGCGCGGCCTCCAGCGTTTCAAGTCCCAGCGCCCCAATCGCGGGCAGCCCCTCGGCCCCGATGGTCAACCCGGCGCTGAAACCGATCAGTTCATCCACCAGATCCTGCGCGAGCAAAGACGCAGCCAAAGCCGAGCCGCCCTCACAAAAGACACGGGTCAAACCGGCCTGCCCAAGTTGCTGCACCAAATCCAAGGGATCAATTTGATGATCGTGCAAGGCACAAGGGATCAAACGCGCGCCCAACCCCTCCCACGCTTTTGCCCGCTCGGGGTCGGGGGATGGTCCGTGACAGAGCCAGACCGGGATGTCCTTGGCCGTTCTGGCCAGTTGCCCCAATAAGGGAAGGTCCAAATGGCGCGAGACCACCACGCGAACCGGTTGCGCCTGGACCCCCAAATCACGCACCGTCAGTGAGGGGTCATCCGCCCGTGCGGTCCCAGCGCCCACCATCACCGCATCGTGGCGGGCGCGCATTGCGTGGACGGCTCGGCGCGCCGTGGGACCGGTAATCCACTGGCTGTGCCCGGACGCAGTGGCAATACGGCCGTCAAAACTGCTGGCCAGCTTGAGCGTTACAAACGGGCGACCCTGCTCGTTCTTCAGGAAAAAGCCCGCGTGATCCCGCTCGGCCTGATCTAAGAGGACACCGGTCGTGACTTCGATCCCCGCGTCGCGCAACATCGCAAAGCCCTGCCCCGCCACGCGCGGATCACTGTCTTCGATGGGTGAGACCACGCGCGAAACGCCCGCAGCAATCAGCGCCTGCGCGCAGGGCGGTGTCTTGCCATGATGCGCACATGGTTCCAGCGAGACATAGGCCGTCGCACCGCGAGCCGCGTCGCCAGCCTGTTTCAGCGCCTCGGTTTCAGCATGCGGGCGACCGCCGGGTTGCGTCCAGCCGCGCCCGACAATCCGACCATCCCGCACAAGTACACAGCCCACAGACGGGTTAGGCCAACACATCCCCTGCCCGCGCTGCCCCAAAGACAGGGCCAGCGCCATATATCGCTTATCTGAGTCGCTCACTCGTCCGTCGAAGGCTGCGGCGGGCGCAGTTCGTGGACAAATTCCTCGAAATCATCGGCCGCCTGGAAATTCTTGTATACGCTTGCAAAGCGTACATAGGCGACGGTGTCGATCCGTGCCAGCGCTTCCATGACAATCTCGCCGATTTTGTTCGAGGGGATATCCGTCTCGCCCATGCTTTCCAACCGCCGGACGATGCCCGAGATCATCTGGTCGATACGCTCAGGGTCAATGGGCCGTTTCTGCATCGAGATACGGATCGACCGTTCCAGCTTGTCGCGGTCGAAATCTTCGCGCTTGCCGTTTGTCTTGATCACGACCAGATCGCGCAACTGGACCCGTTCATAGGTGGTAAATCGCCCGCCACATGCCGGGCAAAAGCGACGTCTGCGGATCGCAACGTGATCCTCAGCCGGGCGTGAATCTTTCACCTGTGTGTCAATATTTCCGCAAAACGGGCAGCGCATCCGCCGTCTCCTCGTCCCTATATCCGCCTCTTTTGTAAGCGCTGTGGCTTACTTATCCACAACTATAGGGCAGCCGCTAGGGTTTGGGTAGTCGGAAAATTTTACCGCAATATCCTGATTCTAAGCAAAATGCGCCGCGACCTTGCGGGTATGCGGCTGGGAGCGATGTTCAAAAACGTAGATCCCTTGCCACGTTCCCAAAACCGGGCGACCGTTCGCCACCGGGACAGTCAGCGACACAGGCAACAAGGCTGCCTTGATATGCGCAGGCATATCGTCTGGGCCCTCATAAGTGTGCCGCAAGTAAGACATCGATGGATGGTTCGAGGGCGGCACCAGCCGTTGAAAAAAAGCATTCATGTCCGTCTGCACCTCAGGGTCTGCGTTCTCCTGTATCACCAGAGAACACGACGTATGGCGCACGAACAGAGTCAAAAGACCGTCTGCTTGGACCGAGTTGAGCCAGTTACACACGTCGCGGGTGAATTCATACAAACCCGGTCCGCGCGTCGAAATAATAAACTCGGTCTGCAAGACGGCGCTAGACTCCGTTAGTCGTCAAAGATTTGGCGACGGTAGCATAGCGAATTGGCACTTTGAACCGATCTGCTTTGACCGGCGACAAACCCGACAGACACAGTCTTGGTCGGGGTGCTAACACCCGCTGGCGGATTGATCGAGAATTGGACCGCCGTACGACGACCGGTCGCTTCGCTGGGACCATAGCCGCGCACAACATAGATCGGCTGTTTCCAACCCGCACCCAATGTTCTGCGCGCGTAATCCGCAGCGGCGCACCAATATCCGTCCACATCAGTTCGACCGCGCGGGATCACTTCGTAAACGTTGCTGTTTACGGACGCGATTTGGTACCCAAGTCGTGCAAATCCCGTCGCTGAGACCGGCGTACTCAGCACCACTGCCGCCACAGCGGCATATGTCATAACCTGTTTCATAATCATACTCTTTCCTGTTACGAGGTAAGACTGGAAATAGTATACGCTGCTTGCAGTCAAAGGCGGTTCACGATCAATTCAGCCTCAGTCGGGGCTTGCGTGATCCGGCGTTAGCCATCCGTGATATCGGATGAGCAGTCCCAATACGGGCAATCTGGCCGAAACGTCAAAACGGAACCGACCCGCCGCGTCCTGCCATTCGACAGTCGAGGATTTGGGCACCAAAACACCCGGACATGGCACCCCGAAAACAGACAAGCCCTGAATTTTCAATTTCAGTTCTGCGCCGTTCCATATCGGTTTTAGCCAAAATGTCAGTACGCCCGCCTTTTCACAGACCAACATGGTCTTTGGATCAAACCGAATTGACGATTGCATCAGATGCCCGGCAAAATCTCGCGTCCAAAACCAAGTCTCATTGTCCTGTCGGGTCACGATGCGGATCGCAATGTCGCTAGCCACGGGTGGGAACCTACCCAGCCATAGCGCTGATCTTACGACCCAACTTGTTCCGGCTTCGACCGAACAACGCCCTGAAAACTTGCCAGGATGTTCGTGCAGAGCGCGAAGCGCGTCAGGCAAATCGGAATGCGTTGGCAGGGCTTGCCAGAACGGGTCCAATCAGAACCCTCCGGGCAGAAAACGCGTGTGGATTGCCGCGTCTGGTATCAGGCAGCTAGGCCTTTGCCCGAATAGCCTGTAGCGGTTGCGCGCGACTGCAAAATAGACCGGGTCTTTCATAATTCTTGGCAAAAAGCGGCACAGCCCAAGAACCGGCCACAAACCTGGCAAAGCCCGCATAGCTGCAGCAAAAGCATCCAGACGTTGGAACACCTGGCCATCAACAATGACCAGATTGGTCTCAAAATCCTCGGTTGGCAGGCCAAGGCTGGTATACATCTGCTGCCCCAGCGGCGACTGCGCCGTGACGAATTTGAACCGAGCCAGCCTATCGTGTCTTAGCATGAACTGAAAAAAAACCAGCACACAGGACACATTCGCCGTCGAAAACGATTACGTCCTGGTCTTTCGTCACGCTGGTCAGATCAAAATGCTGCATGTCGCCCTTTTCACGCCAGTTTTGCGCTGGTTGCGTGAATGGAGCAATGCGACACAATTGGACACGGGTGTGCCGGGGAGCCACTGACAATCCGTTTTGTGTCCGGACTGGGCTCGACCTCATCCCCGAGAAGGTTCTAACCCGGCAACGAGGCTCAGATAATGCCTTAGTAGAAAAAGCGCTTGTGACTTTGCGCCAAGCTTTTTCGACAACCGGACAATGGTCGTTGCAGCATAGATGCAAAATCTGGGCAAACAGGCTATGATGAACCTATGGACGTCGACATCGCCCGCATTCAGACATTGACCCGAACGCTTGATCAGAAAGCGGCGGACAATTCTGTCGCCAACAAATTGCTTGAGAAATGTGGGCTCAGCCGGCCCGAGGTCGAAGCGCTAAACAGCGGGATCAGCGCAAAAACCGAAGCTCTGTTCACCAGATATGCCTGTGATGCCCTAGGCGATCCGACGTTTGCCGCGCAAGCGGGGCTGGCCTTCAAATCATCCTCGAGCCTGACGGCCTATGTCAGCAAATACTCTCGCGATCTGAAGCAGGTACTGGAAAACGCGGCCCGCTATCATGGCCTTATTGATCCCGCCCTGCGCTTCAGTCTGCGCGTGGCCGGGAACTTTGCCACGATCGAGGCCGAGTGGAAGGACGCCAGCTATGCCCGTTTTCATCGCCGGACCGAGTTTCTGATGTTCGCCGGTCTTTCACGTATGCGCGACCTTACCCAGATTGATTTTTACCCGATAGAAATGTGTTTTCAGCACGAAGTTGGGGAAAACAAGGCGCAGTATCAGAAGCTTGCAGGATTTCCCGTCTCTTTCGGAACCGAGAGGCTCGAGATCATTCTGGCCCTATCAACGCTAGATTTACCTGTCCCGACATATGACCCCAAATTGCGTCAGCATCTGTTGGAGTATGGGGATCGCGTCATGGCCGACAGACGCCAACCCAAACAGAAATTGCGCGCGCAGGTCGAAGGGCTGATCACCAGATCCCTTCCTGGTGCAATCCTGCAAGCCGAGGAAGCCGCCGCCAATTTGGGTCTTAGCACCCGTACCTTTGCGCGTCGATTAAAGGATGAAGGAACCAGCTATCGCGAGATCGTCGATGACCTCAGATGCGATCTGGCGCAGACCTTCATCACCAACGGAATGAACTTGACCGAGATTGCCTATTCGCTTGGCTATGCCGATCAACCCGCCTTCTCCACCGCTTTCAAGCGTTGGACCGGGCAAGCCCCAAGCACGTTCCGCAGCAGATTGGATCCTCCACCCCAAGGGTGAGACCGGGGGTCATCGGCGCAGATGCCTCGCCCCGGTCCGTCCCATGAGTGGACAACAGTGAGGTAAGTGCCGCTGCTGCTCAGAACTTGTGAAATCCTGCCAAAGCGTTTTCTGGAACGGTCATCTGAATGAAAAAAGGCGCCTTGGTTGAGGCGCCTTTTTGTTTATTGGTCTAGGAAGGATCGCAGTTTTCGTGACCTGCTGGGGTGTTTCAACTTCCGCAACGCCTTCGCCTCGATCTGGCGGATACGTTCGCGGGTCACGCTGAACTGCTGGCCAACCTCTTCCAGCGTATGGTCGGTGTTCATACCGATGCCAAAGCGCATCCGCAGCACCCGCTCCTCACGCGGAGTGAGAGAGGCCAGAACCCGTGTGGTGGTCTCTTTGAGGTTTTCCTGAATGGCGCTGTCCAGAGGCAGCACTGCATTCTTGTCCTCGATGAAATCGCCCAGTTGGCTGTCTTCCTCGTCGCCGATCGGTGTTTCCAGAGAGATCGGCTCTTTGGCGATTTTCATCACCTTGCGAACCTTCTCTAGCGGCATTTGAAGCTTTTCGGCCAGTTCTTCCGGCGTCGGCTCGCGACCGATTTCATGCAGCATCTGGCGACCGGTCCGAACCAGCTTGTTGATCGTCTCGATCATATGAACCGGAATACGAATGGTGCGCGCCTGATCCGCGATAGACCGAGTGATCGCCTGACGAATCCACCAGGTCGCATAGGTCGAGAATTTGTAACCGCGGCGGTATTCGAACTTGTCCACCGCCTTCATCAGGCCGATGTTCCCTTCCTGGATCAGATCAAGGAACTGCAGGCCACGGTTGGTGTATTTCTTGGCGATCGAGATCACCAGACGCAGGTTGGCCTCGACCATTTCCTTCTTGGCCTGTCGCGCCTCTTTCTCACCTTTTTGAACCTGCTGCACGATGCGGCGGAATTCGGGAATGTCCAAACCGACATACTGACCGACCTGGGCCATATCGTTGCGAAGTTCTTCGACCTTCGCGGTCGAGCGCTCAATGAACATCTGCCAGCCCCGACCCGGCTTTTCCGCCATATCCGACAGCCAGTTGGGGTCCAGCTCGCGCCCGCGATAGGCGTCGATAAACTCACGGCGGTTGATCCGTGCCTGATCCGCCAGCTTCACCATCGAACTGTCCAGCGACATCACGCGGCGGTTGATACCGTAAAGCTGGTCGATCAGCGCTTCGATCCGGTTGTTATGCAGGTGCAGCCCATTCACCAGTTCAACAATCTCGGCGCGCAACTTCTGGTATGTTGCCTCGTCCTGCTCGCTGAAGGTGCCGTCTTCGTTCAGTGTGGCTGAAATCCGGCTGTCCTGCATTTCCGACAGCATCGAGAAGTCGGTCGAGATGCGTTCCAGCGTGGTCAGGACCTGATCTTTCAGCGCGGCTTCCATCGCGGCCAGCGACATATTTGCCTGATCATCATCGTCATCATCGTCGTCGTTGTTCAGCGGGTTGCCGTCAGCGTCCAGTTCGGGGCCGTTATCCTCTTTCGCGGGCTTGGCGGCCTGCACGTTCGAGGTGTCAACCACCGGTTCCTCGACATCGCCGTCTTCGTCCATCTGGTTACCAAAAGTGGCCTCCAAATCGATCACGTCGCGCAGCAGAATGTCTTCGGACAGCAATTCGTCGTGCCAGATGGTGATCGCCTGGAACGTCAGCGGGCTTTCGCACAGACCTGCGATCATCGTGTTCCGACCGGCCTCAATCCGTTTGGCGATGGCAATTTCGCCCTCGCGGCTCAGCAGTTCGACCGAGCCCATCTCGCGCAGATACATGCGCACAGGGTCGTCGGTGCGGTCCAGCTTTTCGGTCGCTGCCCCGGCCAAAGCAACCTCGCGGTTGCTTTCCGTCGTAGTTAATTCGGTCGAGCCTTTGTTTTCTTCTTCCTCGGCCTCTTCATCTTCGATGATGTTGATGCCCATCTCGGACAGCATCGACATCACGTCTTCGATCTGCTCCGAGCTGACCTGATCCGGCGGCAAAACCTGATTGAGCTGGTCGTAGGTGATGTAACCTTTCTCGCGGGCCTCGGCGATCATCTTCTTGACCTGGGCCTGGCTCATGTCCAGCGAGATTTCCTGTTCCTGCTCGTCGGATTTGCGGTCTTCGTTGGTATCCTTGGCGGCCATTCAATGCTCCTGCAGGGATGGGTGATTCGTTTGAACCGAATCATTAGCGCGTAGAAGTGATTCGGCCACCCGTTTACCCGTTTTTCTTTTCCAGTGCCTTACGAAAACACCACTTTACCGGCGTTTCCGCTCGAAATTGATCCCGGACATGATTGCCTCGAACTTGTCTTTCTCGTCGCGGTTGATTCGCGCGCCATTGTCGGCCACGTCGAATATCGCCCTGTCCTCATTCTGGCTGCGGCTTGTGCGGTTACGCTCTTCGGCGGCCTGGGCCAGCCGGTATGTCAGCGCCTCATCGGCCAGATCAGACAGTTCCTCCTCGGCTTCGGCAATCTCTGCGTCCAACCCCCTGAGAGCTTTGATCTTTGCGAGCTCCTCGGCCAGCGTCATTTCGGCCTTTTCGACATCGCCCGGTTTATACACACAAGGGATCACTGCGACATGGCGAAGGGCCAGCAGGTTTTCAAGGGCTTCGGGCCCCAAAGTTTCAGCAATGTGGTCTTTCAGATTCTCGGGGTCATCAATCGCATGGCGCAGGATGGCGTGGCGCAGAGCGGCGTGGTCGGGGTCACGGCACTCCATCTCTTCCAACTGGATTTCGAACTGCACAACCACCTGCGGGTTCAGCGCTGCAATGGCCAGAATCGCCGCTTCGCGCAGTTGGATTTCCGAACCTTCGGACGAGGCCAGGAAGGACGCGCGTGCTCCTGGTGTCGCCGTCGGCTGAGGCTGCCACTTGCCACGCGGTTGCCATTGGCGGTTCTGCTGTTGGCGCTGCGGGCGGAATAACTGCCAGCGCAGGTCCTTAATTTCCTGCCCGTAATGCGACCGGATCGAGGGGTCGCGGATAAGCTTGATCTTCTCGCGCAGCGCCTTGTCCAGCGCCGCTTTGCGCTCGGGACTGTCGAACACCTTGCCCTCGGTCTCGCGCTGCCACAGCAGCTTGACCATGGGAATTGCGCCTTCCAGCACGGCTTGCACGGCCCCCGGCCCTTCGGCGCGCAGCAGGTCGTCGGGGTCCTTGCCCTCGGGCATAAGGGCAAACCGCAGAGATTTCCCTGCCTCAAGCAGCGGCAGGGCCAGATCAACCGCGCGCATCGCGGCGCGCAAGCCCGCAGTGTCACCATCCAATGCAATGACCGGCTCATCGGATATGCGCCAGAGCAGTTGCAGTTGATGTTCGGTAATCGCGGTGCCCAGCGGAGCAACCGACGCGCCAAACCCGGCCTCGGCCAGCGCGATCACATCCATATAGCCTTCGGCCACGATCAGAGGTCGCCCCTTCCCCGCCGCCTGCCGCGCGGGCCCGTGGTTGTAGAGACTGCGCCCCTTATCGAACAATTCGGTCTCGGGCGAGTTCAGGTATTTGGCATTGTCATTGGGGTCCATCGCCCGACCGCCGAAGGCAATACACCGCCCGCGCGGGTCGCGGATCGGGTACATGATCCGGTTTCGGAAGGTATCATAAGGCTTTTTGCCTTTGTTCGACGGTTTCGCCAGACCCGCCCCCAGGATCAGATCCTCGGCCACATTCTTGCCGCTCAGATGATCCCACAGAGCCTGCCATCCATCGGGGGCGAAGCCAATCTCCCATCGATCCAGCGCCTGCGCGTCCAACCCCCGGCGGGTCAGGTAATCGCGCGCCGCACTCCCGGCCCCGGTCTTGAGCTGCAGACGGAAGAACTGCACCGCCTGCTCCATCACCTCGGCCAGTTGCGCCCGGCGGTCCTGCTTTTCCTGCGCCTTGGGATCGCGCTGCGGCATCGGCATCCCGGCCTCGCGGGCCAGAATCTCGACCGCTTCGATGAACGAGACATTCTCGGTCTCTTTCACGAAACTGATCGCATCCCCTTTGGCGTGGCACCCAAAGCAGTAGTAAAACCCCTTTTGATCATCCACATGGAACGACGCCGTCTTTTCATGGTGAAACGGGCACGGCGCCCACATATCACCCTTGCCTTGATTGGATTTGCGCTGGTCCCACATGACCTTTCGCCCCACGACCTGAGACAGGCTGAGGCGCGTACGCAGTTCATCCATAAATCCGGGGGGCAATGACATGTGCTAAACCTGCCAGAAATGAAAACGCGCGCCAAGGGGATGGCGCGCGGTTGTCCACAGGGAAATGGCGGACCTGTGGATTATTGTTGCAAGCACAGCTCCAGCCAGGCGGCACCAAGGTCTTTCTTGCGCACGTCGCGCATCTTTTGCTCATAGACCCAGGGCGTGATCAGAGGGATAGCCGCATTGTAATTTTCTGGCCAGGTGGGCCCTGCATCGGCGACAGCCTGCGGCACGTCGCGTTCCTTCACCCGGTCCAGCCGCGCCTGCTGAATGGCGGCCACGACGTCGGCTTGAAACTTGCAGCTTTGTTCCTTGGTTTCCTGAGCGGCCAGAGGGGTAGCCAGTACAAGGGCCGCAACGGCGATACGCAACATGTAGGTCTCCGGGATTCGTTTCTGTTCCGGCAGTCTATCCCCGGCAAACCCATCCCGCCATCGCCGTTTTGCACCTCGCGCCTTCGTGTTGCACAGGGGCGACCCAAGGCCGCCCCTGCGCTGACATCACAGCCCTTTAGCGCGATAGCTTTTCGAGACCCGGTCGATCGCCACGATATACGCAGCTGTGCGCAGGTCTTCGACATCATCGCGGCTATGCCAAACCTCACGCATGGATTGATACGCAATCCGCATCGTGTCATCGAGGCCCGAGCGCACTAGCTCAAGCTCATCCGCACCTTTCAGGTACTTGGCCTTGAAGTCCGGTGACATCGACCAGGCATCGCCCAGATACCGGTCCAGACGCTCCAGTTCGCTGACGATCAGTTCGTGCCGCGCCTCTTCCTGCCGGCGCTGCATCCGGCCAAAGCGGATATGGCTGAGGTTCTTGACCCACTCGAAATACGAGACCGTCACACCACCTGCGTTGGCATACATATCCGGGATGATCACGGTGCCTTTCTTGCGCAGAATCTCGTCCGCGCCCGCCGTCACAGGGCCGTTGGCCGCCTCGATGATCAGCGGGGCCTTGATGCGATCAGCGTTTTCCAGGTTGATCACGCCTTCCAGCGCCGCCGGGATGAGGATATCGCATTCTTGTTCCAGCACTGCCGAGCCTTCGGCGGAATGGGTCGCGTCCGGGTAACCCTTGACGCCGCCATGTTTGACGATCCACTGCCGAACGGATTCAACGTCGATCCCATCAGGGTTATATAGCGCGCCATCCCACTCTATGATGCCGGTGACAATCGCTCCGTCCTCTTCGCTCAGGAATTTAGCCGCGTGATAGCCCACGTTACCCAACCCCTGAATGATCACCCGCTTGCCTTCCAACTTCCCTGATAGGCCCGCCTTCTGGATATCTTCCGGGTGGCGGAAGAACTCGCGCAGCGCGTATTGCACTCCGCGCCCCGTTGCCTCGACCCGCCCGGCGATACCACCTGCGTTCAGCGGCTTGCCAGTTACACAAGCGCGCGCGTTGATATCGGTGGTGTTCATCCGCGCATATTGGTCGGCCATCCAGGCCATCTCCCGCTCACCTGTACCCATGTCGGGGGCCGGAACGTTCTGAGACGGGTTGATTAGGTCCCGCTTGGCCAATTCATAGGCGAAGCGCCGAGTGATCTGCTCAAGCTCATGCTCTTCATACTTGCGCGGGTCGATGCATAGCCCGCCTTTCGAGCCGCCAAACGGCGTTTCTACCAAGGCACATTTATAAGTCATCAGCGCAGCCAGCGCCTCGACCTCGTCCTGATTTACGGCCAGCGCATAGCGGATACCGCCTTTCACGGGTTCCATATGCTCGGAATGAACCGATCTGTATCCGGTGAAGGTGTGTATGTCGCCACGTAGGCGCACACCGAAACGAACAGTGTAGGTGGCATTGCAGACACGTATCTTTTCTTCAAGTCCGGGGGGCAAATCCATCAGGGACGCCGCCCTGTTGAACATCAAATCAACACTCTCACGAAAACTTGGTTCATTAATGGCCGTCATCTATACCTCCGTGCCAACGAACGACTGGCGTTCTGACGTTTTGTCGCACCCCTTACTTAAACGATCAATATTTAAGCAGAAATAAAAGTCGAAATTTTCTGCACATCTTGTTGAACCCCCGCTGAGTCGCGAGGGATCGTCAGCGCCAACGCGATTGTCGCCAGCGGGAAAACAGAGCGACACGTGTTCGATAAATTATCCTCCATTTGCCCCCAAAAGGGCCTAAAGGGGGGCCGTTTCGCCCAATTCCCGCCACGTTTCACCAGTAATTTCCATGCGTTATCTTTTTCCTAGCAGCTTGGGATGTCTGCTCAACGAGGTCTGCATAATGATTGAACACGCACGTCACGGCGGCAAAACGTTTTTTGGTCGACAAATTCCTTTAGCTCGTCATTTCGCGCAGCGAGAAGACGGTGCATTCACCATTTTTGTGCTGCTGGGTTTCCTTGTCATTTTGGCAACGACCGGTATGGGCGTTGACCTGATGAACTTTGAGCGAGATCGCGCGAACCTTCAGTCCACGTTGGACCGCGCCGTTCTGGCAGCCGCGGATCTTGATCAGCAACTGCCTCCGAAAGCGGTCGTGGTTTCTTATCTGGAAAAGGCCGGGCTTGGAGATAAACTGGTCGGAGAACCCGTTGTCGAGGAAGGCTTAGGGTCTCGTCGAGTTTCTGCCAGAGCGCAGACCGTCGTTCCCACTCATTTCATGCGGTTCTCGGGTGTCAAACAACTCACGGCCGTTGCGGCAAGTACCGCCGAGGAATCCATCGGCGCTGTCGAAATCTCGTTGGTTCTGGATATGTCCGGGTCCATGAACGAAGATTCAGCCGAACCAAACAAGACCAAGATTGAGGTTCTCAGGGATGCGGCAAAGGAATTTGTCACGCTGATGCTGCAAAAGCAGGAAGGCAGCGAGATTTCGATGTCAATCATCCCCTATGCCACTCAGGTGAACGCGGGTGCTGACATTTTGGACAAGTTCACCAATGTCTCAAGCGAACACAGCTTTTCGCATTGCGTTAACTTCACTTCGACTCAGTTCCAGCAAGCAGCCCTTGACCCGGCAACGGCGTTGGAACGCACCGGACATTTCGACGTTTTCACGAACTCGGAAAACCCGATCAGTGCCCCTGTTTGCCCGGTCCGCGCTGGGAGCGAGATTACGCCTGTCACGGACGACATTACCGTATTGCACAACCGAATTGATGCCCTGACGGCGACCGGGAACACCTCGATTGACGTCGGCATGAAATGGGGTACGGCATTGCTGGACCCTGCCTTCCAGGATGTCGTCAGCGATCTGTCGACCGACGGCAACGTCCCGGCAAAATTCAGCAACCGCCCGCTGGGATACGAAGAAGATGTTCTGAAAATCGTGATTGTTATGACCGACGGCCAGAACACCTCGCAATTCCGTTTACGCTCGGACCTGCGCAGCGGTAACTCGAACGTCTGGTACAACCCCAACTACGTTCATTTCAACGGCCAACGAGGTGAATACAGCACCCGCGTTTCCAGCAACCCGCCCACTTATTTCTGGACACGCCAAGGCGTTTTCCGCGATCACCCTTTTGGTGACAACGAACCAGGTCGGGCCACTCGCCTGACATACCCCCAACTGTTTAATCAGGCATCCCTGTACTGGAACGCGGTAAACAACTACCGCTGGCAGAACAACCACCGCACCAACTGGTACAACAACGCCTTCCGCTCGACAGGGGCGTCCAGCAAGAATACGCGCACAACCAATATCTGCGCCGCGGCCAAGAACAAGGGCACGATTATCTACGGTATCGCCTTTGAAGCCCCCGCGGCGGGTCTGACTACGATCAAGAATTGCGCAAGTTCCGACAGCCATGTCTATGAAGTCGACGAGTTTGATGATCCCGAAGGTATCTCTTTGGAAGAGGCATTCGCCTCGATCGCATCGTCGATCAAAAAGTTGAGGTTGACTCAATGACACATCGAGCATTCAAAAAACTACGGCTTTTTAGAAAGTCTGAAAACGGATCGATCACACTCGAATTCGCACTCCTGTTTCCTGCATTCATCTTCTTCATCCTGAGCGCGACGGAGTATTCGCTGGTCACGCTCCAGCAGGCGATGTTGGAACGCGCTGTGGATCAATCCGTAAGGGACGTGCGCTTGGGAACCGGCACGGCCCCTACACATGATTCCATCAAGGATTCGATCTGCGAACGGACCCTGGTTATCAAGAACTGCCAAGACAACATGCGTCTTGAGATGATCGTGCAGAGCGCATTCACCGGAGTTGTCTTGCCGCAAACGCCTGACTGCACCGACAACTCGGAAGAAGCCAGACCTGTGCGCGAGTTTACACCGGGCCTGTCAAACGAGCTGATGATTTTGCGGGCCTGCGCAAAAGTGGACCCCGTATTCCCCACTTCGTTGATGGGCCGCGCTTTGTCTGACGACAGGGGCCAGATCGCTCTGACCGCCACCACAGCATTTGTTCAGGAGCCTTGATAGTCCCATGACCCTGCTTGCAAAAGTTCGAAACCTATTAAACCGCAAAGCCCGTGACGAACGTGGTGCCCTGTCGGTCGAGGCTGTTCTGGTCTTTCCGATGCTGTTCTGGACGGTCACCGGCACCTACACGTTTTTCGACGGTTTCCGGCAAAGCGCCGCCAACCTTCGGGCCGCCTATACCGTTGGAGATCTGATCTCAAGGGAAACGTCAGAGGTTACGGATACATACGTAGACTCCATGCAGGAATTGATGGAGCGTATGGTCGACAATGGTACGCCACTACGTGTTCGCATTTCGCTGGTCAGGTATGATGAAGGCGATGCACGACATTATGTAGACTGGTCCGCCATTCGCGGCTTCTGCGATCAATTGGACAATGACAACATCACCAGCATTAGCGGCTCTTTGCCGCCGATGCCGGATCAGGACACACTTATCATCGTTGAAACCTCAAATGACTTCGATCCGGCCTTTGGTGGCGCCGCAGTCATCGGGGATTGGGTAAGCGACGATTCAACCTTCGAAAATTTTGTATTCACTCGTCCGCGTTTTACGAACGCTATTGCGCAGAACCTTGGCCCTCAGCCGGTCTGTTCATAAGCAAGATAGAAAGCGCCTCAGACATGAATTTGGTTTCGGCGGCGGATGTCATGCCGCCGATGCCAACCCGACGGCCTAGACGCCACCAAAGTCCCGGTGCCCAGGCGTTCGCCTGACCCTCTTTCGTGCGAACCAAAAAGCCGTTTGAGGGCTTGAACGCAAAGACCCCGCGATCCACGGCCTCGATACTGTCGACATAAGCGATAACGCGCCCTGACCCTGTACGCATCTCGGTTTTGGTCAACTCGATCCAGTCGGCAGTTGCAGTCCACATACGGTGCGCCAGCCAGAATGCCGCGATTCCAACCAAGACCAGAAACACCTGCCAGGCCGGCTCTGGCGGGGTTGCCGCTGCCACATAGAGAACCAGCGCTCCAACCACAGCCAACATGCCAACGCCAAGCCAACGTCTTGGTGTTGAAGCCCTTACAGTGGCCAGTACCTCTTGCTGCATCGTCATATCCCCGCGGTCGTTTGACCGGATGTAGCCGCTTTCGCTGACGAAGGACAGAGGGCGGTGCATTGCATTTTTGCGCACAGGTCCCGTGCCCGACTGCAAATTGACGAACCTTACCCGCGCGATACATGGTTCGCATGAGATACAGGAGGCCCATATGTCGCTTAGACCCACGCTGGAGACCAGAAAAGCCATGCCAACGATGGAAGGCGCGGGCGTCAAATTGCACCGCGCATTCGGGTTTCAGGACCCGTCCGAATTGGACCCCTTCCTGCTCTTCGATGATTTCCGAAATGAACGTCCTCAGGACTACATGGCCGGTTTTCCATGGCACCCCCACCGCGGGATAGAGACGATCACCTATGTGCTGTCCGGCACAGTCGAGCATTCGGATTCTCTGGGCAACACCGGCACCTTGGGCGCGGGCGACGTACAGTGGATGACCGCCGGGTCCGGCATTCTGCATCAGGAAATGCCCAAAGGAAACAGCTCTGGGCAGATGCACGGGTTTCAACTGTGGGGCAACCTGCCCTCAGCCCAGAAAATGACGGCACCGCGGTACCAGGATGTGGAAAGCAAAGAGATCCCCGAAATCACGGATGATGACGGCACCAAGGTTCGCGTCATTGTTGGTGAGTTCTGGGGCAAAACCGGCCCGGTAGACGGCATCGCCGCTGACCCGCAATATCTCGATATCCAGATCCCGGCGGGCGTGAAAAAGACCTTTCGCGTCGACACCTATCGCCGCGCTTTTGCCTATGTGTTTCAGGGACAGGCGGCCTTCGCCGATGCCTCGCAACCCACTGGCGTCTTGCTGGAGAAAGAGGTCGCAGGGCAAGAGGTCAATATCCGCGACATGTCCGGCGATCGCACATTGGTGCGGTTTGGAACCGGGGATGAGGTCACGGTTCAGGCCGGGCCGGATGGGGTCCGTTTCCTGCTGATCTCAGGTGCTCCGATCGACGAGCCGGTGGCGTGGCACGGACCCATCGTCATGAACACGCGCGCCGAACTGGAGCAGGCCTTTCGAGAGCTGCAAAACGGCACCTTCATTCGCCCCGCGCACTGACCGAGCGTCGCACCATATCCCAATAAATCCGCTCGACCTCGTCCAGCGACAAACGCCCGCCCGCGCGATACCAGGTCATCACGCCATTCAGCATTGCGATCACGGCCAACGTGGCGATCTTGGTATCCGCGATGTCAAACTGCCCTGCCCGCTGACCGTCTTGCAGAATTGTCTCCAGCGAATCCTCATAGCTGCGGCGCAGAGCCTCAATCTCGGCAAAATTCTCGGGGGTCAGATTGCGCAGTTCCATATAGGCGATGAAGACCTCATCGGGGCGTTGCAGGTGAAACCGGATATGGAAGCCGACAAAGCGGCGCAGGGCCTCAATGGCATCACCTGCGGGATCCAGCGCGCCATAGGCTGTCAGAAGGTCCTGCATGTGGTCGGACATCAGCCTGTATAGAAGGCTCTGCTTGTCGGGTGTGTAGTTATACAGCGCACCGGCCTGCACACCGACTTCGGCCGCGATCTGGCGCATTGACACCGCTGCATAGCCGTGGCGAGCAAACAAAGCCAGCGCCGCCTTGCGAATGCGGGGGCCAGTGATATCGGAATGTGAACCTTGCGTGCGTGCCATAACTCAACAATATCTGAACAGATGTTCAGATAGAACCCCGCTTGAACCGCCGTCGCAAAAGAGGCATCACTGGAGCAGTCCTGTTCGAAAGGGTTCTGAATGAAACCCCTGCCATTTCTGATCGCTGTGCTGGCTTGCGCAGCCTGTGCAAACTTCCCGGAATTGGAGGGAGAGGAACCCACCAACGTGAAAAAGGCACGCTATCCCAAGCTGATCGCGTTGCAGCAGAATCTGGGCCCGCCAGTCGACCCCGTCAGCGAAGCCGCCGAGGTCGAAGAAGAGCTGAACGCCCGCCGCGAAGCGCTGGAAAACAAGGCGGATCAACTGCAGAACGCAGAAATCAACTGAACGTCGTCAAAATCCCTTGTTGGCCTGGCTCGGGACGCATTGCACCCTCGCGCCGAACCCGCTAAGGCAGCGGAGAACGGGCAAGGCCCGACAGGCGATGAATTCGAGCGAAAGGAACCCACGGGATGACACAGGCGCTGCGGCTTGGAATTGCGGGCTTGGGAACGGTCGGCGTGGGTGTCGTCAAGATCGTGCGGCAACATGCGGATTTGCTGCAAGCACGCACCGGCCGTCCCATCGAAATCACCGCTGTTTCGGCACGCGACGCGTCCAAGGATCGCGGCGTGAACCTGTCGGGCTATGCCTGGGAAACCGACCCTGTCGCCTTGGCACAACGGGACGATATCGACGTCTATGTCGAGCTGATGGGCGGTGAAAACGGCCCCGCCAAAGCCTCGGTCGAGGCGGCGCTGGCCAGTGGCAAGGATGTCGTCACCGCAAACAAGGCCCTGCTGGCGATCCACGGGCAAGAGCTGGCCGAAAAGGCCGAGGCCGCCGGGCGCGTTATCCGGTTCGAGGCCGCCGTTGCAGGCGGTATCCCGGTGATCAAATCCCTGACCGAAGGTCTTGCAGGCAATGAGATCACCCGCGTCATGGGCGTGATGAACGGCACCTGCAACTATATTCTGACCCGGATGCAATCGCAGGAGCTGGGCTATAACGCCCTGTTCGAAGAATGCGCCCAGCTGGGGTACCTCGAAGCTGATCCAAATCTGGATGTCGGCGGCATCGACGCGGCACATAAACTGGCGCTGCTGTCGTCGATTGCCTTCGGCACCAAACCCAACTTCGACGGGATCGAGATTGAGGGCATTCAGCAGATCAGCCTCGATGACATCCATCAGGCCGACGACATGGGCTATCGCATCAAGCTGCTAGGTGTGGCGCAGAAAACCGCGCGTGGGCTGGTCCAACGGATGCAGCCCTGCCTTGTACCCAGCGGCTCGGCGCTGGGGCAACTGGAAGGCGGCACCAACATGGTGGTGATCGAGGGCGACTCAGTTGACCAAGTTGTTCTGCGCGGCCCCGGCGCGGGCGAAGGCCCCACGGCTAGTGCCGTGATGGGCGATGTCTGCGATCTGGCGCGAGGGTTGCAAATCCCGACCTTTGGCCGGCCCGCGACCTCGTTGCAGGATGCGGCACCGGCGATCACCGGCCTGCCTGCCCCTTACTACCTGCGTCTTGCGCTGTTCGACAAACCCGGCGCGCTGGCGAAAGTGGCTGCCATTCTGGGCGATGCCGGTGTGTCGATCGACCGGATGCGCCAATATGGCCATTCCGAAAGCACCGCGCCGGTCCTGATCGTCACGCACAAGACAACACGGGCCACTTTGGACGTGGCATTGGATGGGTTCCGCGACACCGATGTGGTCTCGGGCGAACCGGTCGCGCTGCGCATTGAAGAGGTTTGACCCTTGCGGCCTGACTAGGCCGCAGGCTATGCCCAAGAAAACGCCTATACTGACCTGAGGATAGTGAAAATGAGTGCTGCCAAGATTGATTTCAACGACCGACTGCTGTCGCTGGGCCTGGCGCGGGTTGCGGAACAGGCTGCTCTGGCCTCTGCCTCGCTGGTGGGACGTGGTGACGAGAAGGCAGCCGATCAAGCAGCGGTCAACGCGATGCGCGAACAGTTGAACCTGCTAGATATCGCAGGCGTCGTGGTCATCGGCGAAGGCGAGCGGGACGAAGCGCCGATGCTTTATATCGGTGAAGAGGTCGGTACCGGTAATGGCCCCGGCGTGGACATCGCGCTGGACCCGCTGGAAGGCACCACCCTGACCGCCAAGGACATGCCCAACGCGCTGACCGTGATTGCGATGGGCCCCCGCGGCTCGATGCTGCATGCGCCCGACGTTTACATGGACAAGCTGGCCGTGGGTCCGGGCTATCCCGAAGGCGTCGTGAATCTGGACATGAGCCCGCGCGAACGGGTCGAGGCTCTGGCCAAAGCCAAGGGCTGCGCGCCCGCTGACATTACAGTTTGCATTCTGGAACGCCCCCGGCACGAGGCGATGATCGCCGAAGTACGCGAGACGGGCGCCTCGATCCGTCTGATCACCGATGGGGATGTGGCCGGTGTGATGCATTGCGCCGAAAGTGAAGAGACCGGCATCGACATGTATATGGGCCAAGGCGGCGCACCTGAGGGTGTGCTGGCTGCAGCGGCCTTGAAATGCATGGGTGGGCAGATCTTTGGCCGCCTGCTGTTCCGCAACGATGACGAACGTGGCCGTGCCGCCAAGGCGGGCATCACCGATCTGGACCGTATCTACGAACGCGATGAGATGGTGACAGCCGACGTGATCTTCGCCGCAACCGGCGTGACCGGCGGGTCGCTGTTGCCGCGCATCAAGCGCGAGCCGGGTTGGCTGGAAACCACCACCCTGCTGATGCGGTCTAAGACCGGATCGGTTCGGCGCATGTCCTATCGCACCCCTCTGTGGTCGCACGACAACTAGCGGCTTGCGCCGCGGCCTCCGGCGGTCGTATTTTGAACGAGAAGAAGGGCCGGGTCCGAAAGGTATCCGGCCTTGGCATATCAGGGGCGGGTCATGAGCTTTCTTGGGGTTGAACAGTCTTTGTCCGGGCGGCGGTGGGTCGGCCCCTCGGCGGATGTGGAACGCGCAACCGAGATGCTGGTGCAACAGGCTGGGCTGCCGCGTGCTGTTTGCCAGGTGCTGGCGGTCCGTGGCGTTCCCGCGATGGAGGTTCCCGGTTTCCTGGAGCCCAAGCTTAAGGAACTGCTGCCCGATCCGCGTGACATGAAGGATATGGAGATCGCAGCCACCCGGTTTCTGACGGCGGTGCGAGCCAAGCAGCGGATTGCTGTTTTTGCGGACTATGATGTGGACGGCGGCAGTTCTGCGGCGTTGCTTTTGGTCTGGCTGCGGCAGATGGGGTTGCAGGCGACGCTGTACGTGCCCGACCGGATTGATGAAGGCTATGGCCCCAATGTGCCCGCAATGGAAGAGCTGGCCGCCCGTCACGACCTGATCATCTGCGTCGATTGCGGCACGCTGAGCCATGAACCGATCGCGGCAGCCAAGGGCGCGGATGTAATCGTGCTGGATCACCATTTGGGCGGCGAGACCCTGCCCGAATGCGTGGCCGTGGTGAACCCGAACCGGCAGGATGAAAGCGGCGATCTGGGCTATCTCTGCGCTGCGGGCGTCGTGTTCTTAATGCTGGTCGAGGCCGGGCGGCAACTGCGTGAGGCCGGGGTCAAGGGACCGGACCTGATCTCTCTGCTGGATTTGGTGGCGCTGGCGACCGTGGCAGATGTCGCTCCTCTGATCGGGGCGAACCGCGCGCTGGTGCGTCAGGGGCTGAAGGTGATGGCACAGCGGCAGCGGCCCGGTCTGGTGGCCCTTTCGGACGTGGCGCGGATGGATTCGGCCCCCAACAGCTATCACCTTGGGTTCATGCTGGGACCGCGCGTGAACGCGGGCGGACGCATTGGCCAGGCCGATCTGGGAGCGCGGTTGCTCAGCACCGATTCGATGCACGAGGCCGAGGCCCTGTCGCAGCGCTTGGACGAACTGAATACCGAGCGCCGCGATATCGAAAACACCGTACGCGCAGCCGCCATGGAACAGGCCGAGGAACGAGGAGTGGACGCCCCCCTTGTCTGGGCCGCTGGTGAGGGCTGGCATCCCGGCGTCGTTGGCATCGTTGCGTCGCGTCTGAAAGAGGCCGCGAACCGCCCAGCCATCGTGATCGGCTTTGACGGGGATGAAGGCAAGGGCTCGGGTCGCTCGGTTTCGGGCGTCGATCTGGGGGCTTCGATCCAGCGTCTGGCTGCCGAAGGGCTGCTGCTCAAAGGTGGCGGGCACAAGATGGCTGCAGGGCTAACCGTGATGCGCGATCAGCTGGAACCAGCCATGGCGCGGCTGTCAGAATTGTTGGCCAAACAGGGCGCGGGCGAAGGCGGTCCGGCGGACCTGAAGCTGGACGGCACGTTGATGCCGGGTGCCGCCACTGTGGACCTGATCGAACAGATCGAAAAGGCAGGTCCGTTTGGCGCCAGCGCCCCTGCCCCGCGCTATGCTCTGCCCGATCTGCAAGTGCGCTTTGCCAAACGCGTAGGCGAGTCACATCTGAAACTGTCCCTGTCCGATGGTGTGGGCAGCGGTCTGGACGCCATCGCGTTCGGTGCATTCGACGGGCGAATCGGGGAAAAACTGTCCAACCACGGTGGCGCTCGGTTCCATTTTGCTGGGCGGCTCGAGGTCAATACGTGGGGCGGACGGCAATCCGTGCAGCTTCGGTTGGAGGACGCAGCCGAGGCAAATTAGGCCCGCGCCCGACCCCGCCAAAAAACTTGTCCCTCCCTGCATTTTTCGGCTTGCGGGGGGTGTAGGTAAACCGTAAAAGGCCCTCCACAAGCCAGCGTGGCCCGTTCGTCTATCGGTTAGGACGCCAGGTTTTCAACCTGGAAAGAGGGGTTCGATTCCCCTACGGGCTGCCACTTGTGCTTGTTCGGCTTAAATGGCCCGTTCGTCTATCGGTTAGGACGCCAGGTTTTCAACCTGGAAAGAGGGGTTCGATTCCCCTACGGGCTGCCATTTCCCCCCTCTTTTTCGCCGTGCAGTCCGCCGGTTTCGCTTTGGATGTCTGGGAATCGATTTCAACGACAAACCCGAACTCACAATTGCGGCAAACCACCACTCAGCCTTTTGTCTGTCTTGTAACTGCGCTCCCAATAACTTGAAAAGTGTTTTTTTTCAACGCATTATACGACGTCAATTTCATTTACTAAAAATTTAGTTTGACACATATGCAAAAAATCGCCGATGCTCCTCGCCATCCGGTTCGCGCCGGAAACCATAATCTTTGGGAGGAGACAGATGCGGAGACATCTACTTTCCGCCGTGGCGGCAGCAGCCGTCATTGCGGGGCACGGTACCGCTTGGGCCGACGAAGCCGCAGCAACACGTTGGATCGACGACGAATTCCAGCCGTCGACCCTGTCGAAAGACGAACAGATGGGTGAGATGAAATGGTTCATCGAAGCTGCACAACCCTATGCGGGCATGGAGATCAACGTCCTGTCCGAGGGCATCCCGACCCATTCCTATGAATCCGAGGTGCTGACCAAGGCATTCGAGGAGATCACCGGCATAAAGGTCAACCACCAGATCCTCGGTGAGGGCGAAGTGGTTCAGGCCGTGCAGACCCAGATGCAGACGGGCCGGAACCTGTATGACGGTTACGTCAATGACAGCGACCTGATCGGCACGCATTCGCGCCTGCAACTGGCCTATAACCTGACCGAACAAATGGGCGGTGACTGGGCGGCGACCACATCGCCGACATTGGATCTGGATGACTTCATGGGTATTCAGTTCACCACTGGCCCGGACGGAAACCTGTACCAGCTGCCCGACCAGCAGTTCGCGAACCTCTACTGGTTCCGCAAGGACTGGTTCGATGATGAGGCCAACAAGGCCGCGTTCAAAGAGAAGTATGGCTACGACCTTGGCGTTCCGGTCAACTGGTCAGCCTACGAAGACATCGCCGAGTTCTTCACCAACGACGTGAAAGAAGTCGATGGTGTGGCGATCTATGGCCACATGGATTACGGCAAACGTGCGCCTGACCTTGGGTGGCGTATGACTGATGCGTGGCTCTCGATGGCCGGCGCAGGCGACGTAGGTGAGCCGAACGGCGTTCCCGTCGACGAATGGGGCATCCGCATGGAAGCGGGCACCTGTAACCCAGTTGGTGCGTCCGTCTCGCGCGGTGGTGCTGCAAACGGCCCGGCTGCGGTTTATGCGATCCGTAAATGGGATGAGTGGCTGCGGAACTACGCGCCTCCGGGTGCGGCGTCCTATGACTTCTACCAGTCGCTGCCGGCGCTCAGCCAAGGCAACGTGGCCCAGCAGATCTTCTGGTACACCGCCTTTACCGCCGACATGGTCAAGCCGAAGTCCGAAGGCAACAACACCGTGGATGACGAAGGCACGCCGCTGTGGCGGATGGCGCCCAGCCCGCATGGCCCCTACTGGGAAGAAGGTCAGAAGGTTGGTTATCAGGACGTGGGCTCCTGGACGTTCCTCAAATCGACCCCCTCGGATCGTGCCCAGGCCGCGTGGCTGTACGCTCAGTTCGTGACGTCCAAGACTGTTGATGTGAAGAAGTCCCACGTGGGTCTGACCTTCATCCGCGACAGCTCGGTCAACCACGAGTCCTTCACCGAACGCGCACCCAAGCTAGGTGGTCTGGTCGAGTTCTACCGCTCGCCCGATCGTGTGGCATGGTCGCCGACCGGCATCAATGTTCCGGACTATCCGAAGCTGGCCCAGATCTGGTGGCAGCAGATCGGTGACGTGAACTCGGGCGCCTTCACCCCGCAAGAGGCGATGGATCGTCTGGCCGAGGAAATGGACATCACCATGTCCCGGATGCAGGCCGCCGATGAGGCCGCCAACGTCTATGGCGGCTGTGGCCCGCGCCTGAATGAGCCGCAGGACCCTGCCTTCTGGCTGGAAAAAGCCGGTTCGCCTAAGGCCAAGTTGGACAACGAAAAGCCGCAGGGCCAGACCGTCAACTATGACGAGCTGGTTGCGCGCTGGCAGGCCAACTAAGCCAATGCAACCGGGGGTGCCGTGCGCGGCATCCCCACCCCACGACCAGTGCGCCGCACTGAAGGACCGGAACCCACGGACATGATCGAACTTCAAGACGCCACCAAGCGGGTTGGCAACGTTATTCATATCAAGCCTACCAACCTGAAGCTGCAGACCGGCCATTTCAATGTGCTGCTGGGTGCGACAGGATCGGGCAAGACCTCTCTGATCAAGATGATGGCCGGGCTGGATCCGATGGCCTCGGGCAAAGTGCTGATGGACGGGCAGGATGTGACCCGGCTGAACACGCAAAAGCGGCAGATCAGCCTGGTGCACCAGTTCTTCGTGAACTACCCGCATATGACAGTTTTCGACAATATTGCCTCGCCCCTGCGCGTGGCAGGCATGGCGCAATCCGAGATCGAAGGCCGCGTGGAAGAGGCCGCTGACTTGCTGCAATTGCGCCCCATGCTGCATCGCCGCCCACATGAGCTGTCGGGGGGTCAGCAACAGCGTACAGCTCTCGCCCGCGCGATTGCCAAGGAAAGCCGCGCGGTGTTTCTGGACGAGCCGCTGGCAAACCTCGACTACAAGCTGCGCGAAGAATTGCGCGAACAACTGCCCGACTTGTTTGCAGGGCGCGGGGCCGTCGTGGTCTATGCGACCTCGGAACCCGAAGAGGCGCTGCTTCTGGGTGGCTACACCGCCCTGATGGAGGATGGTCGCGTCACGCAATTCGGCCCCACCGCCGATATCTATCGCAATCCTGAAAACATCGCCGCCGCGCGTGTGTTCTCGGACCCGCCGATCAACGTGGCCCAAATCACCGTGTCCGGCGCTCAAGCGCAACTGGCAGGTGGCGGAGGCTGGGCCGTCTCGGACATGGCTGACGGAGATTACATGGTCGCCGTGCGCCCGCACCGGGTGACGCCGTTCCGCACATCGGACGCAGATGTCGAGCTGACAGGCCGGGTGATCGTGACCGAGCTGTCGGGATCAGATTCCAGCGCGCATTTCCGGCATGGCTCGGATGATTGGGTCTCGCTGGCGGCTGGCGTGCATCCCTATCAAGTCGGCGAAGATCACAGTTTCTACTTGAACCCGGCCCATTGCCGGTATTTCGGCCAAGACGGCAAAAGGGTGGCCTGACATGGCACAGATTAAACTTTCGAACCTGCGACACAGCTATATGCCCGCGCCGAAAGGCCCCGAAGATTATGCGCTGAAGGAAATCGACGTCACATGGCGCGATGGTGGGGCCTATGCCCTGTTGGGCCCGTCTGGCTGCGGCAAGTCCACGTTGCTGAACATCATCTCGGGCTTGCTGACCCCGTCCGAAGGGCAAATCTTGTTCGATGATCGGGATGTGACCGCCCTGCCCCCCGACCAGCGCAACATTGCACAGGTCTTCCAGTTCCCGGTGATCTACGACACGATGACTGTGGGCGAAAACCTGGCCTTTCCGCTGAAAAACCGCGGCGTAGACCCGGCAACGATCAAGCGTCGTGTCGATGAGATCGCCGAGATGTTGGACGTCACGGATATGCTGAGCACCCGCGCCAGCGGCCTGAGCCCGGACAACAAGCAGAAAATCTCGATGGGGCGCGGGCTGGTGCGCGATGACGTGAACGCAGTGATGTTTGACGAACCGCTGACCGTGATCGACCCGCACCTGAAATGGAAACTGCGGTCCAAGCTGAAAGAGCTGCACCAGCGCGTCAAAGCCACGATGATCTATGTGACCCATGACCAGACCGAGGCCCTTACTTTCGCCGACGAAGTCGTTGTCATGCAAGAAGGCGAAGTGGTGCAGATCGGCACACCGGTTGAACTCTTCGAGCGGCCTCAGCATACGTTTGTGGGTCACTTCATCGGCTCACCCGGCATGAATGTCCTGCCCTGCGAAGCCAAAGGCGACCGCGCGGTGTTCGAAGGCCACGAGGTGATGCTGGAAGGCCCAACCCATGGCGACGGAGGCCGCACCGATCTGGGTATCCGGCCCGAATATGTGGGCTTTGGAGATACGGGCATCCCGGCGCATGTTACCAAGGTCTCGGATATTGGTCGCCACTACGTGGTCAGCGCCATGGTTGGCAATACCGCGCTCAAGGCCGTGACGGAACACAGCGTGCCGGAACCCGGTTCGCATGTGTTCCTGCAATTCAAACCAGAACAATCCCGCGTCTACCGCGACGGCTGGATCGCAACCGAGGAGCGCAGCTGATGAGAACGGAAAACCAAAAAGCGTGGTTCTTTGTGTTGCCCGTGCTGGCGCTGGTCGCATTCAACGCGCTGGTGCCGATGATGACGGTGGTCAACTACTCGGTGCAGGAAACCTTTGGCAACAACCAGTTCTTCTGGGAAGGCCTTGGCTGGTTCGAGCAAATCCTGCGCTCGGACCGTTTTCAGGCTGCTTTGGGACGGCAATTCCTGTTTACCTTCCTGATCCTGCTAATCGAGGTGCCCCTCGGCATCATCGTCGCCCTGTCGATGCCGCGCAAAGGCTTCTGGGTGCCGGTCTGTCTGGTCCTGATGGCCCTGCCGATGCTGATCCCGTGGAACGTAGTCGGCTCGATGTGGAACATCTTTACCCTGCCCAAGATCGGCCTGCTGGGCTACTTCCTGAATGATGTTCTGGGCATCAACTATGACATGACGCAACAGCCTCTGTCGGCTTGGATCACGGTCGTCGTCATGGATGTCTGGCACTGGACGTCGCTGGTTGTTCTGCTGTGCTATGCGGGCCTCGTGTCGATCCCCGATGCCTATTATCAGGCCGCCAAAATCGACGGTGCCAGCCCTTGGTCGGTGTTCCGCTATATCCAACTGCCCAAGATGAAAACCGTCCTGACCATCGCCGTCCTGCTGAGGTTCATGGACAGTTTCAACATCTATACCGAGCCCTTCGTTCTGACGGGCGGTGGCCCCGGCAACTCAACCACCTTGCTGTCGATCGACCTTGTGAAGATCGCGCTGGGACAGTTCGACCTTGGCCCTGCAGCCGCGATGAGCCTGATCTATTTCGCCATCACGCTGCTGGTCAGCTGGGTCTTCTACACTCTGATGACAAAGGATGACGCGCAATGAAGAAGCGGTCTCTTATCCCGATCCTCTATATCGCGTTCCTGATGCTGCCGATCTATTGGCTGGTGGCGATGTCCTTCAAGACAACGAACGAAATCCTGTCGGGCTTTTCCCTATTTCCCCAGACCTTTACGCTGGAAAATTACATCACCATCTTCACCGATCCGACGTGGTACTGGGGCTATATCAACTCGATCCTCTACGTGACGCTGAACACCGTGCTGTCGGTCTGTGTAGCCCTGCCTGCGGCCTATGCGTTCTCGCGCTATCGGTTTCTGGGTGACAAGCAGCTGTTCTTTTGGCTGCTGACCAACCGGATGGCCCCGGCGGCCGTGTTCGCGCTGCCGTTCTTCCAGCTTTATTCGTCGATCGGGCTGTTTGACACCCATCTGGCCGTGGCGCTGGCGCATACACTGTTCAACGTGCCGCTGGCGGTGTGGATTCTGGAAGGCTTCATGCGCGGCATCCCAAAGGAACTGGATGAAACCGCCTATGTCGACGGCTATTCCTTCCCGCGCTTCTTCGTGACGATTTTCCTACCCAACATCAAGGCGGGCGTCGGCGTGGCGGCGTTCTTCTGCTTCATGTTCTCATGGGTCGAAATGCTGCTGGCCAAAACCCTCACAGCGGTCGAGGCGAAACCCATCGCCGCCGTGATGACCCGCACCGCCTCCAGCGCCGGGTACGAGCTGGGTCTGCTGGCCGCTGCCGGGACATTGACCATCATCCCCGGTGCCATCGTCATCTGGTTTGTCCGCAACTACATCGCGCGTGGTTTCGCGATGGGCCGTGTGTGAGGTTCGATATGCGTAAACTTCTTCTCACCCTCCCCTTTCTACCCTCGATGGCGGCTGCCCAGCAGGCCGGTTGGGGCAGCGTCGGCCAGCAGGAGGAAAAAGGGTTTTCCTGGACCGATCCCTTGTGGCCCGATTTCTGGATGGCTTGGACCCCCGCAACGCTGGCGCTGTTCGTCGGTATCTTTTCGGCCATCGCCCTGATCGGCGTGCTGGAGGGGTTCAAGTTCCGCGACGGGATCGAACGGCGCGGCGTTCTGGGCCTGACCACTACGCTGGGGGATCGACTGTTCATCACCCTATTGGGATCGGCCTATATCTTCCTTGCTTGGCTGGGATTGGTTGGCCAGCCCGTCTGGGCACCGCTTTTCCTGTCGATCGGCTGGGGATTCTTCGTCTTCTGGAAAGTTTGAGCTTTGCGAAACAGCGAAAGGATGCTTGTCTGTCAGGCATACTAAAAAATGCGACACGAAAGACCGATGCGAAAGAAAAAGACAACAAACCTTCTGACCGAGGTAGAGCTGGAGTTCATGAATGAGCTCTGGGCGCTTGGTCAGGGCTCGGTCCGTGACGTGCTTGATCGTCTGCCTCCAGAACGCAATCTGGCCTATACCTCCGGCGCAACCATCCTGCGGATTCTCGACGAGAAAGGCTTCGTCGAAAGCCGCAAGGACGGCAAGACGCTGATCTATACGCCGCTGCTGGAGAAAGACAAATATCAGGCACGGTCGTTGCAGAACCTCTCGCGTACATTGTTCGATGACACGCCTGCCTCGCTGGTGGCGCGCCTGGTAGACGATGCGGGCCTGAGCGAAGCCGATCTGGAGGAAATTCGAGCACTGGTAGAAAGGAGACTGCACAATGACGGCGGTTAAACCGGTTCTCGACGCGTATCTGGAATGGAATATCGTACTGGCCCTCGCGGCACTGGTGTGGCTGGTCGTGCGGGCCATTATGGGTCGGACGCGGCTGCAATATGGCTTTGTTGCGCAGCTTCAGGCGCTCAAGGCCCTGTGCCTTTGCGTCGTTCTTAGCCCTGTTCTGGCCATTGGGGCATTTGCACTCACCTCAGCCCATGGCACCGTTGCTTTGGGGGACATCGCCGTTGCCGCCTATCTGCGCGGAGACATCGCCATGCCCGCGACCCAATTCGAGGCGCTTTTGAACACACGCGAACGCTGGGTCGAAGTATTTGTTTCCGGTGCATATCCGGTTCTGTCCGCGATCTTCGGTCTGGTGATCGTGATGGCCGCGGCCTATGCCGTGCGCGTCCTGCGCGATGGGCTGGCGATCCGTGAAACGATCCAGACCAGCTTTTTGTGGCGGCATTCGGCCAAGGTCGATATACGCCTCTCCGACCGGATCGCCGTGCCCTTTGCCGTGCGCGGCCTTCGTCGCCGCCATGTTGTCCTGCCCAGCCATCTGCTGGACACGCCGCGCGAATTGCGCTTTGCGCTGGCGCATGAGCTTCAGCACGTGCGTGCGGGCGATGTGGAGTGGGAGCTAGGGTTCGAAATTTTACGCCCATTGCTGTTCTGGAACCCCGCCTATCTGGTGCTGAAATATCAGTTCGACCGTCTGCGCGAGCTGGCCTGCGACCAATCCGTGGTTGCCCGCCGCGGGATCAACGCGCGCGACTATACCGCTTGCCTGCTGGACTATTGCGCCCGCACGGTGCGCAAGGGCAGCCCTCGGGTTCTGAATGTCGCGCTGGTCACGGGAGGCAAAGCAAAGCGCGTGTTGCGCCAACGCGTGATGGCGCTGGCCGAGGCTCCCTCGGTCCGCTCTGGCACTCCGGTGCTGTTTCTGGGCCTGACGCTGGTCTTTGCAACCGTGCTGGGTTTTGGTGCCGCCTCCGTGCAACAGACCGAGGATTGGAGCCACGACCGATTGATGCTGTCGACAGTAGTTAACCTTGAACGGCTCGAGGCTCGCAACAGCGGCAACTGATCCCGCTTACCAACCACGCCGCCCAAACAGCGCGTGAAGTCGGTTCTGCCCGGCAAACGGGTCCGGCTTTTTCGGCGTGCTGAGCTTTGACACAACGCGGCGCACCATCACCCAGCAGACAACCGCAAAGACAACGCCCCCCAGCGCCTGCCCCATCAGGACACCAGGCGCGCCGGCAAGGATGCCTCCGACCACGGCAAACGGCCAAGTACCCAACGTATGCCGCCCCCAATTGACCCATGTGGAATAGATGGGATGGCCCAGATTGTTAAAGCTGGCATTGGCAACAAAGATTACCCCGTTGAAGAAAGACGCCAGCGCCAGAGGACCGCAGAACAGATAGATCAGCGCCCGCGTTTCCCCCTGCGCCAGAAACAGATCCGCAATTGGGCCTCGAAGGGCAAACAAGACAGCGGCCATCAGCAGAACGTAGATGGCGGTGAATTTGACCCCGGCCAGAAACGTCTCTTTCACTCGATCATATTGCCCCGCACCATAGTTCTGGCCGACGATGGGGCCGATCGCGCCTGATAGGGCAAACACAACCGAAAACGCCACCGGCATCAGCCGTGCGATAACCGCCATGCCGGCTACAGCATCGGTTCCGAACTGCGCCACCTCACGGATGACGATGGCGTTACCGACGGGCGTGGCTATGTTGGTTAATACGGCAGGTACCGCAATGGCACGCACCGGGCGCACATCCTGAACCACTTGTTTAAGCGAAGGGCGCGCGAACCCTCGATGCACCTTTGTCGCAGGTCGCATCACCGCTATCAGCATACAGACCCGCGCGATGACCGAGGCTATCGCCGCCCCGTCCAGCCCAAGCCCAACCGCAAAGATCAGGATCGGATCCAGCACCGCGTTGACCAGCCCACCAAATATCGTCGCCTGCATGGAACGGCGCGCATCCCCATGGGCCCGTAAGACCGCCATCCCGGCCATGGCCAACGCCATCACCCACATGGTCGGAAGAATGATCGAGCTATAGCGCACTGCAAGGTCCAGCACTTCACCTTCGGCCCCCAACAGCGATAACAAGGCCCTAAGATTCCACAGCACTAGCGCGGACAGGATCATGCCGGTGATCGCGCCCAGCACTGCTACGCTGGTGCCAAACCGCCTGGCTTGATCCGGTCGCCCTGCCCCCAGCTCACGCGAGACCAGAGCTCCTGCGGCAATAGAAAGGCCGACATTGACCGAGTTGGTAAAGAACAGCAGCGTCCCGGCATAGCCAACCGCCGCCGCCAACGCGTCGTTACCCAGCATCGAGATGAACACCATATCGACGAAGTCGACAGCGAAGATCGCCATCAGGCCGATACTGGTGGTCAATGACATGCGCGTGACATGGCGCATCAGGCTGCCCGACAGAAAGACTGCCTGACCCGAGCTTTGAGATGTCATGAACGCCCCCCTTGTGCGGGGCTAACCTGCCAGTGGAATACAGGGGGCTTCAACCCCAAAACCCCGTCAGGCAGAACGCCCAAGCAAATGATCCGCCAGCCGCAGGGACAGTTGTACAATAGTAAACGTGGGGTTGGCGTGGCCGCAGGTCGCAAACACACCTGACCCTGCAACATAGAGGTTCGCGGCCCCATGCACCTTACAGTTGGCATCGACCACACCAGTCTCGGGCGTCTCGGACATGCGCGCGCCGCCCATATGGTGGCTGCCATAGTCCAACGGCAGGTTTTCGAATGCATCGCGGTTCCACAAGGCGGGGTCCATCCGCATCCGGCCCAGCCCGTTTCGGATCAGGAACTTGGCCACTTCAATGGTTGATCCGCGCAGGGTCTCG
Source organism: Ruegeria sp. AB6 (assembly GCF_056542685.1). Taxonomy (NCBI): domain Bacteria; kingdom Pseudomonadati; phylum Pseudomonadota; class Alphaproteobacteria; order Rhodobacterales; family Roseobacteraceae; genus Ruegeria; species Ruegeria sp. AB6. The sequence continues at coordinate 472,129 of NZ_JBQGAD010000002.1, read as the reverse complement.
ATATCTTCGGGCATCAGCCGCAGTTCCAGCCCGACAGTATTCAGATCAAACCGATCCCGCTGATCGGTCAGAACAACCCGGCTGGCAGGGTTAGGGCGCTGTTCAGCCGTGACCTGAGAGTTGCTGGTGAAAAAGTAATCCTCATCGAATTTCAAACCGTTAATAAAGCCCGTGTCCCCCAGCTCTTTGGGCGGCAGTTTTCTGCGTCGTAGTCGCCGCATCCGCACGGCTGAGTTGGTCCAGCCGTTTTTTAGCATCTGGTCCTGGCTGGGACTCAGCACAAGCTCGGGGCGGGAGCGCCTCGTCAGACGTTCGAATTCCCATGTCGGGGAATGAGAATAAAGACGCCGTGTGATGAAGTATGTTTCATGGTCGATTACCGGATGCTCCATGAAACAGCGACCAACCATGTCGTTCTGATTGCCGAACCTGTTGTTTTGCCGGGCGTTCAGATGCAGCAGCATACGGCTGTTTTCCAAACCGCCCATGGCCAGCACAAAGCGTCCGGCAGCCACCGCCCCCTCGCCATCACCATAGTTACGGATCTGCGCCTGCGTGATTTGGCCGGTCTCACCATCGACGTCGAACCCTACCACATTGGCATTCAAGACAAGGTCGATGTTCGGCTCATCCTCCAATTGCCCCTGATAGAATGGACCGAAGCGTACCGGGTCCGTGTTGCCGATATCATAAAACGCCCGGTCAGAGCTGAACCTCTGCTCAACAACATCCAGCGTGCCGCTGTCGTCAACCGGTTTGCGGAAGCCGCCCGAGAACTGTCCTGTTTGCAAAAGTTTAGCTGTTTCCGCCTGATACGGGGCCAGATCCTCGTACCGAATGGGCCATCCGCTGAGGGGTACGTCCGGGCGCGGCAGAAAGTCGGACCGGTCCAGCAAAAGACATTGCCCGCCCCAATGACCGGTCGTCCCCCCAAGCGCGCGCAGCCGGGGCGCAGACAGAGGGTAATATTCCAGGCCCAGATTTTCGCCCTCATATAGTTCCTGCGAGTCGGGCGTGACCTCACGGTCTCCGGCCTCTAGAAGAACCACTCGACGGCCCGCCTGTGCCAGTTTCAGCGCAAGCGCGATACCAGCCGGCCCCGCGCCTACGATGCAGCAGTCATAGGGCCCCTCTAACGCCGGGATTTCAGCGCGCGCATCCAGGATCATGACAACCCGTCCACATCCAGGTCGCTCGCATCCAACAGCCAGCCATCAGCAAAAACCACTTTCGGATCGGAAATGGGAGGCAGCGGATTATCCCGCGACTTCAAAATTGCAATCCTGGCAACCGGTGGGACAATGACCACCGCAGCAACAGCCCCAAGAAGATGACGTCTTTTCAAAGCAAATTTCAACGAACACACCAAACAAACAACAACAATTCCGGCAAGGCGACTGCATTGCCGTCTCTTTAACTTTATTGACAAGGGCCTGATTATTGCAAACCATAAAGTGATTGTCTCGCCCCGCCGCAATTCTCGCGTGATCTGGTCGGGTCGGACGGAAGCCTGTAATTTGGTCAACAGGTGAAGATTAATAAGGTTAATGAGTTCTGATGCGCCTATTGTCTCTTGAACAAGCCAGCGCCCGCGATTGGGATGTGGTGATCGCAGGCAGCAGTTTTTCCGCGATGTTTTTCGCCCACGGCTTGCCCGATCATCTTAACATCCTGTTTGTCGAAAAGGGGCAGGACTATTCTCATGCAGACCAGATCGCACATGGATGGGCCGTTCGTGAAAAAATCGAGCAACGCAATAGCTCGGGCGCACACAAGGAATGGGTTGCATTCACCTTGTTTGGCGGGAATTCGAACTATTGGTGGGGCAACACTCCGCGTCTGCATCCCGATGATTTCATCCTGAAAAGCAAGTTCGGTATCGGTGAAGATTGGCCCATAACCTACGATGATCTTGAACCTTTCTGGGTTCAGGCCGAAGAGATGATTGAAGTTTGCGGTGGGCAATCCGATCACATCTTGCCGCGCAGTGCGCCGTTTCCGTATCCGCCTCACGCGCCATCTCGCTCTGACATAGCCTTGCGCGCAGACAGCCCGCTTTGGGTGCCCTTGCCAAGCGCGACCTCGAACGGTGGCTCGCGAGCGCGGTGTTGCGCAAACGGTGTCTGCCGCATCTGCCCCGTGGACGCGAAATTTACGATTCTGAACGGGTTCGAGCGGCTGCAACATCCCGGCGCGCACTACCTGTTGGGCACCGAAGTACGCACGGTAGATATCGAAGGCGGTCAGGCCCGTGCAGTACAAGTCAAGACTGCTGACGGTGCTGAGGCGCGCTTGCGCGGCAACACAATTGCGCTGGGAACAAACGGGATATTCAACGCTGCCATCTTGCTGAGATCAGGAATAAAAAACAAAGCTCTAGGTGCGTACCTTCATGAACAAGGCGAGGTTGACATCATTTTGGACACCGCAAATATCAAAGCCTTTTACGGCGGTGCGTCCGAAACCGGACATGGGTATCATTTCTACCATGACATTGACCGATCAGAGGCCGGCGCTGTTCTGATCGAAACCGTTAACGCCCCGGTCTCGATCCGGCGAGAACAGGGTAAATGGGCCAACCGACTGCATCTCCGGTTAACCGTCGATGATATTCCAATGGCAGAGAACAGGGTCCTGCTGGAGGACGACGAACCCGTCATCGAATGGGTCGGGTACACCGACTATGCGATGCGCGGCCTGCGACGGGCGATTGACGGCTTGCCGGACATCATCCCCGATACGATCGAGGAGCTGATAGTGGACGAAAAAATTCGCACACAGGCGCATATTCAAGGCACGCACCGCATGGGTCCCTCGGCCGAGTCATCGGTGGTTGACGATCGGTTGCGCCTGCATGGAGTTCCAAACCTGTTCGTACTGGGCTCGGGCGCTTTCCCGACCTGCTCGCCTGCCAACCCATCCCTGACCATTTCCGCCCTATCCCTCAGAGCATCGGAGGTTATCACATGAGCTGGTCGCGCCGTCGCGTTCTTGCCTTGGGGGTTGGTGCCCTTGGCGCAGGTGTTGCCTACCGGCTGATCAAGGGGCACGGCATTGCCGGTCACGCGCTTGACGTCATCAACCGGATCTATGGCCCCCAGATCGCGCGACAGGATGCGGCCACTGAGTTCGCCTATGCTTACGAAGAATTCGTTCTAGAGAAAGGGATCGAAGGGAAGGCTCTGGATTTGGGATATTGGAGCGGGCTGCACCGATTGCCCTATGTAAAAGACGTCCTCGGCAAGATCGACGACAGCGTCATCGACAAATTTGCAACTTCGACTAATGTCATCCGTGCAGCAGAGGACGGACTACCGCTGGAATTTGTCGCCTTGTTCGAACCCTATCACACCCCCTGCCTGAACCAATTGGGGGCGCTTGCAGTGTCGTGATTTGCGGTTTACCCGGATATCTCTCACTTTTGAATGACCGCTATTTTCTAAGCCATGAAAGGCCGTTGGGATGCGCCTGCGAGCAGTTTTGATCTGTGCGTTTTCAGTATTGTGTGCGCCCCTCGGGACATGGGCCGCGACGCCATTGCTTTGGTCTGAATTGCCCGACCCATCCGTACAGGATTTTCACGACCCGTTTCGCGCACTCAGCCCGGAACAGTTCGATGATCTTGTTTACGTCCTGCGTTTGCGCAGCCGCTTGCAACAGGATGTAGGCACCGCCGAGGAACGGCAGATGTGGCAACAAAATCTGTTTGAAACCGAAGATGCTCTTGCCGCTGAAAAGATCGACATCGACCGATTGTTGAGTCAGCGCGACAATGTGATCGCGCAGCGCGCGAAAGCCGGTTCCCAAGGCAATCCCGATCTTGAGGGTAAAGCCGCCACAATTCAAGGCTATGCTATCCCGGCTCCTCAAGCTCCTAACGGTGCTTCAATCATATACCTTGTACCGAGGCCAGGCATGTGCAGCCATTTACCGCCGCCGCCTCCGAACCAGATGATCCGCGTCGAACTGGAGACGGATTGGATGCCCGAATACATTCACCAAAGTGTAGAGGTCACTGGCCGGCTGACGATTTCCCCGAGCAACACTCAATTTATTGTCGTGGATGGACCTGTCGCAATGCGTGCCACGTTTCTTCTATCTGATGCCATTGTCACCCAGGCTGACGTTGCAGACAGCGCGACCCAGACTTTCAAGGACCGTCTGCGTGCCGCATCCCGCAACAAAACGGGTGGCGCGGTTTTGTCGAACGAAAACTAAATTCATCGCCTGCTCGACCTACGTGACGAGATGGGGCGGCACGCAGGTCGGGCTACTATCTTTCGTTGAAAGCACGGCCCAAAGTCGTCTGGACAGGTTTCAACATATAGGACAACAGCGTTTGCTCCCCTGTCGCCATCTCGGCCACAACCGTCATCCCGGCCTGAAGTGGCCTTTCATAAGGTCCACGTCCCACATTGCCTTCAGCCAAAACAAAGGATGCGCGAAAATAGGTCTCGCCGGTCCTCTCATCGGTAAGCGGCATGGGGTAGACAGTTTGCAATCGCCCTTGGACCTTTCCGAACCTGCGCACATCGAATGTGTCAACGCTGACGGACACTGGCTGACTGGTATCCACATGACCGATATCCGCGTTTGGAATGCGTGCCTCGACCAATAGCGCGTCATGTGTTGGCGACAATTCGAACAGCACCTCACCCGGCGCAATGACCTCTCCCGGATTGGGATAGGCAGCAGCTTGAACGACTCCGCGGGCCGGAGCCACGATGGCCAGGCTCGCGATCTGAGCTCCCACTATCTTGAGAGCGGCAATAAGCTCTGCCCTTTCCTGATCCAGATCAGAAAGTTTCGTCAATACCTCTTCGCGCAGAGCCAGAGTTTCCTCTGCCATAGACGCGCGGGCCAAATTCAACGCATTTTCCGCCTGGGCCAACCGAACCCGCGCGTCCGATGCCGCAATTCGAACCGCTTCAACCTCATCTTCCTCTTCAAGATAGTCGCTCAGGGTTTTCAATCCACGTGCCCTAAGCTGTGCATATCTTGCCAGAAGATCTTGTTTTCTTTCGACCCGTGCTGCTGACAGTTCGGCTGCATCTTGCAAAATTCGCAGCGTCCCCTCTTGCTGCTGGATCGATACCTGCTGGATCGTCTGGCTTTCAGAATACAGATCCAGCCTAGCCGCGGCATTGGTCAGGCCTCTACTCCTTATCTCATCAAGCGCGCGGTCACTTGGCAAAGTCTCGCTGTCTAGCATGGACAAAACGGTTTTGGCATTTTCGGTCTGACGAATAATTGCTGAAAGCTGACCCGTCATAATGTCCTGCTCACGCGAAAGGTCTGGATGGTCCAATTCCACCAAAAGTTGGCCCGCCTTGACCGTTTGGCCATTGCGCACATGAACGGCACTGACCACGCCTCCGTGCAGAGTTTCGATCTGAGCATAGTCCCCGAACGGCAAGATTGTCCCCGGGGCCCGCGTGATTTGAGGAACGTTGGTTTGCCCCGCCAGAACTAGTATCACGCCCAGAAAGCCCGAGATCGTCAGCGCCAAAAACGCGGCCACCCTTGGAGGTCGCATCCGACGACGATTTATTAAACGTGCCGTGGGACCGGAGGTCGAATTTTGTTGTGTCTGCTCTCTCATTTTATTTTTCCATTGCCTGTAAAATGGCCTTCAACTTTCTGCGCCCGACCTCTCCGGTGTCATTCAAAACCACGCGCTCTCCGTTTAGAAACACAAAGCGATCTGCGATCGAAAGGAAGGACCGGTCCGCAGTTGCGATCACAACGGTGCTCCGCCTCTTTTGCTGTCGCATCCACTCCTTGAAGGCAGCACGGCGCTGATCTGACAAACCATTGGTCGGTTCCGAAAACAGATAAACCGATGAAGGGCGCGCCATGCTACGCGAAAGGGTCAGAGCCTTGAGGGTTTCATCTGGCAACTGCGCCAGGTGAGCATCGGTCAGACGAGTTTCAAGACCATCTGGCAACAACTCCTGGTCCTGCGACAATCCCATCTGCGACAAGGCCGTTTCGATTTGGCAATCACTCAGTGACACAGACGCCAATCGAAAATTCTGTGCGATCGTGCCGTAGAACAGCTTTTTTTCAAAGGTCGCGTAAGTAACCGAAGTGCGCAGTTCGTCCCTGGCGATTTGCCGCAAGTCAACGTCATCATAAGATACAGTGCCCGCCAAAGGCGTAGCCAGCCCGTCCATCAGGTCTAAGACCGCCGTTCGCACGGCTGCATCACTGCTCATGATTAAGGTGACTTCACCGGGATCACAGCTCAAACTCGCCTGCGACAGAAGCGGTGCATTCAGCGGATCTGGGCGAAAAGTGACGGCAGAAAACCGGATCTCGCCCTGAATGTCCTTGCGGTGAGAATGCTCCAACCCCAGTTCAAGCTCTTCTGGCAACGAAAGCACCCGATCAGCCTGATTGCGGCTGTGACTGAAAATCAGGATTTGAGCCCAGCAACTACACAATGTCTGTACCGGGGCAAGAATTTTTGACACCAGAGCAATCACAGCGATTAAAGCGCCAAAACTGAGATCGCCATTCACCGCTGCATAAGCGCTGAGAATAATGGCCCCCACCGTGGCCAACGCTGTCACCGATTGGGACAAGGACTGCGTGAATGCCTGAAACACACGTGCACGCCGCGTTGCATCCTCTGCCGCTTTGGACAAAGACAAGCTGCGATCCAGCCATCTCTGTTGCAGTCCCAAGTCGCTCATCATGCGCTGGTGCAATATCGCCTGCTGCATTGCAGATTGACTTTTTGCAGCCGCATCTGAGGCTGCACCGTCCAGTCGCCGCTGTTCGGGGATGGTGACGAAACCGAGTATCACCAAAATAACAACAAGCCCAAGCGTCAACAATCCGACCTGAGGGGCAAGAAAAGTCAGGACGGCAAAGAAAATTAAAACGAAAGGCAAATCAAGCAAGCTGGTCATGATCTGGCCTGTGAACACGTCTCGCAGGGCTTCGAATTGCCTGAAACGAGAGAGCTGTTGGCTGATATCCGACTTTTGCAACTGCTGCAGGGGCAGCGACATCAGTTTGTGAAACAACTCAATCATGAGTTGGTGTTCGCCGCGCGCGCCGATATACGCCAATGCCCGTGTTCGCGCGTGTCGGAAACACATATCCGAGAGGCCGATAACCAAGACCGCAACAACCAATGACTTAAGCATTGCCACCGAACCCGATGGGATAACCTTGTCATAAATCGCCATGATCAAAAGTGGCGCAGCCAAGCCCAATAGGTTGATGAGGAATGACGCAAGAAAAAGCCAAGGCAACATCGGCCTAAAGACTCGGAATGCCATACGAACAGTTTGTGGCGAACCGTCCTCTTCGCGCCAAGCCTTCGTTTCAATTCGGATGACCAAACACTTACGACGTTTTGGTGAGTGGTCTTTCGCGCCAGCCACCCGCAAGGACAAGCCGTTACGCCCCAAGGCGACGTACCACGGCCCGGTTTCGGGAATAACCAAAGCCGGGCAATCCGCGTCCACAATGGTGTCTTCCCGGTATCGAGTTTTGGTATAAGAAATTTTCAGCGTGTCGAGCACATCCAGAATGTCATCCTGATCTAGCCTTTCTGATTGATGTGGGAGTGCTTCCAGCAACGTGTTTAGGCTGCTTCGGCGCCCTTGGTTGTAAAGCAGAGCGTCCAGCAGGCCGGTTGCTTTTTCTACTTCAAGCGTCGTCATGCGGCCCCCTTTTGCATGGCCTCTGATGTCAGCCTTTCAAGATCCGTATCCGCGACCCACGCTGCCATGTCGCGTGACTTGGTTGCACTTAGCCTGACGACCTGTGGCGCAAATTGCTTAAAACGCGGGTCGGGCGATGCCACGATAAGCGTCGGTCGCACTTCTAACTTAGCCAGATAATCTGCCAGCGCCTGTCGCTCAGCCGTATCAAGCACAGCGGTCGGCTCGTTCATTAGCAGGATGTGAGGCTGTAGAGCCAGTGCGCGCACCAATGCGATCAATTGCCGGTTCACCGGGTCGCGTTCGAACGCCGACCCAATTGTCATTGGGGTGTTGTACCCAAGCGGCAGGCGAAAAATCCGGCGTTCCAACCCCAATGCAGCGGCAATCGTCTTGGCGCTTTCGATCCGCTCGTGATCACCAAACGCACTTAGGTTTTCCAGCAAGGTACCTGAAAGGATAACCGGTTCTCTCTCCAGCGCGACCAACGCGTTTTCGCCGCGAAAGGCAACTCTTTTCTTGGCATCCACTCTGTCGAAAAGAATGCTTCCCTGATCCAGGTCGCACTGTCCCGTTAGCGCATCAAAAAGGGCGTCGACCATCCAGCTTTCCTCGGCTTCGATCAAAACGCCTCTATCGGCGCTGGCTGTAAAACTGACCGTTGAAAATGACGCACCGTTTCCATGCAAACGCCTGACCGAGACGTCCGAGGCCGTAACAACACCCGATAGCTTCCCGTCGCCAGACGTCGCGACTAGATGCGTTTCAAGCTCATTCATCTCTTTCAATCTGGACCAGGCGACAGTGATATTTTCAGCCTGGACCCACATTGCCATCAATTTGGTCAGCGGCTGCACGATCCGCCCATTCAGAAGCATACAGGCCGCCATTTCCGCGATACCAATCTGATTTCGGATCGCCAGATAAGCGCCCAACAAGCCCATTGCGGCCACCGATACCTGAGCAAAAACGGTACCAAAACTCTGTGCGAAGCCGGCGAAACGTATCATTCGGCCGCTGATGTCGACTGTCTGATCCTCAAGCATCTCAAATCGCCGCGACATTTGCGGCTCCATCCGGTTAGCCTTGATTGTCTTCATGTTCGACAAAAGCTCGGACAAAAAGGCGTATCTGCGGGTGTCCAGCGTCTTACGCTGTCGGAACAAGTTCCATTGAGCACGTTTCATTACGGCCGCAAAAATCAGGACGATGCCAAAAGCACCCAATGGAACCAGAACGAGCCAGCCGCCAATCAATCCGATCAAGATTGCAAACATGAGCGTAAACGGCAGATCAATCGAAAGCGTTTGCCCTTGCCCCGCATAATGATCCCGAAGTTGCGCAATCGCAGCGTAGCGCTCGGCATAACTGCTGGGTGGCTCTTTGGCGAAGGTCAGGGTATTTGCCGTCAGAACCTGTCTCATAAAAAGGCTGTAGTTGGCGCGCGCTGCATCCTCTGCGGCGGTCGACAATAGAATGGATCGGCAATGTCGCAAAACAAGTTCAAACCCCGCACTGAACAGTAGAACGCAAGTCAGAACGTGCAGAGTTTCCATGGATTGGAATGGAATGATCCGGTCGAAAATCAACAGGATTGAGATCGGCATCAAAAGTGACAATACGTTCAAAGACAGGGAAGCCACCCAAACCGGAACACCCAACCGTGGCGTCAGTTTTCGTCCGATAAATTCGCTCGATCCCATACTATTGCTCACCCAGTTGCCTCGTCCAATCGGTTTGGCCTGAACCTATTGAAGAAGCGTAAACTCCGATCGAGAACTGTGGATTATTTCGTTTAATTTTTAGATACTTAAGTCGCAATCGCAGCAACAACCTATGTTACTGATGGGCCGGAATCAGGGGAACAAACGGGGATCAGATCAATGCAAAAAGCCGGGCAATATCTTGAGCATCAGATCAATTCCGCACAAACCGAACTGAACGACAAAGCCGAGATCGTCTCTCACGTTGCGCGCGGCGTTTCGATCCAAGAGGATCCGACCCGCAGCACTTTGCACACGGGGGAACGGGTCGAAGGAACGATAGACGACAGGCTGCATCAAAACGGTGCACCTGAGAAAGCAGACATGCCTTCTGCGCGCGACGACTTCATCAGCGCCGAACGCTCGCTTCCTCAAGCACAGGCCGTCATTGATGGCCAGAAAACTGTGCAAACGCGCGCTGTTCCAGATGCACCTGAAGCCCCCTCTTCTTTTTCAGGATCCGCCAATGAGCCTTTTTCGAAGCTCAACACCTCAAACACGGAGGGCTCTCCGACGGTTCCAGAAATTCCGGATGTTCCGCCAAGAATCGCTGCCCCGGTTTCCAGTGGTCCCAGCGCAGTGCCTCCACCAGAACAGGAGGTTGACCTTGCGCCTGACGCGCTAAATCTGGACAACGCGACCGTCGCAGAGAATGCGTCTGGTGCAGCGATTGGCACCCTCACCGTCATTGATCCAAATAGCAGCGACGCGCATGAATTTACCGTCTCGGACGATCGGTTTGAAATCATTGATGGAGAGCTGCGAATAAAACCCGAAGTATCGCTGGACCATGAAGATGCAGCCCAGATCGAAGTGGACGTGACGGCCACAAACGCGCACGGGTTCAGCTTGACGCAAACCTTCACCATCGAGGTGCTGGATGTGAACGAAGGGCCCGAGGGCGTTTCGCTCAGGAATTCAACTGTGGCAGAAAATGCAGCCGGTGCCGTGGTTGGAGAGATTTCGGTGATTGATCCAGACAAGAGCGACAGCCACAGCTTCGAAGTCTCGGACGACCGTTTCGAAGTTGTTGATGGAAAGTTACGCCTCAAGCCTGAGGCGGACATTGACTATGAGACCACCCAACAGATCGAGCTTGAGGTGACAGCTATCGACGCCGTCGGGCTGAGTGTTTCTGAAACTTTCGTAGTGGATATCCAAGACATCAACGAAGCCCCGGTCGACTTGTCCATTGGCAATGCAACAGACAATCTGGTCGCAAACGGAAGCTTTGAAGAATTCGACCTCGACCGTGGCAGATGGCGCGGCTTCGACAATAACGATTCTGGGGGATGGACCGATGCTCATGGCCTTGAAATCTGGGATAATCTATGGGGGACCAAGGCTTCACATGGGGACCAATTGTTGGAGTTGGACCACGCAAGGGGCGTCGACAGTATTTCCCAGACGATTGAGACTGAAGACGGGCAGCTTTACGATTTGGGCATTGACCTGCGAGAGCGCCTATCCGGTGGCACCGACACGGTCGAAGTATATTGGAACGGACAGTTGGTCGGCGAACTGGATCCACAATCGTCCGATTGGGAAACGTTCCAGCTTCAGGTGGTCGGCTCTGGCCAGGACACGCTGGAACTCCGTGAACCAGAAAGTCAAAATGACAGCTACGGCGCCCTGGTCGACAACATCGCCTTGACAGAGGCTCAGCTTTCGGTCGCAGAAAATACCGAAGGCGCCATCGTTGGGTATCTGAGTTTCGCTGATCCCGATGCAAATGACATACACCGGTTCGAAGTTTCGGATGATCGGTTCGAAGTGGTCGGCAACCAGTTGCGACTGAAGCCTGGTGTCGCCTTGGACTATGAAGTAGCAGCCTCGATTGACATCGATGTATCAGTGATCGACGCAGGTGGTTTAAGCCGAACCGAGACAATCTCGATCACTGTTGCCGACATGCCCGAGACTGCAATCGCCAGCGGTCTGGCGTCAAAAAACAATTCCGCAAGTCAAAGCTACTCAAAAGCCAAAAACCGTGATCAGGAAGTCCAACGCTCTTTCGATGAAAGCGCGCCGACCACCGCTTTGGAAACAGGTCCAGACAACCGGCCGGAAGGAGAAAGTTCAAACGCGCCCGAAATTCAGGTCAGCGGAATTCTCTCAGCCGAAGAAGGTGGAACTATAGCTCTAAAAATCGACATAGCGGAAGCCAGTGAGCGCGCGACGATTTTGTTGGACGGCGCACCCGAAAACACTCTCTTCGTTAGTGGCGAAGCCTCATTGTTATCGGATGGAGAAGTGGTCAATTTGGATGGCTGGGACCTTTCGAGTTTGGAAATTTCCCCGCCCGCTGGATTCGAAGATAGTATCAACCTCGAACTCGCAATCTCTGATCGCAACGATCCCGACTTAGTGGACAGAATAGAAATCCCGGTTCAACTCACTGTCGGAGGATCAGAACCAGCGGGCGCGGAGTCCGAAAGAATGGATGCATCTGTACTCGCCGACGCGACGGAAACTGATATGGCCTCTCAACCTTGGGACATGGCACCGGAGGCTCAGGATATAGCCCAAGAAGCAGATGTCCTGTCCGAGACAGTGACACTACCTGACAGCCCGCAAGTTTCGGCACTAGATACACAAGTCTATGAGCGTTTCGACTGGTGAAGTAATTTTGGGCAAAGGCTGATCCAAATGGACGGCCTAGTTGGATCGTATGATTTTCGGCAGATCAGTAAGTCCATGTCCTTTTGCAGGCCTGTTACGCGGTTCCAGGATGGGAAACTCTACGAAAAATTCGGTTCCGACGCCTAGTGTGCTGTAGTAGTCGATCGTGCCACCAAACTGTTCCACGATTTCCTTGGAAATGTTCATTCCAAGACCTGTACCTCCGGCATGACGTTCATCAGATGAATCAATCTGCGAAAAGCGGTCGAAAACTTTGTCTCGGCTTCCCGCGGGAATACCGATCCCCTGATCCTTGACAAAAATCCGCACGCGGCCGCCAACCTGCTTGTAGCCGACGGTGATCGAGCCACCATCGAAAGAGAACTTGGCAGCATTCGAAATCATATTGGTCAGCACCTGAATCAGGCGCGATGTATCCCCGCGTATTTGCAGATCGGCTTGGCCGTCGACATTCTCTTCAATCACTACGTTATGGGCACTGGCATAACCCAGATTGGCCGCAATGGCTTCTTGCACAAGAGGACGAACATCAATCGCAGTTTGCCGAAAGACCATCTCACCCGCTTCCATCTTCTGAATATCAAGTACGTCATTGATCAGCGACGCCAGCCGCTCACTGTTGCGCGCAGCCAGATCAACAAGTTTTTGCATCTTTTCAGGCACCTCGCCCATCGCGCCTGTGTTGATCAGGTCCAGCGATCCCTTGATAGAGGTCAGCGGCGTGCGCAATTCGTGACTAACCGTAGAAATGAACTGTGTCTTGGCGATATAGGCCGCCTTGGTACGTTCGTGCTCCTCCCGTAGTTTTTCAAGCTGCTCTAGATTTTTTCGATAAAGCTTAAGAAAGACCAGTGAACAGTCGATCAAAAAGTACATCACGAAGACGACCGTGAAGAAATGCAGCCAAAGTTCCGACGACAGGTCGGGTTGTTCAATCCAGATATCGGTAACGACGATCACCATGAACGACACGCCATACATGGCCAGCCGCACGATCATGGCCCAGACGAACTGATGGTTGTTCATCGCCGCAAAAAGCGCGGCCGCAAACAGGAAGAACAAGGGGGTGAAGTGCCCCCCCGACGGCTGTTTGAACGCAACTGACACCGCATAGAGGCAAATGGCAGCGGCGCTTAGGATCGTGTTCAGCAATATCCACGCGACCATCATCGCAATCGCGCGCCGTTCATCGCGCCGCAGGCGCGCCACACGTTTAGCAAGATACAGGTCTTGCGCTTCGCATATCAGGATCGTGCCATAGAACAGGATCGCGTTGAGCGAGTCGAAGAAGAAGCCCGTCAGGATGGTCGTCGCCAGAAAAATTGCCTGCCGCTGCCAAAGCAGCGCAAAGCTCATGGCGGTGTAGTCTTTGATGTTCTGTAGCAGCTGATCGACAGGCTCTTCCGAGAGCTCGATCGGCGGTGTCGTTTCTGTGATCGTCATCACGTCGTCTTCAATTGTGGCACTGTTCTCCTTGAACTACAGGCACAATGAGGACGCAGTTGGTCCGAAATTGGTTCACAGTTTGGCAATAATCTCAAAACGCGATGTGTATTGTTAATAGTCACTGTTCTCATATCAGCATCAGTGACGGAGTCTAATATGACACAGTCCGGAAACACATGGCGGTAAGTTAACGATTTCATTGATTCTTTGCGTGTTTTGACACTAAATGTTTCTGCCCAGGGGCCAATGAACCTGAAGGATGAGCAGCATGACCGCAATTGGTATGCAGGAAATGAGGCAGGCCGACGTGACACCGGTTTCGGCCCGACTGGCAGAAAAGCCCGTATCGTTGTTGCAATTCGCCCGTTCAGCCGGGCGCAACATGCTTGAGGTTATCCCGATTGAGACGATTCAGCAGACCTATGTGCGTGGTCCGTTGAACATCCATTATATATGCGACCCCGAAATGGTGACCGAATTGCTTGTTGGCAAAGGCCGCCGTTTTCCAAAGGCCAAGTTCACCAAAGACATCATCGGCTCCGCCGTTGGCAATGGTCTGATCCTGTCCGAGGGTGAGAAATGGCGCAAACAACGACAGCGCTACTCGCCGCTTTTCGCGGCCCGGAACTTGCCTGTCTTGTCGCGTCACTTTGCCGAAACTGGCTCCGAGATCGCCGCGTCGTTAGCTGAGAACGAAGGTCCTGTGGACATAGCGCAGGTCGCACCGGCTTCGACGCTAACGAATATCTCTCGTGTGATCTTTTCCGGCAATGAAGAGGTCAGCGCCGAACAGATCCGGGTGGGCTTGATCGCCTATTTTAACTATATTTCCGATATCTCTCTGTTCGACCTGATGGGCCTGCCCAAATGGCTGCCCCGCCGCAAATGGCTGCGCAGCACCGCCCCCGTCACTACGATGCGCGATTTGGCACGCACTGTGATCGAGCAGCGCCGCGCCGAAGGCCGAGAGGAGCCGCAAGATTTCCTAGACCTGATGATCGACGCGCTTAAGGAAGACTTCGAAGATCTGGAAACCACGGTCGACAACCTGCTGACCTTTGTTGTCGCGGGGCACGAGACTTCGGCCAATGCGATGGCTTGGGGATACTACCTGCTGGCGCTCTACCCCGAGATGCAGCACAGAATCCGGGATGAGATTCGAACAGCCTGCCCTGAAGACAAAATCGAATTCTCGCATCTCGAACACATGCCGCTGTTGCGCGCGCATATCAAAGAGACGTTGCGCCTGTACCCTTCGGCTGCGTTTTTTGCGCGGGATGCTGAGGAAGCGGTGGAGATCAAAGGGATCAAGATCGAACCAGGTGACGCGTTGTTTTTCCCGGTCTATTCACTTCACCGCAATGAAAAGCTGTGGGAAGAGCCCGATCAGTACAGACCCCAACGCTTTTTGGGTGCTCCGCCTCCGCGTGGGCAATATATCCCCTTCGGTGATGGCCCTCGCATCTGTATTGGCGCGCAATATGCCGAGACCGAGATTATGGTTCTGATGGCGTCAGTTCTGCGAGACATTCATTTCTCGATGTCATCGGCTCCGATGCCCGAGCCGGTCCTGACGTTCACCATGCGCACCAGCGGTCCCATGATGTTGAACGCGGCCCGCGCCTGAGGCCCAAGCCTTACTTGCGGGCCAGATAGGTCTGGCTGCCGTACATCTCCTGCAAAACGGTCTCGAACAGGCTGGTACGTGGCTTGTCCATCTTCACCACGTTAGATTTGCTGGGCAGTTCTGCCTCGGGCGCTTCGACCTTGCGAAGGGCCACTTCCCGTTCCTGCACCTTTTCGATCGCGTTATTCATTGCTGAGAATGCCCCTGACTTGGAAATAGACCGCATGGCAATAGCGGCTCCTTTGACAGCCCGAACCGACCCCGAGACACCTCGGTCCGCCAGCATCGCGCCAAAAAGCTGGTTCAATTCTTCTTCGGCAGGCAGGTCGGATGCGGCCTCGCGGCCATGCACGACGACGAGAAACACGCCGCTACCCCGGTACGAGAACACTGCTTGCGATAGCTTGGTCGTCTTTTCGATGGAGCGTCCCAAATCGGAAATCGCACGGCGGAACGCACTGAAATCGTTAAGATCGAACCGGAAGTCAGCATCCTGAAGTTTGACGGCAACGGCCCATGAATCGTACAGACATCCCCGCGAAAGTTGTTCGATGTAATTGTCGAACTCAACATATCGTAGGCACCGTTCGAGCCCGTCGATTGACAATGGATCATCAAAGCTGAACTGCTGTGTGCTGTCAAGTTCAGCCCGAAGGCTCTGCACCGAGGCCGAGCTGCGGCGCGCCTTGATACGTTCTTGCATCAAAAGATGCGCCGCGTTCATCCGGCTGCGCAGCTCGAAGAAATCAAACGGTTTGGTAACATAGTCGAACGCGCCTTCCAGAAACGCTTCTTCCACATGTTTTCTATCGCTCATCGCGGTCAGCATGATCGCCGGCGCATCGGCATGTTCGGGCATTTGTCGAATACGCCGCAGCAATTCGATTCCGTTAATACCGGGCATTTGAATATCCAGCAGGAAACAGTCAAACGGCGTTCCGGTGGCCTCGATCAGCGCCAGGGCTTCAGAGGCCGAGGATGCAGCTGAAATATCGCAATTCTCAAACTCGGCCAACGCGGCCTGCAACAGCTCCAGAATGCTGGGTTCATCATCAACCACCAAGACGCGCAGCTTGGTCTTTTGCAACGCGCGGATTTCCAGTTTCCGCTGGAACTGTTCACTGTCCGGGTTGGAGTGTTTCATGACTGGTAAACCGTTTTCAACTTGTTTAACGGTCCCAACCTATTGAACGACTAGGACAAAACCGCGGCGAAAACGGTAAAAAACGCCGCGAAACGTGTTCATTTCTGGGCCTTATTTTGTCAAAACCGGCCACTGGCCTCGCACCAAAAGACAAGGAACACGCAGGCCAACCCCGTGTTTAACATGCTTTCCAGCACCTTAACTGCGCTCTATGGCGATTGCCGATTGATATTGAACAAGACCGACTGGCTATAGGTCCCTTCGATCGAGAACTTCGCCCCAACCGGCGCGGCCCCTACCCCAAGCCGCCGCGACCAGCGCGCCCAGACTGACGGTACAATTCCAAGAATGCGCGTCGCTCCACCCTCGGCGGCTGTCACAGTCATTTGATAGAACAACTCTTGTTGCACGGCCATACGACGTGAGGACGGCACGCTGTCGGTGATGAAAAACCGCGATGCCTCCCAGACATTGGGGGCAACTGGAGCCTCGAAAAAAAGGACATCCGTTGGCATACCCGGCAAATTCCCCTGCTGCGCATCCCGCAACATATAGGAGTAAATCCCGCAGCGCGCGGTTGTCGGCAAAAGGCGCACGCCGCCCAGAACCTCGCCGAATTCATGCAGAACGACCCAGCGACAGGCGGGTGTGTCGTATTGATCGAACTCCATGCCATCTACCTGCCCGATCTGCCAGTTCAGGCGGTCGATGAAAATCGACTTGCGGGTTTCCAGATACTTGGACAGCAGCGTGCCATATTCATGCATGTTGCGAAAACTCATCGTCGTCGCACGAATCTCACCCAGCTTTTCCTGACGGGACGGCTGGCTTCGCTTGAGCGAAAACAACCGTCGCCGCGGCGCAGGCTTGGGCGCAGCCGCAGCGTCATTAGCAGGCTCAAGGTCCGGAAAAACTTTGGACGCCGGGTAGGCCTGCTCGTACTGGAGTGGTCGATCCATATTTTGCTCTTATTTTTGACACACTTATGCCAAGATGCCGAACACCAAGTCTACAACTTAGTGCTGTTCGCCTTATGATTGAAGCCCATGTGTGGCCAAATCACCTCCACCCTTCATTTTTGGCTGCTAAATTTTAGTTTATTCGCCATTTTGTTTGATTTTTTTGTGGATTTCCTGCGCCAGATGCAGACAGTTAGCCGCTCACAACTCTTTGAACAGAAGAGAATTTTCTGGGTTTTCCGACTAACTGGGTGGAACTTGGAGCGGCAAACATGAATTTTTCGCGATCACGACACGTCAACTCCGTTGCAACAGGGTGAAAAAGCTCCTACCCGAGCGGTCGAAATGATTGGCAAATTCCATGTTGATCCTAATGTTCATTAAATCCGCGCTTAATGAAAAAATGATTAATCGGACACATAGGTGCCTCTGACCCGTCAATCTTTTGCCGTTTTTCTCGGACAGCCTGAACGCACCTGAAAATCCACTCGCCTGCCGTCCTTTGCCGGAAGTCTGCAAAGCAAAAGGATGGTTCGGTGGCAAAACCTGGTGATTTGTTATGCGTATACTTGCCGTAGACGACGACCCAAGCATTCTTGAGCTGTTGATCTGTGTATTGGGCGCCTTCGGTTATGAAGACGTGGTAACCGCGCGCAGCGGTCAAGAGGCGATTAAAGTCCTGTCCGAAACGGATCAGGTATTCGACTGTCTGCTGCTTGATGTGCAAATGCCCGAGATGAACGGTATTACTTTGTGCGAAGAAGCGCGCAAACTGCCGGATTATCGCTTTACCCCAATTATCATGGTCACCGCCATGGTGCAGAAACAGTATATCGACGAAGCGTTCGAGGTTGGCGCCACGGACTATGTCACCAAACCGTTCGAGTTTGCCGACCTAAAACAGCGTCTTTCGGATGCGTATCGACTGGCTGCCGAACGGCGTGCCGCGATCGAAGTGCTCGAGGCGGATGTCTACGCGCAAAACGATTCCGAGGTGAATCCGAATTTCCGTTTGAGCGATCCGCTCTATTTTGGCGATCTGCCTGGCTGCATCGGTCTGGCCGAGTTCGAAAATTACGTGGTTCAACTGGCAACCATGCACGCCAGAACGTCCAAAATGCTGGCCATCAAGGTCAACGAAGTCGAAGAGATCTTCGGCCTCAGCACATCAACCGAATTCCGCGAGATCATGGCGGTTGCAGGCGAGGCGCTACTGACATCCTCCAAGGATGGCCGCAACTTCGCGACCTATTGGGGCAATGGTGTGTTCCTTCTGATTCACGACCGCAAAAAGGGCCTGAACGCGCAAGAACTGAGCTTGCGCCTGTCACGCCTGCCTGGCACCGACGCCGGTGAGCTTCTGGCTAATGCCGGTATATCATACCACGTCGGTGAGGACGTCTCGCTGAATGCTTCGTCGAAGATGGAAGCTCTGTTCCTGATCGACAAGGCTGTTGAACTTTCAGAAATTCAGGATGGCCCTTTGGTCAGGTTCGGCTGAACCCTTCTCCTGAAACTGAAAAATCTCGCAAGGCCGGGCTGACCACAGGTTTGCCCGGCTTTTCGTCGTTCAATTCGTCCAAGATGTATCATGAGTGGCGGTGCTGTCAGACGAATTCGAACCAGTCTCAGTGTGCCGCGGAAACCGCTAACCTATCCGGAACAAAGTTGACGCCACTCGCTAAGAGCGGCGGCGCGGGTCAGCTTGAAGGTGTCTCGACTGGCTAACGATCTTTCCTGGTTGAAGTGGTTGCAAACGGAGGAATGGACGGAGGCGAATTTCTGTAAACTTCGCATGTGCCTGAAACGCAGCATCGCGCGTTCGCGTCGTCGAAACGGCAGGTGCGAGTTCTCGACTCGGTTGTTGAGCCACCTGCCCGTCTGCTGTTTTTCGGTAGCGCCAAGCTCTCTGAGAGCGGCCTGGTACGACGCGAAGCGATCCGTGACGACGGTTTTTGCTTTACCGTGCCGCTTCATCAATTTCTTGAGGAATTTCAGTGCTGCAGCTTTGTTTCGGCGTTTGGTGACAATGGCTTCCAGCACCTCGCCTTCATGATCAACGGCCCGCCAGAGATAGTTTCTCTTGCCATTCACCTTCACGAAAACCTCGTCAACGTGCCACTTCCATTTTGAAAAGGCTCGGAGTTGCTGAACCCGTTTTCTTCGGATCTCTGATGCAAACATAGGGCCAAACCTGTTCCACCAATATCGGACAGTTTCGTGGCTCACGTCGATGCCTCGCTCATGCAGCAGATCTTCGACATTCCGAAGCGAGAGTGGGAAACGGACGTACAGCATCACCGCCAGGCGGATGATCTCGGGGCTGGTTTTGAAATACTTGAAGGCGGCAGGTTTGGTCATTCCCAGACGCTACGAAACCGCCCTGCCCCGCTCAAGCAAAGTTCTTCTGACAAGACCCTTTCGACAACGTTGATGCGACGGTTCCGTTGGACAGGCAAAAAATAACCTTCAAGCTCGTTTATGACGTAACGCAATCCGAGGCGACGTTCGAAGACAAGGAAAATGTACGAAAAACATTCACGCAGTTGACTGGCTTAATGAAGAACTTCCATTATGCAGCGGACGGCACGCCCGAATACAAAGACACTTGGGAGCAGGTGCGAGAGTTGTGTCGAGAGAAATTTGGCGTTTAGGTTCCGGTCGCGGTAAAGTAAAGTCGAGATGATGCTGTCAGACCGACCCAAACTCGTCTCTACTAGGCCGGCACTGCTGTTATTTATCCTGAACTAAGTTCGCGCGCCTTGGGAAAACCGACGGCACTTGGCAGTCCGAAAGTGTCTTGGCTTGATGTATCTTTGTATTTTTCAAGAGGGTTCTCGATTGAAAGCACGCACTCTTTCTCGACCCGATACACTAGAAACCACCAATTGTCCGTGCAGCTCGAGATCTTTTTGTGGCGCGTAGCAGTCGCTTTCTCATCAATCGTATGAAGGAATGGGTTCAGCTGGAAGTTGATGAAATGTCACTTTTGTGGATACCAGAACCGTCTCCGCCGGAATCGTCCGTTCGGAAAAGCGCAGGCGCGATTGCGGCAAGCATGATTGCAACAAGCGGATTCAGCAGGTTGAAAAATGCAAAGGGCGCGTAAGTGGCCGTTGCAACTCCGAGTGTAGCAGCCATGTAGGCACCACAGGAATTCCACGGGATTAACGCGGACGTGACAGTCGCACTGTCGCCAACAGTGCGGGATACAGCGGTCTTTGACAGCCCGCGTTTGATAAAAGTTGAGCGGAACATCCGACCAGGCAATACAATTGCAATGTACTGATCAGAAGCGAGCAAATTGGTACCGATGCATGCCCCAACCAAGGCCGCAACGAGCGCGACAACGGACTTTGCTGCGTCCACAATCGGCTTCAAAATTCGTTCAAGAACACGAGTTTTTTCAACTACGCCGCCAAAAGCCAGTGCCGTCAGAATAAGCCAAATTGTGATTAGCATGCTTTCCATTCCCCCACGCGAAAGCAACTCGTCAATTCCGGGCCGACCTGTATCTGAGATGTAGCCATTGGCCATAGCTGACCAGACACCTTTCAATAGGCCCAACGTAGTCGGCAGGTTTTCGGCATCCGCAAACTCGATCACCCGTTCTGGAAGCAAAACGACAGCCACAATGCCTCCTATAAGTGCGCCCAAAAAAATGGTGGTAAAAGGAGGCCAACGTGTAATTGCCAAAACAAGAACGAAAATTAAAGGAATGAAGGGCACAACGCCCACGTTGTATTCGGCAGCAATTGCCTCAGTAATAGGCGAAGCGTCATATTCCTGCGGGCTGCCAAGAAACCAGAAAATTGCCAGAGTAATCAGAAGGGTCGGCCCTGAAGTCCAGAATGCGGCCTTAATGTGCTCATACAAATCGGCGCCCGAGGAAATTGCTGCCAGGTTGGTAGCGTCTGAAAGCGGGGATGATTTATCTCCGAAGTAAGCACCGGATATCACCGCGCCCGCCGTGATTGCCGGATTGAGTCCGATGGATGATGAGACACCCATCAATCCAATTCCAATCGTTCCTGCGACAGTCCATGAGGATCCAATGCAGAGGGCGACGACGGCACATATAACCGCCGAAGTCATATAGAAATAATCCGGCTGCAGAACTTTTAGCCCCCAATAGACCATGGCAACCAGAGTACCTGACATTGCCCACGTACCGATCAGTGATCCAACCGCGAGCAGAATAAAGATAGCGGTGATGCCAGTTGTGACACTTTGGACTGCTGCTTCACGCATTTCTTCTAGTGAGTAGCCGTTTTGATGCCCGATCCAAATTGCAACGAGCGCGCAAAATACTAACGCAATCTGATTGGGGCCGGATGCCGCTTGCTCTCCATAGAGGGAGTAAGCCGTCGCAAGGAGAACGACTAACACTGCGACCGGCACTAGCGCTTGTGTTAAAGAAGGTATTTTTCCGTTCATTTCTGATCTATTCGGTCATGCCTCTAAGTCGCTTGTCTCACGCATGACAAAGTTTGCCCAAATTGGCCATTTTCGGCCAAAATTGTGCGTCATGCGAGCGCACTATCCGTTTTAGCTTGCTCCAGACTAGTACAATTATAGTTTAGTAAACAAATTTCCAAAACCTATGTTTCCAATATGGGGTTGACCAAGATGTTTCTACGCAAGCTATACACTCTGATCTTGTTTCTGCCATTCTTTGCTGTTCCTGCATTTGCTCAGGACACCATCGAAAACTATATCCGCGAGTATCCCAACCAGGAACAAGTGCGCATGATGCAGCGCTGGCTTGAAACCAACGAGCCGGGCAGTTTTCAGTTCACGGGACTCGTCGACCCCACCGATGACACGGTGATCACGCCGCAGGCGACAGTGAATTACGGCTATAACTGGTTCAGCCTTTCCGAGGGGCCCGCGATCATCCGCACGCCGCGATACGACCGCTACTTCTCAGTGTCGATTTTCGACATGAAGCACAACATACCAGGCGTCATTGTGAACCCAGAATTGCCGATCCTGCTATACCGGCCTGGGCAAACCTTGCCCGAAGGCGATTTTCACAAACTGGCCCTTGAAACCGACCAAGGGCTTGCGTTCACCCGAATGGTCGTGGTCGACAATCTTGACGAAGTCATGGCACTGAGCGGTGAAATCGTGATGGAAGGTGGTCAGGGCGACATGGACCGCGACGTGCAGCGATTTTCGCCCGAGACCGAGGCGGCGGCACTGACGCTGATCGAGACCGCCGTTCCTTTGGTGGATACCGACAAGATTTTCGGGTCGGTTTCAGGTGATGTGGGAGAAATACATGCTGCTGTAGGAGTGTTTCAGGGACAACTTGGCACGCCGTCCGACGTGGTGAGATACGGCCTACTGGCGTTTGACGAAAACGGCCAGCCGTTCAACGGCGATGACACATACGTTCTCACCGTGCCTGCAAACATCGTCGAAGACGGTGGTTATTTCTCCGTTACGGTCTATGCGTCGGTCAACAAGCTGCTGATACCAAACGATAAGGGCATCTACGATCAAACCAGCTATACAGCGGAGCCGAATGAAGACGGCACCTATACCGTGACCCTCAGCCCATCCGGCGAGGGGCAGAACGGCATCCCGACAGGAACGCCGTTTTACGGTGTCCTTCGAGCCTACGTTCCGGTTCCCGGCGCAGATTTGACAGTCGAGGTCGAAACTAAATGAAAAACACATCCAACAAGTTCAACAAAATTACAGCTGCACTGTTGTGCAGCACTCTGATCGCACCAGCGGCGCTCGCGGATATCCCGGACATAGACAGTTCCGGCTGGTCAACAGATCCGAACGACTACGGGATGAGCGCCGCCGAGTATATCAACGCAGACAGCCGGGCGTTTTTTGCAAACTTCATGGGCCGCTCTGGCGTCAACCAGTTCTTTCACTTCACCAATCTGTCAACCGCCGACGACCGCTGGGTCGTTTCGCCCAATAACGATACGATCTATTCGATTGCTATCGTCAATGCGAGGCAGGGGTTCACGCTGGATGTGCCGGATGTGGGCGACCGGTTTCTATCGATCCAGATCATTACGGAAGACCACATGACTCCGTTCTACCTGTACGGGGACGGTCAATACACATTCTCGTCCGAGGAGTTCGAGACCGATTTCGTCGCCGTTGGCATTCGGACCGGAACAGATGCTACGCCTGACGATGTGCGTGTGGTGACCGAAGAACTCCAACCACAGTATGCAATTTCAGGTGCCGCGTCAGAGGATAATCTGCAGAGCTTTGACGCGGAGGTACTTGAAAGGGTGCGCGCAGCCCTGCTGGCGGAGTATTCCAAACTGCCTTCATCGTTCGGTGCGATGCAGAAGCGGGTCGCCGATGTCGAGGACTGGGAGTATTTCACCTATGTCACGGCAGGCGCCTGGGGTTTGTCGGCAGACGAAAACGCAATGTACGCTATTGGTGGTCCTGAAAACGCGGTGGGAGGCACTTGTTATACGGCAACCTTCGCGGAAGTGCCGGTCGATGCATTCTTTTCCATCACGGTGTATGGTCCGCAGAAATACCTGATGTCGGACACGGATAACATCGTCAGCTCAAACCAGGGCGTTGTCAGCAACGACGACGGCTCGTTTGACGTTGCATTCGGTGGCGAGGACTGTCGCGGACTTGCACCTAACTTTGCCTTCACGCCTGAAGATGGTTGGAACCTGCTACTTCGGGCATATCGCCCGGATGTCGAAGAGTTTCGAGCCTATCGTGTTCCGGATATTGTTCCAGCGGAATAAAGGCCTTAGTTTGGGTTGTATCACTCTATGAAGCCTCTTTTCCAGCACGATCGTCTAGTCCAAAACCGGCTAACTTGCAGGACTGACAATGAACAGACTCCCGATGTCAAAAGCTATTGCTTTGGCTATACCGCCCACCGGCTCCAGAAACCGTCGTGCCAATGGGCCAGTGACCCTCTATGCGCTAACAATCAAACTGGACTAGTCAGATCAGGCTGCTCATCGCCCCATAGCGTCGCTTATCCCGTGAGGACACTTTCGTCAGAGCCAACATGAACTCCAATACGACCCTTTTGGCGACATCCCTTGTTGTTATCACCGCCGCAGGCCTTTGGGGCATTCTCGACCCCGGCGGAGCCTTAAACACATCGCGCGCGCTTGTAGAGGTCTCATTTGAAAGCCGTGGCTGGTTCATAATGCTGGCTGTCACGGGCCTGTTGTTTTTCTGTATAGCAGTTGCGGTTTCTCCGCTCGGTCTAGTGCGGTTAGGGAAAGACGAGGACAGACCTGAGTTTTCGACGCCTGCATGGCTTGCGATGTTGTTTTCAGCCGGCATGGGCGTGGGATTGCTATTCTGGGCTGCCGCCGAACCCCTTACGCATATCACGTTTGCGCGCGACTACCTCCCGGAACCGGAGGCCGCAAACGAAGCACTGACAACAACACTATTTCATTGGGGTCTTCACGCCTGGGGTATTTATACCGCCACGGCGCTTTGTATCGCCTATTTCGCATTTCGGCGCGGTACAGCCATGATGATGAGTGCGCCTTTACGCTTTCTGTTCCCGGGAGAGCGTTGGGCCAGTGTTGTTGGCTGGTTTGCTGACTTTGCGGCAATAACCGCCATCGCCATAGGTGTCGGTGGCTCCATTGCTATGGGTGTATTCCAGGTTGCTGATGGTATCGACATTCTGAGCAGCGGAGACGGTGCGAGCGTCTGGCTGACCAGTGTGGTTTTTGTCGCTCTTGTTGTGTGCTTCCTACCGCCGCTGATGGTCGACCTTGGAGCGGGTATGTCGCGGCTGTCAAATCTGGCCATGATCCTCGCTGGTTTGTTGCTGGCGTTTGTCGTTCTTTTCGAGCCTACGCAATTTCTCATGAATTCTGTGCTCAGCAGTTTTGGCGACTACATTGCCGAGGTCATTCCGCGCGGGTTTCAGACCTTCACCTTTTACGACGACGGATTGAACCGATGGTTCAAGGACTGGACGCTCACCTACATGGTTTGGTGGATCGCATGGGGTCCGTTCGTCGGCGTGTTTATCGCCCGCATATCCAAAGGCAGGACGATCCGGGAGTTCGTCCTGGGTGTGCTGGTTGTTCCTACAGTGTTTTCGATGATTTGGTTCGGTGCGTTCGGAGGGATCGGAATGTTCGATACGCTGTACGGGACCGGTGAATTGATGACGGTGACGCAAACGAACATCGACAGAGTGACGTTCGAATTACTTGCGCGGCTACCTTTGTTCGAAGTCACAACCCTTGTGACAATTCTTGCCGCTTTTCTTTTTATCGTAACCAGTGTGGTCAGTGCGGCCTTTGTTCTAGGCACCTTCTCAACGGGCGGCAATCCTGAACCCGCCCCGCGCATCCGGTTGATCTGGGGCATTCTGTTGGGTTTGCTGGGGGCCGCGATGATCGTGTCCGGCTCTATTGATGCCGTCCGCAGCATGATTGCACTTGGTGCCCTGCCCTTTGTCTTTATCCTGCTTTTATTGGTGACCTGCCTCGCCCGCGCCTTGAAAGATGAGCTCAATGCTGACCGGTGATCTGATCAACACTGTTATGAATATCTCTGCCTTTTGCTTTCTGGGAGCTCTGGTTTGGGTCTTTGCCAAACCCTCCAAACGCGACAAGGACGACCTCTAAAAGTTCAAAAACACCTGAACGATTAGAGCGTTCACCAAATCCACGAAGAATGCGGAGACACGCAGCAGGGTAATGACGGCAAGGGGCGCCGGACCATACCGTTTGGCAACCGAGGACATATTGGCAATCGCTGTTGGCGTTGCACCGAGCACGAAACCAGCAAAACCGGAGCTGAGGACTGCGGCTATGTAATTGCGACAAAGCCCGACAAACAATACCCCGGGAATAAAGGCTATGGCGACGACGACTTGCATGAGAAGAATAACAAACAGCGTGAGCCCGAGATCCGCGAGAGTCCATAATTGCGTACTCATCAAGGACATGGCGAGGAACACAGACAGGCAATAGTCCGAGATGATTGTGAGAGCGGCGGTGAGAAAGTCGTCCACGGTAGCGGCGGGATGACCCTGCTGCGGGCGGCGTAAAAGTCGTCCATCTTTGCCCTTCTTTTCGTAACGGGGGGGCGGGAGGATCTTTTCCGTGGATTTGTATCGTAGAGTTCGTCTGGCCTGTGCCGAGGGTATGAGTCAGCGAGAAGCGGCCCGACATTTCGGGATATCTCGTGACAGCGTTCGCAAGATTTTGGCGTTTTCGGTCCCACCTGGTTACCGGCGGTCAGCACCGATCCGGCGGCCCAAGTTGGATGGCTTCACTGGGATCGTTGATCAGTGGCTGTCGGAAGATCGGCAGCGACCGCGCAAACAGCGGCATACGGCCAAGCGGATCTTCGAGCGACTGCGCGATGAGCATGGCTTCGAGGGTGGTTACACCATCATCAAGGATTATGTTCGGGAACATGGTCGACGGCATCGCGAGATGTTCGTACCGCTTAATCATTCACCCGGCCATGCTCAGGCCGACTTCGGCGAACCGGTTGTTGTGATCGGTGGCATTGAACAGAAGGCCCGCTTCTTTGCCTTGGACCTTCCACATAGCGATGCCTGTTACGTCCGGGCCTATCCGGCGGCGACCGCGGAAGCCTGGATGGATGGCCACGTCCATGCCTTTAGGTTCTTCGGGGCCGTTCCGAAGTCGATCCTGTACGACAACGACCGGTGCCTTGTGGCGAAGATCGAGCCCGACGGAACTCGCAGGCGCGCGCGGCTGTTCAGCGAGATGCTGTCCCACTACGTGATCCGGGACCGCTACGGGCGTCCTGGCAAGGGCAACGACAAGGGGTCCGTCGAAGGGCTGGTTGGCTATTCCCGGCGCAACTTCATGGTGCCGGTCCCGAGTTTTCCGACCTGGGATGCCTTCAACGACTGGCTCGAAGAGCAGTGCCGGAAGCGCCAAAACGACAAGCTGCGCGGGCACAATGAGACGATTGGAGAGCGGCTTCAACGCGATCTGGAGATCATGGCGCCGCTCCCCGCCCGGTCCTTTGACGCCTGTGACCAGGCATCGGGCCGGGTCAGTTCCCTGTCGCTGCTGCGCTATAAGACCAACGACTATTCCGTGCCGGTTGCTTACGGCCATCGCGATGTCTGGATCCGCGCCTATGTTGACCGTGTGGTCATCGGATGTGGTGGGGAGGTCATCGCGCGGCATGTTCGCAGCTACGACCGCGAGGACATGGTCTTCGATCCAGTTCATTACCTGCCGCTGATCGAGAAGAAGATAAACGCTTTCGAACAGGCGGCTCCGCTGGCCGGATGGGAGCTTCCCAAGGCGTTTGATACTCTCCAGAAGCTGATGGAGGCACGCATGCTGAAAGCTGGGCGGCGCGAATACGTGCAGGTCCTACGGCTGCTCGAAAGCTTCGAGATGGAGGAGGTTCATGCTGCCGTGAAGACGGCTCTCCAGATGGGAGCAATCAGCTTTGATGCCGTGAAGCATCTGGTGCTGTGCCGGGTGGAGCGGCGGCCGCCGAGGCTCGATCTGGATGTCTACCCGTTCCTGCCACGGGCTAAGGTGGCGACGACATCTCCGGCCAGCTACATGTGCCTGACAACAGGTGCCTCGACATGACGGAGACACCACAGATCCTGCTGAACCACCGACTCAAAAAGCTGAAGCTGCCGACCATCCTGCGGGAATACGACAAGCAGGCTCGGCTCTGCGCTGTCGAAGGGAGAGATCACGTCCAGTTCCTGGCCCGTCTGATCGAGCTCGAACTCATCGACCGGGAGCGGCGGATGATCGAACGCCGGATCAAGGCCGCGAAATTCCCCGCGACCAAGAGCCTCGACAGCTTCGATTTTGCCGCGATCCCAACCCTCAACAAGATGCAGGTGCTGGAACTGGCGCGTGGTGAATGGATCGACCGCGGAGAGAACGTCATCGCTCTCGGCCCCAGCGGCACCGGTAAGACCCACGTGGCGCTCGGCCTCGGTCTGGCCGCCTGCCAGAAAGGCCTGGCGGTTCGCTTTACTACTGCCGCGGCCATCGTGCACGAGTTGATGGAAGCCCGTGACGAGCGCCAGCTCCTACGCCTTCAGAAACAGCTGGTGAAGCAGAAGCTCCTGATCATCGACGAGTTGGGCTTCGTGCCCCTCAGCAAGACCGGCGCCGAACTGTTGTTCGAACTGATCTCTCAGCGATACGAGCGCGGCTCGATCCTGATCACCTCGAACCTGCCCTTCGACGAATGGACGGAAACCTTCGGTTCCGAGCGTCTCACCGGTGCCTTGCTCGACCGGTTGACCCACCATGTCAGTATCCTGGAGATGAACGGAGGAAGCTATCGTCTCGCACAGAGCAAGGCCCGGCAGAACTCCTAAGGCACAGAAGAGATTGGTCCTGACGGACCAAGACGCCTTGGCAACCGCCAGCTATTTGGGAGCGCGTTTGCCAAGGCGCCGGTCAACCAAACAGTGGACGACTTTTGCTCCGCCCAATGGCCGGTTATTACGCCGCCGTTGACATTGGATACCGAATTGGTGACCAATCCGGACGGTAGCGTGGACATTTACTTCGGTCCGGAAGCGCCAGAAGGGAAAGGAGGCAATTGGGCCCCAACGGTCGCGGGACGTGACTATTTTCTTCTATTCCGCTTCTACGGACCCACGGGCCCTTTTTATGACAAATCTTGGGTTCTTGGTGATCTGGAGAGAGTGGAGTAAACAGTATTGCCGTCGAGAACAAGGCTCGGAGCGCGAACATGGATGCTACCAGAGCAAGAAACCCACATCTTTTCCAAATGCCTATAGGGAGGCGAAATTGAGAAAATTAGAAGCCGCAAGAAACTGTTTTAAGGTGCGCCCGGATAACCGTTCCAGAACAAGAACAAGTGTGGCTTTTGTCGCTGGCATCGTTTCGTTGATGAGTGCTGATCTGGCCTTTGCGCAAGAAGAAAGCGATTTGGCCAGAGCCAATCGCGAAATTGCCAACCCTCTGACAAACAACACGCTTTTTATCTTCGAGTCAGACACTTTTCGTTTGCGCGGTGACATCACGGATGACGACAAATGGGGCAATGTCACTATTATTGAGCCTCTTATTCCATTTGCGATTGGTGACACCGGCTGGACGTACATCATGCGACCAATTGTGCCTTTAGCTTTTTCTGTCGATACCCCGGAAGCTGGACCATCGGGTGTGAGTTTTGATAGTAATTCTGGCTTGGGCGACATTGGATTACTGAACTTGTTTACGCCGGGCATGAATGCCAAAGGATTTCAGTGGGGGATTGGGGCAACTGTACAGGCTCCGACAGCCACCGATGACGCACTAGGCTCGGAAAAATGGACGATCGGCCCGTCTGCAATACTTGTAAAAAACACTTCGTTGCTGCGCCCCAGAGACTTTACTATGGGCCTTTTGATGCAAAACTTCTTCTCCTTCGCCGGCGACGATGATCGTGAAGACGTGGACCGAACAACACTTCAGTACTTTGGCACTTGGTCGATTACGGACCAATGGGGTCTTTTGACGGCACCAACCATAGTTTGGGACAGAACTCGAGACGACGAATGGTCTGTGCCTGTGGGTATGGGCGTGTCCTATACAACTAGGCTTGGCTCTAAAGGTATTCCCACACGTTTCGTTCTTGAGGGTCAGTACTTTGTTGAACGACCTGATGACTTCTCTGCTGACTGGAACATCCGGTTCGCCATGGCGATGTTCTTGCCGAAAGGCGGCAGGTAAACTTTGCAGTAAGTGCATCTGCCCTGTCTGAAAACAACGATGAAATCTGGAGATCAACTTTTGACAAGGAGTCAATATTATGAAGACAAAAAGTATCGCAGCGATTATTGCATCTGCATCAATCGGCGTCTCTCTGGCTGGTCAAAAGCTCGTCCTTACTCAAAGCGGCTCATAAGAAACGCGTCATTGTAGACATCTCCATCATGCGACGGCATCGTGTTGTACGTTTGCCGTTCGCTTCAGATGGTGGATATATACTTGCGCGTCAAAAAAATCCAATGGGCTGGATACTTGATGATCGGTTTTCAATTTATTGTCGAAAGGATTACGACTATTCCGAAACTCGGTCTTGTGATGGAGAGCCACTAATGAAATGGACTAAGCCGACGTGAAGTATATTCGCTGTTTCGCAAACAGAAGAAACAACTTTCTATCGACATTTCGTCTCGCAATGATCGTGGGAATCGCATCCGGCTCGCCGGCTGTTTCTGAAGATGCCGCCCTCAATTGGTCTCCAACCTCAACGAGAAGCATGAGCGCGTCACCTTGGCAATTCTCCGGCGCTATCTACGCTTGGTTGCCAAACGCACCTGCAGACATCACCGTTGGCGGTCGCACGTTTACGTTCGATGAAAACATAGACACCATTCTGGACTCCGCGCTCTTGGCCTTCGAGGGCGAGCTCTCTGCGCGGAAAGGTCCGCTTGGTCTATTTTTCGCAGCCATTTACTACGAAGGCGAGTACGACGACACAGCCATAGGCCCGCTTGGAATAACTCGGCAAAACGAGTTGGAAGAAAAAGCCTGGTTGGTAAACTATGGTCTCTCATATGAGATCGGAACCTTATCATTCGGGGGCGCACCAGATGCGACCAGGGTTGCTGTCTCGCCTTTCGTCGGTGGTACATATTTTCATGACGAAGTGTCTTTGACGGTCACTCCTGGTTTTCTATCTCCGCAGTTCGATTTTGACACCACGGTCGAATTTCACACACCTGTCGTGGGCTTGGATACACTCTGGAGTTTTTCAGACAAATGGGGTGGCAGAATACGAGCGCACTATGGCGGCTTTGGCGGAATTGATGGTGTAGAAGACACATGGGAGGTTATCGCCGGTTTGACTTATGCAACTGAAGCGTGGGGTAGAAATGGTAGATGGTACGCAGGATGGCGCCACACTGACATTGACTACCGCAGTGGCGCCGCTGACCTGGCTTTGGAAATAAGCGGACCGTTCTTCGGGTACGAGGTCGACTTTTAGAACAACTGGATCAAGCACGGCATAATTTTGGCAGAAGGAAAAAAATGTTGATCAAAGCAGAAACACAGAAACACTTTACTGCAAAAAGCATACTTTGCTCTATCGCCTTAAGCTTGCTTGCGGCGTTGCCCGTATCTGCTCAGAGCAGTTCAGACGATGCTGCACAAGCCAACAACCCTTTGGCTAATTTCACGGCATTCAACATCCAAAATTACTATATTGATGAATTCACCGGTCCAGGGGATGAAGATGGCAATCAGCTTGTGCTGCGGTACGCTCAGCCTTTTAGTATAGGCAACTCCAACTGGCTGCTGCGTGCGTCTTTGCCTTACAACAGCTTTCCAGTTGGGCCGGGTGGTTCTACGGAAAGCGGGATCGCTGATTTTGATGTTTTTGCTGCCTACCTGTTCGATACAAAAGATCCAGCTATCAGCTTTGGCCTTGGACCTCAGATTGTAGTCCCAACTGGTGACGACGATGTCGCAGCATCGCAATGGCAATTGGGCTTTGCCAACGTGATGTTCAATGCGCGATCCCCAAAACTCCAGTTCGGCTATCTATTGACTTGGCGGTATGGCGTTGGCAGCCTTGACGGAAACGATCGGGTCAATGCCGGTGCGTTTCAACCGTTCGCTTTCTACCAGCTGGGTAACGGATGGTACACGGGAGGCGCCCCGGTATGGAGCGCAAACCTTGAGAACGGCGACTACTCTATTCCTCTCGGCATCCGTCTAGGCAAAGTTTTCAAAAGGGGATCAACCGTATTCAACGTATTTGCTGAACCTCAAATTTCCGTTGCAGACAGCGGGGTAGGACAGCCTGAAAAGCAAATCTTTCTGGCTGTAAATATGCAGTTCAAGTGATTAATACTTAGAAAACTGAGTAAATGCTGTCATACAGATGTCGTTGCCGCAAGGCGGCGGTCGAAACATCAGATCATGAATCCCGGGACTCATTCGCTGCAAAGCGCAGCGTACTGGCTGTTCTACCGGCTGCTTTGGGCTCAAAGCCGTCATCCGACGGCATTAGCGATTAGACCGGTTTGTGGTTGCGAGCGGTCATTGGGGCCGCTCTCAGGATTGGTCCGACATCGGCCCTCCCAGTACTATTCAACGAGTTTTCAAGCTTGACGCTGAGGTTCTACCGCCGTCTGATCCGCTCGCGACGGCGCTCGCGACGTTCGATGTTTATCTGATGATCATGGCCTAGCGCCCGATAGAACCCCACTTCCTTGGACCAGTTCACAAAGTGGGCAAAGCTGTCGACCTGATCGTCGTTGCGTCCGCGTGGAAAGGATTGAAGCTCTCGTTTGAACACCGGCAGCCAGGGTGCATCTGCAGGCAGATAAACCTTGCCCTCTTCGACAGGACCGCAAGCGGACTGGAACCGGGTTTCCTTGTCCTTGTCGGGTTTAATGCGTTCGTAGCGCCGACGGTCATCACGAAACAGCTCGTCCAAAAGGTGCTGTCAGACGAATTCGAACCAGTCTCAGTTTGCCGCGGAAACCGCGAACCTATCCGGAACAAAGCTGACGCCACTCGCTAAGAGCGGCGGCGCGGGTCAGCTTGAAGGTGTCTCGACTGGCTAGCGATCTTTCCTGGTTGAAGTGATTGTAGACGGAGGAATGGACGGAGGCGAATTTCTGTAGACTTCGCATGCGCCTGAAACGCTGCATCGCGCGTTCGCGTCGTCGAAACGGCAGGTGTGAATTCTCGGCGCGGTTGTTGAGCCACCTGCCCGTCTGTTGTTTTTCGAACGCGCCTATTTCTCTGAGCGCAGCCTTGTAGGAAGCGAAGCGATCTGTGAAGACCTCCTTGGCGCAACCGTGCCGTTTCATCAATTTCCTGAGGAATTTTAGTGCTGCAGCCTTGTTTCGGCGCTTGGTGACAACTGCTTCCAGCACTTCACCTTCGTGATCTACTGCACGCCACAGATAATGTCGCTTGCCATTCACCTTTACGAAAACCTCGTCCACGTGCCACTTCCATTTCGAGAACGCGCGCAGCTGCTGCACACGCTTCCGTCGGATCTCAGCTGCAAACATTGGACCAAACCTGTTCCACCAATATCGGACGGTTTCGTGGCTCACGTCGATGCCTCGCTCGTGCAACAGATCTTCGACATTTCGAAGCGAGAGCGGGAAACGGATGTACAGCATCACCGCAAGGCGGATGACCTCGGGACTGGTTTTGAAGTACTTGAAAGAGGCAGGTTTGGTCATGGGCAAAAGCTACGCAACCGTCCTGCCTGCCTCAAGACAAGTTCTTCTGACAAGACCAGCGCTAAGACGAGTTTTTCTGGCAAGTCGCTACCAATTATTCATCTTTTTCATAAACTATAAATGGCGTTCTCTTAGCGACTTTGTCGTACAGAACTCGACCGGGATAATTAAATTCTTGAGTTGTCCAGTAGGTGGTCGGAACACCGTCCTGCTTGGCGATCTGGAAGACAGTTTCGATTAGAGCTCGACCAACACCTTTTCCTCTAACCTGCTGATCAGCGAAGAGATCCATCAAATAACAGGTATCCTCCACCGACCACATGAACCTATGGTAAAGGTAGTGCGCTAGTCCAACCGGTTTCCCTTCTAACTCAGCGATGAGGCAATTGTATTCACCTGCATCTGTTGACAACAATCTGTTGAACGAAACCTCGTAGACTTCTTCTGAGACAGAGGTCTCGTAGAAATCCAAGTATGCCGTCCATAA
This sequence comes from Ruegeria sp. AB6, assembly GCF_056542685.1. Taxonomy (NCBI): domain Bacteria; kingdom Pseudomonadati; phylum Pseudomonadota; class Alphaproteobacteria; order Rhodobacterales; family Roseobacteraceae; genus Ruegeria; species Ruegeria sp. AB6. The sequence continues at coordinate 438,195 of NZ_JBQGAD010000002.1, read as the reverse complement.
GCGCCGCCACTCTTCGTTGTCTTTCAATTCAAGCGGACGGATGATTAAGCCTTCCGGCATGGGTGATTTCTCCTGCGTTCCCTTGAGTGCGTACAACCGAGATCGTCCAGCGCAGTCAAATCGGCTGCTGCCGGACATCCAGACGATCATGTCTAAGTGGAATGTCCTCATCCACTGCTTCGTCCAATTCCTGCGCGTATCGATGGCCTGAATAAACCGCCGCCGCAATTATCGCCGGAGCGTCGCAATCTCCTATGCGACGAAGGCTGAACGGCAAATCCTCGGAACTCGCCCGCCCCAGTAATCCCCTGTAGAGACCATCATTTGGCTTCCGAGCAGTAACCATCACTATGTTGGCAACCGGAACATTCACATTTGGACCGCCATAGGCGCACTCCAACTCTGCGATTTCGCCATCAAATTGCTTAAGCGACTTTGACGGCAGGACCTCGACCCCTAAGCGAAGCAAATGCCTTCTGATGCGCCAACGTTCGGACGTATTTCTTGCCCAGTCAGAAACACTGTCAAACGGTGTGACCAGCGTGACGGCATGTCCCTGCGTTCTGATTTTTTCAGCAACAACACTGGCCATGTAGTAGCCATCACCATCAAAAACGAGCGTTGGTCCAATGGGAAGATTCCCATCCATGATGTCATCGGGAGTAAAGACCCGACCTAAGGCTGACCCTTTTGCGACCGGGGCGAAACGTTCTTCGTCAAAATGCTCTTTTCGCCAAGTCGCGCCGGTTGCGATCGCAACGTGGTCAGCATCTACGGCCAAGATATCGTCAACTGTCAGCGGGCTTTCACGGTAGATTTCAACGTTGGGCATCTCCATCAATTGCTGCTCGCGATAATCTTTGACGCGAATGTACTCGCTCATTCCAGGCAGAGCCGCTTCGCGCGAGACCCTGCCACCCAACTCACGAGTAGCTTCCGCCAATTGGACATCATACCCACGCACGCCAAGTGCCCGTGCCGCTTCCAGTCCGGCAGCGCCTGCCCCGACAATCAAGACGCGCGCATCTGAGGATTTCTTACGAATGATTTCAGGGTGCCAGCCTTTGCGCCACTCCTCTCCCATTGTTGGGTTCTGAGTGCATCGAATAGGTACCCCTATCGAGTCACTGGCGTAACAAACATTGCATCCGATACACTCGCGGATCGCGGACAAGCGTCCTTCTTCGATCTTCTTTGGAAGGTAAGGATCAGCGATTGAGGGGCGTGCAGCCCCAATGAAATCCGTAATCCCCCGCCTGACTTGCGAGACCATGGTATCAGGTGACGTGAAGCGACCAACGGTCACGACGGGCTTATCCGTCACGGACTTGACCCAATGCATATAGGGTTCAAGAGCAGCTTCTTTAGTAAAACGGGAGACACCCATCTCAACCGAGTAATCTGCGATGTTGATATCCCACAAATCCGGAAGATCGGAGAGCATCTCAAACATCTCTCGTCGCTCACCATAGATTGGCTGGCCATCCTCGCCGATCTCTTCGTCAGCCGAGAACCGAACGGCCACGGCGCACCGGTCGCCAACGGCGTCCTTGGTTTCCTGAATCAATTCTCGGGTGAGACGCACCCTATTTTCTAAGTTGCCACCATATTCGTCACCGCGCGTATTCACGCGCGGATGCAAAAAATTCGAGATCAGGTATCCGTGCGTTGCATAGACATAGACAACGTCAAATCCAGCGTCCCGTGCCCTCAATGCGGCCTTTCGATGCCAGCGGCGTAGATCCCGGATGTCCTGCTTGTCCATTGCACGGGTCTGAAAAGGGTGCCCTTTCGTATTGGGACGGCTGTCGACGTCCATGCTCGGCAACCGGGAAAACAAGTTGTTCGAGTTGGCGCCTCCGTACCAAAGCTCAGCACCTGCCAGGCTACCGTATTCGTGTACGGCATCGGTCATAAGGGTGTGCGCCCGAACATCACTTTCATCCCAAAGCGAAGCATAAGGATGCGGTAGGTCATCAGACGACGGGTGGATCGAGTTATACTCTGTGCATATGACGCCCCACCCCCCTTGCGCCTTCACTTTTCGCATTGCAGCAAGAGTACGCGGATATTGCCAACCCATACCTGTACAGTGCGGCACCTGATAGAACCGATTTGGCGCAGTAACTGGCCCGATTTGAACCGGTTCGAAAAGGATATCGTAGCGAGGGTCCCTATCCATTTTTTGATCCTTGGTTGGCTGCGCCATGCGCTGGCTGATCTTGTCTGGAGTGTCCGGTTTGAAAGCCGCTCTGTTTCAACCACCGTTTTTGAACGCGGGCATTCGAAAGTGATCTGGGTAGACCTTGGCAAGAAAGGCGGCAATGTGATCCCGGGCAACCGAACGTTGAAAGTTCTCGGGATAGGTCAAAAGCTCCAACCAGATTCCGTCGTACAGAGATTCCAGAATATTGACGACTTGCCTTGGCGGTATGTCCTTGTATCCACCGTCTTCAGCAATCTCTGAACACAGTCTCAGTGCTACGTCGTACCGCTCCTGATCGATGTCATTGATCAGACTGCGATAGACTTCGCGCCGTCCTGCCTCTCCAAAAAACGCAAACCAAACAGCTAGCTTTTTTGGCGTGCAAATCTGAGGGTAAAAGTGCGCATCGACGATCGCCAACAATTTTTCAGGCGCTGACAATCCTGCATTGTCAAAGGCTTCCAACCACTGTTCGTGGTGTTCCTTTGCTAGAAACAGCAACGTTTCTTCCAGCAAGTTCTGCTTACTTTTGAAGTGGAAGTTGACGATGCCCAATGACAAACCTGCAATCTCGGTCACTGTGGACATGGTCGTTCCACCAATCCCGTTTTCGGCAATCGAGTCGATTGTCGCATCGATGAGTTGTTGTCTCCTTACCTCCTTGGACTCGGTACGACGCCGTCCCTCAGGGTTTGTTTTTTCGATTGGCGATTGTCTCACCAAAATGCATCCCATCTACTAAGCACTTCTTTTGTCTTGCCTGCCCCCAACAGCCGTTCTCACTCAGCGTGTGGACGATTGACATCTAAGCGATAGATGCCATTGATTGAACGATCATTCAATGGAAAAGAGAAAATGATGTGAAAACATCCGGACGTACGCAATCGCAGATCTAGAGTTCCGACCAAAAAGTGAAAACCGGATCGTGCACCAAAGAAATAACTCTACGATGCAAAGCCCCCAAAGGCTCAACGCGGCCTTCAATGGCGGCCCAAGCCGCGTCTGCCTGCGATTGATCCCTGAACTCTACAACAGCCATAAGCGTATGGTTGCGCAGCTCGTCGGTATCGTAACCACTTGCGGGGATGCGCCTGCACAAAGGCGCACCCTCGGCGGCAAGGTCCGTCTTGATCAAGTGTTCGACAAACGCGTTCCACGCCTGCTCGAATGCATCGAGCTCGACGGTTGGTTTCAATTCGAATTGGTTCAAAAGTCTGGGCATTCGTCACATACTATCCGGCAAGTATCACGAGCCAAACCTACGTAGTTCCCCCCACAAGGCAAGCGCGAGGCCACTAGATGATCCGAAACGAAAACCCAGTCATTGCAAATAGCCTGTGGTCAGCAACAGCAGGCTATTCGTCAGAATGTCCACAATTGGTTGGCGAACAGCACTCTGACGTGACCGTGATTGGCGCCGGGTTTACCGGGCTTTCGGCAGCACTTCACCTGGCCGAGAAAGGCGTCAAAGCTGTTGTCATCGATGCGCATCATCCGGGCTGGGGAGCTTCTGGACGTAATGGCGGTCAAATCAATGTAGGCCTAAAGGACGGGCCGACGGGCATCAAAACCAAATTTGGTGACATCTGGGGAACCAGAATGATCCGAATGGCCGGTGACGCCGCCGATCTTGTGTTTGACTTAATAACTCGGCACGGGATTGAGTGCGACGCAAATCGTCCTGGCTGGCTGCGCGCGGCGCATAGTAAAAAAACACTCAGTGAACTACACAAACTAGCCGAGGATTGGGACAACCACGGCGGGGGTATGGTATCGCTTGATCAAAGCGAAATGCAGCGACTGACCGGGACCGAAGCTTACCTTGGCGGCGTTCTGGATCGCCGCGGCGGTGTTTTGCACCCGTTAAACTATGCACTTGGGCTGGCCGAAGCAGGTCGCCGCAATGGCGTGCAAATTTTCGGTGGAACGCCTGCCAAGCAGATTTTGTCAGAGGCCGGTCGCTTTCGGATTGAAACTCCCAAAGGAGCGGTTATCTCAGAAAAAGTGCTGATCTGTACGAACGCCTATTCTGGAGATCTGCATCCGCGCTTGGCTAAATCCGTTTTGCCCGTTCGCTCGGTCCAAGTCGCTACGGCGCCCCTGTCCGACAATGTCCGCCAGTCAATTCTGCCAGAAGGCAACGCTTTGTCGGACGCACGACGCCTGCTTCTGTACTTCAGGCAAGACGCGGAAGGTCGCTTTCTGATGGGAGGACGCGGCACATACAACGACAATTCCACTCTCGAACAAATTGAGCGGTTGAAACGCATTTCTGTTGAACTTTTCCCCCAGTTATCTGGAGTTCAGTGGGAATACGAGTGGGGCGGCTTTGTTGCATTGACGAGAGATCACTATCCACATCTGCATGAGCTCACACCGGGGATTATGACAGGTTTGGGATATAATGGGCGCGGCGTTGCTATAGCTACTACAATGGGGCGCGTCCTCGCTAAATGGGCGAGTGGAACCAAATCAGACGAGTTGGAATTTCCGGTCACCCCCCTCAGACCACTGCCTTTCTCCTTTGCGAAAGAGACTCTGGTCGAAGCGGAAATCCTGCGCCTGAAACTCTTAGACAAGTTGGGCCTTTAGAAGGCCAGCAAACAGCGCCGCTTAGCGGTTTTGGGAGAAGAAGCGATAGGTCAACGCGATAGCCGCCAAAGAGAGACCTGAGCCGTATCCGATCCAAACTCCGTTGGGACCGAACCCAAGCCAAAAGCCCAGCGCATATCCAAGCGGCAATGCAAAGAGCCAATATGCAATCAGGGTAATCGCAACAGGAACGTGATTGTCCATCATGCCCCGAAAAGCGCCCAGCATTGTCCCCTGCACGCCATCTGCGATCTGCATTGCAGCAATCACAAGGAACATCGATATCGCGAGAGAAACAACTTTTGGATCATCTGAGAGGCTATTGGCCAAAGGAGCGCGGCCAATCAAAATACCAGTAACGACAACGGCCATCCAACTAACGATGACCAACAGCGATGCCAATACTATCGGCTTCAGCCTTTCTTTTTCATTGGCGCCAATGGCCTGAGCTACACGTATCGAAATTGCAATCGAAACGCCCAAGGGCACCATGTAAACTACGTCGCTGACCGCAGAAACGATTTGATGCGCGGCGAGCGCAGCGGCGCTGAACCAACCAAGCATAAGGCCGGCAACTGCGTAAGCGGCCCCCTCCCCCAGATAACCATCGGAGATAATGAATCCTTCTTTGAGCTGCGCTTTGACCTCGGATCTGTCGAAACTCGCGGCCCTCAGAAGGCCTCTCTTTCTTTTCCATACTCGTATGATCACGAGCGCCATGATCAACGGCACTATCTGAGACAACAGACTTGCAATCCCGGCGCCAACAAGACCCAGACCTGGCCAGCCACCAACTCCGTGGATCAAAACATAGTTTGAAGGGATGTTGAAACCGACCGCAAGAAACGCAAGACCAACCCCAATCCACGGACGGTTCATGGCGTCAAAGAGAGCCTTAAGCGTGTAGAAAACCGTGAAGGGCACCAAAAGAAGGCTCATCGCAATCCAATACCCGCCAATTAGACTGACCACTTCAGGCGGCTGCCCAATCCAAGAAAGAGCAGGCTTAAGGCAGATCATTGCAACAGCGCCAACTGACCCCACGACTAGGGAAACAAAAACCCCGGCGTTTGTTGCTGCTGCCAACCCTTGGTCACTTGTTTTCCCAAAAGCTTCGGCCATACGCACACCAATTGCGGACACAAAGCCGTAGAGCGCTGAATAGAAAATGATCAGCACCGAGGCCGTAATTGAGACCGCCGCCAGAGGAAGTGTGCCCAACGGGGCCACCATCACTGTGTCAACGACGCCAATCAAAGCAGCAGCAGCAAGAGAAATGACTATCGGAAAGGCAAGCCGCGCAAGGTAACGCGCCTCTTTTAAGATGGCGCCCCAGGATGGCCGAGGCCGCTGCGATATCCGAACTCGCGTCATATTGTGGGGCCTTTCAGTCGAAATTGACTAAGCCGTATCTCCAAGTAATTCTGGAACCAAACGAACAAGGCATCCCCAGGCAGCTTGCTCCGCCTGCTTTCGGCTCAGGCCTTCCGGAGCTAGATGCAATCGTTGCCAATAGCCATCAGTTAATGTCTCCATCCATTCAGCCATTTGATCTGCTGATATAGCGTCGTCTGCTGAGAGCAGTTCATTCCAGATCAATCTCAAAGTCTCTCTTCGACGTGTCTCAAAATGCTCGGCAACTTCGTCATACTGCAGCTGAAATCGAAGCTCGCCCCAAAATGCATACCAAAGGGGCAAGACATCGGGACCACAGGCATCCGGGTGGAAGTCAGCTTTTATCAAAGCCCTTATCTTTTCGGCGGGCTTGTCCCCTGCTCGCTCTAAAGAAGCTGTCCAGTGCTTTTCGTAACGCTGGTAAAGGTCGCGCAATGTTTCTGTCAGAAGACCTAGTTTTGACTTGAAGTAAAACGCCGCGACACCCTGAGAAAGCTCAGCCTCAGACGCCACCGTTGCAAGCGTCGTTTTTGCCAACCCGTGCGTCAATATAGAGCGGCAAGCCGCGTCCAGCAGCTGCCGGCGACGACGATCTGCGTTCTCCTTCCGCTCTTTGCGAGGACGTTTCCGCTCAACTTCGACCAATTGCCGCTCCTCCTACGAATGCAGCCATCTACAGCGCGCAAAAAAGATGCGTCAATAGCTTGAAGTTTATTTGAGCGCTCAAATAAACTTTACGAACGCGCACCCGATCTGTAAACGGAAGAGAAAGGGATGGAGCAATTTGACAGTTGATAACAGATACGATGTGATTGTGGCTGGCGCTGGTCACAACGGATTAACCGCCGCAGCCTATTTGGCGCGCGCTGGCATGCGTGTTTTGGTGGTCGAAAAGAACGACTGGATTGGTGGCGCGGCAGTCAGCCGGTCGCTACACGAGGGTTGGACATACTCCAACTGCTCGTACGTTTGCTCTCTTCTGCGGCGCGAGATTGCCAGGGACCTCGAGCTTCCGAAATACGGACTTCAGGTTATTCCGTATGAAGGCGGCGCGAGCTTCACACGCGATGGGGATTACTTCGCCTACTATTCCGATCACAACGCAATGAAGCGTGAGATGGCACGTCATTCTGAAAAAGATGCCGACGCCTATCGCCGCTATTCGCAAGCCATTATGCGGCAATGCCGTTTTATCCGTCCCTTTCTACTTCGGGACGCACCGGACCCCGCTTCTCTCCATCCGCGCGATCTCGGCGAACTGGCATACCTCGTAAAAAAAGCACATGGTCTGGGCAGTCGGGAGCTTGGTGAAACGCTGAAGTTCTGGACAATGTCCATTGGTGACTTCTTGGATGAACATTTCGAAAACGACCTGATTAAGGCCCATTTGGCAGGCTCAGGTATTATCGGAACCGGCCTCGGGGTGTATTCGCCCGGAACAGCCTACGTTCTGCTGCACCACTACATGGGTGACATTGATGGCGGCATCGGTGCCTGGGGTTTCGCGCGCGGTGGGATGGGCGCGATTTCGAATGCGATTGCTGCCTCATTCAAAGAGCACGGGGGTACGATTCACACAGGTTCAGGGGTTGAGAAAATCCTCAGCAAAGATGGACGCGTTGAAGGTGTAGCTCTCGAGGACGGCAAGGTTTTTTATGCCCCTGTCGTTGCCTCCAATATGGATATCAAACGCACTGTTCTGCACCATATTGACGCGGCCGAGTTGCCGGATGACTTCACCAAGGCGGTGCGGAACTTCAAAATTCGCGGATCTTCGGCGAAACTCAACATCGCACTTGATCGCTTTCCAAATTTCCCTGCAGCACCCGAGCACACCAGCTTCCTCAGGGGTGATTTGCATGTGTCGCAGAGCCTCCTTGAACTTGAAAAGGCCTACGATGATTGGAAAGTCGGGCGCTGGTCGGAAAAGCCTTATATTGACATGCTCATCCCTAGCCAGATTGATCCGACTATGGCGCCGACAGGTGCCCACATGATGACGGTTTTCGTCCAATATGCGCCTTATGACCTAGAAGTCGACGGCGTTAAATCTGCCGAGAATTGGGACGAAAAGCAGCGCAACGCGATGGCAGAAACTGTACTCGACCAGATGTCTGTGGCGTGTCCCGACATTCGCGAGCGCGTTGTTCATATGGAAGTTCGCTCACCATTGGAAATTGAGCGCGAGGTCGGTCTGACAGAGGGCAACATTTTCCAAGGCGAACTGACTTTTGATCAGCTTTTCTTCAATCGGCCCGTCCCGGGTTGGTCGCAGTACAATTTACCTATCAAGGGGCTTTACTTGTGCGGGTCGTCCGCCCATCCCGGCGGAGGGGTTATGGGGGCCCCAGGTGCAAACGCTGCCCGCGCTATTCTCAGAAAAGAAACACGGCATGGCCGAATGAAGGGGTATGCCGCATGAGCCAATTTGATGCGATTGTCGTTGGCGGCGGTGTAAACGGCCTGATTGCCGGAACACTCCTTGGTCGACGCGGCAAGAATGTCTGTATCATTGAGAAATCCGACAGGTTCGGCGGCATGGCGTCTTATTCTGTGGACGGCGGTCCGACCCTTGCACATTCGCTATACAACCTGAGCCCGCGGGCATTGGGTGACATCGGCATAGGTATTCAACACCCTGTCCTGTCCAGCAAACCCGTCTCCACGGTCTCTCTGTCTGAGGATGGGCGGCACATCGTCTTCAAGAACGACGGCGTGTATTGGAGCGACGGGACAAAACACCGGGAATCAGATGCCTGGTCTGATCTGACACGCCAGCTGATTACATATGGAGACCTTTTGCGCCAACTCGCCGAGGCTCCACCTCCCGGGGGGCAAAAGGCCATCCTTTCCCGGGGTGCGCTCAACGAGTTCTTGCGCCTGGCGAAACTGGGCATAGACCTGAAAAAGCTGGGCAAATCTGAAATGCGGCGTTTCCTGCAGGTCGTCTTATCTAATGTCCACGACATTATCCTAGATGACCTGTCGGAAGGACCGGTGGCTGGAATGCTTGCTGCTGATGCAATCTGGGGGACAGCCACTGGTCCAAGATCTCCGGGCACTGTGTTCAATCTGATCTATCGTTTGGGTCACGGAGGGACCATCACTCAACCAGCAGGCGGGATGTGCGCGTTAACCGATTTGATGGTGGAAGCTGCGCAAAAGGCAGGTTGCCTGCTGATGCCGGACACTGAAGTATCCCGCATTCTGTTGGACAACGATGCAGTCTCCGGAGTGGAAACCACCGATGGACGAACCATTGCCGCGCCTAATGTGCTCAGCAGCCTTGCCCCGAAACTAACAAGCCGAATGACCGGTCCCTCTGCCTTTGACATCGAAACGATGCGGCGAGTGCGAAATATACGGGCGCGTGGAACAACGGCTAAGGTCAATCTACGGCTCAAGGATAGCTCCGCCCTGCCCAGTCTGAGTGACGAATTGGCACACGAACGTCTGATCTATGCTCCTTCTGTGGAATACGTCGAAGCTGCGTTCAATCCGGCTAAGTATGGTCAAATGTCCAAAGCACCTGTGATTGAAGCTTTCAAAATGCAGACAGCCGACGGGGCAAGCTGGCTGTCAACCATAGTGCAATATGCGCCATCTGACCTTGAAGGCGGCTGGACTGAGACTGCAAAGGAACAGCTTGCGGAAATTGCAGTCGAAACTCTTAGCCGCGCCCTGCCCGGCTTGGGTGATCAAATTGCAGGTAAGCAGGTCATAACACCGGATAAAATCGAAAGCGCAACCGGAGCGCCCGGCGGGCACTGGCACCATGCAGAAATGTCTTTGGACCAGCTCCTGACACTTCGGCCCACGAACGGGATGTCCAGATACTCCATGGGGCCGAAAGGGCTGTTCCAATGCGGTGCAGCAACGCATCCCGGTGGCGACGTCATGGGCCTCGCTGGTCGCAATGCGGCCCTGGCGGCGCTGGAGGCTCTGCCATGAGCATCTTTACCGATCCAAAACTCGGTTTGATACCCGGGCCATTTCACAAAAAACTCGAAGAGCAAAATCGCGCACAAAATTGGTACGATTGGGCCGGTTATGCTGGCCCGGGTGTGCTGGACAGTGTCGAGTTCGAGTACTTCGCGCTGCGAAATCAGGCCTCTTTGTTTGATATCTCACCAATGCACAAGTACCGATTGACCGGGCCGGACACGACCGCGATGCTCAATCGCCTCGTGACACGGGACGTCCGAAAAATCAGCGTTGGTCGCGTGGGGTACGCGGTCTGGTGTGATGAAGAGGGTATGATCATCGATGACGGGACTCTTTTCCATCTTGGCGACAACGATTGGCGCCTTTGTTGTCAGGAACAAATGCTGACATGGCTACTCGACGCTGCATGGGGTTTTGACGTTTCAGTCGTCGACGAAACTCACAGTGTTGCTGGACTTTCGCTGCAAGGGCCGACCTCTTATGCAGTTTTGGAAGCCGCTGGTTTAGATGTCAGCAAGCTGAAGCCATTCGATCTCGCTCAAATTGAACACAGTCTCATGATCTCGCGGACGGGTTTTACTGGTGACTTAGGTTACGAGCTCTGGTGCGACTGGGACAAGGCAGAAGCGCTTTGGGACAGAATTTGGAAAGGCGGCACACATCAGGGACTGCGCGCCATTGGATACGAAGCTGTAAACTTGGCCCGCATCGAAGCCGGTTTTCTGACCGCAGGTGTGGATTTTCAACCGGTTCATGCGACCGAACGGTTGCACCGAGGCCAAACACCCTTCGAACTTGGTCTGGGTCGGCTAGTCGATTTCAACAAAGGACATTTCAATGGCCGGCGAGAGCTGCTGTCCAAGCGAGAGAATCCAAGAAGCCTCCTCCTACGTTTCGATGTCGAAGGATTCAAACCCTCGGAAGGGTCGTTGATCTACAATCGACGCAAAAAAGAAGTTGGGCACATAACATCCGGGATATGGTCGCCGACCGCCAAGCGCAGCATTGCGTTGGCCCATGTCCGTATGCCGGATGCTGGCCGGTCATCTGGCTTAAAGGCCGAGATTTACACTCTGCAAGAAGGCAAATGGCGCACCAGGATGGCGCGCCTCACTCCTGTCACCAAAGCCTTTTTCGCACCGCCCCGCGCACGAGCTACGCCACCGGCCCGCACCTAAAGGAGAAGCAGACGTGAACACCCTGGGTAATACACCAACCGACGGCGACCTTGTCGCTTGGGATCGCGACCATCACCTACATCCTTGGGCCGGAACCAACGGCTTTGGGTCTGACGAGTACATGCGGGTAAATACAGCGGATGGTATCTACCTTTGGGATGCTGCCGGGAAGCGATATATCGATGGCCCTGGCGGAATGTGGTGCACACAGATCGGATATGGGCGTCAAGAGATGGCTGATACCATTTCCCAACAGGTTGTGAAGATGCCCTACGCGTCGCCGTGGTCGTTTACGACCGAACCCGCGGCAGTTTTGGCGCGAATGATCGCCGAACGTACACCAGGCGATCTGAACACGGTGCACTTCACGACCGGTGGGTCTACGGCCGTTGACACCGCACTGCGGACCGCACTTTTCATGAACAAACGGCTTGGCCGACCGGAGAAGAGGATCGTGATCGGCCGGGAAAAAGGCTACCACGGCTCAACCTTTCTCGCCGCGACTGTCACTGGAAAAGAACGTTTCGAAACGAGCTTTGAGAAAGCTCAGGATCTGGTGCGTTTTCTGCCCGACGTGAATCCCTACCACCGGCCAGAGGGCATGAGTGTTGATGCCTGGTGCGACGCCAAAGTTGCGGACCTTGAGAACCTGATTGCTGACGTCGGCGCCAACCGTATTGCCGCCTTTATCGCGGAACCGATCCTATGTTCCGGTGGCGTGATCGTTCCACCTCCGGGTTATCACAAGCGCACGCTCGAAATTTGCCGGGCAAACGACATTCTGTACATTTCGGATGAAGTCGTAACCGGCTTTGGCAGGCTGGGCCATTGGTTCGCCTCAGAAGAGGTCTTTGGCATCGTCCCTGACATTATCACCTGCGCAAAAGGTTTAACCTCGGGCTATCTGCCGCTAGGTGCCTGCGTAATCTCGGACGCAGTAGTGAAACGCATTTCAGACGCACCGGGAGAGGATGTTTTCTACAACGGCTACACATACTCCGGGCACCCTGTGAGCTGCGCGGCTGCCATTAAAAATATTGAAATCATGGAGCGCGAGGACATCCTAGGACACGTTCAACGCGTCACACCGCATTTCCAGGACCGCCTAAATCAAATAAAGGAAAAGTTTCCGATAGTTGGGGATGTGCGCGGTGACGGGCTCCTCGGGTGCATAGAATGTCGCCCTGAATTGAACGTCGAGAGTTATGAAGCGCATGTGAAGTTTGGACAGAAACTGGACGATGCGTGCGAGGAGATGGGACTCCTGTTGCGACCATTTGGAAACATGGCCGTGTTCTCGCCCCCTCTGATCATAACTCCGTCGCAGATAGATGAAATGTTCGACATCATGGAAGCTGGTATGGCGCAGGTCAGCAAGGACTACGACGCATAACGGTCATCGCGCCCATTCAAAGTTCCAGTCAGATCAGGCAGGTTTCCGACCACGGATGTGATGCGGGCAATGCTCTCCGGTTTTCAACACTGGCTGCATAGCGTCCCAGATCTCGATCTGATGTTCGATAAACTCCGCACCATGCCGAGCTTCCCAGTCGGCTCGGTTTGGCCCGGTCAATTCCTCAAGCTCAGCAGCTGATACCTGAGCATACCAAGGGTTGCGGTTGACTAACTCTACGTCCTCAAAGCCAGCCAGCTCCATCGCAGCGCGGTACTTAGAGGGCGACGCCATCTGAAACTCTAAGGCTTCCATCTTTACGTAGTGCGCCATTTCTGGTGACATCTCACCATCATGATTGGTCAGCCAGTCAGAAGCAGCGAAATGACCGCCTGGGTTGAGCACACGAAAAGCTTCCGCAGCCATCGTTACTTTGTCGGGGATATGGATTATCGAGTCTTTCGAAAACACTACGTCAAAAGCACCATCTTCGAATGGCATTGGACCTGGAGTGACCCGTATGATTTCGACCTTCTCCTCCAAGCCTGCCTGCTTAGCTCGCTCTCTCGCAGCCGCGCAAACTGGGGCCTCTACATCAATCCCCGTAACTCTAGCGGCGCCGAACTCCCGTGCCATCAACACTGCAATGGCCCCAGATCCGCATCCGATATCAAGGATATGCTTATCTTTCAGATCAATCCCTTTAACAACACGCGCAACTTCTTCAGGGCCTCCCGGTGAAAGAAACCCCTCTCCCCAGAGCTCTTCCAGAAAGCTGATTGCCTGTTGGTCATATAGGATCTCGTCTGACATAGGATTCCCCCGCATCTGATTGTCAGTCAGTCACTGCAGTGAAACCTTTTATCTCATCTCAGACAAGCTTTATCGCGAAATCGCAGGTCATAGATTCAGCTATAATTGAATGATCATTCAGTCAGTAGACAGCAAGTGATTTGGCTGGTATTCGGAGAAAAGAACGCCTAAAAGGATTTTCTCGCAATGGCTGACACCCTACCGACGCATGCCCAAACCGTGATTATTGGTGGGGGGTCGATCGGCGCGAACACGGCCTATCACTTGACTAAGCTTGGCCATACCGATGTTGTCGTTCTGGAACAGGGACAACTGACATCAGGGACCACTTGGCATGCCGCCGGCCTGATAGTAGCCGGCCTTCTCAAATCCGAAGCTGAGTGCGCTATCTACACGCACGGTCGAGACCTTTATGCGAAACTAGAGAAGGAAACCGGTATATCCACAGGTTTCCGCGACGTTGGATATCTGCAGATTGCAACCAATGAAGAACGCCTGCATGAGATGCGTCGCGTCGCAGCCTTCATGCGGCGTTTTGGGATAAACAACCACGAAGTCTCAGTAAAAGAAGCGCAGGATATGTTCCCTATAGGGGACCTCTCAGACGTCGTTGGAGCGTTCCTCATTCCGGAGGACGGTCGGGCCAACCCGGTGGACGTGACAATGTCTCTGACCAAGGGAGCCAAAAACAGAGGCGCACGTTTCTTTGAAGGCGTGCGGGTTGAAGAGATTTTAGCCAGGAACGGCACTGCGACCGGGGTCCGCACTGCGAACGGTCATACTATAACAGCCGAAAACGTTGTGATCTGCGGAGGCATGTGGTCTCGCCAACTTGGTGCAAAACACGGTGTAAATCTACCGCTCCAGGCGGCTGAACACTACTACCTGATAACGGAAAGTATCCCGGGCCTACCTCGCGATCTACCCGTTCTCGAAGACCCTTCCACCTACACTTATTACCGTGAAGAAGTCGGCGGGATGATGTTAGGGCTTTTTGAGCCCGGCGCTGCGGCTTGGAAGCTCGATGGTATCCCGGATGAATGGCAATTCGGAGAGATTGAACCAGATTGGGAACGTGTTGGGCCCGACCTGGAGAAAGCCTATTCGCGCGTGCCTGACACCATGAACTACGGTGTCAAAAAACTATTCTGCGGCCCTGAGAGCTTTACGCCTGATCTTGCGCCGCTTGTTGGCTCGACGCCTGAACTGCGCAATCTCTGGGTTGCATGTGGGATGAACTCACTTGGCATCCTGAATGGCGCGGGTACGGGAATGGTTTTGGCCCATTGGATGGTGGACGGCTTGCCGCCCATCGATGTTACCGGCATCAACGTCAATCGCTTTTCCCGTGAAATGGCGACACCGGCCTTTCGACGCGACAGAACACCTGAGTTGCTGGGAAAGCTCTTTGGTCAGCACTACCACAATGAGAACTACAAAACGGCCAGGAACGTTAAGCGTTCAATGCTCTATGACCGTCTCAAAGCGGCCGGAGCCTTTTTCGGCGAAGGAAATGGTTGGGAACAACCTGATTGGTTTGCTCCGACGCCCGAAGAGGCCAAAGTCGAGAAATACAGTTGGCATCGCCAAAATTGGTTTGAATGGCACGCTGAAGAACACCGGGCAGCACGCGAGGATGTCATCGTAATGGACATGACATCAATGGCGTGTTTCAGCGTCGAAGGACCGGATGCCTGCGCCCTCCTCTCTCGCCTTTCCTGCAATGACGTTGATGTTGAACCCGGTCGCGTCGTCTACACGGCCTGGGTAAATGAACGGGGTGGGTTTGAGGCAGACCTTACGGTTACCCGGCTGTCCGATCGGAAATACTGGGTCATCGTGGGAGAAAACTCGGCGGGTCATACCGAGATGCGCATGCGACGGCACGTCCTGGACAACGAGAACGTTGTTATAACAGACATCACCGCAGGGCGCTGCCAAATCAACGTTCACGGCCCAAAGTCGCGTGAACTATTGAGCAGAATATCCGGAGCTGATTTGTCGGACGAAGGTTTTCCCTTCATGACGGTGCGTGAAATCGACATCGGGTACGCCGTAGTTATGGCCTATCGCGTGACGTTTGTTGGCGAACTCGGCTGGGAACTTCACGTACCGGCCACTCAGGCCATTCAGACCTACGATCTGATTATGGAAGCAGGTCGAGATCTGGGTGTTCGCAATGCTGGAATGCAAACTCTCAACTCCCTACGGCTAGAGAAGGCTTATCGTGATTTCGGAATTGACGTGGACAACACGGACAACCCAATTGAGGCCGGGCTTGGTTTTGCCATCAAATTGGACAAACCCGGTGGCTTCATCGGCAGGGAAGCACTCGCCACGATCAAGGCGAAAGGCACGCCCAACAACCGGATGTTGCAGTTCCTGCTAAAAGACCCAGAGCCTCTCATGTACGGCAATGAGATGATTTATCTAAACGGCAATGAAGTCGGATATATTCAAGTTGGCGGATATGGGCACACGCTCGGCGCTGCCGTCGGCATTGGTTTCGCCGAGATTGACGAACCGTTGACCGCGGACATAGTCGCAACTGGGCATTGGCAGATCGAAATCGCAGACGAGAAATACGACGCGGCAGCCTCGTTAAAGCCGCTCTATGACCCCGGCATGCACAAAATAAAGCGCTGAAGCCATATTGTTCGATGCTTTCGCTCAGACTGGAAAGTGTTTTGGGAAGAACCGCGACAGCGAAAGCATGCAAACATCCCTGAATTCCCGACGATCAGCCACTTTTGGATACAACATCAAACTTAGCCAGGCCCCGTCTGACATCGCCTCTACGGCCCGAGCTGTTTTTTCTGGATCAAGATCGTCGTAGCCACCGTCGGCAATCAATTCACCACATAGGTGCAAAATTCTATCATATCTTTCGTTGTCATATTTATTATGAATCTTCAGGTAATTAGGCCGATACTTCGCTTGCCCCCAGAAGGCAAACCAGACGGCCAACCGCTTGTGGGTACAAATGCTCTTGTCAAAGTCCGCTCGAATAATCGCAGCCAGCCGATGTGCGGCTGTAGGTTCCGCAGCCTCATAGTATTTGAGCCAATTTTCATAGTGTTCTTGTGCAAGGAAACCCAGCGCGGCGTCATACAAAGCTTCCTTACTGTCGAAGTGATAATTCACCACGCCATGGGACAGATTGGCTGTTTCTGTCACGTGTTTTAGCGTCGTGTCAGAAAACCCGCGTTTCGAGATCGAGTCTATGGCGGCCATGATCAACTGTAAGCGACGAACTTCGGGAGGTTCGGTGCGTCGTTTTTTCTGAAGCTCATGCGTCTCCAATTTAACTCTCCTCTCGTTCAGCCATTTGCCTGTCCAACAAATCCGCTCTCTGTTGCCGGAACATAATTATTGCTGCGATAGCGACACAGATAGCGATCACAAGAATCATGATGGTTGCTAGCGCGTTGATGTCCGGCCTGAGGCCCAGTCGAATGCGCGAAAAGATCAAAATTGGCAAGGTATTTGCGCCTGGGCCGGTAACAAAACTTGCTATGACCAAGTCATCGAGAGACAGCGTGAAGGCCAGCAACCATCCCGAAATTAGTGCCGGCGTCAGCTGTGGGATCGTTATGGCCGTCAGAACTTTGAACGGTTTTGCGCCAAGATCGGCGGCGGCTTCTTCCAGTGTTTGCCCCACACCGGTTAAGCGTGCCTGAATTGTTACCGCCACATAGGCCATGGAAAAGGTAATATGCGCGATCGTAATCGTCGCAAAACCGCGCTCAGCAGGCCATCCGATCAGCTGGTTCAGCGAGATGAAGAAAACCAGCAAGGACAATCCGGTTATCACCTCGGGCATCACCAAGGGCGCGACCAACATGCCACCGAACAAGGTCCGCCCCTTGAACCGTCCAAAGCGCACCATAGCCAGACCTGCCAAGGTGCCAAGCGCCGTGGCAAAAGTAGCGTTGACAACGGCAATCTGAAGACTGAGTGAAACAGCGCTCCAGACTTCCGCAGATTGAAAAAGCTCTTTGTACCAGCGCAACGACCATCCACCCCAAACCGGTACCAGCTTGGAGTAGTTGAATGAGTAAATAACCAACAGGATCATTGGGATGTAAAAGAATGCCAGTCCCAAGGTCAGCATGATGGTTAAGAAACGGGAGCGTTTGGCGTACATCTATTGCTCCTCCGCTGCTTTGCCTTGGTAGTGCTGGAAAACCATGATTGGCAGCACCAGTATGAACAGCAGAACAATCGCAACTGCGGCGGCCACTGGCCAATCGCTGTTTCTAGAGAACTCATTGTATAGAACCCGCCCAATCATCTGCACGTTGCCGCCACCTAACAGATCGGGGATAACGTACTCGCCGGTCGCAGGGATAAAGACCAGCAGTGAACCAGCGACAATTCCAGGCATCGTCAGAGGCAATGTGATTTTGAAGAAAGTGTTCGTTGGTTTGGAACCAAGGTCGGCGGCCGCCTCGTTCAGGCTGTTGTCCAGCTTCTCCATATTCGCGTACAGCGGCAGGATCATGAACGGCATATAGGTGTAGACGATCCCGATATAGACGGCGAATTCCGTGTAAAGCATGCGGATCGGCTCATCGATCACCCCCAGCGCTATCAGAAGGTTGTTGATCGTGCCTTGATCCGCAAGCAGGCCCATCCACGAATAGACCCGCAACAAGAAAGACGTCCAAAACGGAAGAATGATTGCAAACAACAAGAGCGGCTTCGCAACCGGCCCCGATCGTACAATTGCATAGGCAATAGGGTAGCCAAACAAGAGGCACAAGAACGTACACGTTACTGAAATCTTGAGTGAATTTACGTAAGTGTCAAAGTACAGGCTGTCTTCCCAGATGTAGACAAAATTGTCGAAGACCAGGCGGATTGTCATGATCCCGTCACCTGTCCACTCAATTAAACTTGTGAATGGCGGGCTCGCAATCGCCAGTTCAGCTAAGCTTATCTTGGCGACAATGAAGAACGGTGCCAGAAAGAATACAAGCAACCAGAAGAACGGTATGACGGTGACGATCTGACGCCATCTGCTATGGATACGCCGCATCACTAAACGGATCATGGGTTGTCGTTCAACCTGCGGCGGTTCGAACATATCCTCGGTGAAATCCGTCATGAGTGGAGCAACATGGCGCTAGACGGATCCCAGCTGATATTTACCTTGTCTTCCCAGGTTAATCGCTGCGCAGCATGCGTCGGACGTGACTGGTTGGGCTGAGTGACGTCGAAGATTTCGCCATTGGGAAGCCTTACCTTGTAGATCGATGTCTCTCCCAAATACCCAACATCGTCGATAACGGCCGCTGTCTGGTTCGCGCCCTCAGCAATTGTATCAGATTTCTCAAGTCGAATTTTCTCGGGCCTCAGCGCAACCCAAATCTTGCTGCCAGCCTTAACAGAATGACCGTGATCAATATAAACTTCGCAGAACTCGGTTTCGACCCGAACATGGTCGACCCCATCCTCGGTCACCCTGCCCTCAAAAATATTTGCTGATCCGATAAAGTCAGCCACAAAGCGGGATTCTGGAAACTCGTAGATCTCTGTCGGAGTTCCAATCTGTTTGAAGCGACCCGCGTCCATAACGGCCATTCGCGAAGACAGGGTCATTGCTTCTTCCTGATCGTGAGTCACGACGATGAACGTGACGCCGACCTTGTCCTGAATGTTGGCAAGCTCAAACTGCGTTTGCTTACGCAGTTT
Source organism: Ruegeria sp. AB6 (assembly GCF_056542685.1). Lineage (NCBI taxonomy): Bacteria > Pseudomonadati > Pseudomonadota > Alphaproteobacteria > Rhodobacterales > Roseobacteraceae > Ruegeria > Ruegeria sp. AB6. The sequence goes on along the minus strand of NZ_JBQGAD010000002.1, from coordinate 418,976 downwards.
TTTGTCCAGAGCAGCCAAAGGTTCATCCAGGAGCAGCAACTTGGGACGTTTGACCAAGGCCCGCGCCAATGCAACACGCTGGCGTTGCCCACCGGACAATTGTTTAGGTTTTCTCTTTTTGAAATCTTCCAACTCAACAAGCTTGAGGATGTCGTGAACTCTGTCCGCAATGTCTAGCTTGGGGACATGGTCTTGCTCCAACCCGAAAGCCACGTTTTTTTCGACGGTCATATGCGGAAACAGCGCATAGCTTTGGAACATCATATTGGTCGGACGTTCGTAAGCTGGCACATCGGCCATATCGACTCCGTCGATAGTGATTGTACCACTGTTCAAATCCTCAAACCCAGCAAGCATTCGAAGTAGTGTCGACTTTCCACATCCAGATCCGCCTAAAAGGCAGAATAACTCTCCTTTGTAGATATCCAGATCAACGTTATCGACAGCAGTCACTGCACCGTATTTTTTGGTTACGCCTCTGATTTTGACCAGAGGTTCCTGTTCTTTTTGATCGAGCCATGGTTCTGGGCTGACAGCCGTGGAAACAGTCAATTTGGGCCTCTTAGTCTGCCAGTCGGGATCTGGGGATGCAGTAGCGAACCGGTCTGGTCCGCTACTTCATTTGCCGGTGTGAGTGGATTTAGTTTCCGGCCTTAAAGTCAGTCCAGGTACGTGTCTGCAAGCGCTCGACCTTGGGAGGAAGAACGGCAGTCGTGTACATCTTGGCAACCTGATCCGATGTTGGGAACGCGGCTGGGCTGGAGGTTACAGCCTCATCAACCATGGGCTTGGCCGTCAGGTTGGCGGTCGCATACCAGGTGAAGTTACTATCATTGGCCGCAACCTCGGGGCGCATCATATAGTTCAGGAAAAGATGAGCGTCTTCTTTGTTCGCGGCGTCTTCCGGGATTAGCCAACCATCAATCCACAGCTGCGCTGTACGATCACCTTCGGGCAGGAAGAAGTCTAGCACTACACCAGTGTCGGCTTCCGCTGCGCCAGACATGGCAAGGAGACCGTCAGGGCCCCATGTGGTTGAGACACAGAACTCTTTCTGAGGCATCCGTTGATAAGCATAGTTATCGAAGGTTTTGATGTATGGCCTGATTTCCGCCAACATCTCCCCAACCTTCTCATAGTCTTCCTTGTTTGTGGAGTTCGCATCCAGGCCCATATGCGCTAAAGCCATCGGAATGATGTCGCCCGGGGAATCCAGGAATGAAACTCCACACTTGGACAGCTCTTTCATGTGAACAGGATCGAAAACCATATCCATCGAGCCTATGGGGGCATCTGGATACGTCTCTTTCACCAATTCTTCGTTGTATGTGACGCCGTGCGTTCCCCACATATAAGGAATGAAGTGTTGGTTGCCTGGATCCCATTCACTTGACAACTGCTCCATGATTGCCGGGTCGATGTGCTTGATATTGTCCAGCTTCGACATATCCAACGGTGCAACAATTCCCGCCTTAATCAGACGAGCCGTATCACTGCCGGCATGACTAACCACATCATATCCGCTGTTTCCCGCGAGTAGCTTGGCATCAATTGCTTCGGCAGAGTCATACGGATCATAGATCACCTTAATACCGTATTCTTTTTCGAAGTTCTCGATTGTGTCTTCAGCGATGTATTCTCCCCAATTCGTAACCTTCAACACACGCTCTTGCGCGTAAGCCGATCCCGAAACTGCAGTAGTAGTTGCTGCTATAACTGTAATTCCGGCGATTTTCCTGATTGAGTTCATAACTTCGCTTCCTCTCCCTGAGTGGTGGCTGAATTTGTCTTGCCTTGTTTGCTAGTCTGTCTTCTCGAATGATCGCGCCTGCGTTGCCGGCGCGATCACCAAGCACCCCATTCCCCCAAGTCGCTATGTTTTTATCTGACTGGTCATTCAAAACGGTAGTCCGCTGAAATCTGCACTGTCAAGCTTGGTTGAATGAATTTTGATCATATCTCTACGTATCACTGGTTTTGCACCTGATTTGAGCAGGTAAATCGAAAACCATCGACCAAGGAAACCTCACAGGCGTGACTAGCAGCACATTTCTGAATGATCATTCAGTCAGAAAAAGTTGACGAGCAAGTCAATTTAAGCGACACCTACACTCAGTCGAAGAGTGGCGGATCCAGCAAGGCCAAATTTTCACTCCTGGATACTGTCCCCATCTGAGACCCAAACTGACCAAACCAAAACTATGCGGGTTGTTCCGATGCGCGACGAAGTAAGAAACACAGAAATTCCTACCAATTGGGACCGTCGCGGGTTGCCCGGTTGGTGCTATCACAGCAATGCCCTTCTTGAACTTGAGAAGAGCGAACTTTTCAAAACGCATTGGCAAATCGCGTGCCATGTTTCGGATGTTCCGGAACCCGGTAATTTTTTATGTTTTGACATGTGCGGTGAGCGCGCCCTGATCTTGAAGGACAGCAACTCGGACATCCGCGCGTTTCTAAACGTTTGTCGTCACCGCGGTTCTCGGCTGGTCTCGAAAGAGCAAGGAAAATGTGCAAACGCTCTAGTCTGCCCATTTCACGGCTGGGTTTACAATCTTGATGGAACGCTACGCGGCGCCGCCCGTCCAGAGTCGTTCCCCGATCTAGACAAGCACGAGTTTGGCCTGAAAGAGATTGAAATGGAAATCTGGCAGGGTTTTGTCTTCGTCCGATTCAAACCTGGACCCCAGCCATCAGTAGCCGAACTGCTAGCCCCGATTGAACAGGAAGTCTCTGCCTACAAAATGGCCGAACATGTCCCGACGGACGGAATCTGGACCGAGGAGACTCCTGTAAACTGGAAATCGATCAGAGATGTCGACAACGAAGGGTATCATGTCCCGCTCGCGCACCCTGCCCTTCAGGATCTGTATGGCTCGACCTATTCAGACGAACCATATGTCGATGGTATCTCACGTTCTGACGGAAAATTCACTCCGACAAAGGGCCGGAGGTGGGCCGTTCGCAACTACAAGAAATTCACTAAACCACAGCCTCACCTGCCAGAACACTTGCACAAAACTTGGCTTTACTACGGCATTTTTCCAAATGCGGTCATAGCCGTCACACCTGAGACGACCCTCTTTTATCAAGAGTTTCCGATCACGACGGATAAATCCATTCTACGGAGCGCGACATACCGAAACCCGAACGAAGACCGCCAACAAAGAGCGGCACGCTACCTTGCCGCCCGGATTGATCGAGAGACAGTGGAAGAAGATATTCAGCTCACGATATGGTCCAACGAAGCCATGGCTTCGGAGGCGTTTGAAGGCTTCTATCTTTCTGATCTCGAGTACGGCGTGCGCTCTCATCATGACCATCTCAGGAACATTCTGCCAATCTACAACTCTGAATCAGCGCCTGGAGAAGATGAAGTTGCCGCGTTGAATGATGCGATGTCCGCTGAGCCGAAATCGTGACTAAAGGTATATTCAAAGTGGAGGAAGCAGAAGCTCAAACGCAGTTCCTGGTAACAGCCATCGGAAAACCTGGCTCTGGCGCCACAAGATATGCTGCCGCGATGTATTTTTTTAAGAGCGGCGAGCTTTCTGCCGAGATGCTGGAAATCTACCGAAGATGCAGCAAGCTTGACACGGAAGATCCGCTCGATCTGGCTAGATACGAGGGCGTTTCAATTCCAGAATTCGTTTGCAATCTAAACTCAAGAACCAATCAATGACTGCTTCCGCGCAAACGACAAAATCCTTGGATAACTCAAATCCTTGTAAATTCTCAAAATGTAAGGAAAGCGCAAACCCACTCCGAAAACCATCTCTCATGCCAATCTCATTTCTGGAGCGAAAGCATTGAAAGTTCACGACTTTGACGTCGTTGTCGTTGGCGCCGGAGCAGCAGGAATTGCAGCTACTCACGCTCTCAAATCTGCGGGACTCTCAGTAGTCTGCATCGAGGCATCCAACCGCGTCGGGGGGCGCACACACACGGACACGGAAATCTTTGGCGTCCCGTTCGACATGGGTGCGCACTGGATGCATACCGAACATGCAAACGCTCTGAAAGCTCCAGGTCTCGCACTCGGCCTTGATCTCTATGCAGCCCCAGACAACGCGGTGACATATGGCTTGGAGGATGACGCTGTTCTGTGGGACGAAGTCGACGAGCTTCATAGCGCGATCACTGAAGCGGCGCGCATCGATGCAGAAATTGAAGCAAGTACCGGAATTCCAACAGACCGGTCCTTGGCAGACATTTGGCAGAACAAAGGGCATTGGTCGTTCACGGCAGCGATGACATTTGCCTTGTCGATTGCCAGAGATTTGCCGGATACATCTCTGCGAGACATCAGTGCCTGGGAGGGCGGAGACGATTGGTTTTGTCGCGAAGGCTTCGGACACCTAATTGCATGCACTGCAAAGGGGCTGCCAATTAAATTGGCCACTCCGGTCACAGAAATAAAATCTCTCACTGAAGGGGTGCAGATAACTACGGCCACTGGCAAGATCAAAGCTCGAACCGTAATTGTTACAGTTTCCGTCGGCGTCCTAGCCGAAGACATCATCCACTTTGATCCCCCGCTAGAATCCGACCGACGCTCAGCGCTCGAGCTCATCACTATGGGAGACTACAATCACGCTGGCCTCCTTTTCCGCTCCGGAGCTTTGCCAGTGCAACCCGATACTTGGTTGACGTACCACTTAGAACCCGACGCCAACGGGGTAGCCCGCGGAGGCGGTTTTCTTTGCAACATCGCAAACACCGGCCTTACCAGCTTTGAAAGTTCTGGAAGCTTTTCCAGACTTTTGCAGGACGCGGGGCCTGAAAGCGCCATAGAGCACGCGCTCGAAACATTGGTTGGCTTTTTCGGCACAACAGTCAGAAAAGCCTTCATCAAAGGCCACGCTACCGCTTGGCGAAATGAACCCTATGTGCGTGGTTCTTACGCTGGAGCCAAGCCGGGAGGCCACAACAAACGCGCTGTCTTACGCCAGTCTCATGCTGAGCGGGTGCACTTCGCCGGTGAAGCTACACATCCTAACCAACAATGCTCGGTCAGCGGAGCCCACCTAGAAGGATTAAGGGCCGCGGAAGATGTGTTGGCGCAGCTACGCTGAACACCTGGCGATCAACTTGCTCCAGCAAGTGGAACAGTCTTAGAATTTCGAATGAACCTTTGACTATAAGTCACAAGGCCAAGTTCATCTTTCGCATGCTCCGCGACCAGTTCAGGGTAAGCTATCCGGTCACAGAAAGATGATAAGAAATTGAAAGTTTTGAAGAACAAAAGCTGACCATGTTTCAGCGGGGTGGCTCGATGGGGACCAGATACTCTCTGTCTTGAGCAGTTTTCCTGGATGTCCGCTAAAGAACGGAACCAGACTTTGTGTCGTAAAACGACTATGTCTGCTGTGCGGACAAAGCTGCCATCCATCGCCATTGATGCAATGTCCGCTTCCAGTCGAAACACTCAGCTATTCCTTGGATCAGAGTTCCTTTGCACAGACACGAAGTTACCCAGAATTGGCAAATCATCAGGTTCAAGTGCTGAAGCGATACAAGTGACAACTCAAAGTTACCTGGCCTCTTTGATCTTAGAAGACTTGTGCTGGAGCAGATTGCGGAATTGATCCAGCGAGCCGATGCGGAAAAGCTTTTCGAGGCAGATTTCAGTGTGAAAAGGTTGCCAAGTTAATTCCGACTGTCCACATTGGCTTGGAAACGCCCTATCGCTAGGTGGGATACTTGGGTAAGTCCGCACAACCAACGTACTCGGAAGACGTAGCTGGGGCTATTCGGGCCGTAGGGACGTCCAACTTTATGCCAGAGTTGTTGAACCTCATGCGCGGAGCAGCTTCGTTCAAGGGCGCGTTTGTCAGCCTTCTGAACCCAGGAAAAGCGCCCGAACATGTCTATGACAATGTACGTGCAGAACGCCGCTCGGTCGTTGTGGACCGATGGCTTGATCGCGCTTGGTTGCTGGACCCATTTGTTGTTCGTTTCATCGGTGAACGCCACGAACCGGTGATGGTGCTGAGAGATGTGGCGCCAGACAGGTTTGCCAACTCCGACTACTTTCGCATCTACTACAAGACCCTGTTTCTAAGAGATGAGATGGGGGTTTTCGTGACAATTGCCAACGGCACCTTGTTTCTTTCCCTCGGTCCCTCGGAGGGAAGAACCCGGTTCTCCCGGCGGGATGTCGAAAGGCTAACGGATCTACATCCAATAATATCGGCGCTTTGCGAGCAGCACTTTCATCGCACCCCCTCATCAGGCCAGTTCGAAGATAGCGAGGTCGATTTCGATGGGGTGATCGACAAGGTTTGCAAGGGTTTGACACAGCGGGAGATCGAGGTGGTGCAATCCCTTTTGCGCGGGCACTCGACGCGGTCGATAGCACTTTTGCTGGACGTTTCCCCTTCGACGATCAAAGTGCATCGCAAGAACATCTACCGAAAGCTGGGGATTTCTTCTCAATCTGCCCTGTTTTCGATGTTCCTGCATTCGACCAACGACTAGGCCTACCCCTTTGGGGGTACAAGTCACCCCGCCCTTTGGAGGTATTCACAGGTTCGGTCTCATGGCTCTAAGCTGATTCTGCATACCAACAAGTGCAGGTGTCTGGATCAGACCATGATCGACGTAAAGAATGTGACAAAACGCTTTGGCGAAGGCCAAGCGGCCGTAACGGCTCTGGGAGACGTGTCGCTGACCATTCCCGAAGGAAGCTTTTTCACGCTTTTGGGCCCGTCGGGTTGTGGCAAGACGACGCTTTTGCGATTGATCGCCGGGTTCGAGCTTCCGACCGAAGGCGAGATTACACTGGATGGCGAGTCGATCGGCCATTTGGCTCCAAACAATCGCCCCGTGAATACAGTGTTCCAGAACTATGCGCTGTTTCCCCACATGAGCGTGGCCCGCAACGTTGGGTTTGGCCTTGAGATGCTGAAGAGGCCCAAGGCCGAAATCGACAGCACCATCAACGAGATGCTGGATCTGGTCCAGCTCGGAGAGTTTGCAACGCGTCGTGTAGATCAGTTGTCAGGCGGGCAGCAGCAACGCGTGGCTTTGGCGCGCGCGCTGGCGCCGCGTCCCAAGGTTCTTCTTCTTGATGAGCCACTTTCTGCGCTGGACCTGAAACTTCGAAAAGGGATGCAGAGCGAGTTGAAGCGGCTGCAGCATGAGACAGGCATTACCTTTGTCTTTGTCACCCATGACCAAGGTGAAGCGCTGGCAATGTCGGACCAGATCGCAGTGATGTCGGCAGGTGCGATACGCCAAGTTGGCACACCGGAAGAGATCTACACAGCTCCACAAAGCAGGTTCGTCGCGGACTTTATTGGCGACACCAATATCGTGCATGCGACGTTGCTTGGCTTTGACGGGGATGCGGCAAAAATCCAATTTGGCGAGGGTTCACCACTCACGGTTCATACAGCCAGCACCTCGCTCACACCCGGCCCCGTGCATGTGGCTCTACGCCCTGAAACCATCCGCGTGGTTGATGAGAGTGCAGAGACGGCGCTCTTGCGAGGTGAGGTCGTAGACAGCATCTATTTCGGGGCCGGGTCACAGATGCTCGTGCTGTTGGAAGATGGCGTCAGCGTTCATGTCCAGGTTTCCACCCCACGCCCCGTCGGATCGCGGGTTGGCCTCGAATGTGACACCTCCATGCTGCACGTACTGGAAGACTGATGAGTGCCGCTGCACATATCTCGCGCACCGACGCCGAAACGAGATTGCGCGCGGCCCAAGAAGAACGCGCGCGTCAAAGGCGCAGAACGCGGCTCTTCCTGCTGACCCCAGCACTCGGGATCATTGGCATCTTTGGTCTGTTCCCGCTCTCGATTGCCCTGGTTTACTCGTTTCTTGAGCCCGGAACATACGGCGGCGTTGAATGGGTGTTCTCCTACGACGCCTACGTGCAGTTCCTTTTCGAGAGGGACATCTTTGATGATACGCTGAGCTTCAACAGCGCCTATCTGCAAATCTTCGGGCGCTCCTTTGGTCTCGCCATCACCACCATGATTGGCACCCTGATCCTCGGGTTTCCCGTGGCCTACTTCATTGCGGCCCGCCCTCCGGAGCAACGCAATTTCTGGCTCTTCGCCATCACGCTGCCGTTCTGGACCAACCTCTTGATCCGTACCTACTCGATGCTTTTGATCGTACGGGACGAGGGCTTTGTGAACCTGATGCTGATGAAGATCGGCCTGATCAGCGAACCGCTTGAGATGTTGTACACCGACGGCGCGGTACTTGCCGGGCTGGTCTACAGCTACCTGCCATTCATGATCCTCCCGATCTATGCCTCGCTCGAGAAGTTCGATTTTTCGCTGCTTGAGGCCGGACATGACCTCTATGCGACGCGTACGCAGGTTTTCCGCCACATCATCATCCCGATTACCCGCCCGGGCATCGTCGCAGGCTGCGTGCTGGTGCTGATCCCGGCGCTCGGGGCCTACATCACGCCGGAACTGTTGGGCGGTGGCAAGAAACTGATGATCGGCAACCTGATCGCCTTGCAATTCGGGTCGGGGCGCAATTGGCCCTTTGGGGCCGCGGCAGCGCTGATCCTGATGGCAGTTGTGTTGATCGCGCTCCTTGTCAGCCTGCGGGCAGGTGCTTCGAAGGAGGGTGGAAATGGATAAACTGCTGTCGATCTTCCGCCCGTCGACCGGGTCTCGCGAGTTGCGCAGGCAACCCCTGTTTACTGGCATGTCCTGGCTGGTTCTGTTGTTCCTCTACGCACCAATTGCCGTACTGGTCGTGTTCTCTTTCAACGACAACCGCTCTGTTGTGCGGTGGACCGAGTTCAGCTTGCGCTGGTACGCGGCAGCCTTGGAAAACGACGACATCCGGCGTTCGGCGATGATCTCTATTCAGGTTGCGCTCACGGCGACCGTGTTTTCCACCATCATTGCCACAATGGCAGCATTGGCAACAACGCGCGGGGGCGTCTATCGCGGTCGCTCTGCGGCCATCGCGCTCATAAACCAACCCCTGATGATCCCCGAGATTGTCACGGCGATTGCCACGCTGGCCTTCTTTTCGATCCTGCGCCAGCTCACGGGGGTAACCGGGATCGGCTGGCTGATCCTCGCCCACACGGTTTTCTGCGTGCCCTTTGCTTACATGCCGATCCGCGCACGTTTGTCAGATATGTCCGTGACCTATGAAGCCGCCGCTGCGGATTTGTACGCAACACCCTGGCAAACATTCCGCCATGTGACGCTGCCGCTCCTGATGCCCGGAGTCATGGCGGGCGCCATGCTGGCCTTTGTCGTATCGCTGGATGACGTGATCATCACGCTTCTGGTGGCCGGCCCGGGCGAGACCACTTTGCCTATCTACATCCTCGGCCAGATCCGTCGTGGCGTGACGCCAGAGGTCAACGCCGTCTCGACAATCCTGATCGGGCTGACCGTGGCCATGGTCACGCTCACCTTCTTTCTGCAACGCAAACGAAAATAACAAGAAGCCCGCGTCGGTGCGGGACGCTAACCACTCAACGGAGGACTAAAATGAAACTCTCACTACTCAAAGCCGCCGCTGTCTCAGCCCTCGCGCTTAGCGCAGCCTCGGCCCACGCCGAAGGCAAACTGAACATCTACAACTGGGGCAACTACACCAACCCCGAGATGATCGAGAAATTCGAAGCCCAATATGGCGTCGAAGTCACGCTGGATGGCTATGACAGCAATGAAACCATGTTGGCCAAGGTCAAGGAAGGCAACACCGGCTATGACGTCGTTGTGCCCGGCGACTACATGATTGCGATCATGGTTGGCGAAGGCCTGCTGGCCGAGATCAACGCGTCCGAAATGGAGAACTTCAAGAACATGGATCCGAACTGGGTCGATGTCTACTGGGATCCGGGTCGCAAGTATTCAGTTCCCTACCAGTGGGGCACCACCAGCTTTACAGTCGACAGCGCAGTCTACAGCGGCGACATCAACACGCTTGGTCTGATCTTTGATACTCCCGAAGAACTCAAAGGTCGCATCAACATGCTCAATGACATGAACGATGTGATCAACGCCGGCCTGCGTTACCTCGGATACCCGCGTTGCAACTCGAACCCCGATCAGATGAAAGAGCTGATGGCGCTTCTCGCCAAGGCCAAGGGCGACTGGCGCACGATGGATTATGCGGTGATCGAGAAGCTGACATCGAAAGACGTAGACCTGTCGCAAAGCTGGAATGGCGCTGCCATGCGCGCTCGGGCGGATCGCCCCTCGCTGCAATACGCCTATCCAAAAGAGGGTTTCACTGGCTGGATGGACAATGTTGCCGTTCTTGCCGATGCACCCAACATGGAAAACGCAAAGCTCTTTGTGAACTTCATGATGGACCCGGAGAACGCCGCGATGACCTCGAACTTCGCGCGCTATGCCAACGGTATCAAAGGGTCAGAGGCCTTTATGGACCCCGAGATGCTCAGCGCGCCTGAGATCGTCATGCCCGCCGATGCACCGATTCCGGACTTTGTGAAGCCCTGCGATCAGGATGTCGTTGACCTTTACAACAAGGTTTGGACCCGCCTGAAGCAATAAGGCTTGAAGTCTCCTGAATGACGGCCCGCCGTTGGCCGGGCCGTCACTTTCCGAAGTTTCTTACTCTGACTGCGACCCCTTTTTGGTCGCCCTGCGGGAGCGTGGAAAATGCACGACAGCAAATCCGGCACCAGGCCCAAGACGGCGCGTGAGATCGGCATCATGCAGGGCTTCCCGCCCCCGCCTGAGAAGCGTCCTTCGCTCGAGAACTGGGACCTTGCTCCGTTCAATCGCTGGACTTTCCAGAACATGCGAAGCCTGTTTCCTACGGTAGATGTGCGTCCAGGACCGGAGACCCGAGAATTGAAACAGGCCCACCGCGACCTGTTGGAAATCGAATTTCAAACTTTTGACGACCGCCCCCTTTCCGTCGCGGCCTGGCTCTCTGAAAGCTACACAGATGGTTTCCTGGTGCTGAAGGGTGACCAGATACTTACCGAGATTTACGCCAACGATTTCACTCCAGACGCTACGCATCTGGGCCAATCCGTCTCCAAATCCCTGATTGGATCTCTGGCCGGTGTGCTCCATGGAGAAGGCAAGCTCGACCTCACGGAACCGCTTGAAAACATCGTGCCGGAATTGGCCGCGACAGGCTATGCCGGATGCACCGTGGATCAGGCGCTTGATATGCAATCAGGGGTGCGTTTCACCGAGGATTACGGCCTTCCGGACAGCGACATGACCCGCGTCGATGTGGCGTCAGGCTGGCGCCCCGTTCGCAAGGGTGAAATCAAGCCAACCATTCGGGACGTTATTCTGACATTGCCTCAAGTCAGACCCCATGGGCAGGTGTTTTCTTACCGCTCGATCGAGACGGATGTCGTAGCCTGGGCCTTGGAACGCGTCAGCGGAGAAGACCTTGCTTCGCTCTTGTCGAGCCGTATCTGGCAAAAAATTGGCTGCGTGCATTCCGGCTTTTTCACAGTGGACGACGCCAAGACCGCGCTCGCGGACGGTGGGTTCAACGCAACGCTGCGCGATTATGCGCGGTTCGGTCGGATGATGGCCGATGGTGGCAAAGTTGGTGACCAACAAGTGGTGCCGGAAAGCTGGGTTTCGGGGATTTGTTCGGGTGCGGACCCCTCGAAACATGGTGATCCCTATGACGTGCTGTCTCCCCAAGGGGCATACCGAAGGTTCTGGTGGGTTCACGACCCCGGTCGGGGCGTGTTCATGGCGCGTGGAGTTTTTGGTCAACTGATCTTCATTGATCTGATGGCGGACGTCGTTATCGTCAAGCTGTCCAGCTGGCCCGACTATCTGATCCAGTCCTTTAGCCACGATGCCGTGCTCGCTTGCGAGGCCATCATTCGCGCGCTTGGTTAGTTCGAAACCCATCTCAGACACACGAGGCCGCATGTCGCCGACACCTGATCTGATTATCCTCAACGGCTCTCTTCTGACCTTTGACGAGGCCACACCAAAGGCTTCGGCATTGGCCATTCGGGGCGACACAATTGTGGCTGTCGGAGACACCGACGACATTCGCGCCATGGCTGGGGCCGGAACCAAAATCATCGACGCTGCCGGTGGCACAGTTATGCCCGGCTTTATTGACAGCCACGTGCACCTTTTTGGCGGGGCGGCCGAGTTGGGAATGCTGGACCTGCGCGAAACGATGGGCGCAGATGCTCTGACCAAGGCGTTGCGAACTTTTGCGGCTGAGCACCCAGAAGAACCTTTGCTGATGGGCGTTGCGGCCGATTACGAAATTCTTGGACCAGGCGTTAAAACCACTCGGCAATATTTGGATCGCATTCTGTCTGAGCGTCCCGTTGCGCTGATGTCGGCTGACCACCACACGGTCTGGGCGAACACAATTGCCTTGGAGAAGGCAGGCATTCTTCACGGCTCAGTTGTTCCCCCCGGTTCGGAAATCGTGATGGCTGGGGACGGCACCGCACAAGGTCAGCTGAATGAAACCGGTGCTTTTGGCCCGGTTCTGCGCCTGTCGCAACTGGGAGGACGTGATCTGCTGGGCTACGTCACAGGAGCGGATCCCGAGCCACCCGCAACGCCCAAAGAACGCGCCTTTGACAAAGAGGTCATCCTACGTGGCCTGAATCACTGTGCATCCCACGGGATTACGGGGCTGCACAACATGGATGGCAACTTTTATCAACTTGAACTGCTCAGCGAACTTGAGGCCGAGGGGCGCCTTCCGATCCGTGTTCAGGTGCCCATGCATTTGAAGAACACCGACCCTCTGGATCGGTTGCAAGAGGCCGATGAAATGCGCCGCCGTTTTGCGTCCAATATGGTTTGGTCAGGGCGGGTTAAGATGTTCATGGACGGCGTGCTGGACAGCTACACGGCGCTGATGCTTGCGCCTTATCCGGGAAAACCTAAGAGCCTCGGTGATGCCGTTTTCAGTGCGGAACACTTCAACGAAGCCTGTATTCGCGCTGATGCAATGGGGTTGCAACTCAGCACGCATGCCATTGGCGACGGTGCCGTTCGGCGTACGTTGGACGGTTACGAGGCAGCGCGCAACGCCAACGGCGCCCGAGATTCCCGACACCGCATTGAACATATTGAAGTAATAGACCCCGCGGACCTGCCCCGGCTGGTTGCCCTTGACGTCGTTGCCTCTCTTCAACCCCTGCACTCACCCGCAGGAGGATTGTTTTCCCCCTATTCCGCCGGAAATATTCTGACAGCGGAGCAAATCCCTTTTGCTTTTGCATGGAACAAGATCCGTGAGAGCGGCGCCAAAGTCTGTTTCTCGACGGATTGGCCAGTCGTCCCTGTCGACACAATGATGACGGTTGCCGGGGCCGTTAACTGCACTGAGCTGCCACCTCCTTGGCTGGACAACCGTCAAAGCCTTATGGCTACGCTGTCCGCCTATACGCATGACAATGCCTGGCTAGAGTTTAACGAGGACCGAAAGGGCCGCTTGAAGCCAGGATACCTGGCCGACATCGCCATCCTCGAACAGGATCTGTTTTCAATTGATAAAAACCAGTTGGCCCATGCGCGCATTGCGCTGACAATTTGCGGGGGAAGAATCTCTTTTGGAGATCTCCAAAGCTGATTCCGCCAGAGAGGCCATGAAAAGATTGTGTCAAAGTTTCGATGCTCCTCCTTTTCATCGTCGGTTGTCAGCCTTGGGCACCGCAATGCCGACATTGGCACACGGTGCAGCGTTCCGTATTTTGGGCTCGAGGCAGACGTTCGCTCACCTACGCTCAATGACTGCATTGCGGACTTTCCCGCCGTTCGCCTTGCGCCCCTATACGGCCGCTATCTGCGCATTGCGGTCGTTGGTCGAGCACCGCACTTCGCAAGCGCAGCACGATCTCAGACCCTCGTGAACGGCCCAGAGCCGCCGTTCGCTCACCAACCAAGATGCCGCAATTGCAGCCCGCATTCCCGACATTCGCTGCTTCAGCGAGATGCGAGCGGCATCCTGTGACCGCTCCGCGGACATTCCGGACACTTGATTATCCAATCTCTGCTTGGCTCCAATCTAAACTATGGAGGCCCATTCGGACACGACGGCCCACCCCAACGCATTGGTCCCACAACAGCTAACTGCCGAGATTTGCCCTGCCGCAGATGTCGTGCACGACTGCGATACGGGTGAAGCGCAACACGAGCATCCGGCAAGCATGCCCTTCTGCGCGATGCCTGACACATCAGCAAGCGCGTACAGCGGCTTTGTTGGTGGATTTGTCGTATCCCGTGGTGGAGATAGTGACGCGCGGTCTAGATCGAAGTCGTCTGATACAGGGAAAATGTCGCCCTCAAGCACGGTCCCCCAGATGCCGATGTCTTTGATCTTTTCCGCCTCTACCTCGAATGGGTCTTCTTCAAGGATGGTGAAGTTCGCGAACTTGCCGGGAGCAATGGAGCCAATCTCATCTTCCAATCGAAGAGATTGGGCCGCATCGATGGTCACAGCCCGCAGCGCGTCTTCGACCGACAGGCGGTGTTCCGGACCTGCAACGCGGCCAGATACTGTCGTCCGGTTCACACCAGCCCACACGAGAAACAGCGGCTCACCCGGAGCCATTGGCACGTCTGAGTGGAAAGAAATCGGGGTTCCATTGGCCTTGATTGGGCCAAGCGGCACGATGTCATCTGCACGGTCCGGGCCAAGTCCAAGCTCGCTATATCGATCTGACAGCGCGGTTACGTAGTATGGATTGCCGCTGACGATACAGCCCAGTTCAGCGATGCGTTTTGCTTGATCTTCTCTCGCATAACCGAAGTGGACCAGTGTCGTGCGGTGATCGGCTCGCGGCATCCCGCGCATGTTTCGCTCAACAGCGTCCAGGATCAAGTCCACGGCAAGGTCGCCGGTTTGATGAACATGCAACTGGTAGCCTGCCTCCCAGTAGGCATCGAAAACAGGATTGAACTCATCTGGTTGCATAATCCACTCGCCGTGGAAATCGCCGCCTACGTAGGGCTCCGAGACCTGCATAGCCAAACTGTAAACAGCGCCATCGGCGAAGAGTTTCACCTGCTTCGGCATGAAAGCCGTTTTGCCTTCACCCCAATCAAGTAGCTTTTCCGTCTCCTCGATCATCGTTCCGTTTTGGAGGTGCAAGGCAGCCAGAGATTTCCCGTCGGGTATGAAATAGGTCCTGAGCGGTGCGTCAGGCCCGGAAAAGACGGCGTTGGTTGCTTCTTGAAGTGGACGTGACAGCACGCCTCCCGGTTCCGCAGCAACCGTGACGCCTGCACGGTGCATATACTCGCGCGCCAGCCTGAGACCAGCGCCCAGACGCTCTGGTGTTGAAAGCACCGGTGCAACTGCGGGAAGAACGGCAAACATGCCCGCCTCGAAGAAATACCCGTCTTCAAAGCTCGACTGCTCAAGCGCAAGCCCCGCAAAGCCATTTACGAAGTCTTCGGTGATGCCCAGAAACTCCAATGCGGGCGTGTTCAAGATAAGTTCGTGTGCAGATCGGTGGACTATGATGATTGGGCGTGTGCTGCTGATCTCGTCGAGTTGTGCACGCCTGATCTCGCCATGAAAAAAGTGGTGGTATCCCCATGTCAGTAACAAGGCGTCGGGATCATCCATTGCCGCTTCAGCGGCTTGCAAGCGAGACTTATAATCCGCTTCATCCTCGGCGGCCTTCGAAAAGCCAGTCGGAATATTCCAATCCTCAATCGATATGATCTCGGAGGTCAGGGTCAATCCGGCGAGGAAAGGGTGCACATGCTGGTCGATCAAACCGGCAATGATCACCTTGTCAAAAAACCGTTCGTCCAGCCGAAACGGCTGCGAACCAATCCGATTAACGATTGCATCGCGCGATCCCGCGGCCAGAATACGGTCTCCGACCACGGCGACCGCGTTGATTGCTGGGTCGTTGTCCTCCATGGTGATGACGCGCTGCGCTGTGTAAACAGTGATTTCGGGCAGCGTCTGAAGCTGGCTTCCAAAATCCTGCAATGACGAGGCCGCATGAGTTGAGGTGGCATGAGAAATCGCGATCATTGACGCGCTGCCGAGGATGGTCATTGCGGTGCGGCGGGTAACGTTCAGTTTGGTCATGGCTCTTAATGCTCAGTAAGGCGGAATTTGCCTGAGCCTAGCATCGAGATGATCTTAGGTGGAAAGGAAAACTGCTGCCGATATCGAATTGAGCGCTAAGTTTCCCAAGCAAAATGATGCTATGATTTAGCGACTGACCTCGACCGCTTTGGGCTCCTAGCAGACTTCGGACGCAGCGCGGCGTTCTTAAACATAGGTAGCCAATCTTCCGTCACTCACGGCCCATTCCTATCTTTCGTAGTCAGGTCAAAATGCTGCGTCCGCAAACCGCTTTACGGACATTGGCTTCCTTGATCAGTTTTTCTATCTTCTGCGGCAGGCCAACGAGGTATTCAGATGGAACGCGAACCTAATCTTGTCATTTCTAGCGCTTCGCAGCGCATCGTTGAGGATGGGGTGCCATTCAAGGTGGACATCTACAAACTCGAAGGCGGAGACGGGTGGTCGCTGGAGGTTGTGACTGAAGACGGGACATCCATCGTCTGGGACGATCTCTTTGACGACGACCAGGATGCGCTAGAGGAAGCAGTCACCACAATTCGCCGAGAAGGTGCAGTGGCATTTGTCAATGGCGAGTCAAACGTCATTCCATTCAAGAACTAAGCCAGACACGAGCGGCCCAAAGCCGACATCCAGCCGTCTACAGGGATGCTGTACCGCGGCTCAGCAATGCTGCCGTTCGCCGCATATGCACGATACCATGCCGGATCGACAGTACGTAAGTGATCAAAATGGTAGTGCCTGCAATGGTCAGTAGGGCGCCGTCTACAAGTTGCGGGTGAGATCGAGAAAGACCGGGCCGTTCGGTTTGAAACTTCGATCTCCCGCCGTAAGTATAGGCCGTTTTGCTACAACAAAACTGATGTTGTTCAAGCACTGCGATTAATTAGGCAGGTGCAACGGTGTGATGCGCTTTATCAGGTTGCCAAAGATGTAGAGCCAGATCCTGCGTCCATTTTGTTGAAAAGTTGATTTGACGCTCGTTGTGGTCTTTTGCCAACCTCCAAACAGTCAGCATTTAGGCAATCACTTGAAAATGAAATCAGGATACAGCGCGCTCGCGCTAGCTATTTTGCTCGCAGGCTCGCCGCTACTTGCTCAGCAAGCCGACACCGTTTTCCTGAGTGAAAACATCATCACGTCAAACCCCGAGTTGCCACTGGCGCAATCCGTGGCGGTTGCGGGAAACACGATCATTTGTGTACGCACTGATGACAGTTGCCGCGAGTTGGCAGGCGATGGCACCCAGATCGTGGATGCGGGCACAAATACCGTTATGGCTGGTATCATCGACACTCACTTGCACACACGCATCTTTGGGCAGACGCATTTCGTCATGCTCAACCTGTTCGGTTACAACGATGCGTCGCGTGAGGAGGTTGTCGAAGTAATCCGGGAGTACGCGGCGACGCTCGGGCCAGATGAGTGGGTGATCGGCGGCGGTTGGTCCGACGCGCATTTTCAGAATCCCACCAAGGAAGAACTGGACGAAATCGTTGGTGGACGCCCTGCATTGATCTCCGACAATACGCAACATAACGGCTGGTATTCGACGAAAGCTCTGGAATACCTCGGGATCACTGCCGATTGGGAGCCACCGAAAGGCGGCTACATGCCTTTGAATGACGCTGGCGATGAACCTTCCGGACTTTTGCAGGAGAAAGCTCACCTTTCGACAGGGTTTGTCGAACAGCACAAACTCTATTCTTTTGAGAAACAGGAGGAAGCGATTATTGGTGCCGCTCGCGTGCTCAACGCGGTCGGGGTCACCGGTGCAACGGAAGCTGCCGCCGGGTCCAAGGAGGGGGCAGATGACGTCTACGTCCGTTTGGCGCAAAAAGGAGAACTAACACTCAGGCACGAATTAGCCATGGTGTTCTGGGGCACCGGCACGCCAGAGGGCGATACCGCAATGATCGAACAATTAGAGATACGGCGGGCCGCAGTCGAGGATGCGGGCGTTGATCCCAGTATTCTCCATGCGAACACTGTGAAGTTCGCTATTGATGGAACACCGGGGCGTTTTGCCTATATGGAAGGCCCGTATCTGGACGGCACACGGCCGGATATGAACTTTCGACCAGACAACCTTGCAGAGATTTTCGACGCACTAACAGAGCGTGATTTTACCTTGATGCTGCACGTTGAAGGTAACGCGGGGATCCGCCGCTCGCTCGACGCGCTGGAATTTGCACATGAAACCGGCGAGCCCCTTCGCGACGACATCCCTCAGATTTTCACGCATGTTGACCATTTGTCTATCGACAACGCTCGTCGCATGTCTCGGCTCGGGGTTTCCGGGCAGCTTCAACTTCACTGGGCTGATCCCACCGAGGAGTACTTTCGTAATGTGACCAGTCAGAACCTGCCAAAAGAGGTGCTGGAGCGTATGTACCAGTTCAAACTCGTGACCGAGTTCATGGAGTATGGATTTGGACCTGACGCGCCGACGTCTCCTGTGTTTTCGCCGTGGGAAGGAATGGAGATCGGCATGACACGACAGGCTATGGGAACACCCGGCGGTCTTGTCATGCCCGGTGAACCATTGACCTTTGAAGAGGTTATCCATGGCTCGACCCTGGGTAGTGCACGCCTTCAGGATCGGGGCGATGTGTTGGGGAGTCTCGAGGAAGGCAAGATTGCAGACATCATCGTGCTCGACCGAGATATTCGCAGACAGGCCGAAGAGAACGTTTTTGAATTTCACAAGACTGAAGTGCTGCAAACCTATTTTGGCGGCGAACTGGTCTACGATATTGATCGCGACGGCGAACCGGACAAACTATTGACCGAGCCGGAGTGGGAAGAAGGCGACGACGAGAAACTGCGCCGAGGCGTCGCAGTTACTAGCGTGAGAGTGTCTGAGGGATGACGAGTCCGCTGTCAGCTTTTGCGATTGGCGCTCTGTTTGGTCTGATATCTCTCCCGGTTGCGGCACAAAGCATTGAGAGCGCATGGCAGCGCGCGATTGCGGGCCAGCAACCCGGTGGTATGCCGTTTGATCCGCTTGCAGCTCCGCTTGATTTGACCCGAACGCCAGTCAGTGTAGCGCCGCAAAACATGTCGACAGGTACGCGTGTGATTGGCTGGCAGGATCTGCTACCAGTGCATGTCTCCAGCGAAACGCCCTTTGCCGACATGCGACCGTTTCTGCGCGACGCCATGCGCATCCACGTCGAATGGCGCACGTCGACACCGCGCGAACGGGAAGATATGGCACTATTTGAACGCCACGAAGCTGCTCTTACACTCCTCTCAATGCATCAAGTTGACGTAGACGGCCTGATGAGAGAGCGGCGGAACATCATCGCTCAGAATGGCAAAGCAAGGCGCGCACCCAACCAGAACATTCTCGGACAATCTATACGGCTTGCCGGTTACGTTGTCCCGCTCGCCTTCGAAGAGAAAAAGGTGACAGAATTCCTGTTTGTGCCAGTTGCAGGTGCCTGCGTTCACACGCCAACACCGCCTCCAAACCAGATTGTCCATGTGGACTATCCAAAGGGTGTTGCCTTCAGCTCAATCTTCGAAGCTTTCTGGATCGAAGGAGAATTGAACGCCGAGGATACACGGCGCGACGTCGTCTTTTTTGATGGCGCTGCAAACATTGAGGCGCAATATAGCCTGAAAGCAAAGACCGTAGAGGTCTACAATTCTTGGTGAAATCAATCGTCAGCCATGATTGATGCTTGAGCCATTTGATAGAGAGAATGTCCAAACGAACTTATGGATCCGTTGCCCCTTACCGGACATTTGAGCTCGAATAGACAGAAGGGCGCAATCTGCGGACGGCCTATTGGGGCCAAGCCGCACGCAGCTATTCTCCACTTGTGAGACAAGCAACAGACGATTTATTGGCTATTCTGAAACGGCCCGAGCTCCTCTGGCCCAGGCTTTCAGGCAAAGAAGTTCTGCGGCGATCATTGCGGCTGCGTTGGAGGTCATCTCCGCATGATCAAACGGGGGGGAGACTTCGACCACATCCATGCCGACTGGATCGAGCCCCTTCATGGCCCGGATTATGGCGAGCGCTTGGTAGCTGGTAAGCCCGCCCGGGACCGGTGTGCCCGTCCCGGGAGCAGTGGACGGATCGAGGCAGTCTATGTCGAAGGTCAGGTAGGTCGGACCATCCCCAGCGGTGGACAAAATGGTTGCGGCAATCTCTTCAGCTGGAGCAGCATGTACGGCGTCTGCATGCAAGATTTTCATGCCATAGGTCTCTTCGCCCTCGAAACAGGTGCGGATGCCCACCTGAACGGTCCGTTGCGGATCTATGATGCCCTCGCGAACCGCTAGGTTGAACATACTGCCGTGATCCATGCGTCCACCCTCGTCGGGCTCGACGTCCCGATGGGCATCAAACTGGATGAGACCGATTGGGCCGTACTTCTCAGCATAGGACTTAAGTACCGGATAGGTGATGAAATGATCGCCGCCCAGAACAAGGCTGGCCGTTCCTCCCGAGATTATCTCCGATATGTGGCGCTCTATGGCCAACGGGACGTCTTGGGGCACGCCCCAGTCGAAAACGCAATCACCGTAATCGATTGCTGCAAGCGTATCGAATGGATCAAACCGCCAGGGCCAAATTGGGCCCCAGGCATGTTGAGCGCTTGCCTTGCGAATTGCCTCTGGGCCAAAGCGGGTTCCAGGACGGTTACTCACAGAAAGATCAAAGGGAACTCCGGTGATCGCTACATCCGCCCCCTCAAGATCCTTTGTGTATTTGCGGCGCATAAAACTCAGAGCGCCGGAATAACTGGGCTCAATCTGTGAACCTTTGAGTGCGCCACGGGTAAAGGCGGCATCGATGCCATAGGATTTAAGGTCTGTAGCCATGGTGTTTTGGTCAGTTTCTTGTGATAGGTTTCATGGCTTTTTCTATTCTCATTATCGGCTGGATGCTATCTGGTGATCTTGATCTTGCAGCCGATTTTCGGCGGCGCAGTGATTATCTTAGTTGCAAAATCAATCGAATGTCAGCTTTCGGCAGAGGTCCTTGCCTATTTTGCGGACACAACGAAAGTCAGCTTTCCGCCCATCTTGACCGCCTTGGTTTCTGCGAACTCTGACTTCTCGTGCCCGCAGCGAAGGTCCGTAAGGTCGGCATTCTGCCCGTTCGTGACAAAAGCTGCATCGGTCGGGAAGGGCTCAAAGCCGTCATCCGACGGCATTAGCGATTAGACCGGTTTGTGGTTGCGAGCGGTCATTGGGGCCGCTCTCAGGATTGGTCCGACATCGGCCCTCCCAGTACTATTCAACGAGTTTTCAAGCTCAACTCCGAGATCCTACCGTCGCCTGACCCTCTCTCGATTACGCTCCCGACGTTCGATGTTGATCCGGTGGTCGCGGCCCAATGCCCGGTAGAAGCCCGGTCCCTTGGACCAGTTCAGAAAGTGGGCAAAGCTGTCGACCTGATCGTCGTTGCGTCCGCGTGGAAAGGACTGAAGCTCCCGTTTGAATACCGGCAGCCAGGGTGCATCTGCAGGCAGATAAACCTTGCCCTCTTCGACAGGACCGCAAGCGGACTGGAACCGGGTTTCCTTGTCCTTGTCGGGTTTAATGCGTTCGTAGCGCCGACGGTCATCACGAAACAATTCGTCCAAAAGAGGTTTGCCGGAGGCCGCATCTTCGATCAGGACACGATCGGGATCCCAACGGCCGACAAGTTGCAGTGCCTTGGCTTTCAGGTCTGGGTAGTCTACCTGCCCGCGCCAGACGTCGATAAGATGCCACGCATTTTCGCGGAACCCCCAGGTTGTACAGACAGAGAAATCAGACCGGGGGTCTGCCGACATGCCCGTATCCCAGCTCTGAACCACCAGTTGGAACCAGCGGCGATCTTCGATGGTCTCGTAGGTGCCAAACCACTCCCAGCGCAAGGGCGACCCGTCGGGAGCAATGGGGTTCTGCTGATACTGGCAATTGAACACGGCCGCGCCCATTTCGCGACGCTTGGTATCCAGCGTTTGCTGATCCAAACGGGACGGGCACAGGAGATCACCCGGTTTGCGGCGCATGACCCTTCCACGCCCAAGAGGAACCACCTCATGGCCTTCTGCGATGGCAGGCAGATTCAGATGCCGGTAGGTCCCGCGTTCGAGCAGATAACCCGGCGGATCCATCTCGTGCAACCGTTGCGCAACCATAACCACACGCCCTTCGGCCGGATTGTCGAAGCGCGACAACAAGGTCCCCTCAATGAACTCCTGCGCCTTGACCAGCTCGGCTTCGGAGCCGGCATCTCCGGCTTTCAGCAGGTCATCGATGATGATGTAATCGGCGCCATGACCGGTGACAGAACTTCCAATGGAGACAGCCTTACGGCTGCCTCCCTTTGTGGTGCGGATTTCTTCTGAGGTGTTGCCCTTTTTAGCCAAGACCGTTTCAGGGAACATTTCCCGGTACCAGCGCGCAGACATGATCCGACGACAATCTTCGGAATGTTTGCGCGCCAGATCCAACCCATAGCTGGCAACGATGATCTTGGCGCTGGGGTTATGACCGAGAAGATAAGCGACATATGCAACGGCCACGGTGACCGATTTCAGGCAACGTGGCGGGATGTTGATGATCAGTCGCTTGTTTTCGCCTCGACGGACATTGTCCAACTCATGGCACATGGCCCGCACATGCCAGGCCGGATCAAAGCTGCGGTCAGTTCCCTGGTGCAGCGTGCCAAACACACGCCAAACGAAGGGAAAGAAATTGTCCCGGCAAACCTCGCGAGCGGCTTGCACGACGATTTTTGGATCAGGAGTCGTCATCTTCCGCCTCCTCGTTTTCCAGATCACCGTCACCGTCCAGTTGGCTGGAAAAGAAATCCCGGAGGATGTCGTAGTCGACAGCGTCGGGCTCAACCGTACGGACGCTTTCTTGCGCGTCCAATTCACTTGCGTTGAACAGATCTGTGTCCAGCTTAAGCAGCGCCATCAACAATTTCGTGTCGCCCTTCAACGCGCCTGCCGTGAACCGCTTGGCAATTGCCTCAGCCTTGGAAATCCGGATTTCGTGGCTGCCTTCGCGAACCGTAATCTTGGTTTCCAATTCACGTTTCAAGCTGGCATTCACCCCCTTGGCACCTTTCGGCCGCCCTTTCGGATTGCCGGATCGGCCTTTTTTGAATTGGGTCGCTTTGGGCGGTTTGCCGTAGCCGACCTCATACTCTTTCGTATCGTCAGACATGACCCACCTCCTGTTGTGAAGTGGTATCGTTGGCCGCAAAACGCGCATCGAACGTCTGGCCTGTTACCGCGTGCACGGCGCTATCACCGGTCATCTCCTGCCAACGGCGGATGGCCACATCGACATAAGCCGGGTCGAGCTCAATAAGCCGCGCTTGGCGCCCGGTTTTCTCAGCTGCCAGCAGAGTCGCGCCGGACCCGCCAAAGGCGTCCAGCACGACATCGCCGCGGTGGCTCACATCCATGATGGCATCTGCAACCAGAGCTGTCGGCTTCACCGTGGGATGATCCGCGAGATCCGCCTCGCGCCCTGCCCCAAAGCTGTTCACACCGGCGTAATCCCAGACGTTGGTCCGGTTGCGCCCGTGCTTGCCCAATTCGACATTATTGATATGCGGCGCACCGGGCTTCTTGAAGATGCAAACCAGCTCGTGCTTCGAGCGATAAAGGCTGCCCATGCCTCCGTTCGTCTTATTCCAGACGCAGAGATTGATTAGGTCCAATCCAGCTGCCTTGCCCACTGCAATCAGTTCTTCGATGTGACGCCAGTCCATGCAGATCATCGCAATGCCTCCGTCGGGCAAGCAGTGAAACAGCCGGTTGATCACGTCTGAGAGAAAGCTGCGGAACTCGCTATCCGACATTTCTCCCGACGCCATGGCAAACTCGCGGTGTTCGGCGCTATTGCCGGACCGCACATGCCCATTGACCGGTACGTTATAGGGAGGATCAGTGAACACCATCTGCGGGCTCTCGCCTTTCAACAAGGTGTCGTAGATCTGGGCTTGCAGGGCATCCCCGCAGAAGATGCGATGATCTCCAAGAACCCAGAGGTCACCCGGCTCCGTGACTACGGGTGCCGCAGGGTTCGGCGTATCAACAGATTCCGCTTCAGTCTCCGTGGCCTCGCCCGTGCCGTCGATGATGATGTCGATCTCCGGTGTTTCGAACCCTGTGATGTCCAGATCAAAGTTCAACTCGCCATCAAGGCTGAGATCCATCAGCTCGGCAAATTCGATCTGCAGGGCCGCCTCATTCCAGTCGGACAATTCTGCCAGCTTGTTATCCGCAATACGCAGAGCGCGCACTTCCCCGTCTGACAAGTGATCCGCGACAACAGTCGGCACGGACATCAACCCCAGGGCCTTGGCGGCTTCATAGCGGCCATGACCCGCGATGATTGTGCCCGAACCATCCAACAGGATCGGAGTGACAAAGCCAAACTGGGCCACCGATGCTTTCAGTTTGTCGACATTCTTGGCCGCGTGCACGCGGTTGTTGTTGGCGTAGGGCTTGATCTGGCTGATCTTCAATTGGATGACTTTCTCCGCCATCCAGATCGGCGTATTGGACGCCAGAGCGTCACTTAGTGTTTTGTTGGCAGGCATAACCGCCTCCTTTTGCGTGACGCCGCGCGGACGTCGAGATGGAGGGATCGCGTTGGAAAATCGGAGAGAGCACAAATCGCAACTCCCCGGACCAATCGATCCGAGACGTTGCTCCTTTGAATGCTCTCTGCGGAAACCTGTGTTTCCAATGAGTGCTGCCTGCGGGAGCAGTTTCCCGCCCTGATAGTCCGGGCGATTAGGTCGAATGTAGGTGCCATCAATACGAGACGCAACCCCCCAAACTAAAAGTAACCAATTAAGATTGTTGACGAATAATCGGGGGTACGGCAGCGTCGCACTTCAAAACACACGCCTCCAGTAATCGTTTCAGAAAGAGCTGGACTGTTGCCGTAAACCACGCATCACTGAACCCACGCCCGAGCCATTCGGGCGCTCCTCGGTACTGGGGTTCGGCATCTCGCTGACCCAAGATCAGAGGAGACAGTTAATGTCCAAACGGAAGCAAACCAAAATTGACAAGGTTCAAGCTTTGTTGCGTCGCCCGAGCGGCGCCAACCTGGAAGCGCTGTGCAAAGCAACGGGATGGCAGCCTCATTCGGTCCGAGCAGCTCTAAGCGGTCTGCGGAAAAAAGGCGTCACAATTGAACGGCGGACATCCGACAAACCAAATGGACCATCCACATATCATCTGGCGGCGGGAACTGGAGAAGCGTCATGACCAAGACGAGCGATGTCGCCGATCTCGCCGCCATGGGTCGATCGGATCTGGTCACGCTTTGGCAGCAACTGTTTGATCAACCCGCCCCCGCCATGCTCAGCCAACCCTTTCTGCGCCGCTTTATCGCCTTTGAGATGCAGTCCCGCCGTCATGGCAGGCTACCCCGCCAGGTCAAAGCCACGCTGGAAAAGGGCTCTGGGAAGAAACCCCGGCCTACATGCCCTGCCCTAAAACCCGGCGGGCGCCTGCTACGCGAGTGGAATAGTGTGACCCATGTAGTCGACGTTACAGAAGACGGCTTCACTTGGAACGGTCGGTCCTATCGCTCACTCTCGGCCATCGCCCGAGAGATTACCGGCGCGCATTGGTCAGGGCCGCGTTTCTTTGGGCTCACCGGCAAGGCGGCCAAATGAGCCCGCGCCGTAAAATCCGATGCGCCATCTACACGCGCAAGTCCTCAGAAGATGGTCTGGATCAGGACTTCAATTCGCTGGATGCGCAATATGAGGCCTGCGCGGCCTATGTCGCAAGCCAGCGACATGAAGGCTGGACCCTGTTGTCCGGGCGCTACGATGACGGTGGCCTGTCGGGCGGCACCCTAGAGCGACCCGCCCTTCAGCGCCTTCTTGAAGAGATCGATGCCGGGCGTATTGACATGGTGGTGGTCTACAAGATTGACCGGCTGACCCGGTCGCTTGCCGACTTCTCTAAGCTGGTCGACCGGCTGGAACAGGCAAACTGTTCTTTTGTGTCCGTCACGCAGGCCTTCAATACCTCATCTTCCATGGGCCGTTTAACGCTGAATGTGCTGTTGTCCTTTGCTCAGTTTGAACGGGAAGTCACCGCCGAACGTATTCGCGACAAGATTGCAGCGTCGAAGAAGAAGGGGCTTTGGATGGGTGGCAACCTGCCTCTGGGCTATGATCGCCACCCCGATCCGAAGGCAAGAACGCTGGTGGTGAATGAAGAGGAGGCCAGAACGGTCCGGCATCTCTTTGGGCTTTATGACGAGCTTGGTTGCCTGCGCAAAGTAGAAGAACGGGCAACGGCAGAAGACCTGCGGTCAAAACGGGTTGTTCGGACAGATGGCAGTGTGAAGGGGGATTGTCCGCTGTCACGGGGTCAAATCTATTACCTGCTGCGCAATCCGGTCTATCTCGGAAAAATCCGCCACAAGGATAAGATCTGGGACGGACAACATCCGGCGATCATCGATCAGGACATCTGGGACCGGGTGCAGGAAAAAATGCGACAGGCCTCCAACCGCTCGCGGGCACGCGGCGACTCCGATGCGCGCCAACACTCCACTGACCCCGGGGCCTGGCTCACCGGTCTGCTGTATGACGAAACTGGTGATCGGTTGACGCCGACCCACACCACGCGCAAAGGCCGACGGTTGCGCTACTATATCTCCAATCGACTGATCTCAGGCGGCAAGGATATCTCTGGCTGGCGACTGCCCGGCCCAGCGCTGGAAAACGCGGTCATTGATGTCATCGTCAGACATTTGCAAGACGCCGCCGCGGCGCACCAAGTACTGGCGCAGCCGGAGGCCGGGTTAGCCGAGGCAGTTCAGACTTCAGTTGCGGATTTAGTAACCCGGCTTCTAGGCCATGGCTGTCAGATCGGCGCTGCTCTTCTGGCCAAAGGCAAACTTGCACGAGGACAGATCGACCTCGAATTTAACCCCAAAACTCTGGCAAGCGCACTTGGCATCGCGGCCGATCATCTGCACCCGGATCTCACCCACGTCACCGCATCTTTCGATCTGTGCCGCCGCGGCGTCGAGGCCAAGGTCATCGCCGGAGACATGGCACCCCAACCTGATCCCCACCTCCGGTCCATGCTGATCCGCGCCCATGGCTGGGCCCGTGATCTGAAGGCCGGAGTTCAACTGATGGAGATTGCCCGCCGCGAAAGCGTCCCTGACGCCTTCATCCGCACCCGTGCTCAGCTCGCCTTTCTCTCACCAAAGATTCAAACGGCGATTCTCGACGGGAGCCAGCCGCCCGAACTCACACTCAAGCGTCTGGTCAGCGTGACCCACCCACTTGAATGGTCCGAACAGGAACGCCTGTTCGGCTTCTGACATCTCCAGCTCCTGCGTCCCTGATACAGACTTCGCCCTCCCTGATCCGGCGGAACAATTCCCTGTTCGCACGAGGAAATTCCCTGTTCCACCTTTTAGGGAATTTGCAACATAAACCTCTGAGAAACATACAGTTCTGATAGAAGAAATGACGGAAGTCAGTCCCGGTTTGCGAATATTCCCTGTAAATTGCAGGTTATCAGGGAAATCCAGCCCAAAGCGACCCCGCTAAAATGCGACACTGAGACTCGCGCCTGAATTGTCCTCTGAATGTACGGTTTGCTTCGTCTCTGATTGAAAGCGCATGCGCCAACGCGCGGGAATTGCGTAACAATTCCGGATCAGAAAATACAACTGAAGTGAGACAGGTATGAGTGGCGGGGAGACAGGGATTCGAACCCTGGGGACGCTCTCACGCCCAACGGTTTTCAAGACCGCCGCATTCGACCACTCTGCCACCTCCCCGCGTGGGGCTGGGTCTAAGGCCAAGCGAAACCGGTGGCAAGTGCAAATAGGGAAAACTTGCTCAAGCCTGTCCAGCAGACTTTCCATGCTCCTTTGCTCGGGTTATGATCAACGGTGAAAAGACCGAAACACGCTGGCCTTTGAGAACCGGCAAACGGCAGTGGGGCATTGTGAACCAAGCCCTTTCAGGCAAGGGATGAGATAATGGATCGAGCGATTGTGACACGCGCAAAACCGCGGGCGTTGGTGGTTTTTGCTGTGGCGCTTACAGTTCTTGTAGGTTGCGACGAAACGCTGTCTTCGGATGAGGCTTCATCGGACGCGGACAGCAGTCCGCGCGGCAGTGACTCGGTAGAGCTGTTTCCCAATGCGACCGGAAACACACGCGAGGATGTCGAAGCCCCCGAGGTTTTCAACGTCACCGAAGCCGGGTTGTGGGATGGACGCCCGTCATTGGGCGGTATCTGGGTCGCGCACCCGGATGTTACCCAGCCCGAACGTGTACGCATAACAAACACCGCAAATAACAAGTCCACCACAGGCGCCCTGTTCCGCCGCGAACGCAACCTTCCTGGTCCCGCGTTGCAGCTTTCTTCCGCTGCCGCCGAGAAGCTGGGTATTTTGGCCGGCGCGCCCACGCGAGTGGACGTTGTTGCCCTGCGTCGCAAACCGGTAGAGCCTGTCGCAGCCGAACCTGAACCCGAAGCTGCGGAAGAACCCGCCGCCGAACCCGAGCAGGAAGTGGTTGAAAGCGCGGCGGTTGACGTCGAAGCCGATGGCGAGGCGGCGGTTGAAGACAAACCCAAGCGCAAATGGTGGCAAAAGAAGGAAACCGCAGCCGTCGCAGGGGCTGCCGCTGCTGCTGGCGCGGCAACCGCCGATGCCGCAGATACGGCGGTTGATACAGCGACCGAAACGGCCGCCGACACAGCCGAGGTCGCTGCAGCCGCTGCGGCTGCGCCGTCTCTGACTGACCCCGAAGTGACACCTCCCGCCGATGCCGCGCCAAAACGGAAGTGGTGGCAGAAGAAAGAGGTCGATGAAATCACCGAAACGCCCTTGGACCCGATTGAGGGCGCCGCAGCGGCGATTGAAGCCTCGGACCCGACCCCTGTGGCGGCCGAAGCCCCAGCTTCCGGCCCGCTGTCAAAACCATATGTGCAAGTGGGTACGTTCGGGGTCGAAGCCAATGCCAAAAGCGCCGCCGACAAAATCCGCAGGAACGGTCTGAGCGCCGAGGTGCGCGAATTAAAGACCGATGACAAAACCGTCTGGCGCGTGGTGGTTGGCCCCGCATCCACGCGGGCCGAGCGCAATGCCATTCATCGCGATGTCAAGGATCTGGGCTTTTCAGACGCCTTCACCGTCAAAAACTGAACCCGAAAGGAGGTGCCGCTGTGCTGTCCTCACTACGCTCAACTGTTCTGACCCTTGGACTGGCAGTGTTTGCCCTGCCCGCCCAGGCTTTCGATACGACGGCCCGAGCGGCCTATGTGATGGATCAGACGACCGGCACGGTCCTTCTATCCAAAGACGCCGATCAGCCCCTGCCCCCGGCGTCGATGTCCAAACTCATGACACTGTATGTGGCCTTCGAGGCCCTGCGCGACGGACGTCTGACGTTGGATGAGACCCTACCCGTTTCCGAACACGCCATGAGCTATGGTGGCTCGACCATGTTCCTGAACACATTGGATCGCGTCACAGTCGAGGATTTGCTGCGCGGTATCATCGTGCTGTCGGGCAACGATGCCTGCGTGGTGATCGCCGAGGCGCTCAGCCCCGACGGGACCGAGGCCGGGTTTGCCCGCTACATGACGCAGCGCGCGAAACAGCTGGGCATGGACAATTCTACCTTTGCCAATTCCAACGGCTGGCCCGCTGCCGGTCACATGATGTCAGTCCACGATCTGGCCGTTCTGGCAGATCGCCTGATCAGTGATTTTCCTGAATACTATCCTCTGTTTGCCGAGGAAGAGTTTGAATTCGACGGTCGGGCCCCCTCGAACAAGCGCAACCGCAACCCGTTGTTGAAATTGGGGATCGGCGCGGATGGTCTGAAAACCGGCCACACGCAAGAGGCAGGCTATGGCCTTGTCGGCTCGGCCAAACAGGGCGATCGCCGGGTGATCTTCGTGCTCACCGGTCTGGACAGCACCGCCACGCGCGCAGAGGAGGCTGAGTCCGTGGTTAACTGGTCGTTTCGAAATTTTGTCGAGAGGACAATTGCCAACAAAGACGCGCCGATAGCCGAGGCCGAAGTTTGGATGGGGGCGCAAAGGACGGTTGGCCTTGTACCCGAAGACGATCTGAACATCCTACTGCCGGTTCTGGGCGACGAAAACGTGGCTGCCGAGGTCGTCTATGACGGCCCGATCAACGCTCCGATTGCCAAGGGTCAGAAACTGGCCGAACTGGTCATCAAGCCTGAAGGTCTGCCCGAAATTCGGCGTCCTCTGGTCGCGGTACAGGATGTGGCCGCGGGTGGTTTTCTGGTTCGGATGATGACCGTCGGAGGGATCGTTCTGACCGATGTGATCGGCAACCCTCTGGACGCATTTTGACAAGGGCACCGCGTGTTTCTGACATTTGAAGGCATTGATGGGTCGGGCAAGTCCTCGCAGGCGCGTATGCTGGCCGATCACTTGCGCGGATTGGGCCGCGACGTTGTTCTGACCCGCGAACCCGGCGGTTCAGCCGGGGCCGAGGAAATCCGCAGGCTGGTATTGGAAGGTGATCCCGACCGCTGGTCAGCCGAGACAGAGCTGCTGCTGTTCACTGCCGCCCGCCGCGACCATCTGGAACGCACCATTGAACCCGCGCTGGCGGCTGGAAAAGTCGTGATCTGCGACCGGTTCGCCGACAGCACGCGCATGTATCAGGGCATGTCACGTGGCAATCTGCGCCCTGTGGTGGATCAGTTGCACAAGCTGATGATCGGGCGCGAACCCGACCTGACCCTGCTGATCGACATGGACCCCGAAATCGGCCTGTCTCGCGCCAAGGGGCGGCAAGGCACCGAGGAACGGTTCGAGGATTTCGGCCTGGAGTTGCAGCAAAAGATGCGCGCCGGGTTTCTGGCGCTGGCCGATGAGTTCCCGGACCGTTTTCGCGTGATCGATGGCAACCGGGACATGGACAGTGTGGCCCGCGATGTGACAGATATCGTCCTGCAATCCTTGTGACGGACGACCCATGAGCGACGACACCCCCACCCCGGATCAGGCCCCCGGTGCCCCGCACCCGCGCGAAACCGCGACCTTGTTCGGGCAGGCCGAGGCCGAACAGGCGTTTTTGAACGCTTATAACTCGGACCGTCTGCACCACGGCTGGCTGCTGACCGGCCCGCGCGGGGTGGGCAAAGCAACGCTTTCGTGGCAGATCGCCCGGTTCCTGCTGGCGACCCCTCCGGCTGAGGATGACGGGCTGTTCGGCGCGCCCCCGCCCCCTGAGACGCTCGCGATCGACCCCGACCACCCCGTCGCCCACCGCATTCAGGCCGGGGCCGAACCCGGTCTGGCCGCCATTACCCGAACGCTGAACGATCAGGGGCGGCTGCGGAATGAGATCGTGGTGGATGACATCCGCAAGCTGGGCAAGTTCTTCGGCCTGTCCTCGGCCGATGGCGGGCGGCGCGTGGTCATCGTAGACGCGGCTGATGAGATGAATGTCAGCGCCGCCAACGCCCTGTTGAAAATGCTGGAAGAACCGCCCGCGCGTACGACGCTGCTGTTGATCTCACACCAGCCCTCACGCCTTTTGCCGACGATCCGCTCGCGCTGCCGAACCCTGCGCCTATCCCCGTTAGGGGCGGACGACATGCAGTCCGCATTGGCGCAGACCGGGGCCGAACTGCCTACGCAGCCGGATCATCTGGCCGCCCTCGCTGCTGGCTCTGTCGGGGACGCGGTGCGCCTGATCAACCTCGGTGGGCTAGAGATTTACGCCGAGTTCATCGCCATCCTCGGCACCCTGCCCCGAATGGATCGCCAACGCGCCCTGAAACTGGCCGAGGCCGCCGCCCAGCGCGGCGCGGCTGAGCGGTTCGAGTTGCTGCTGACCCTGATCGACGTGGCCCTGTCACGCCTTGCCCTGACCGGCGCGACCGGCGCAGCCCCCCTGCCCGAAGCCGCTCCACATGAGGCCGAAATCCTGTCGCGCTTATCCCAATCCCCCCATCAAGCGCGCAAATGGGCCGAGGTCGCCGCGACAATCACAGCCCGCGCACGCCATGGTCAGGCGGTGAACCTTGACCCTGCCGCTCTGGTCCTAGATACGGTGTTCAAGATACAGGAAACCGCCGGTCAGAGCAGATGAGCGACACCCCCCAAATCACCGACAGCCATTGCCATTTGGACTTTCCCGATTTCGAAGGCCAGCTGGATCAGATCGTCGCCAATGCGATTGACGCGGGTGTGACCCGAATGGTCACGATCTGCACAAAGCTGCGCAATGAACCCAGCGTCCGCGCGATAGCCGAGGCCCACGCCCCCGTCTTCTACGCCGCCGGCACCCACCCCATGAGCGCTGCGGATGAGCCGATGGCCACCGTGGATGAGTTGGTCGCGCTGTCCCAGCACCCGAAATTCGTCGGTATTGGTGAGACCGGGCTGGATTACCATTACACCGCCGACAGCGCCGAAGTGCAAAAACAATCTCTACGTGTCCATATCGAGGCGGCCCAGCGCACCGGCCTACCCCTGATTATTCACGCCCGTGCGGCGGACGAGGACATGGCCCGCATTCTGGCCGAGGAACATCGCAACGCGCCCTATTCCTGCGTGATGCACTGCTTTTCCTCATCGGCGGAACTGGCCAAAGCCGCGCTGGATCTGGGTTTTTACCTGTCCATGTCCGGCATCGCCGCCTTCCCCAAAAGCCAGGAGCTGCGCGATATCTTTGCCACCGCCCCAGTCGATCGCGTTCTGGTCGAAACCGACGCGCCCTATCTGGCCCCGCCCCCGTTCCGCGGCAAACGCAACGAGCCCGCCTATACCGCCCATACCGCCCGCAAAGGGGCCGAGGTGTTCGGTATGGACTATGCCGAGTTCGCCGCTCAGACCCAGCTGAATTTCGAGCGGCTGTTCACCAAAGCCGCAACCTACAAGGCGGCTGCATGACCCAGATACGCTGCACCATTCTGGGCTGCGGGTCATCCGGCGGCGTACCCCGGTTGGGCGGGCATTGGGGCGATTGCGACCCCGAAAACCCCAAGAACATC
This sequence comes from Ruegeria sp. AB6, assembly GCF_056542685.1. Taxonomy (NCBI): domain Bacteria; kingdom Pseudomonadati; phylum Pseudomonadota; class Alphaproteobacteria; order Rhodobacterales; family Roseobacteraceae; genus Ruegeria; species Ruegeria sp. AB6. The sequence goes on along the minus strand of NZ_JBQGAD010000002.1, from coordinate 385,915 downwards.
CGCCGTCGCTGTTCCATGCTGGTAGAGCGCGATGGGCCCGAAGGCACAACCTCGGTCCTGATCGACACCACGCCGGATATGCGCAGCCAGTTGCTGGATACCGGCACCGGGCGTCTGGATGGGGTGGTCTACACCCACAGCCATGCCGACCACGTCCACGGCATAGATGACCTGCGCATGATCGTGTTCAACATGCGCACCCGCATACCTGTCTGGGCGGACGGTGACACGCAAAACGACCTGCTGGGACGGTTCGGATATGCGTTCATCCAGCCTGACAGCTCGCCCTACCCGCCGATCCTTGATCTGAAAACCATCGACGGCCCGTTCGAGATCGACGGCCCCGGTGGCCCGATCCCGTTACAGCCGTTCAAGGTCAATCACGGTTCGATCGACGCGCTGGGTTTTCGGATTGGCGGACTGGTCTATCTGCCTGACGTGGCCGAGATCTATGACGACGCATGGCCTGCACTGCAAGGGCTGGACTGTTTAGTCATCGACGCGCTGCGCCGCACGCCGCATCCCACTCATGCGCATCTGGAAAAGACGCTTGGTTGGATCGAACAGCTCGAACCGAAGCGCGCGGTGCTGACCAATATGCATATCGACATGGACTATGCCACGGTCAAGGCCGAAACCGCCGACCACATCACCCCGGCCTATGATGGCATGGTGATTCATCAGGCGCTGTAAAATGTCGGTGGTGCCTGCCGCAATATCTCACCGGATGGCACCATGCTGCAAAGCCTGATCGACGTTATCCTGCCAGTATTTCTGGTGATCGGCGCGGGATATGCCTCGACCCGGTTGGGGTATTTCAAAGAGGTTCATATCGACGGGCTGATGAAGTTCACCCAGGGCTTCGCCATTCCCTGCTTGCTGTTTCTGGCCATCGCCAATCTGGACCTCAGCGCCAGTTTCGACCCGCGCCTGCTGTTCAGTTTCTACACCGCTGCGGGCCTATGTTTCTGCGCCGGCCTGTTCGGCGCGCGCCTGATCTTCCGACGCGAGTGGGAGGATTGCGTCGCGATCGGCTTCTGCTGCCTGTTCTCGAACTCGGTCCTGCTGGGCCTGCCGATTACCGAGCGCGCTTATGGCCCTGAAAACCTAGCCGGGAACTATGCTATCATCGCCTTCCATGCGCCGTTTTGCTATGGCATCGGCATCACAGTGATGGAGGTCATTCGCAGTCGCGGCAACGGTAGCACGCGTATGATACGCTCGGTATTGTCCGCGATGTTCCGAAATGCGTTGATCCTGGGGATTGCATCGGGATTCATAATCAACCTGTCCGGGGTTGGCGTGCCCGGAGTGGTCGATGACGCCCTTGGCCTGATCACCCGCGCCGCCCTGCCCGGAGCCTTGTTTGCCCTAGGCGGCGTTCTTGTCAAATACCGGCCCGAAGGCGACTTGCGCACCATCGCCTATGTTTGCGGTGTGTCGCTGCTGCTGCATCCAAGTCTGGTCTGGCTATTCGGATCAAGCGTCGGGCTGCCGAAGGATCTGTTCCGCTCGGGCGTGCTGAACGCGGCCATGGCACCGGGGTTCAACGCCTATATCTTTGCCAATATGTATGGGCGCGCGCGACGGGTCGCGGCCTCATCGGTGCTGATCGGTACTGCCTCGTCGATCCTGACGGTTTGGCTGTGGCTTGCTCTGCTGGGATAGAGCATTTGGTTTCCGGTTGACTTTGGGTTGTACAAACACACCTATCCGGTCACGCAACAAGGATCGTACTTATGCCGCATGCCGTCATCGTCGCCCATGGCCAACCCTCTGACCCGGAACCGGCCGAGGCCGCATTAGCAGACTATGCCCGTAGCGTCGATGCGCTGTGCCCGGATATCACGGTGGTTTCCGCCACGCTGGCCGCACCGGGACAGTTCGAATCCTGCCTGCAAAAGCTACCGGACGATACCGTTCTCTTTCCGCTTTTCATGGCCAAGGGGTGGTTCGTGACCAACGCGTTGCCCAAGCGGTTGGGCGACCGCCCCCTTCATATTCTGGACCCGCTTGGAGTAGACCCCGAATTGCCCAACCTTGTGGCACAGGCTCTGACCGAGGCTCTTGCGCAGCGTCATTGGCAGGCCACTGAGACCGATCTTGTTCTCGCCGCCCACGGGTCCGGCCGCAGCCGCAACCCCTCTGCCGTGGCTTTGCACTTCGCCGAGGCGTTGGGTCAGACTTTACCGTTCAAGTCTCTTCGCGTCGGCTTTGTCGAGGAACCCCCGTCCATCTCTGACGCCGCATCAAAAGCGGGTGCGCAAGCAATTTGTTTGCCGTTTTTTGCCTGCACTGGCGGACACGTTCTAGAGGACATCCCGCAAGAATTGGAAAAGGCCGCCTTTCAGGGCGACACCCTACCCGTCGTCGGAGAGCTTCCCGGCATTCAACGCCATATCGCCACGACCCTCAGCAAGGCGTTTCTTTCTGCCTGACACCTGCTATTGCTGTGGCATCGCCTTTTGCGCCAGTGATGAGAACAGGCGGTGACGAGACCTGCCTTTTCGCTTGGCCTCATACAGGGCCTGATCGGCGGCGTTCAAAATCTCGGCAGGTTTGGGGGACTGAAATTGCGTGGAAAGCGCGGTTCCGATACTGGCCGATATGCAGCAGGTTGACCCTTCAAAACTTATGGGATGTTGCAACCGCTCGATCAGTCGGGTCGCGATCGCGGACAGTACAGCCTCATCGACCAAGCCTTTGAACATGATTACGAATTCATCCCCTCCGACGCGCGCGACGGTGTCATCTGCACGCGTCTCTTCCACCATGATGCGCGCGGCCTGTTTCAGAACATAATCCCCAGCGGCATGGCCAAACCGGTCATTGACTGATTTGAAATAGTCCAGATCCAGATGCATTAGCGCAAAGGGTCCACCCCCCGAGACCAGATGCCCCAACACCACATCCATCGCACGGCGGTTCTTGAGGCCGGTCAACATATCGGTATAGGCCTGCTCCTCGGCCGCAAGCATCGCGCCTTGCAGGCGCAGGTTCAGTGAACGGGACGCCTCCATCGCGGCGGATTTGGCTTCGACCAGATAGAGCAGTTCAATCGCAAGATCTGTGCCGGAAAAATCGGCACTGGTCAGCGCATAGTCCCGTACCGCATCCAGGATCGAAATTCCGAAGGACAGGTTCACGACCGCCCCCATATCGTTCGGCAAGGGCGCGACCAAGCCTTTAAGGGCCGTGCGCGGCCTGTCATGCAGCTTGAGGTGCAGTTTTGCCCCGGCCAGAGAAAGCAAGGCCGACAAGGTTGTCACCTTTCGGGGTCGAACCAGTTCGAAAACGTCCAGGAAAGCCTGCCCACGCATCGGTGTATCCGGCCGAAGTTTTTGAACGGTCGGCCCCACACGCTGAATGCGTCCGTCTCGATCGACGAGAACGAACATCGGGCAAAGCGTGTCCAGCAACCCGGCCAATTCGACATTGCTCATCATGCTTTTCGCGCCCCCAACTCAAACTGACGGCCTTGAGCAAAGGCGCTTTCAACTAGGATGATCGAAATAACTTCGGCGTCCCCCCTTTGCCCCTCATGGGTAAGAATGGCCAATGCACCATAGTCATCCGCAACCGCGCGGAGCACGCCCACCATCACGCTGGAATATCCGGGCAAACCCGGATGACACAGAAGCTGGAACTCGGTTGGCGACATCTCGCGTAGTTCCAGTTCGGGCAAACGCAGGTCCGAGACCGCAAGGCGAACCCGATCAGAAAGGTCATCAAGTGAATGCAGAAATTCGACATACGTCACTCCGCCAAACCGCAGCAGGCGTCGTAGATCTTCCATGTTGGGGTGAGAGACTAGGTAGGTCCCCAAATCCTCTAGCAGTTCGGCGCGCGGGCGATCGAGTTTAGCGCACAATATCTCCAGCATGCGCGCGCTGACGTCGTCGTCATAGACCAACATCGCCTCAAACTCGGAAAAGCCAAGTTCTGCGACTTCGGTCACGTGCAGCCAGCAGGATTGCCCGTATGTCGCGCAAACGAAGGATTGGACCGCTCGATTGATCAGACCATGCATGTCAAAGCCCCAGCTTGGTTTCACACGTAGTCTGACCGACGAATCCTTAACAAATCGCCAAAACGCAGCTTCGGATATGGACAATCCAATCGAGTATCAACCTGGAATCTCTTTCTAAACTGCTAGAAATCGGTCGGTGCTCCGCCCTCGGCCTTTCGGCGTTCAACGAATTCCGCCAGTTCCTGTCGGATACCTTCGTCCATCGGTGGGGGTTCAAAGCTGGTGATGATCTCTTTGAACATGTGATGGGCGCGTTCTGCAGTCCAGATACCACCCGCTACGTTCCACCCTTCGAAATTCTTCCAGTCGCTGAGGAAAGGTTGGTAGAATGCCGTAGTGTAACGGTCCTGCGTGTGCTGGATGCCAAAGAAATGCCCGTCATTGCCGACCGCACGGATCGCATCCAACGCAATCTCATCCGGCCCGGTCGCCGTGATCTCGGGCTGCATATACCTTTGGATTTGCTGCAAAACTTCGCAATCCATAATGAACTTTTCCGGGCTGGCGATCAGCCCTCCCTCAAGCCAACCTGCGGCGTGGTAGACTATATTGGTCCCTGACTGCACCGCCGCCCACAGTGAGTTCGACGTTTCCCAAACCGATTGCCCATCTGGCACGTTTGCCGCACACACGCCCGAGGACCGCAAGGGCAGGCCGTAAAACCGTGCCATCTGGCCGGTCATCTGGGTCGAGCGCATATATTCCGGTGTTCCGAACGCCGGCGCGCCAGATTTCATATCCACGTTCGAGGTAAAGGTTCCGATCACGCAGGGAATGCCGGGCCGGACATATTGGAACAGCGCAATCGCGCAGAGCGCCTCGGCCAGAGATTGCGCGACCGCGCCCGCCATTGTAACCGGGGCCATCGCGCCAGCCAGCGTAAAGGGCGTCACCACAATCGCCTGCCCCCGCCGAGCCAGACGTAGGCAGCCGTCAATCATCGGGTGGTCGTGTTTCAACGGCGAGGTCGAGTTGATGTTGGTATACATCCGGGGCGTCGCCTCGAATTCCTCATGGCTTAGACCGCCTGCGATCCTCACCATCTCCATCACGTCCTCGACCCGTTCCTTGCCCAGTGAATAGGCGTGCATCGCCTTGTCGGTCAGGGTCAGCTTGTCATAGAGCACATCCAGATGGCGCACGCTGGCGTGGATGTCGACCGGTTCCACCGGATAACCGCCTGCAAAGTGAATGCAGTTGAAATATTGCGTCAGTTTTAAAAGGTTCCGGCACATTTCGCGATTGCCGGGCACTTTCGTGCCGATCTCCATATCCCAATAGTTGGGCGGGGACGAGACATTGCCGAACAGCAGATTGCGCCCACCGATTTCAATCTGGCGGGCCGGATTACGCGGCGTGATGGTAAAGGATGACGGAGCCTTGCCCACCATCTCCATCACGAAATCGCGCCCCATGCGGACATTGTCGCCGTCAATGGTGCAGCCTGCCTGACGCAGTATGCCGATGGCTTCCTCGTTGTAGAATTCAATACCGATCTCTTCGAGAATGCGCATCGCCCCCTCGTGGATCGCTTCAATCCCCTCAGGACCAAGCGGCTCGGTCGGTGCATCCGTATTGACCGGAGGGTTCCACGGCATCTGGTCGATTACGGCCGAGCCTCGGCGTTCAGCGGCCCCTGCGCGCCCTCCACTGCGGCGTCTGCGCTTTGTCGTGCCTGCCATCGGACCGTCTCCCTGTGTTCGCGTTGCCTCAAGCAAGCCCCGAACAGGAAAGACTGGCCGCTCTGTCTGCGACAGGCTATGTCGGATTTAGAACCTGATACGCCGAAATCGAGCCGGATTCGGTCAGCGATCCGCCAGCCAGCCGGGGATGTGCCCGATATCCGGCAAGACCACATCCGCCATAGGCGTAAGCGCTTCGGCCTCGGCCATTCCGGTCAGAACACCGATCGTTGTCATCCCTGCCGCGCGCCCGGCCTGAAGGTCATGCAGGCTGTCCCCCACCATCGCAACGCGATCCGGGGTGACGCCCACATGTTTAGCAAAGGCCAAAAGCTGACCCGGACCCGGTTTGAACCCGTGCCCACTGTCATAGCCAGCCACAAAATCAAAGTGATCCCGTATCCCGGCCGAGCTCAGATGCTCGAGCGCGGGCATCTCGCTATCATTCGTCGCCACGCCCAGCCTCAGACCAGACCGCCGCAGCCCATCTAGGAACGGCGCAAGTGGCACTGCGGGGGCTTGTGGTGCATTTGCGGATTCGGTGTTCAGAACGTCTATCAGCCCTGCCTTAGGCAGATCAGGAAAATGCGGAGCCAGAACCTCGGCCACTTCTTCCACCGTTCCCGCAATTACGATGCTGTCCGGCGAATAAGTCAGCGTCTGAAGATCGAAACCAATCACCTTGCCCAGCGTGGCAGCGCGGGCGTGATCCCCCTCTGTCAGATGCAACAGCATATTGCGTCCGAAGGCACCCCAGGTATCGGCGAAATCGAACAGAGTACCGTCCTTGTCGAACAGAATAGCGTCGATTGGCATGGTGTTCTCCTGTGAGGGTCAGGTCCAGTGAATGTCAGCGCCGCCGGAAAGCGCGGCCTTGGCTTGCGCAGGCAGATCGTAAGGCACGGAATTGGCGTCGCAAAATGCCACAACCCACGAATCGTCCAACATCAGAAATTCCAGCACCGAGCCCAGAAACTCGGGTTCGGACGCCCTTTCGCGCAGATCACCTTCGGATGCTCCTGTGGAGCCCAGAAACACTGGCAAGAGCTCGTCATTTCCGACCAGCCAGCCAAGCACATTTAACGCCAGCGTTTCAGCGGATTGCGCGGTTATCGACATAAAGAGTCCCTGAATCTGCTCTTGGAAAGGGTTTGTTAACCAGACTCATAAACACTTTGGTCATACATGCAATCAACGGTGGCAGATATGTCCGTTCACGGTACCATCCTTGTCCTTGACGGGACCTCGACCAATCGGATCATGCTGAAAGTTCAGCTTACGGCAGCGTGGTATCACGTTGTGCAGGGCGAAAAGGTTCAGGGGCTGGCCGGGCTGTTGCGGCGGGCGCGGCCCGACCTTGTGCTGACCGCACAAACCTTGCCAGATGGCACCGCAGCCGATGTGAAAAAGCTGGTGATGGCCGACCCCGAACTGGCAGATGTGCCAGTTGTCGCAATCGCACCGCAGAACGACAAGGCCGCGCGTCTTCAGGCCTTATCGGATGGGCTGGATGATGTTCTGGCGCATCCTTTCAAAGACACGCTGCTTTTGGCGCGGGTCCGCAGCCTGATGCGCGTCCGAGCCGAATCGCAGGATTTGCGTCTGGGTGGCTCGCAGCCCATCGGATTTGCCGAACCCGCGCCCGTGTTGATCATTCCGCCGAAATCTGGCCATGTTGCCTTGCTGACCCAAACATCAAGCATTGGTGCGAAGTGGCGAAACGCTTTGGCTAACCGGTTGAAGCACAGGTTGACGGCCCATACGTCCTCCAACTTGCAGTGTCTGTTATCCGGCCCCACCCCCGACGCCATCGTGATCGAGATCGGAGCCGACCGGTCTGGTCTGTCCGTTTTGAACGATCTTAAATCGCGCGGCGCCACCCGCCACACGGCGGTTATAGGCATTCTGACGCAAAATGACCCCGGTTTTGCAGCAGAAATTCTGGACCGGGGGGGAGATGCAGTCTGCATGAACGGGTTCTGTGCCGATGAAACCGTGTTGCGTTTGGAGAACCTTATCGCGCGCAAGACCCGCTTGGACAAGATGCGCGCATCGCTGCGCCGCGGGATTGCGGAATCCTGGGTTGATCCGCTGACTGGGCTGCACAACAGGCGTTATGCAATGCACGCAATCGACCGCATCGTCGCTCAGTCCAACCAAACCCAGCGCGGCTTTGCGGTAATGTTGGCGGATCTGGATCATTTCAAATCCATCAATGACCGCTTTGGCCATGTGTGTGGTGACCGTGTCTTGACCGAAACCGCAAGCCGGATGCAGCGCGCCATCGGCACGGCTGGGTTCGTGGCCCGGATCGGCGGAGAGGAATTCATGATTGGCGTACCCGATACCACTCAGGACAATGCGCTGAAACTGGCGCGCACGTTGTGCGATTGTATCTGCAAAACACCCTTCAAGCTGCCGGGCACCTTCGCGCCAGTACCGGTCACGATCAGCATCGGCGTGATTTCAGCGCAACCGGCCCGCTCAAGTGGTGCTCCGGTCGAGACGTTGATTCAATCAGCCGACACCGCGCTCTATGCCGCGAAGCGCGCGGGACGCAATCAGGTCAGTTTTCGGCAATGCGCCGCCTGACGGATCAATCCTTTTTACCCCGCATATGCGGGCCACGGCGCACGACCTCATCCAAACGCGCGGCATAGTCCATACGTTCCTCTTCGCTCATTGCAGAGACGCGCGTCAGCCATTCATTCTGCAAGGACATCTGCAACGACGCCAGCGACGCGCTCTGATTAGCCAGTATCGCCCGAACGGCTTCGGGGTCGAACGGATCGGCGCGCAGGGCTGCGCTGAGCATGGCGAAATCCTCGGCCCGCAGCTTTGAGCCTTTGCGGTGCTGTTTCGATAAATCCCCGCGTAGCGCCTTGCGGTCCTCTTTCGGCAACGCGCGATAAAGAGCCGAGCCAAAACCGGGTGGCGCCTTTGCATGGTCACTGCCTTTGACCCGTAGAACCGTTCCGACTGCTACGCCTACAATAAGCAAGTTCACGGCAAGGGAAACCGCCAACAAGATGGGCATCCAACGGCGTTTGGGCTTGGGATTGTCGCTCATTCGGCGTCCTCCAGGAATGATGTGTCCAGATCGGCAAGTGCAAATGTGGCCTCCGATCCGTAGAGGTAAGTGGCCGCGTCAGGCAGGAAATCCGGCGCAGCGAACCCGATCCACAGGCCGGCGACACTGGCGGCGGCCAGACCGCTCAGGCCCTGCCAGCCACCGATCCCTTCGACCATGCGGCGAAAAACGGATCGGGGCGCAGACCGCTTGGGTTTGGTAAGGTTCAGCCGCACCGCTTCGGCATCGGTCAGGATGCGAACGGCCAAATCGTCAGGCAGCGCCGGCCGATCCTGACGGGCCTGTGCAAAAAGCTGATCCAGTTGCGTGTCATCATCAGTCATCGTCATACCCCAATTCGTCCCGTCGCCCCGCCAATATCGCTGTCAGAGCCCGCTTGCCCCGCGCCGTCAAACTTTCCACCGCTTCGACCGAAAGCTCCATGATCCCGGCAATCTCGGGGTTGGGCAATTCCTCGATATGGCGCAGTATCACGGCCTGTCGCTGCCGGTCCGGAAGTTTCGACAAGGCCGCCTGCAACGCGTCCCGGCGGGCCTCGTCCTGCATCATCTGTACAGCACTGGCACACCCATCCACAGGTTCTGGCACATCCGACAAACGGTCAGGCGTCTGTTTGCGCAGCCGGTCCAGACAAAGGTTCATCGTCACACGGTACAGCCAAGTCGAGACCTTAGCCTGACCCGCCACCCAGTCCGGCGCGACCTTCCACAGCCGCATCATCGCCTCCTGGGTCATATCCTCGGCCTCGGCCCTGTTGCCCAGCATCCGCAGCGCCACCGAATAGCTTCGCGGGCCCAGCCTGTCGGTCAGCACACGCGCAGCCGCCGCATCACCTGCGGCGAACATGGCCAGCAGGACGTCATCCGCTGGCGCATCCGCGGCACTGTCAGCGCCGCGGACGATCTGACCTGAGGGCCTCACGTCCCGCATTCCAAATCAGCTATCGTCGGTATCCGATTTGGCGCGTTTCTTGTGACGCTTGCCCATCCTGTCCTTTGCATCGGCAAATTCCTGTTCCGAGATCGAACCGTTGCTATCAGCGTCGATACGATCAAACATCTTGTCAGCCCGGCGCGGTTTGGGCAACTCATCCTCGCTCAGAAATCCGTCCTGATTGGCATCGTGCTTTTCGAACATTTTGGCGACACGGTCGTTCACCTTCTGCTGCCCCGCCGCCTGCATCTCTTCGACGGTCAGTTGCCCGTCGCCATTGGCATCTGCATCCGTAAAGCGCTTGGCGCGGTGGGCCTGCATTTCATCCTTCGTCACCTGCCCGTCGCCATTGGCATCCAGTTCCTGAAACGTCACAGGTTCGTGATTGCGTGGCCCTGCGGCCAGAGCGGAGGTCGCCGTGATCGCAACGGCCCCAAGGATAATCGCAGGTATGATTTTTGCGCTTTTCATGTCGGTTTCCCTTTGTTTGCACAGCGCTTTTGTCGCTGCCTACATAGGTTCAAACGCAGATTCACCGGGGTTCCGTCGCAAAAATTGAAATTTTTTTCCGTCACCTTTCAGGGCGCAAAGCGACGCACCCCCCTTTTAAGTTGCACAAAAGATGCGCAATATCCGCCCATTGAAACCCGTGAGTCTCGCAATGACAGATCAAACAATAGACACCCAGCCCGATGCGGATCGCGCCACCAAGCCAGCACTGCTGAAAGGCTTTCGCGGCCGCTGCCCGAAATGTGGTGAGGGCAAGCTGCTGAGCGGCTATCTCAAGGTCAATGATAGCTGCTCGAATTGCGGGCAAGAGCTGTTTCATCACCGCGCCGACGATGGCCCTGCCTATCTGACGATCCTGCTGGTCGGCCACCTACTGGCCCCTGCGCTGCACGTGACTTATGTCGAGTTCCGGCCTGAACCACTGACCATGTTCCTGATTTTTGCGATCGGTTGTACGGCGTTGTCGCTGTTCTTGCTGCCGCGCCTGAAAGGGGCTGTTGTGGCCTATCAATGGGCACGTCGCATGCACGGGTTCGAGAACGCGTAATGCGATTTCCGACCGGATTCATCCGCACATGACACAGGACAAGACCGCCATCCGCAACGCGGCAACGGTCATTGTTCTACGTGACCGTTTGTCAGACCCGTCGATCCTGATGGGGCAACGGGGCGCGAAAGCCGCGTTCATGCCCAACAAGTTTGTCTTTCCGGGCGGCGCGGTTGACGCCGAAGACGCCAACGTTGAATTGGCCACGGCCCTGTCCGACTTGTGCCATGACCGCCTGTCCGAGCGGGCAGAGGCGGGTCTGCAAAATGCGCTTGCCGCCGCAGCCATCCGCGAGTTGTGGGAGGAAACCGGCCTGGTTCTGGGTCAACCCGGAACATGGCCCGGACAGCCACCGGAAGATTGGGCCGAGTTCGCCCAGCTAGGTTATCGCCCAACGGCCCAAGCGCTGCAATTCGTATTTCGCGCGGTAACGCCTCCGGGTCGTCCCCGACGGTTCGATGCGCGGTTTTTCCTTGTCGATGCTTCGGCGGTTCAGGGCGACCTGGACGATTTCTCGCGCGCCTCGGATGAGCTGTCTCACCTGCAATGGGTGCCGCTGGATCGCGCGCGCGAGTTTGACCTGCCCTTTATCACCGAGGTCGTGCTGGCCGAGATTGCAGCGCGCGTATCAGACCCCGCGCCGCCAACATCGGTCCCCTTCCTGCTGAATCAGGAAGAGGAGAGCTTGTTTCTGAAACTCAAAGGCTATCCGATGCCTCTGACAGACTGAGGTTGCGCCTATTTCATTCGGCTGATCACCGTCGTGACCTCGGGCTTTTTACCGATCTCGGCCTTGGCAGTTTGACGGACAATCCGGCGCATGGCTTCTTCTAATTTGTCGTCGTCGCGCAGCGTTTTGGCGTCGGCGCGCATCAGGAATTGGTTCAGATCCTCTTCCAAAACCTCGACCAATGCCGCGCGCGAGGACCCAATCTCGGGCAGGCCCATCGTATCGCACCAAGGCTCACCCAGCGGTTCATCCTCTTCGTCCAGAATGACCGTGACGGTCACATGACCGTTCAGAGCCATGCGGATACGATCCCGCACAACGCCGTCCAGAGCGCCGACCTTGACAGTGCCGTCCAGATACGTCCGGCCCGTCTCGACATAGTCCACCACTTTCGGTGCGTTGCCAGTCAGATCCAGCATGGTGCCGTTCACGGCCAGAATTCCTGTGCGTCCCCCAGCTTCGGCCAGCTTGGCGTGCTCGCGCAGATGGCGATGTTCACCATGCATCGGGATCACGATCTGAGGGTCGATCAGCGCATGTACCCTCTCAAGATCAGGGCGGTTGGCATGGCCCGACACGTGATACAGCCCCGAGCTGTCATCGACCACATCCACCCCTTTTTCGCTGAGCTGGTTGATGATGAAAATCACGCCCCGCTCATTGCCCGGAATGGTTTTCGACGAAAACAGGAACAGATCGCCCTCTTTCAACTCCAGACCGCGATACTTGCCTCGGGCCAGTTGCGCACTGGCCGCGCGGCGCTCACCCTGACTGCCAGTCACGATCAACATCAGGTTCTGGCGTGGAACGTCCACCGCCTCTTCTGCGCTGATAACCTTGGGGAAATCCGACAGGATGCCGGTTTCGGTGGCGGCTTCGATCATGCGGCGCATCGCGCGACCCAACAACACGACCGAGCGTCCGGCCCGCTGGCCGGCCTCAGCCAGGGTTTTCACCCGCGCCACATTGGACGCGAAAGTCGTCGCAACAACCATTCCTTCGGCGCTTTCGACCAGCTTGGTGATCTCGGGGCCAACCTCGGATTCCGATCGTCCGTCATGGGGCGAGAATACATTGGTGCTGTCACAAACCAGCGCCTTGACGCCCGGTTTGGCAATTTCGGCCCACAGATCGGCGTCAAAAGGCTCACCAACCACAGGCTTGGCGTCTAGCTTGAAGTCTCCCGAATGCACGACCCGGCCCGCAGGCGAGTCGATGATCAACGCTGCACTTTCCGGGATCGAATGTGAGACCGGCAGAAACCCTACCGAGAACGGACCCACCTGAACCTGCTCGGGCCAGGGCGACACGGTTTGAACGGCGTCCTCGGGGTGGCCATGTTCATCCATCTTGCGGCGCGCGATATTAGCGGTGAAGGCACGGGCATAGACCGGCGCGCCCAATGCCTCATAGCAATGCGCCACGGCCCCCACGTGGTCTTCGTGCGCGTGCGTGACGAAGACGGCATCCAGACGATCTGCGCGTTCGTGCAGCCACGAGATATCAGCGTGGATCAGATCGACGCCCGGCGTGGTGTCCATATCCGGGAACGTCACCCCCAGATCCACGAGGATCAGACGTTCCTGCCCCTGCTTGCCATAGCCATAGACATAGGCGTTCATGCCGATTTCGCCTGCACCGCCCAGCGGCAGATAGATCAGTCGTTCACTGCTCATGTTGAGCCATTTTCCTTGTTATAGCGATGGATAACGGTCAGCCCGTGCATCGTCAGATCATCCTCGATCACGTCAAAGCCCACATCCGCCTGATCGAACAGAGGCGCAAGCCCTCCGGTCCCAACGACTTTCATCGGCATTCCATATTCCGCCTTGATCCGGGCAATCAGCCCCTCGATCAAACCGGAATAGCCCCAATACACGCCCGATTGGATACAGCCAACCGTATTTGTCCCAATCACTTTTTCCGGGCGCGTGATGTCGATATGGGGCAACGCCGCCGCGCCTTGGTGCAGCGCTTCAAGGCTGAGGTTCACACCTGGTGCAATAATGCCGCCCACGTAAGCCCCGTCCGATGCAACAACATCGAAATTCGTGGCGGTTCCGAAATCAACCACAACCACATCGCCACCATGACGATCAAACGCGCCAACCGCATTGGCCAGCCTGTCCGGTCCGGGAATGGTGCCTTCGTCGATGCGTGGGGCGACTGGCAACAGGCATTCCGGCTTGCCCACAACCAGCGGACGGCAGCCAAAGAAACGGTCTGCAAAGATGCGTAGATTGAACACCACGCGTGGCACGGTCGACGCGATCACGACATCAGTGATATCCGCCTCGATCCCGTAATGTTTCACCAGAGTAGAATACCATGTGAAATAGGCATCCGCCGTACGGGAGTGATGGGTCGAGGTGCGCAAGGTGCACAAAAATTGCGCGCCGTCCCAGATCGAGAACACGGTATTTGTGTTGCCGCAGTCGATTGCAAGAAGCATCTCAGCCCCCTTTAGAAATAAACGTCCGCGGCAGGTATGGCCGCGCGGCCTTTGGCGGTGTTTAAGACAAGGTTGCCATTCCCGTCCACCGTTTCAAACGTGCCCACCGTTTCCGACGTTGCGGTCCGCGCCGTGATCACCTCACCCAGGCGCGCGGCCCGGTCCAGCCATGCGGTGCGGATCGGTTCGAACCCGTAGGTCACGAACTGGGTTTCGTAGCGCGCATAATTGGCGGCCAGCTCGGTCAGAAAATCCTCGGGCATGACGTCGGCCCCGGTCTCGGACAAAAGCGAAACCGGGCGAACCGCTCCTTCCTCAAGCGCGTCAGGCTGCGGGGCTTGCGACAGGTTGACCCCTATGCCAATCGCCAAATGGCCCAGCTCGCGCCCCATACCAGTGCTTTCAAGAAGGATGCCAGCCAGCTTGCCGCCGTTCAGCAGCACGTCGTTGGGCCATTTCAGCGACAATCCGTCAGACCGCCGCGTCACAGCGACACAGGCATCGTACAATGCAAGCGCTGCGACGAAGCTTCGCAATGCGGCCTGTTCCGGCTCACCCCGCGGACGCATTAATAACGTAGCCGCGAGGTTTCCAACCGGATTTGCCCATGCCCTGCCCCGCCGCCCGCGCGCCGAGGTTTGACTATATGCCATGATCCAGACCGGCCCTGCCGCCGTTGGGGCGATACGCGCAGCTTCGTTCAACGTGCTGTCGACCGTTTGCAGCACGTGCAACCCATATCCTTGCGGCCACTGCGTCATCGCAAAAAGGCCCGGTCCAGCGACCGAGCCCTCCTGAATTGAGTGAGCTGGAGATCAGTTAACAAGCGTCGCTGCCGCAGCTGCCGCTGCGCCCTCAACCCCGAACTGATAGAAGATACCTACCAACATCAGAGCAGCCGACCCCATCAACGCAACCCATAGAACGGGCGTGGAATGCGTCTCGATCGGGTCCTCGTTCTCCTCGCCAAAATACATGTAGAACACGATCCGCAGGTAGTAGAACGCACCAATGACCGAGGCGATGGCCGACACGATCACCAGACCGGTCAGGCCCGCGCTGACACCGGCCTGCCAAACGCCGAACTTGGCGAAGAAGCCCAGCATCGGCGGGACGCCCGCAAGGCTGAACATCAGGATCAGAACCGCCAGCGCCTTACCCGGATCACGTTTAGAATATTGCCGCAGCGCATCAATATCGGTGACGGGTTTGCCGTCGCGCTCCATCATCAGGATGAAGGCAAAGGTGCCGATATTCATGGTCACGTAGATCGCCAGATACATCAGCATCGCCTTGACGCCCATTTCAGTACCCGCCGCCAGACCGATCAACGCATAGCCCATATGGGCAATCGACGAAAACGCCATCAGTCGTTTGATGTCGCGCTGGCCAATCGCGGCCACCGCACCCAACAGCATCGACAGGACCGAGAGCAAAACGATCACTTGCTGCCAATCCTTGATCACACCGCCGAACGCGTCATGCAGAAGTCGCGCAAACAATGCCATCGCCGCTACTTTTGGAGCGGTCGCAAAGAACGCGGTGATCGGCGTGGGTGAGCCTTCGTAAACATCCGGTGTCCACATATGGAACGGCACCGCCGAGACCTTGAACGCCAGCCCCGAGATCAGGAAGATCAAACCGAACAGCAGGCCAACCGAGACGTCGCCGTGATGGACCGTCTGGATGATGCCTGAGAACAACGTGGTCCCGGCAAAGCCATAAACCAGCGACGCACCATACAGCAACAAGCCTGAACTGAGCGCGCCCAGAACGAAGTATTTCAGACCGGCCTCAGTCGATTTCGCACTGTCACGGCGCAGGGCGGCCACGACGTAGAGCGCCAGCGATTGCAGTTCCAACCCCATATAGAGAGACATCAGATCGCCCGCGCTGACCATCATCATCATACCCACGGCGGCAAGTGCCACCAGCAAGGGGTATTCGAACCGCAACAACCCACGGCGCGACATGTAATCCTGACTCATCAATAGAACGGCTGCCGCTGACAGCAGGATTGCAACCTTGGCAAAGCGCGAGAAACCGTCATCCACGAACATCCCGTTAAAGGCCACATTCACACCGTCGCCATTGGTGGCAATCCAAATCGCCAGCAGCGCCATCAGGCCCGAGGTCGCCCAGACCAGAACCGGCGCCAGCCCGTCTTTTGTGGTGTAGACAGCCCCGATCAGCGCCGCCATCGCATATACTGCCAGAACGATCTCTGGCAGGATGATTGTCAGATCAGCCTGGATCATCTCCGAAGCCCCCTTAATGCGCAGCGGCAGACTGGGTCACGGCCTCAGCCGCGGCCAGAGCCGTGTCATAGTTCGAAATCAGCGCGGCAGTCGAATTGCCGATCACATCGGTCACCAGCGATGGGTAGACGCCCAGCAGGATCGTCATGATGATCAGCGGTGCAAAGATCAGCCGCTCGCGCGAGCTCATGTCAGTCATGGCCTTGAGGCTTTCCTTGATCAGATCGCCAAAGACCACGCGACGGTACAGCCACAGCGCATACCCGGCAGAGAAGATCACGCCGGTTGCAGCCACCGCCGTTACCCATGTGTTAACCTGGAAGGCCCCCATCAGGGTCAGGAATTCGCCGATAAACCCGGACGTGCCCGGCAGGCCGACATTCGCCATGGTGAACAGCATGAAGACCAGCGCGTAAGCCGGCATCCGGATGACCAGACCGCCATAAGCGTCGATATCCCGGGTGTGCATCCGGTCATAAATCACGCCCACACACAGAAACAGTGCCGCCGAGATAAAACCGTGGCTCAGCATCTGGAAAATCGCGCCATCAATCCCTTGCTGGTTCGCCGCAAAGATGCCCATGGTCACAAAGCCCATATGCGCGACCGAAGAGTAAGCGATCAGCTTTTTCATATCCTCCTGCACCAGCGCCACCAGCGAGGTGTAGACAACGGCGATGGCCGACATCCACAGCACCAAATCGGTCATCACCGCCGAGCCCACAGGGAACATCGGCAGGCTGAACCGCAGGAAACCATAGCCCCCCATCTTCAACAGGATCGCCGCCAGCACGACCGAACCCGCCGTCGGCGCCTGAACGTGCGCGTCCGGCAGCCAGGTATGAACCGGCCACATCGGCATTTTCACGGCAAATGAGGCAAAGAACGCCAGGAACATCAGCGTCTGCATCCCGCCGACCACATAAATGCCCATCACGCTGAAGCTCTCGGATGAGAAGTGATGGCTCATCAGCGCCTCAATATCCGTGGTGCCCGCATCCGCATACATCGCCACCATCGCCACCAGCATCAGCACCGAGCCGAGGAAAGTGTAGAGGAAGAACTTGAAGCTGGCATAGATGCGGTTCGCCCCGCCCCAGATACCGATGATCAGGAACATCGGGATCAGACCAGCCTCGAAGAACAAGTAGAACAGCACCAGATCCAGCGCCATGAACACGCCCAGCATCAGCGTTTCCAGCAGCAGGAAGGCGATCATGTATTCCTTGACCCGGTCAGTAACCTGCCAACTGGCCAGAATCGTCAGCGGCATGATGAAGGTCGTCAGCAGCACGAACAGCACGCTGATGCCGTCCACGCCCATCTTGTATTTCAGGCCCAGCAGCCACTCACCCTCTTCCACCATCTGAAAGCCGGTGTTGGATGGATCAAAGCCCGTATAGATGCCAATCGAGACAAGGAACGTCACCGTGGTCGCCACCAGCGCGACCCATTTCGCGTTGCGCTGCGCGGCGTCGTCATCTCCGTGCAGAAACAGGGCCAGAATGGCCGCTGCCACAGCGGGGATGAAAGTAACGATCGAGAGGATATTATCCATTAGTGTGCGCCTCCGCCGATCGACATCCAGGTGACAAGGGCTGCTATCCCCAAGACCATCCAGAAGGCATAAGTAAAGATGTAGCCCGTCTGCGCCTTGCCTGCGAGGCGGGTGAAGAAGGGAACAACACCCATGGCAATCCCGTTCAGGAAGCCGTCAATGGTGTTGCCATCACCGCGTTTCCACAGGAACCGGCCAAGCGCCACGGTGGGTTTGACGAAGATCACGTTGTAGATCTCGTCAAAGTACCATTTGTTCAGCAGGAACAGGTACAGCGGACGCTGGTTCTGTGCCAGACGTCCCGGCAGCGATGGGTTCACGATGTAGAACCAATAGGCCATCGCAAAGCCCAGCAGCATCGCAACAAAGGGTGAAACCTTGACCCACTTAGGCGCCGCATGCGCATCGTCCAGCACATGATTGTCCGGCGCCATGTATAGCGCGCCCTCGCCCGGCTCACCTGCGAAAACATAGTGATGATCGCCATGAGCGTCTTTCTCACCATGACCGTCATCCGCGTCGCCGTCGCCGTGGCCTTCATCTGCGTGACTTTCGTCGCCATGCGCGTCCGCTTTGCCGTGATCACCAGCCTCGGCATGTTCCGACGCCTCGGCCACCGGGATGCCATAGAACTTGCCGACCTTGTCCGCGTGGCCGAAGAAATTGCCGTACCAAATCATTCCCGCAAAGACCGCGCCAAGCGAGAGAACGCCCAGCGGCACCAGCATGACCATCGGGCTTTCATGCGCATGGTCGTGCGTATGCTTGTCGCCGCGCGGCGTGCCGTAGAAGGTCAGGAAGATCAGACGCCAGCTGTAGAAGGACGTAAACGCCGCCGCTACGACCAGCAGCCAGAAGCCATAGGAGGACCCACCGGCATAGGCGCTTTCGATGATGGCGTCTTTCGACAAAAAGCCTGCGAAACCGAAGGTCGTCAGCGGAATGCCAACGCCGGTGATGGCCAGCGTGCCAATCATCATCGCCCAGAACGTATAGGGGATCTTATTGCGCAGCCCGCCATATTCAGTCATCTCTTGTTCGTGGTGCATGGCGTGGATCACGGACCCCGCGCCAAGGAACAACAGCGCCTTGAAGAACGCGTGCGTGAACAGGTGGAACATCGCCGCCGAATACATGCCGACACCTGCGGCCACAAACATGTAACCCAGCTGCGAACAGGTCGAATAGGCGATGACGCGCTTGATGTCGGTCTGAACCAGACCCACGGTCGCGGCAAAGAACGCCGTCGTTGCCCCCAACACGGTGATGAATCCGGTCGCACCCGGCGCGAACTCCATAAGCGGCGACATACGGCATACAAGGAACACACCCGCCGTCACCATGGTCGCGGCGTGGATCAGGGCCGACACAGGCGTCGGGCCTTCCATCGCGTCGGGCAACCATGTGTGCAGGATCAACTGCGCCGATTTCCCCATCGCGCCGATGAACAGCAATACGCAGATCACCTCGATCGCTGTCCATTCGCCCCATAGGAAGTGCAGCTTTTCTTCCGCCAGCGCTGGTGCCGATGCAAAGATGTCTGAAAAGTTGATACTGTCCGTCAGGAAGAACAGCGCGAAAATCCCCAGCGCAAAGCCAAAGTCGCCGACACGGTTCACGATAAACGCTTTCATCGCCGCCGCATTGGCACTCGGCTTACGATAATAGAAGCCGATCAGCAGGTACGAGGCGACGCCCACGCCCTCCCAGCCAAAGAACATCTGCACCAGGTTGTCCGCCGTCACCAGCATCAGCATCGCAAAGGTGAAGAAGGACAGATAGGCGAAGAACCGCGGCTTATAGCTTTCGCCTTCACGCCACTGCGGGTCGTGATCCATATAACCAAAGGAATAGAGGTGCACGAGCGCTGAGACGGTCGTCACCACGATCAGCATGATCGCGGTCAGACGGTCCAGACGGATGGCCCAGCTTGTCGACAACGATCCGCTCTCGATCCAGCGCATGATCTCGATCTGCTGCGTCACCCCGTCGAAGGCAAAGAACACGATCCACGACAGAAGACAGGCCAGAAAGAGCAGGCCCGTGGCCGTCCACATGGCAGCTTTCTCACCAATGAACCGCCAGCCAAAGCCGCAGATCAATGCGCCCACCAGCGGGGCAAAGAGGATGGTGGTTTCCATAGTTCTCTTAGCCCTTCATCATATTGACGTCTTCAACCGCGATGGTGCCACGGTTGCGGAAGAAGCAGACCAGAATGGCCAGACCAATCGCCGCCTCGGCGGCCGCAACTGTCAGGACAAACAGCGTAAACACCTGTCCGACCAGATCGCCCAGGAAACTGGAAAACGCCACAAGGTTGATATTCACCGCCAGCAGCATCAGTTCGATGCTCATCAGCAGGATGATGACGTTCTTGCGGTTCAGGAAGAGACCGAAGATGCCGATGACGAACAGCGTCGCCGCGACCGTAAGATAGTGTTCAAGTCCGATCATAGCTTCGCCTCGCCTTCGTCTGAGACTGTTCCCGTTTTACAGAATTTCCCCGGATCGAGTCTCTCTCCGCGAACAATCGGTTCCGCGCCAAGAGCCGTAAGATCATCAAAAACAATGTTGATGTCAGGCGGGGTATCTAGATTGGCATATTTTTCCCGCAATTCTTGTATCTCGGGATTGAAATCAATCTGCTGCCCGTCCGATCGCTTACCGCTAACTCTGACATCCAGTGTTTCACCCGATGTGCATGACATTACGGTCCAATGGAAACCGGGGTTCGGGCAACCAACCTCTTCAGCAATCCACCAATCGTAGACACCCGGAACACTGAAATCGAAAGAACCATCGAAGCCAATGCACACTTCAGGAGGAAGCGGCTCCAAACCTTCGGTATCTTCGGCGCTTAACATCGAAACCGAGCTAATTAGTGCAGAAAAAGCCATCGCCAATCTCACAACCCCTGCCCCGGTTTCACGTCCTTCAGCTCCATCGCCTTGGCCGGGTCGCGCATCATCTGGCCGATGATGTCCTGACGCTTGATGTCTTGACGGTGGCGCAGGGTCAGCACGATGGCACCGATCATTGCCACCAGAAGGATCAAGCCCGCCAGTTGGAACAGAAGGAAGTATTGATCGTACAGGATGACGCCCAGAGCCTCGGTATTGTGGCGGTCGGTCGGAACCGGTTGCGCCAGATTGGCCTCAACACCCTGCGCGCTGTCCCAGGCCCCAAAGGCCATGACGAACTGCATCAGGATTACCAGACCGATCAGCAGGGCCAGCGGCATATAGCGCGCCATCTCGGCCTTGAGCTCGGCAAAATCCACGTCGAGCATCATCACCACGAACAGGAACAGAACCGCGACCGCACCGACATAGACGATGATCAACAGCATCGCCACGAACTCGGCACCCAGCAGCACGAACAGACCCGCCGAGGACAGGAAGGACAGGATCAGCCACAACACTGAGTGCACGGGCTGGCGGCTGATCACCGTGAACAGGCCGCCGGTGATGGCGCTGATGGCAAACAGATAGAAGGCAAAGACGGTCATTGATCCTTATCCTCGTTGTCGCCCAGAACCTCTTGCGCCAGTTCCAGCGCACGGGTCATGGCCGGGATGCCGGCAAAGACCGACATCTGCCCGATCGTTTCGACGATCTCTTGTTTCTTGGCACCGGCCTCCAACGCGTGGCGCACGGTCTGACGTACCGCTGAATCCGCTTGCGCGCCCTGCATGGTCAGCCCGGCCAACGTCAGCAACAGGCGGGTCTTGGCGTCCAGCCCGTCCTTGTTGACGGTGTTGCCGAACATCATTTCCATGACTTCTTTCGGCATCGTCGGCCAAAGCGCTTCGAACCCTTTCGGCGAAAAGTTCTCCATCGCCGGATTCATCGCCTTCGCCATGTCCTGCGCCTGTTTCATCATCAGTTCAAACGGGTTCGAGCTTTTGTCGTTCATCGGTACGGCGCGTCCATTTCCAGATTACGGGCGATTTCAGCCTCCCAGCGCTCGCCATTCGACAGGAGTTTTTCCTTGTCATAGAAAAGCTCTTCGCGGGTTTCCGTGGCGAATTCGAAATTCGGACCTTCGACGATGGCATCGACCGGGCAGGCCTCTTGGCAGAAGCCGCAATAGATGCACTTGGTCATGTCGATATCGTAACGCGTGGTGCGGCGGCTGCCATCTTCGCGCGGTTCGGCGTCGATGGTGATGGCTTGGGCCGGGCAGATCGCCTCGCACAGTTTACAGGCAATGCAGCGCTCCTCGCCATTGGGATAGCGGCGCAGGGCGTGTTCACCGCGAAAGCGCGGGGACAGAGGGCCCTTTTCGTGCGGATAATTGACCGTGGCCTTGGGGGCGAAGAAGTACTTCAGCCCCAGCTGAATGCCGACCCAGAAGTCCTGCAACAGGAAGTATTTGGCGGCGCGGGTATAGTCGATTTGGGTCATATCAGCCTCCAACGCTCCAACGGGCGAACGCGCCCCAGAACCAGTCGAATTTCGCCGCGAAGGCCACGAAAACCACCCATACCAGCGAGAATGGCAGGAACACTTTCCAGCCCAACCGCATCAGCTGGTCATAGCGGTAGCGGGGTGTGATTGCCTTGACCATCGCGAAGAGGAAGAAGAAGAACGCCATCTTCGCGACCATCCACAGAACGCCATCCGGCAGGCCCGGGATCGGCGACAGCCAGCCACCAAAAAACAGCAGCGAGATCAGCGCGCACATCAGGAAGATGGCGATGTATTCGCCTGCCATGAACAGCAGGAAAGGAGTGGCCGAGTATTCGACCTGATAGCCTGCCACCAGTTCCGATTCTGCCTCCGGCAGGTCAAACGGTGGACGATTGGTTTCGGCCAGTGCCGAGATAAAGAACAGGAAAACCATCGGGAAATGCGGCAGCCAGTACCAGCTGAAGAAGCCGAACCGACCGTCCTGTGCCTCGACGATGTGTCCAAAATTCATCGACCCGGTCGAGATGATCACGCCTATAATGATCAGGCCCAGCGAAACCTCGTACGAGATCATCTGCGCCGCAGACCGCAGCGATCCAAGGAACGGGTACTTTGAGTTCGACGCCCAACCGCCCATAATCACGCCATAAACTTCCAACGAGGATACGGCAAAGACATAAAGGATCGCCACGTTCAGGTCGGACAGCACCCAGCCATCGTTGAACGGGATCACCGCCCAGGCGATCATCGCCAGCACGAAGGAGGTCAGCGGAGCCAGCATGAATACCGTGCGGTCGGCACCTGCCGGAATGACAACCTCTTTCACCACGTATTTCAGCGCATCCGCCACAGATTGCAGCAGGCCATAGACGCCCACCACATTGGGGCCCCGACGCATCTGGACCGCGGCCCAGATCTTGCGGTCGCCATAAACGAGGAACAAGAGCGAGATCATCACAAAGGCAACGACTGCAAGCACTTGCGCCAGAATGATGATGGCAATTCCGCCTGGGGTGTTAAAGAATTCAGCCATTGGTCCTCACACCGTGGGTATTCCGTTTTCCGCGTGCGATACGAAGGCCATATGCCTGCGCATTTTGCGGTTGGGTCGGCGCGTTGGTGTAAACAGCATCTGCCGCCATTGCGCCACCCTTATTGTTGAATTTCACACGCAATTCGGGCGCGGCGATCTGCCACCCGGCACTCGCCCCTGCCTGCGATATGAAAACTGTCTGGTTCATTCCGCCGCAATCTTTTCGGATTTGCGGGCCTGTGCCTGCGCCGAAAGCTCGGCCATTAGCTGCGAGGCACGTGCGATAGGGTTGGTCAGATAGAAATCCTTGATCGCATATCGGAAGCTGGCATCACCTAGTTTTCCCGATTCCAGCGCTTGAACTTCGTTCTCGACGACTTCGTCGATCTGCGCCAGATGCGGGACCGCCTCGATCAATGCAGTGCGCAGTTGCGCCAGCGAGTCGTAGGGCAGTGTCGCGCCCAACTCGGCCGACAAGGCCCGCAGGATTGCCCAGTTTTCCTTGGCGTCACCCGGTGCAAACCCGGCGCGCATGGCCAGTTGCGGACGGCCTTCGGTGTTCACGAACAGGCCATTTTCCTCGGTATAGGCCGCGCCAGGCAAGATCACGTCGGCACGGTGCGCGCCCCGGTCGCCATGGCTACCCTGATAGATCACAAAGGCACCCTCGCCAATCTCGACCTCATCCGCGCCGAGGTTGTAGATCACGTCAGCGGCACTGATCGCTTCCATGCCGCCTTCGTTGGTAGCATCCACATCCATCGCACCTACACGAGACGCAGCAGTGTGCAGAACAATCAGGCCGCTTTCGGTATTTGCAGCGATGGTTTGCGCTGCGGCCAGAACAGCGGCCCCGTCAGCCTCTTGCAAGGCACCCTGACCCACGATGACCAGCGACGGCTTGGCCTTGATCTCATCATCCCCGCCCATATCCAGCGCAGCTTGCAGCGCCGCGCGGTCGTCGCCCATATGGTGATATTCATAGGTCAGATCAACGGCGGACCCGACCAGAGCAACCTCAGCGCCATGCGCCCACGCCTTGCGGATGCGGGCGTTCAGAACCGGAGCTTCGTCGCGCGGGTTGGTGCCGATCAACAGGATACGTTCAGCGCTGTCGATATCCTCGATCGCAGCGGTGCCAGCATAGGCCGCACGGTTGCCCGCCGGCAGCTTAGCCCCGTCCGTGCGGCATTCGACAACACCGCCCTGCCCCTCGATCATCTGTTTCAATGCAAAGGCGCCCTCAACCGGAACAAGATCACCCACGATCCCGGCCAGCTTCTCGGCGCCTTTAAGCGTCTCGGCGGCCTTGGTCAGCGCCTCGGGCCACGAGGCCGGGCGCAGTTTGCCGTTTTCGCGCACGTAAGGCTTGTCCAGACGCTGACGGCGCAGGCCATCCCAAACAAACCGCGTCTTGTCGCTGATCCATTCCTCGTTCACGCCGTCATGGTTGCGCGGCAGGAACCGCATCACTTCGCGGCCCTTCGTGTCCACGCGAATGTTCGAGCCCAGAGCATCCATAACATCGACGCTTTCGGTCTTGGTCAGCTCCCACGGACGGGCGGTGAAGGCATAAGGCTTCGAGGTCAGCGCCCCAACCGGACATAGGTCGATAATGTTGCCCTGCAGGTTCGAATCCAACGTCTGGTTCAAGTACGAGGTGATCTCGGCATCCTCGCCACGCCCCGTCTGGCCCATCTGAGTAATCCCGGCGACCTCGGTCGTGAAGCGCACGCAACGCGTACAGCTGATGCAACGGGTCATTGCCGTTCCAACCAACGGCCCCAGATCCAGATCATCGACTGCGCGCTTAGCTTCCTTGAAGCGCGTGCCGGACAAACCATAGGCCATCGCCTGATCCTGCAGATCACACTCGCCGCCCTGATCGCAGATCGGGCAGTCCAGAGGGTGGTTGATCAGCAGGAACTCCATCACGCCTTCGCGGGCCTTCTTGACCATGGGCGAGTTCGTCTTGACCACTGGCGGCTGGCCTTCCGGCCCCGGCCGCAAGTCGCGCACCTGCATCGCGCAGGACGCGGCGGGTTTCGGCGGGCCGCCCACAACCTCAACCAGACACATCCGGCAGTTCCCGGCAATCGACAGACGTTCGTGGTAGCAGAAACGCGGCACCTCGACCCCGGCCTCTTCACACGCCTGAATCAGGGTCATCGCACCATCGACTTCGATTTCCTGCCCGTCGATATTGATCTTGCGGAGGTCAGACATGGTCTAGTTCGCCCTCAAATAAACGCCAATGGCGCTGTTTCTTTCGATTTCCTTCTGCCCCAACGAGCAGAATGTTTCAGGAGAGTCATACGTCACCCCCTGCTGCGCCAGATACGCCTCGCCTTTGGCGCGCATCCGGTCTTTTTCAGCATCGGATTCTATATACGCCCGGATTTCCTTGTCCGAGTACCCCAGTTTGTTCGCTTTCGACCGAAGATCCCACAACACGCCAATCGCCTTGAGCCGTCGCCCACTGACGGTGGGGCAAATCTCGGAAATCTCATTTGCGATCGCGATATAGTAAAGCTGATCGTCGATCTCTTTGACCTCGCGCAAAGGCGGTTTGGCATCCGCTGAAACCGGCAGGGTCAGCACGGCGGCCAAGGTCAGCATCTTCATTCCAGACATCACAGATCCTGTCGTCTTGGGAAACCCAAGACGACCGGTGTGCGCTGCGCTATGCAATAACACGTCGCGCAATCCTGCGTGATATGCGGAAAATCGCGTCATGGACGACGGCACCGCCCGATAAAGGTGATCTTGTCATCGCTGATGCGCAGTTTTTCCGTCTCTGTAAACGGCCCCACGGCCCAGTCGATACGGGACGAGCCAAAATTGGCAATGCAGAACTTGATAGCCTCATGCTGTGCTGCCGCGCGCGCGCCATCCAGCGAGGTCGAGACGTCGTTTACCAGGACGGTAAAATCCGTAGGCGAGGCCTTTTTGTCCACCTGCTTGACCTTGGTTTTGAAGAAGTGACCGTCAAAGGCCACACGCTGTGAGGACGGTGTTATGACGCCGCAGGCCGACACCAGCATCAAAGCGATGATCGCAGAACCCAAGGGGGGGCGCGCGCGTTTTCTTACAGATGAAAAATCTACCTGCTGCATCAGAACGCCGCCACCAGTGTCATCAGGCCTATCACGAACATGCAGACCCACCCCAACACATAAAGAACCGAACGCAACCCACTGTTTGGCTTTCCGATTCCACGAATATGCACTACCAGCATCACAAGTCGCGCAACCAGTGCGATCGACGCCAGTAGGTTCACCCAGAACGGGCTGACCCCCATCAGAACCGCCGCCACAACCACTGCTGCAAAAGCAGGCAGGGTTTCCGTCCCATTCAAATAGGCTCGGTTCAGTCGATAGGCCTTATCTGCATAGTCTTGCGACGGTGTAGCCCCCGGTGCCAGCCCCTTGGCCGTCTTTGCCAGTGCCGTGAACGGAGCCATGAAAAGCACCACCAGGGTGAAAACCATCACCGAGGCAATTGCGTGGCCGTATTCTGCGAAGACGTCCATGGTTATTCCGCCGCCATCGCGCCGCTGCGACCGGATTTTTGCGCTTTGATGCGATCCTCGATCTCTTCGCGGAAATTGCGGATCAGACCCTGGATCGGCCAAGCAGCCGCGTCGCCCAAGGCGCAGATTGTGTGACCTTCGACCTGTTTGGTCACATCGAACAGCATGTCGATCTCTTCCAGCTCAGCCTCACCGCGCACCAGACGATCCATCACGCGCATCATCCAGCCGGTGCCTTCGCGGCACGGCGTACACTGGCCACAGCTTTCGTGCTTGTAGAACTTCGACAGCCGCCAGATTGCCTTGATGATATCGGTGGATTTGTCCATCACGATCACCGCAGCCGTCCCAAGCCCCGAGCCCAGATCGTTGCGCAGGTAATCAAAATCCATGATTGCGTCGCGCATATTCTCGCCGCGCACACACGGAACTGACGAGCCGCCCGGAATCACCGCCAGCAAATTGTCCCAGCCGCCGCGAATACCGCCGCAATGGGTCTCAATCAGTTCCTCAAACGAGATCGACATCGCTTCTTCGACCACGCAGGGATTGTTCACATGGCCCGAGATCGCAAAAAGCTTGGTGCCCGCGTTGTTCTGACGGCCAAAGCCCGCAAACCAATCCGCGCCTCGGCGCAGGATCGTCGGCACAACGGCAATCGATTCCACATTGTTCACGGTCGTTGGGCAGCCATAGAGGCCTGCGCCCGCCGGGAACGGAGGTTTCATCCGCGGCATGCCCTTCTTGCCCTCAAGGCTTTCGATCAGGGCGGTTTCCTCACCACAGATATAGGCCCCGGCCCCGTGATGCAGGAACAGGTCAAAATCCCAGCCCGATCCGGCGGCGTTCTTGCCCAGCAGACCAGCATCGTAGGCTTCATCAATCGCCGCCTGCAGCGCCTCACGCTCGCGAATATACTCACCACGCAGATAGATGTAGCAAGTATGCGCATTCATCGCGAAAGAGGCGATCAGGCAGCCCTCGATCAGCGTATGCGGATCATGGCGCATGATCTCGCGGTCTTTGCAGGTGCCGGGCTCGGATTCGTCTGCATTCACAACCAGATAGGCCGGACGACCGTCGCTTTCCTTGGGCATGAACGACCATTTCAAACCGGTCGGAAAGCCCGCGCCGCCACGACCGCGCAGGCCTGAATCCTTCATCGTCTGGATGATCCAGTCACGGCCCTTTTCGATCAGGCCAGCCGTGCCGTCCCAATGCCCGCGTGCCTGTGCGCCCCGCAATGTGCGCTCATGCATCCCGTAGATGTTGGTAAAGATCCGGTCCTGATCCTTCAGCATCGCGTGTTACCTTCAGCTGTCCTGGCGCATACGCCAGAGTTGAAAAATGTTGATGCCCGCATAGATGAAACCTGCCAGAGCGGCAAAATCAAACAGCAGCGCATAACGGCCCGGCAGCCCCAACTGCGGACCGACAAAAGACATGGCAAGCCACAGCACCATCGTCGCAGCGATGACGATGCCGATGTGACGGCCCTTTCGGGCTATGGCCTGTTCCTTGTCTTTGTCCATCTCATCCCGATGCCCCGGATGGGCACCCGCTTAATCCTCGTAAGTGCCGTCTTCCTTGGCACGTTTGGCAAAATCGGTCTCTTCCCCCGCAGCCAGACTGTTTGCCTGCGCAACCCAGCCATCGCGTTCAATCCGCCCCCTGAACTTCAACCGAGCGTCCACCCAAGCGATATTCCCGGCCGTCCAATTCGCGATCTGGTCATAGTGGTAGACGCCCAGATCGTTCAGCTTTTCTTCCAGTTTCGGCCCGACACCCTTCAGCATCTTCAGATCATCAGCCTTGCCGCCACGCGCTGCAGCCAGTGTTTCGGGCTGGTCCTCATCCGCCGCTTTGGCCTTCGCCTCTTCAGCCTGCTTCACAGCAGGTTTCGGCGTCGCACCCTCTTTCGGAGGTTTCGGCGCCGCTTTGGTCGCGGTCGCCTTGCCATCCTTGCCCAACCACGGGGTCAGGATCGGAACCTCTGTCCCGTCGATACGCTTGACGGTGTCGCCCAAATCGGTCGCCAGCTCAACACTGGCATTGTGTTCAGGCTTGCCCGCCTCGTATTCCGTCAGGCTGCTGAGGCCTCTGAGCGGTTCAGCCGCGTAACGCCCGTTCTGTGGGCCCGGTGTCGGCACCTTGCCCGCCGCCAGATCATCGATGATCTTGCCAAAGCTCTCGGCAGTCAGGTCTTCGTAGTAATCCTTGCCGATCTGCGCCATCGGCGCGTTGGTGCAAGAACCGAGGCATTCAACCTCTTCCCAGCTCAGCTTACCATCGGCCGACAGCGCGTGCGGCTTGGCCGCGATCTTTTCCTTGCAAACCGCGATCAGGTCCTCGGCCCCGCAGATCATGCAGGACGTCGTGCCGCAGACCTGAATATGAGCTACCGATCCAACCGGTTGCAGTTGGAACATGAAATAGAACGAGGCGACCTCAAGCACGCGGATATAGGCCATGCCCAGCATATCAGCGACGGATTCAATCGCCGGGCGGGACAGCCAACCCTCTTGTTCTTGCGCGCGCCACAGCAGCGGGATGACCGCACTGGCCTGGCGGCCTTCGGGGTATTTGGTGATCTGCGCTTCGGCCCATTGCTGGTTGGCAGCGGTGAAGGCGAAAGTACCGGGTTGTTCGGGGTGAAGACGGCGGAGCATTAGCGGTCAATCTCTCCAAATACGACATCCATGGTGCCGATGATGGCGGCGACGTCGGCCAGTTGGTGCCCTCCGGCGACGTGGTCCATGGCTTGCAGGTGCAGGAAGCCCGGCGCGCGCAGTTTGGCGCGGTAGGGTTTGTTGGTGCCGTCGGCCACAAGATAGACGCCGAACTCACCTTTAGGGGCTTCGACGGCGGCATAGACCTCGCCCGCGGGGACGTGGAAGCCTTCGGTATAGAGCTTGAAGTGATGGATCAGGCTCTCCATCGAGGTCTTCATGTCCGAGCGTTTCGGCGGGGTGATCTTGCCGCGTGCCAGAACGTCTCCGGGGCATTCGCGGATTTTGGCGATGGCCTGGCGGATGATCAGCAGTGACTGACGCATCTCTTCCATTCGCACCAGATAGCGGTCATAGCAGTCGCCATTCTTGCCGACAGGGATCTGGAACTCGAACTCGTCATAGCATTCATAGGGCTGCGCACGACGCAAATCCCATGCCAGACCCGAGCCGCGCACCATCACGCCCGAGAAACCGTATTTCTGAATGTCATCCTCGGTCACGACGCCAATATCGGCGTTGCGCTGTTTGAAGATGCGGTTTTCGGTCAGCAGCCCGTCAATGTCGTCCAGAACGGCGGGGAATTCGTGGCTCCACGCTTCGATATCATCCAGCAGTTCTGGCGGCAGGTCCTGATGCACACCACCGGGGCGGAAATAAGCGGCATGCAGGCGGGCACCACAGGCACGCTCATAGAACACCATCAGCTTTTCGCGTTCTTCAAATCCCCAGAGCGGCGGCGTTAGAGCGCCCACGTCCATCGCCTGCGTGGTCACGTTCAGCAGGTGGTTCAGGATGCGCCCGATCTCGGAATACAGAACCCGGATCAGCGAACCCCGGCGCGGCACTTCCACGCCGGTCAGTTTCTCAATGGCCAAACACCAGGCATGTTCCTGGTTCATCGGCGCCACGTAGTCCAGACGGTCGAAATACGGCAGGTTTTGCAGATACGTCCGGCTTTCCATCAGCTTTTCGGTGCCACGGTGCAGCAGACCGATATGCGGGTCGCAGCGTTCGACGATCTCGCCGTCCAGCTCAAGAACCAGACGCAGAACCCCGTGCGCCGCTGGGTGTTGCGGGCCGAAGTTAATGTTGAAGTTGCGGATCTTCTGTTCTCCGCTCAGCGCGTCCGTGCTGCCGTCATCGTATC
This sequence comes from Ruegeria sp. AB6, assembly GCF_056542685.1. Taxonomy (NCBI): domain Bacteria; kingdom Pseudomonadati; phylum Pseudomonadota; class Alphaproteobacteria; order Rhodobacterales; family Roseobacteraceae; genus Ruegeria; species Ruegeria sp. AB6. Next base: position 355,268 of record NZ_JBQGAD010000002.1, on the reverse strand, counting down.
TTGAGCCGTCCATCAACGCCCTCGTTTCTTCTTTGCCTCGGCCCGAACCCGGACCTTTTCGGCCTCAGCCGCCTTGGCTGCGGCCCCTGCAAGCAAGACGCCCAAAGCGCCCAAAATGATCAGTTCGCCCATCATGTCAGTGTCGCTCCGTCTCTTGCAGCTTCATGGCCATCATCCACAAAAGGACAATCACAGCCGGAGAGATGACGCAGGCAAACGCCCAGTTCTTGTTGATCCCGAAATGCGGCAGTAGCTTGATCATCGGTACGATCGTTACGACCACCAGAACTATCCAGATCAGGAACTCAAACATGATGGCTACTCCTGTTTTTCATCCCCTGGTAGGATGTAATTCGCACCTTCCCATGGGGACATGAAATCGAACTGCCGGTATTCCTGCACCAGACTGACCGGTTCGTATACGACGCGCTTTTCAGCCTCGTCATAGCGAACCTCGGTATAGCCCGTCGTCGGGAAATCCTTGCGCAGCGGATAGCCGCGGAAGCCATAGTCAGTCAGGATCCGCCGCAGGTCGGGGTGACCCGAGAACAGGATGCCGAACATGTCGAACACCTCACGTTCGAACCAGTTGGCCGAGGGGTGAACATCCACGATCGAAGGCACCATATCCTCTTCGCGCACCGAAACCCGCAGGCGAATGCGCTGGTTCTGATACATCGACAAGAAGTGATAAACCACATCGAACCGCTTGGCCCGCTCGGGGTAATCGACGCCGGTGATATCAACCAGAGACGAGAATTTGCAGTTCTGGTCCGTCCGAAGAAATTCCACGAATTCCACAAGGTTCGATGGGGCCACATCCACGTTCAGTTCGCCATGGGACACATCCCAGGACAGAACACAATCGGCCCGCTTCAGCTCAAGCTGCGCGCCGAGTTCTTTGAGCGCTTCACTCATCGCGTCCCTCCTGAAGAACTTCGTCATAAAACGTTGCTTCGGCATCGTATGACTTGAAAAACTTCGCCATAAAATCAGGCATGACCGTCTTTTCGGCGTTTTGGCCAGCGTAAGCCACAATAGCCGCCATATCGCGCCATTTTGTTAGCACGACGATGTGGCAAGGGTCCTGCTCGCGTCTGACCAAGAAGGAAACTGACAGGAACCCGTTCAGGGTGCGCATTCCGGGCAAAGCACGGGTACGAAATGTCTCAACCCAGCCCGGAACTTCCTCCCGAGCGACAACGGCTTCCCAGCGCCTGACGACAGCACCACTCATCGGACAATCGTCCCCGTTCGGCGGATTTTGCGTTGCAATTGCATCAGACCATAAAGCAGCGCCTCGGCGGTCGGAGGGCAACCGGGCACGTAGATATCCACCGGAACGATGCGGTCGCAACCGCGCACAACGGAATAGGAATAGTGGTAATACCCGCCCCCATTGGCGCAGGACCCCATCGAGATGACATAACGCGGCTCGGGCATCTGGTCATAGACCTTGCGCAGCGCAGGGGCCATCTTGTTGGTCAGCGTCCCGGCCACGATCATCACGTCGGACTGACGCGGGGAGGCACGCGGTGCGATGCCAAACCGTTCCGCATCATAGCGCGGCATCGAGGTGTGCATCATCTCAACCGCGCAGCAGGCCAGACCGAATGTCATCCAGTGCAAAGACCCGGTACGCGCCCAGTTGATGATGTCCTCGGTTGAGGTCAGCAGGAAACCCTTGTCCTGTAACTCGGCATTCAGGGCCTGGGTGGCGACTTCTTTATCGACGCCGGCGGTGTTTGCACCCGTCATCACTCCCATTCCAAGGCCCCTTTCTTCCATTCATAGGCAAAGCCAATGGTCAGAACGCCCAAAAACACCATCATGGACCAGAATCCCACATCGCTGATGTCTTTGAAGCCAACGGCCCAGGGGAACAGGAAGGCGATTTCCAGATCGAAGATGATGAATAGGATTGAGACTAGGTAGAACCGGACATCGAACTTCATCCGCGCATCGTCAAAGGCGTTGAAGCCACATTCATATGCGCTGACCTTTTCAGGGTCGGGATTGCGGACAGCCAAAACCACAGCGGCCAGAATCAGGACGATCCCAAGGCCTACGGCAACGGCCAGAAACACCAGAATCGGGAGGTACTCCCGCAGCAGGTCTTCCACGAATAGCTCCTTTCCTGCGCATACCCCCTAAGGGTGCGCCGTCAATTGGCGTGTTGACTGGACATTCTCTATCCCTGCGGGGTCAGAGGGTCAACCGAACACAAACGCGCAGGGCGTGAAATATCCGCTTGCCAATACGGGTTGGTTCACCACGGCGATTCCCGACCCCGCTGGCTTGGGACTATCGGCTAAACCTTATCAATCCATGCAGCTTTTCGTTTCTCGAAAAAGGCGGCGATTCCCTCCTGCGCCTCATCGGTTTCCCACCGATCCACCAAGGCTCGGATGGTCTGGTCGATCACGGTGTCGTCAATCCGCGGCCCCAGATCACGCACCAGCGCTTTGGCCGAGGCGACCGCGCCGGACGCACAGGACAGATAGGGTGTGACTTCGGCCTCAACCGCATCGGCCAGATCATCTACCGGGACAGTCTTGGCCAACAGCCCAAGCTGAACGGCTTCGGCGGCATCGAAGAGGCGCGCCGACATGAAGACGCGCCGTGCGCGCGCCGCACCCATACGGGAGATTACATAAGGGCCAATGGTGGCCGGAATCAGACCCAACCGGGTTTCGGTCAACCCCATCTTCAGCGTATCAACCCCAATGGCGATATCGCAGACCGAGGCCAGCCCCACCCCGCCTCCGAATGCGTTTCCCTGCACCAAGCCGATCAACGGTTTGGGCATCGTGTTCAAGGCCTGCAACATCTCGGCCAGTTTGCGCGCCTCAACGAAACGGGTTTCGGGGTCAGCCGCCATCTGCGCCTGCATCCAGCCCAGATCACCTCCAGCGCAGAAACTTTTGCCCGCCCCGGTCAGAACGACCACCCGAACTGCGTCGTCGGGCCCCAACTGCTCCGCCGCCTGCGTCAGTTCGGAGATCATTTGCGCCGACATGGCATTGTGTTTTTCCGGGCGGTTCAGCGTCAGAGTGGCAACACCACGCGCACCCAACGTAACCGAGATCGTTTCGAACATCTCTTACTCCGCCCGCATGGCGCGCGCCATCTGCGCGGCTTCTTCTACTGTGGCCATGTCTATGCCCGTCTCATACCCCAATCGTTCCAGATGAGCGACAACCGCTTCGGTCGCGACATTGCCAGCCGCGCCAGGCGCATAAGGGCATCCGCCCAATCCGCCAACTGCCGTATCGAAACTGCGAACACCCAGCGCAAGTGCCGCGTCGATATTGTCGATGGCTCGCCCATTTGTATCATGGAAATGTCCCGCCAACCGCGTGACCGGCACTCTCTCACGCACCGCCAGCAGCATATGAGCAATGGTATCCGGCGTCCCCTGCCCGATGGTATCGCCCAACGAGACCTCATAACAGCCCAACGCAAACAGCTTGTCCGCCACTTCGGCCACTTTCTCGGGCGCGGTCGGACCGTCATAGGGGCAGTCGGTCACGCAAGACACATAGCCCCGCACTGGCAGGTCGATATGGCGTGCGGCTTCAAGGATCGGGGTAAAGCGTTCGATGGATTCTGCAATCGTCGCGTTGATATTGGCCTTCGAGAACCCCTCGGACGCCGAGGCAAACACTGCAATTTCATCCGCTTTAGCGGCCAACGCGTCCTCATATCCATGCATATTCGGTGTCAGCGCAGCATAGCGGATACCGTCGCCCCGATTGATCCCTGCCAGTACCTCGGCACTGCCTGCCATCTGCGGCACCCATTTGGGCGAGACAAAGCTGGCCACCTCGATCCGGTTGAACCCGGCCCGGCTCAGGCAATCGACCAGAGCGATCTTTTCCGCAACCGGGATTTCCCGCTGCTCGTTCTGCAGCCCGTCGCGCGGCCCCACTTCGAATATCTCGACCCGATCGCCCATCTTACTCCTCCGCTAAGCTGTTGATCCAACTGTGCCACGGCTGAGGCGGCAGGAACAGATCATTCCTCCTCCAGCCGGACCAGTGCGGCCCCGGCCTCGACCTGAGCGCCCGCCTCGACCAGCACTTCGGCCACAACGCCATCGCGGGCTGCCAGCAACGAATGCTCCATCTTCATAGCCTCAAGGATGGCCAACCGGTCGCCCTCGGCCACAGCCTGCCCAGCCAGCGCAAAGACCGCCTTGACCAGACCGGGCATAGGGGCCTCAATCACATTGGTGTCGCCGGTGGCGCTGGTATCGCGGTCCAGCGGATCGATCTGATCGAACACCTGACCATACGCCTCGAACACAGTGATCCGAGAGCCCGCAACCGATACAGACGGCATCGCTTCGCCATCGATCACCCAGCCTCCGGGGCCACGTTCAGCCACTAAAGTATCGTTGCCGATGTGCCAAACCTGCCGGTTCGGACCTTCGACCTGCACATCCAGATCAATCACATCATCCGCCATAAGCTGAACGGCACGATGCAGAGGCGCCCAAAGCGAGAACCCAGTTTCCTCGGATGTGTCCACCAAACCCGCAGCGGTCATGGCCGCCGCAACTGCAGCACGCGTTGAGGTTGCCGAGGTCTGAACCAACCCATCCAGATCACGCCCGATCAGCCCGGTATCCACATCACCCGATGCGAACCCTTGATGGCGCGTCAGCGCGCCCAGAAAGGCAAGGTTAGTTACAGTGCCCGCGACCTCGGTCTGCCGCAGCGCACGGTGTAACCGTTCCAGCGCAATGTCGCGCGTAGGGCCGTGGACGATGACTTTTGCGATCATTGGGTCATACCACGGACTGATCGTATCCCCTGCCCGCACACCGCTATCGGCGCGGCAATGCGCCGGGAAGTGCAGATGCGTCAACGTCCCCGTGGCAGGCAGGAAGCCTTTGGGCACGTCCTCGGCATACAGCCGCGCCTCGAATGCGTGACCCGAGATAGAAAGGTCACTCTGCTGTTTCGGCAGCGTCTCGCCCGCGGCCACCCGCAATTGCCATTCCACCAGATCAACCCCGGTAATCGCCTCGGTCACGGGATGCTCCACTTGCAGACGGGTATTCATCTCCATGAACCAGAACCGATCCGGCCTCAGCCCGTCCGAGGCATCAACGATGAATTCAACCGTACCCGCGCCCTTATAGCCAATCGCCTCGGCGGCGCGTACACCCGCCTGCCCCATCGCTTCGCGCATTTCAGCCGTCATACCGGGTGCCGGAGCCTCTTCGATCACCTTCTGGTGCCGCCGCTGCAACGAGCAATCGCGTTCGAACAGATGAACCGCATGGGTGCCGTCGCCGAAAACCTGCACCTCGATATGGCGCGGTTTGGAGACGAATTTCTCGACCAGAACGGCGTCGTTGCCAAAGGCCGTGCGCGCCTCGCCTCGCGCACTGTGCAGAGCGTCTGCGAAATCTTCGGCACGTTCAACCAGCCGCATACCCTTTCCGCCGCCACCTGCAACAGCTTTGATGAGAACAGGGTAGCCGATTGTGTCTGCGGCACCAGCCAAATGCTCGGGGTCCTGATTGTCGCCATGATAGCCCGGCACCACAGGCACGCCCGCCTGTTCCATCAAGACTTTGGCAGCATCCTTGAGGCCCATCTTACGGATCGCATCCGCCGAAGGCCCGATGAAGGTAAGGCCTGCCGCCTCGACCGCATCGACGAAATCGGGATTCTCGGACAGAAACCCATATCCCGGATGGATCGTCTGCGCTCCGGTGTCGAGCGCCGCCTGAATGATCGTGTCGCCCTTCAGATAGCTCTCCGCCGGGGCCGCGCCACCGATATGCACGGACTCGTCCGCTATCTGTACATGCTTGGCCGAGGCGTCCACATCAGAATAGACCGCAACGCAGGCCACACCCATCTTCTGAGCGGTCTCGATCACCCGACAAGCAATCTCACCCCGGTTGGCAATCAGGATTTTGGTGAACATGACTTACCCCTCAACCGTCAGATCTTCGACCAACCGGAACCGCTCGCAGAGCAGCTCCATCTCGGGCTCGAACCCGCCATTTCGTTCAAAGTACTGGCGGTGATCTGCGCGCCACCCCTCAAGCGTCTCATTCTCGCCTTCGGCCAACGCAAATTCCTCGGTCACATCGCAGTAACGGCAGATCGAAACTTCAATCGTTTCGATGACCAAAGCGGGGCGATCATCCCAATCCAAAGCAATATCGCGCCGCCCCACAACCGGAATGTCCGCGCTGCCCTCAGGATAGTCTCGCAACGCGCCGCAGGTCGCGGTTTTCTTTCCCGCGCGCACCAACGCCAACAACTCGGCGCTCAGCGTTGCGTTGTCTCCAAACTTGAAGGTCTGCGCATCGGGGTAGCGGGATTTCAGTTTTTTCAGATCGACCATTTTACATCCTGAACACGCCAAAGCGTGTCTCCTCGATGGGAGCATTCAACGCCGCACTCAGCGACAAGGCCAACACATCGCGTGATTTTCGCGGGTCGATGATGCCGTCATCCCAAAGCCGCGCTGAGGCATAAAGCGGATGCGATTGCTCTTCGAACATGTCCAAGGTCGGGCGCTTGAGTTCGGCCTCTTCCTCGGCCGACCACGTGCCGCCCTGCCGCTCGATCCCGTCGCGTTTAACGGTGGCGAGAACGCCTGCGGCCTGCTCACCGCCCATCACCGAGATTCGCGAATTCGGCCATGTCCACAGGAATCGCGGCTGATATGCCCGTCCTGCCATGCCATAGTTCCCCGCGCCAAATGACCCGCCCACCAGCATCGTGACCTTCGGCACCGAGGTCGTCGCCACCGCCGTCACCATCTTGGCCCCGTGCCGCGCGATGCCCTCGTTCTCGTATTTGCGGCCGACCATAAACCCGGTGATGTTCTGCAGGAACACCAGCGGGATGCGACGCTGAGAACACAGCTCGACAAAATGCGCGCCCTTTTGCGCTGCCTCAGAAAACAGCACGCCGTTATTGGCGATGATCCCAACCGGGCAGCCTTTAACATGAGCAAAGCCGGTTACCAGCGTTTCCCCGAAGCGCGGCTTGAACTCATCGAAGCGCGAGCCATCGACCAGCCGCGCAATCACCTCGCGGATGTCATAGGGTGTGCGCAGATCGGCAGGGACAACACCAAGGATTTCCTCGGGGTCATAGGCCGGGTCCTCAGGGCTGGCCCAATCCACCGTCTGCGGTTTGCGCAGGTTCAGCGACCCCACGGCGCGGCGCGCCAAGGCCAAAGCGTGCGCGTCATCCTCGGCCAGATAATCCGCCACACCGGAAAGGCGAGTATGTACGTCACCACCGCCCAGATCCTCGGCGCTGACCACCTCGCCCGTCGCGGCCTTGACCAGAGGCGGACCGGCCAGAAAGATCGTGCCCTGTTCCTTGACGATGATCGTTACATCCGACATCGCGGGCACATAAGCCCCGCCTGCCGTGCAGGACCCCATCACCACCGCGATCTGAGCAATCCCCTTGGCGCTCATCCGCGCCTGATTGTAGAAGATGCGGCCAAAGTGGTCGCGGTCCGGGAAAACCTCATCCTGATTGGGCAGGTTCGCGCCGCCACTATCGACCAGATAGATGCAGGGCAGATGGTTTTCCTCGGCGATCTCCTGTGCCCGCAGGTGTTTCTTGACCGACATCGGATAATAGGTGCCGCCCTTCACGGTGGCGTCGTTGCACACCACCATAACCTCGCGCCCCTGGACCCGGCCAATCCCCGCGATCACCCCGGCACAAGGCGCGGCATCGCCATACATCCCATGCGCCGCCGTTGCGCCGACTTCCAGAAACGGAGACCCCGCGTCCAACAGGTTCGCCACCCGGCGTCTGGGGAGCATCTTGCCGCGGGCTTCATGCCGCGCGCGGGATTTCTCACCGCCGCCCATACGGGCCGCTTCGGCAGCAGCTGAGATGTGCGCCAGAGCGTCGAGATGGGCGGTGCGGTTTGCCTTGTAGCCCTCAGAGGTAGGCATGGCTTTGGATACTAGCTTCATTGGTCTTTACCTTCCGGTTTAGATAGCCCAGCCCACCTAGCCAACCTGCGAGCCTCCACCCATCGAAGCCCCGACGCTTTCACGTGACACCTAGTCAGGATGTCACCGTTTTCCCCGCCTGAGGTGCAATCGCTTGCCCCAACCTTTGCGCGTGATCGGGATAGAACGTTTAGGTAGTTCTGGGCTTCCGCCTCATTCACAACAGGAATCTCATTCGGGAGCTCTGCAAGTATTTCATGCGATCGTATTTCTAGGTGCCTGACAAACGCATTCTTGCAAGAAATTCGCGTCTTTAAAGAGGGTGGATAGTAGCAATGCCTAACTCCCCACTCAAAGCACTTGGTATCCATATGCATCTGAGTGATTGGGGCGCCCCTCGACAAAGCCGAACATCCGTCAAGCCATGCAAGAGCATCAATGTATTGGGACTCCGTACTCTGCGCACTCGCTTTTGATGCAAAGCACAAAGTAACTAAAAATAGGCTGACTAGTTTCATACAGCTGTCTCCCCAGCAGCCCGCGCCTTCAATTCCTTCCGGATAACCTTTCCCGTCACCGTCATCGGTAATTCCTCCAGAAACGCCACCTCGCGCGGGTAGGAATACTGCGCCAGACGAGCCTTGACCCACTCCTGCAGCTCTGTGCCCGACGCTTCGGCCCCTGGCTTCAACACCACATAGGCCTTGACGATCTCGGTCCGCAGCTTGTCGGGCTTGCCGACCACGCCCACGGTCGCCACTGCCGGGTGGGTCAGCAGGCAATCCTCGATTTCGGCAGGGCCGATCCGGTATCCGGCCGACGTAATCACGTCATCATCGCGCCCCACGAAGCGCAGATAGTCACCCACCCACACGCCACGGTCGCCGGTGATCAGCCAGTCGCCACGATACTTCTCAGCTGTTGCCTCAGGCCGGTTCCAGTATTCCAAGAGCATCGAGGCCGAGCCGCGCCGGATGGCCACGTCGCCCTCTTCATCGGTCGGATGGCCATCCTCGTCGATCACCGCCACCTCATGCCCCGGCACCGGTTTGCCAATACAACCGGGGCGCACGGGGAAATCCTCGGCGCAGGAGGACACGACCATATTGCATTCGGTCTGCCCGTAGAATTCGTTGATCGTCAGACCAAACGCCCGCTGCCCCCAGGCCAGCATCTCGGCCCCCAGCGGCTCGCCGCCCGAGGCGACCGAACGCAGACCGGGAATGGCCTGATCCGCCGCTTTCAACATCCGCAGCGCGGTGGGCGGAAAGAAAACGTTGCGCACCCCGCCGCGCGCGACCACATCGGCGCAGGCCTCGGGCGTGAACTTCTCAAGCCGCGCAGCGACCACCGGAATGCCCAGCGCCAGACCTGGCATCAGCACGTCAAACAGCCCACCGATCCACGCCCAGTCGGCGGGGGTCCACAGGCAATCGCCGTCGCGCAGATGGTTATGGCTGATCGACACGCCGGGCAGATGGCCGGTCAGCACCCGATGCCCGTGCAGCGCGCCCTTGGGGCTGCCAGTGGTGCCCGAGGTATAGATCAGCACCGCCGGATCCTCGGGGCCGGTATCGGCAAAGGGTAGCGTCTGATCCGACGGTGCGATTTGGTCGACACGCAGCGGATCCGCCAACCCACTCAGCAGCGTCTGCCCCTCGGCATCCGTCAGCACAACCTGCACCCCGGCGTCGCCCGCGCGTGACGCCAGCGCATCGCGCTGGAACAGCTTGAACAAAGGCACCGAGATCGCGCCCAGTTTCCAGATCGCCAGATGCGCCGCAGCACACCAAGGCGACTGACTAAGCAATACACCAACCCGATCACCGGGCCTGATCCGTTGTTGCAACACCTGCCCAATGCCATCCGTCATCCGCGCAAGATCCCGGAGCGTTATGTCCTTTCGCGCATCGCGTGTCAGATCAACGACTGCAACCTGATCATGCGGCTGCGCCAGACATTGCGCCGCCATATTGAGTCGGTCTGGCACATCCCAGCCACCCACACCCAGCATACCTGGTATGTTTCTAGCGGGACACATGGCTTGAACCTCTTGATTCAACAAGATTTTTCCTTTTCGCGCGCACCCCAACTGTCACAGAAACTTGACACAGATCAGAGTTGGCAGGGATCGGTTGATGCAAAACCGAAGCATCAAAACATTCAGAGGCCATGAAATGACCAAAAAACTCGCCGCTTTGACACTTTCCACTGCGCTTGTGGCGCTTGCTTCTCCTGTTCTTGCTCAGAACCAGGGTGACTGGACCGTTGGTATCGGTGCGGGGTATCTGGAGCCCAAATCCGATAACGGTACGCTGGCCGGGCTGGACGCCGAAGTCGATTCCGACGTCAGCGCAATCTTCACCGTTGAATACTTTGTCCGCGACAATCTGGGCATCGAGCTGCTGGCTGCAACCCCGTTCAGCCATGAAGTCACGCTGGGGGGCAGCGTCGACGCAGGCAGCCTCAAGCATCTGCCGCCCACCCTGTCGTTGAACTACCACTTCGACACAGGCACCGCCTGGAAACCCTATGTCGGTGCCGGCATCAACTACACGATCTTCTTTGATGAAAGCTCTGCCTTGGGCGATCTTGAGCTGGACAACTCGGTCGGCCTCGCGTTGCAAGCCGGTCTGGACTACGCCATCACCGAACAAGGTGCCGTACGTCTGAACGTGCGCTGGTTCGACATCGACTCGGACGTGTCGCTTGATGGTGCCGATATCGGCGAAGCCGAGATCGACCCCTGGCTGATTGGCGTTTCCTACGTCCATCGTTTCTGATCCAACACTTCTGCGCCCCGCATCCTGTTGCGGGGCGTTTTTCGTCACGACATCTCACTCATCAACTCGCGGCCAATCAGCATCCTGCGGATTTCGCTGGTGCCTGCACCGATCTCCATCAGCTTCGCATCGCGGAAAATCCGGCTGACGGCAGAATCCGACAGGAACCCGGCCCCGCCCATCGCCTGTACAGCCTGATGCGCCTGTGTCATCGCGGCCTCGGACGCATAGAGGCAACATGCCGCCGCGTCCTGCCGCGTTACATCACCCCGATCACAGGCTTTCGCGACTTCGTAGACATAAGCCCGCGCCGAATTCATGGCCGTATACATATCGGCGATCTTGCCCTGCATCAGCTGGAACGACCCGATAGGTTTACCGAACTGCTTGCGCTCGGACAGATAGGGCATGATCTCATCCAGACAGGCAGCCATGATACCAGTGCCGATCCCGGCCAGCACCACGCGTTCATAATCCAGACCGGACATCAAAACCGCGACGCCCTTGCCCTCCTCGCCCAACACGTTTTCGAACGGAACCTCGACATCTTCAAAGATCAGCTCGGCCGTGTTTGACCCACGCATCCCGAGCTTGTCGAAATGCGGGGATGTCGAAAACCCGGTCATCTCTTTCTCGATCAAAAAAGCGGTGATTCCGCGCGATCCCGCCTCGGGGTCTGTCTTGGCGTATACGACCAGAGTATCCGCGTCCGGCCCATTGGTGATCCAGTATTTGCTGCCATTCAGCCGGTAATGGTCGTTGCGTTTTTCGGCGCGCAGCTTCATTGACACCACATCCGATCCGGCTCCGGCCTCGGACATGGCCAGCGCGCCAACATGTTCACCCGAGACAAGTCGCGGCAGGTATTTTGCTTTCTGTTCGTCCGTCCCATTCAGCTTGATCTGGTTGACGCATAGATTTGAATGCGCCCCATATGACAACGAAACCGAGGCCGAAGCCCGCGCCACCTCTTCAACTGCGACGGTATGGGCCAGATAGGACATCCCCGCTCCGCCATATTCCTCGGGTACGGTAATACCCAACATCCCCAGATCACCCATCTCGCGCCATAAGTCATTGGGAAAGGCGTTGGATTTGTCGACCTCGGCAGCCTTCGGTTTGACCCGCTCCTGCGCCCAGCGATGAACCATCTCCCGCAGGGCATTCACATCTTCACCCAGATCGAACTGCATTGTGGCCGTGAACATCCCCGACTTCCTCCAACTGGATTAATGAACACTTGTTCAAATAATTTGACACGGACAAGCGCGGACGTCAAGAACCTGGCGCAATCACTCAAAAAACCTCGGATTCAGAGTATCTTCACGATTTCAACACATTGTCGTCCCGACGCTGAGCCAATAGGGTCTCGCCGACATGCGTTGAGTCGAAAATCATTTGGAAAGCAGATCCCATGGCCCCGACGAATGTGATTATTAACGGAGATTTCAGCAGCGGCCGCTCGAACTGGTCGGGCACCGACGTGGAAATCAACCCCGAGTTTGCCTTCCTTGGAAATGGTTCAAGGAATCTGGTTTCAGAATTGGATGGCCGCTCGGGTTTCACCACCGTTTTGGAACAGACGTTTACGCTGGACGATGCGCATTCGGGTATTTTGGAATTCGATACAGCATTGCGCACAGCCTCGTTGGGTAACGCGGGCACCGATGGGTTCACGGTCGAAATCGTGGACAGCGACGGCATCGTGATTTCAACCATGACCGTTCTGCCAACTGAGGCCAGCTTCACAACAATCATCATAGACGTCGATTTCCCCGAGGCGGGTGACTACACGCTGCGATTCACCGAAATCGGCGTAGATGACAGCCTTGGCGCGATTGTCGACAACATCTCGCTTCTGATCTGTTTCTGTCAGGGAACGCTGATCGACACAGAACATGGTGAAATCCCCGTCGAACAGTTGAAGGCCGGCGATCTGGTGATGACGCAATCGGGGGCCAAAGCTTTGAAATGGGTCGGGCGGCGACATGTTTCCAAGGCCGAGATGACGGCTGAACCCAAGCTGCTTCCGATCCGCATTGCCAAAGGTGCGCTTGGACAAGGGATGCCGCATACGGATTTGTTGGTGTCACGACAGCACCGGATGCAGGCCTCGTCGCCCGTGGCAGAACGTATGTTTGGCGCGCGCGAGGTTCTGATCTCAGCCATTCGGCTGACCGCCCTGCCAGAGGTAGAAGTCGAGGCGCAGGCGTGTGCGACGACTTATTTCCATCTGCTTTTCGATGACCATGAAATTGTATTTGCGAACGGTGCCCCCAGTGAAAGCATGTTGCTGTCGCCGATGTCTCTGTCAGCCCTATCTGCCGAGGCGTTGGAGGAGCTCCACCTGCTGTTCCCGGGCCTGCCAGCCGTCACCCCGTCAACCTCGCAGCAGACCATCCCGCAGATCAAACAGCAAAAACGGTTTGTCGAGCGTCTGGGTAAAAACAACAAACACCCGCTGGACCAGCGCGCGCATTAGCGCTGGTCAGGATTGATAGACCGCGCCAACCTCGGCCCGGATGATCCGCGCAATAAGGCGGCAATCTTCCAGCGAGAATGTCAGCGGCACCCGCATATCCATGATCCCCGCCAGCACCCGGTCACTGGCAGGCAAAGGCGCGCTATCCGCATAGCGCCAACTGTCATAGCGCGAGGTAAACCCGGTGGGCTCGGCCCCGCCGAACCACTTCAACTCGACCCCACGCGCAGCACAGCGGTGGATCACCTCGGCGATACGCTCGGGCGACCAATCCAGCAACAGGAATTGAATGGATGAGCCCACATAGGTCTCACCTTCGGGCCGTTCGACAATAGTTAGGCCAGGCGTGTCGCGCAGACCATCTTCGATCTCAGCATAGCGTTCGTTCCAGCGCGAAACCTGCTGGTCCAGATCCCGCAGTTGAGGCCGCAGGATCGCCGCCCGCAGGTTATCCATCCTGCCCGAGACATTGGGGGTGGTATATTTAATCCGCTCAAACACCTCTGGCCCCGGCGCGGCCAGATGACGTTCATAGAGCATATAAGATCCCGACAGCATCGTCGCCTTGGCCGCCAATTCCTCATCATCGGTGACCAGCAAGCCGCCTTCACCCGAGTTCACATGCTTATACGTCTGGCAGGAATAGCAGCCGATGGCCCCCTGCCGCCCCGACAATTGCCCGCGCCACGCTGCCCCCATCGTATGGGCGCAGTCCTCGATCACGATCACTCCTGCGGCGTCGCACATCTGCATCAGCCGGTCCATATCGCACAGATGCCCGCGCATATGGCTGAGCATCAGCACTCGCGCCTGATCCAGCTTGGCTTCAAGATCGTCCAGATCAACCACCAACCCTTCGGTCACGCCCACGAACACAGGCCTCGCCCCGACCGAGGCGATTGACCCCGGCACCGGCGCCAGCGTGAAAGCATTGGTCAGCACCGGATCACCCGGCTGCACCCCAACGGCGCGCAGGGCCGTGGCCAGCGCATATCCGCCCGAGGATACCGCCAGACAGTATTTCGCCCCCATCTGCGCCGCGAATTCCTGCTCCAGCAGCGCGGTTTCGCCCAGTTCTCCGGGCACCACGTTATATCGGTGCAACCGCCCATGGCGCAGTACAGCGAGCGCGGCCTCGACCGCCTCTTCGGGGATGGGTTCCTGCTGGGTGAAGCTGCCAGTGAATATCTCGGTCATGGCTCTGTTCTGGTCCTCACGCCCGCTTGGGTCAAGAGACTAAGCCGCCGCACCGATCAACCCCTCGACCACGCGGGGCAGATCATCGAAATGATGCAGCAACGCCTCGGGCTCCAGCGCGGCCATGTCGTCACCAGACGGGCCGAATGTGACCAGAACCGACGGCACACCCGCCGCCTTTGCCGTGTTCCGGTCGGTATCGGAGTCGCCGATCAGAACACACAGGTCGGGATGACCACCTGCCCGCCGCGCAGCCTCGCGCAGCGGTTCGGGGTCGGGTTTGCGCACGGGCAACGTATCGGCCCCGACCAGCGCGGCGAACTGATCGCGCACCCCCATCTGCGACAACAACTGATGCGCCAGCGCCTCGGGCTTGTTGGTGCAGATGCCCACGCCGTAACCGGCCACTTTCAGCGCCTCTACCGCGTCTAACGCGCCGGGATAGAAAGTGGTATGGGTGTCGATGGCCTGCGCATAGGCCTCTAGCAGCATCGGGTAATAGTCCGAAATGGTCTGTTCTTCGAAAGCGCCAACACGCTTCAACCCGTGGGTCAGCATCATCCGACCACCCCGAAGGGCCACACCAGCATCCTGCCCGTGGATCAGCACATCGCCATGGCCCATATGGCGAAAACAATGGTTCGCGGCCTCTAGCAGATCGCCGGATGTATCCGCCAAAGTTCCATCCAGATCGAAGATTACTGTACGCATAGAGCCTCCTGCCTCGGCGGGTTTTCGCCACGTCGTGTTGCAAACGGCAATCTAGTTTGATGCCCGAACCGCTTGCGCCTTTGCCCCCAGCGGATAAAACGGTCGCCAACAAAACACAAAGAGAAAACGAATTCATGAGCACCGCCCTTGTCATCCTCGCCGCCGGAAAAGGCACCCGGATGAATTCGGATATCCCCAAAGTACTGCATCCCATCGCTCAAGCTCCGATGCTGGTCCACGCCATACGCGCCGGGGCCGTGCTGTCGCCCGAACGCACGGTGATTATCACCGGCCACGGCTCCGAGGCCGTCGCTAAGGTTGCCAATGCCGAAGATGAGACCGCGCAGATTGCCGTGCAGGAAGAGCAGTTGGGCACCGCCCATGCCGTTGCCCAAGCCCGAACCGCGCTAGAGGGGTTCGAAGGTGATGTGGTTGTCCTTTACGGTGACACTCCGTTTCTGCAGCCCGACACGCTGGAACGCATGATCGAGGCGCGCGCGCAGAATGATCTGGTCATTCTGGGGTTCGAAGCTGCCGATCCCGCCCGCTACGGTCGTCTTGTCATGCAGGGCGACACGCTGGAACGGATTGTCGAATTCAAGGACGCCTCTGATGAGGAGCGCGCGATAAGCTTCTGCAATTCTGGACTTTTGGCCTGTGATGCGCAAACCTTGTTCTCGTTGATAGACGCCGTGGGCAATGACAATGCGTCCAAGGAATACTACCTGACCGACGTGGTCGAGATCGCCCGCAGCCGGGATCTGAAAGTCACCGCCGTTGCCTGTGACGAGGCGCAGACGCTAGGCGTGAATTCACGTGCAGATCTGGCGGCCGCTGATGCGGTGTTCCAAACCCGCGCCCGTGCCGAACTTCTGGATCTGGGCGTCACGCTGATGGCCCCCGACACCGTCTATCTGGCCGCCGATACGATCATCGGGCGGGACACTGTGATCGAGCCCAACGTGGTCTTCGGCCCCGGCGTCACCGTCGAAAGTGGCGCAACCATCCGGGCGTTTTCGCATCTTGAGGGCTGCCATGTGAGCCGCGGAGCCATCGTCGGGCCCTATGCCCGCCTGCGCCCCGGCACTGAACTGGCCGAGAACACGCGCATCGGGAATTTCGTCGAAATCAAGAATGCCGAGGTCGCCGAAGGGGCTAAGGTCAACCACCTCAGCTATATCGGGGATGCCTCTGTTGGTGCGGCAACAAATATCGGAGCGGGTACGATCACCTGCAACTATGACGGGGTGATGAAGCACAAGACAGCGATTGGTGAGAATGTGTTCATCGGATCAAACACCATGCTGGTTGCCCCCGTGACCGTGGGTGACGGTGCGATGACGGCGACGGGCACAGTGGTCACGCGCGACGTCGAGCCCGACGCTCTCGCCGTGGCGCGGGCCAAGCAGGACAACAAACCCGGCTATGCGCGCAAACTTTTTGACATGCTCAAGGCGAAGAAGGCTCGCCGCGATAAAGGAGCCTGACCCATGTGTGGTATCGTAGGCGTTTTGGGCGAACACGAGGTCGCCCCCATTCTGGTTGAGGCGCTGAAGCGTCTTGAATATCGAGGCTATGACAGCGCCGGGATTGCGACCGTGAACAACGGTGCGTTGGGGCGCAGACGGGCCGTGGGCAAGCTGGTGAACCTCAGCGATTTGCTGGTACATGACCCATTGCCCGGGAAGTCGGGTATCGGCCATACCCGCTGGGCCACACACGGCGTACCCTCGGTGACCAATGCGCACCCGCATCAGGCGGGCCCCGTGGCTGTGGTGCATAACGGGATCGTCGAAAACTACCGCGAGCTGCGCGCTGAGCTGGCCGAACATGGTGTGGATTTCGTAACCGAAACCGACACTGAAACCGTGGCTCTGATGGCCGAACACCACTTGAAATCCGGCCTGTCCCCTGTTGATGCGGCGAACAAGACCATCGACCGGCTTGAAGGTGCTTTTGCGCTGGCGTTCCTTTTCGACGGTCAGGACGATTTGATCGTGGCGGCGCGCAAGGGCTCTCCGCTGGCCGTCGGCCACGGGGATGGCGAGATGTACGTGGGTTCGGACGCCATCGCATTGGCCCCACTAACCGACCGTATTACCTATCTTGAAGAGGGTGACCGCGCGGTACTAACCCGCACCTCGCTGGAGATCCGCAACGAAACCAGTGAGTTGGTCAATCGGGAAGTCCGCCAGATCAAGATCGACCAATCCCGCGCCGACAAGGGCGGGCACAAGCATTTCATGGCCAAAGAAATCGCCGAACAGCCCGTTGTCGTGGCCGAAGCGATCCGATCCTATCTGCGCACCGGCGGGGATGAGATCACCTTGCCCGGCGATCTGGATTTCACCAAGCTGGATCGCCTGACCATGGTCGCCTGCGGCACTGCTTTCTATGCCTGTCTGACCGCGAAATACTGGTTCGAGCAACTGGCCAAGATCCCTGTCGAGGTCGATATCGCCAGCGAGTTCCGCTACCGCGAACCGCCCATTCCCGGTCGCACAGCTGCGCTGTTCGTCAGCCAGTCGGGCGAGACAGCCGACACGCTGGCCGCGCTGCGCTATTGCGAGGGCAAGGCCGACAAGATCGTATCGGTCGTCAACGTCCCTGAAAGCTCAATCGCGCGGGAAAGCGATATTGCTCTACCGATCCATGCGGGGGTTGAGATCGGCGTCGCCTCGACCAAAGCATTCACCTGCCAGCTGAGCGTGTTGCTGATGCTGGCGCTGAAGGCCTCTGCCGACCGAGGCACCCTGACGCCCGAGGAACTGGCGGATCACGCCGCCGCCTTGCGCGGTCTGCCATCGGTGCTGAACAGCGCGCTGGAGCAAAACGATGCCATCCGCGCCGCTGCCCAACGCCTGTCCGAGGCGCGCGACGTTCTGTTTCTGGGGCGTGGCTTGATGTATCCTCTGGCGATGGAGGGCGCGCTAAAACTTAAAGAAATCAGCTATATACACGCCGAAGGTTATGCATCAGGTGAACTGAAGCACGGCCCCATCGCCTTGATCGACAAACATATGCCCGTGGTGGTGATGGCCCCACGCGATGCGGTTTTCGATAAGACGGTGTCGAACATGCAAGAGGTGATGGCGCGTAAAGGCAAGGTGATCCTCGTTTCCGACGATGACGGCATCGCCGAAGCCAAGGACGGGGTTCAAAGCACCATTCGAATGCCGCACATCCACCCGAGCCTTGCGCCCATCCTCTATTCGGTTCCGGCGCAGTTGCTGGCCTATCACACAGCCGTGGCAAAGGGGACGGATGTGGACCAGCCGCGCAATCTGGCGAAGTCCGTCACCGTCGAATGATGCAAGCCGCCGCATATCTGGACCAGATCAAAACGTTTGCGGACACTGAGCGCGCGCAGCAGGCCGCCGCCTATCACAAGGTGGACCGTCCATATCTGGGCGTGCCCAATCCGGTTCTGAATGATCTGACCAAAAGCTGGCGGCAAGAGCTGGATGTGCCGGACCGCGTCGCTCTGGCAGATGCGCTTTGGCAGACGAATATCCACGAGGCCCGCATCGCCGCTGCCAAGCTGCTGACACAGGCACGCATCCGGCCAGATGATGCCGCATGGGATCTGTTGCACAGCTGGCTGCCCGATTTCGACGCTTGGGCCGTTGCCGACCACGCCTGTATGGCAATGCAGAAACGCGTGTCCGCCGATCCTGTGCGGTTGGATCAGGTCGAACGCTGGACGACATCCGACCACATGTGGACCCGTCGCGCGGCTTTGGTCGCTACCCTGCCTTGGACCAAACAGAACCATCCCAAACCAGACGACCTGAAACACCGGGATCGGATTCTGGGCTGGGCTGCGGGCTATGTGCCTGACCGTAATTGGTTCATCCAGAAATCTATCGCGTGGTGGCTGCGCGAATTGTCCAAGCACGACGCACCGCGCGTCATCGCCTTTTTGCAAACGCATGGCTCGGCGATGAAACCCTTTGCCCGCCGCGAAGCAGGCAAGTACCTGAAAGATCAGTTGGAGTAGACTTCTAGCTCGACCAGTTCGTCAAAGGGCAACAACAGCTCTCGCATCGCGTCCAGCGACAGGCGGCTCCCCCCGCCTTCGGGCCCCGGTGCGGGAACCAGCGTGATATAAGCCTGCGCGCCAGTACGGGGTACAAGCACCCGCCCGGTAAATTCCGTCTCGACCAGAGGTGTCTGCATCCAGCGCCCCGGCGTCGTCGGATCGCCCAAGCTGGCAATCGTGGTCTTGGCCCCGATCCAACCGGCAGCGGTTGCTGGGGCCGGTTCGGGTTCGACAACCTCTTCAACCACAGCCTCTTCTGGCTTGGGCGCGGGTTCACCCCGATTAAAGACCCGGTCCGTGGTCGACCGGACCGCATCACAGCCCACGACCAGAACACAACACAGCAAAAGCAAATACCTCATGCCCGAACCCTACTGCCGTGCGCGCATCTGTACCAGCGCAAAGCACAGTTCGCCCTTGTCGCAGCGCGGGTGGCGCTTTACCTATGTCGCATGACTGCTCCACTTATCGACCCGTTTGCCCGCGCCATCACCTATCTCCGCGTCTCCGTCACGGACCGCTGCGATTTCCGCTGTGTCTACTGCATGTCCGAGGACATGAAGTTCCTGCCCAAAAAGGACCTACTGACGCTGGAAGAGCTGGACCGCATGTGTTCGACCTTTGTGAACATGGGCGTAGAAAAGTTACGGATCACCGGGGGTGAGCCGCTGGTACGCCGCAATATCATGACGTTTTTCAACGCCATGACCCGGCATCTGGACAGCGGCGCGTTGAAAGAGCTGACGCTGACCACCAATGGATCGCAGCTGCATCGCTTTGCCGATGACCTCTACGCCGCTGGCGTACGGCGGGTGAATATCTCGCTGGATACGCTGGACGAGGACAAATTCGCTCAGATCACCCGCTGGGGACGTCTCAAGCAAGTTCTGAACGGAATTGATGCGGCGCAAAAGGCCGGGTTGCGGATCAAAATCAATGCGGTTGCGTTGAAAGGCTTCAACGAAGAAGAGCTCCCCACGATCACAAAATGGTGTGCCGAACGCGACATGGACCTGACCTGGATCGAGGTGATGCCCATGGGGGATATCGGCAACGAAGACCGGTTGGACCAATACTGGTCACTGAAAGATGTGCGCAAGGAATACGAAAACCACTACACAGTGTCCGACCTGGCCGAACGCACCGGTGGACCCGCGCGCTATGTCCGTCTGGAAGAGACAGGCCAAAAGATCGGCTTCATCACGCCACTGTCGCACAATTTCTGCGAAAGCTGCAATCGCGTGCGCCTGACCTGCACCGGTGAGCTGTATATGTGCCTCGGGCAAGAGGATATGGCAGACCTGCGCGGTGCGCTGCGCAACCATCCCGACACCGAGCAACCGCTGGAAGAGGCGATCCGGGCCGCAATCGACCTCAAGCCCAAGGGGCATGATTTCGACTATTCCCGCCAGTCGGTGGATGGCAAAATGAGCCGCCACATGAGCCACACAGGCGGCTGACATGGCCGCCCCTTCTGGCCGACCGACGCTGCTTTACCATTTGTATTGCGGCCTGACTGCTGTGGCGGCCCCCTTCGTATGGCGCGCGGTGCGCAAGAAACTTCTGGCGGCAGAAGTCCCAACCCTGCGCCAACATGAGCGACTGGGTCACGCCAGCCAACCGCGCCCCAAAGGCCAACTCATCTGGTTTCACGCCGCCAGTGTGGGCGAGACTCTGTCGGTCATCACTCTGATCAAACGTCTGGGCGAACGCCTGCCGGATGCCGATTTCCTGGTCACCTCAGGAACGCCCACATCGGCGGCGCTCATCGAAAAGCGGATGCCGCCCCGGACGCGTCATCAATACCCGCCCTTGGACGCAGCTGGTCCTGTCCGGCGCTTTCTGGACCACTGGCGACCCGATGCTGCCATCTTTGTCGAAAGCGAAATCTGGCCGCGGCTTATCACCGAAACCCACAATCGCGACACACCTCTGGCACTGCTGAATGCACGACTTTCAGATCGCTCTGTTGAGGGGTGGAAAAAACGGCCCCAAACAGCGCGTTTCCTTCTGGACCAATTCACCCTTTTCCTGACCCAAAACGACAAAACTGCCCGCAACCTGATTGCCATGGGTGCCCCAGAAACCCGCGTGAAACCGGGCACGAACCTCAAAGCGATGTCCGACCCGCTACCGGTGGACCGCACCACACTTGAGGAAATTCGAACCCAAATCAGTGACCGCCCCATCTGGATCGCCAGTTCGACCCACGCCGGAGAAGAGGAAACCGTACTGTCGGCCCATGCCGAACTGCTGAACCGCTGGCCCGACCTGCTGCTCCTCTTGATCCCTCGCCACCCCGAGCGTCGAGGCGACGTCGCCGCGCTGATCCAACAGTCTCACCTAACGGCAGCCTTCCGCTCTGCGTCGCAACCCATTGCGCAGGATGCACAAATCTATGTCGCCGACACGCTGGGCGAAACCGGCACCTGGTATGCGCTCTGCCCTATTGTGTTCCTCGGCGGGTCCCTCAGGGAAATCGGTGGCCATAATCCGTTCGAACCTGCCCAAGCTGGCGCAGCCGTGATCACCGGTCCCGGCTATTTCAACTTCGCCGAGACCTTCGCCCCTCTGATCGAAACAGGGGGCGCGACCGAGGTCCGAACAGCACCAGAGCTAACGAAGGCTGTCACCCGATGGCTGTCTGATCCAAACACACTGAACACGGCCCGCGAAGCTGCAAAATCCTGCGTAAACTCTCAAAAAAACGCACTGGACGACATCGTCGAAACACTTTGCGCCCAGCTTAACCTGAAACGTCAGGATCCCACTTCATCTGGCTAAAAATATCCCGGGGGCGTGGGGGCAGAGCCCCCACCGGCCCGCACGTTCAAGCCGCCGGCATCCTCTGTTCAACAATCTCAGCCCACCAGCTACACCCGGCCGGTATCGCTTCATCGTTGAAATTATACTCTGGGTGATGCACCGCTGCCGTGTCGCCGTTGCCCACCAAAATATACGCGCCCGGCCGCTCCTCCAGCATAAACGCAAAATCTTCACCCCCCATGACCAAAGGTGCCTCTTCGCATGCACCGGACACCGACCGCGCCACATCAGCTGCAAACTCGGTTTGCGCCTCGCTGTTCACCATCACAGGATAGCCCCGGTAATAGGTGACATCGACGCGCCCGCCAAAGGTCGCAGCAACACCGTTGCAGATTTCGCCAATCCGCTTCTCGGCCAAGTCGCGCATGGCGGTGCTCATAGTCCGCACAGTGCCGCGCATCTTGACCGTCTGAGGGATTACGTTGAACGCTGTGGAAGAGGTCTCGAACGAAGTGACTGACACCACCACCTGATCCACCGGGTCTGCATTCCGCGCGGCGATGGTCTGCAAGGCCAACACAGCCTGTGCGGCCATCACTGTCGTGTCCACCGTCTCATGTGGCTTGGCCGCGTGACCGCCCTTGCCTTCAAACACGATATCAAACTGATCGGTGGCCGCGAAAAACGCACCGGGCCGGATGGCGAAACTGCCAACGGGATGACCCGGCCAGTTGTGCATTCCATAGACCTCTTGAATACCCCATCGGTCCATCATCCCGTCTTCACACATCTCGCGGCCGCCGCCACCGCCTTCTTCGGCCGGTTGAAAGATCACCACAACAGTGCCATCGAAGTTCCGCGTCTCGGACAGGTATTTAGCCGCCCCCAGCAACATTGCCGTATGCCCGTCATGGCCACACGCATGCATCGCCCCTTCAGTTTTCGAGGCATAGTCCAGCTCTGTCGCCTCAAGGATCGGCAGCGCATCCATATCCGCCCGCAACCCGATGACCTTGCCGCTGGTGTCAGCCTTACCTTTGATCACCCCAACAACTCCGGTTCGGCCAATGCCCGTGACCACCTCATCACACCCAAACGCCTTCAACTTTTCCGCGACCAGAGCGCTGGTCCGGTGCGTTTCAAACAGAATTTCAGGATGTTCGTGAATGTCACGCCGCCATTCCGTAATTTCAGCCTGCAACTCCGCAAAGCGGTTCTTGATCGGCATGTCTCTCTCCCAAATCTATCTGTCGGTCTTCAATGCACCAGATAGCAGCACAATGAATACGGCCAGCGGCAACAGCGCCATGAACGCCAAACGCAATGTAAGCATTTCGGCCAAAAACCCAATAAGCGGAGGCCCGATCAACAACCCGCCATAGCCCAGCGTCGCCACGCTGGCGATGGCCTGCCCCGGCGGGATCGTCGCATCATTGGCAGCCCGGCTGAACGCAAGCGGCATAATCACCGCATAGCCGACACCCATCAACGCAAACCCAGCCAGCGCTGGTCCCGGCGCGTTGGCCGCAACAACCCCGATCACGCCCAAAGCCGCACAAACCCCACCGAACCGTGCCGTAGGCACCGCGCCAAACCGAGCGATGACAAACCCGCCTGCCAGCCGGAACGCCACCATCGTAACGGAGAACACCGCATATCCCAACGCAGCGACGCTTTCTGCTGCTCCGGTGACATCACGCAGGAAAATCGCGCTCCAATCTGCGACCGCGCCCTCGCCCAAAGCGCCGCACAGTGCGATGAACCCCACCAGTACCAAGGCCCCCGATGGCAACGCGAAAACCGCTCCACCTGACGTCTCAACCCGCCGCGACGACCATCGCACCCAGGAAAAAGCCAACGCCAGCGCGACCACAACACCGCCCGCCAGCAAGAAGTGCTGTAAGACAGACAAACCCAACTGCACGGCGCCATACCCGCTGAGCGCGCCCAGCCCTGCCCCAAGGCTCCACATCGCGTGAAACGAGGACATAACTGGCTTGTCATAGGCCTGCTCGACCTCGGCCGCCCAGGCGTTCATCGCCACATCCATCGAGCCATGAAAGGCCCCGAATACAAACAGAAACGCCGCCAGCGCCCAGAACCCGCCCGCAAAGGCCAGCAGGATCAGGGAAAACGTATAGAGGACGGCAATGACCCGCGTAATCGCAACAGCACCAAACCTGTCGGTCAAACGCCCCGTGACCGGAAAAGAACACACCGCACCTGCCGCCATAAACAGCAGACCATATCCCAAGGCCTCATGCGTCAAATCCAGCCGGTCGCGGACCGCCGGAATGCGCGAGGCCCAGATACCGAAAAGCGCACCATTCAAGATGAACATGGCCGCCACGGCCCGCCATGCGGCCAATATTCCGATCACGCTCTAATCCTTCGCACGTCCCTGCCTGTTTCCGTTCTATAGACGCTCCCGGGATTAGCAAATGCGGATTATTCCAACCGCTTGCGTATCTGACGAATCCCGTACCAGACCAAAAACACGACCGGCAGCGTAACAATAGCGGTCAGCATACCTTTGCTGATCCCAGCCTTGGTCAAGGGGTACAGCAAATAACTGGCTAGCGAGACTGCATAATAACTGATCGCAACCACCGACAGCCCTTCGACCGTATGCTGCAACCGCAGCGCCAGATCGGACCGGCGATCCATACTCTCCAGCAACGCCTGGTTTTGTGCGCTGCGCTCCACATCCACCCGCGTTCGCAGCAACTCTCCGGCGCGGATCGCCCGGTCGGACAAGGCTTGCAACCGACGTTCGGTGGATTTCACAGTCCGAATGGCCGGATCATAGCGGCGCATCATGAAGTCCGCAAAACTCTGCCGCCCCGCGAACCGTTCTTCGCGCAACACTTCGATCCGCTGATTGACAATCGCTTCATATGCCCCCGTGGCCCCGAAGCGGAACGAACAGCGGGCAGACAGTGTCTCCAGTTCGATCGAAGTCGACAACAAATCTGGCAATAGCTCATCGGGGTGCGCCGAATTGTCAGTCATCTGCCCCATCAACCGGGTCAGCTGTGCGTCCAACTCACTGATCCGTGGCGTCAGCTGCTTCACCCTTGCAAAGCCTAACATGGACATGGCCTTGTAGGTTTCGATCTCGCACAGGCGTTGAATAATCCGCCCGGTCCTGCGCCGCCCTGTCTGTTCGTCGACAAACAGCGCAAAGCGCATGTGTCCAGCCGGGTCGATGCGAAAGTCACTGGCGCATATGGCCGAATCGTCCAGCACCCGCGCCACAGCCAAGCTTTCAGGTTCAAACCAATCCACCAGCGCAGACTGCACCACATCATCTCCTTCCCGAGGCACCACACGGATCATGGCCGAGGTCACACGCTGACCGGGGCTGGCCATCAACCAATCGGGGGGGAACACCTCGAAATCGGCTGGATTGAAGGCACGATCACTGACATTTTGCGTAATCGCTGTGTAAGTGACAAATTCCGTATGTTGCTCCCATTTCAACCAATGGCGCCCGATCTGTCCGGCATAATGCGTGGCGTCAGGCTGCGGATGCTGTGCGCCATGGCGGTCCAGCAGATTGATCAGATGCGCGATATCTTCATCCCGATCCCGCGCCACCGCTGCTTCGGATTTTTTGATCGCCAGAAACACTACCGTGCAAGGAGAGGACGCCACCGGAAAAGGGCGCGCATGCAATTCATTGGCCAGAGCATAGCGCAAAGGATGATCATCTATGGGGGTCATAACGGGCTCCGAAGTCACCGTCGCACTATACGATGTTCAGGCCTCTCATCAATTCTCTTTTTATTTCTTATAGTTACAAGAATACCTTCGCATACATTCCTGCTATCTTGTTGAAATAACTGCCAACCTGAAACCTAGCAGCCTCAAACACCAAAAAAGCAAATCCCGCATGCTTCATCTGGCCAAAAAATATCCTGGGGGGCTTTGGGGGCAAAGCCCCCCAACATCAAAAAAAGAAAAGGGCGCCGGCAGGCGCCCTTTGCAATTTCTCTTAACCGGATGCTCAGTCGATCATCGGCAGCAGCTTGTCCAGCGACTGCTTGGCGTCGCCATAGAACATGCGGGTGTTCTCTTTGAAGAAAAGCGGGTTTTCGATACCCGAATAGCCGGTGCCCTGACCACGCTTGGACACAAACACCTGCTTGGCCTTCCAGCATTCCAGAACCGGCATCCCGGCGATTGGGCTGTTGGGATCTTCCTGCGCCGCAGGGTTCACGATGTCGTTCGACCCGATCACGATGACCACATCCGTTTCCGGGAAGTCATCGTTGATCTCGTCCATCTCCAGCACGATGTCATACGGCACTTTGGCTTCAGCCAGCAGCACGTTCATATGACCCGGCAGACGGCCGGCAACGGGGTGGATCGCGAAGCGCACCTCTTTGCCCTTGGCGCGCAGCTTGCGGACCAGTTCGGAAACAGACTGCTGTGCCTGCGCAACCGCCATACCGTAGCCAGGAATGATGATCACGCTGTCAGCGTCGTTCAGAGCTGCGGCAACGCCATCGGCGTCGATGGCCACCTGCTCGCCCTCAACTTCCATCTGCGGGCCCGAGGTGCCGCCAAAGCCGCCCAGGATCACGCTGACAAAGTGACGGTTCATCGCCTTACACATGATGTAGGAGAGGATCGCACCGGACGAGCCAACCAGCGCACCAACCACGATCAGCAGGTCGTTGCCGAGGCTGAAGCCAATGGCCGCTGCGGCCCAACCCGAATACGAGTTCAGCATCGACACAACCACTGGCATGTCGGCCCCACCGATGCCCATGATCAGGTGATAACCGATGAACAGCGCGGCCAGCGTCATCAGGAACAGCGGGAAAAACCCACCCGAGGCGGTGTACCAGATCAGGCAGATCAGCGAGAGACCTGCCGCAGCCGCGTTCAGCGCATGACCGCCGGGCAGCTTGGTAGCGGCCGAAGTCACTTTGCCCGCCAGCTTGCCATATGCCACGACAGAACCGGTAAAGGTGATCGCACCGATGAAGATGCCCAGGAACAGTTCCACATGCAGGATGGTCAGTTCCGCAGCTGTCTTCTTGGCGATCAGCTTGGCAAAGGCGCCCAGATCCGACAGGTCCGCTTGGTTCGCCGCATCCGCAATCGCCATGACCTGCGCGACGTTGCCGATCTCAAAATGCGCGTTGAAGCCCACAAACACAGCCGCCAGACCCACGAGGCTGTGCATCGCGGCCACAAGCTGCGGCATCTCGGTCATCTGCACGCGCTTGGCGACGTAAGAGCCAATCAGACCGCCGCCTGCAATCAGCAGCAGCGACAGCAGCCACAGGCCCGAACCGGGACCCACAAGCGTGGCGAACACCGCCAGCGCCATACCAACAATGCCATACCAGACGGCGCGCTTGGCGCTTTCCTGGTTCGACAACCCGCCCAGAGACAGGATGAACAGAACAGCCGCAACAACATAAGCGGCAGTAGTGAAGCCAATCATCTACCCGGCCTCCTTAAGATTTCTGGAACATGGCGAGCATGCGCCGGGTGACAAGAAAGCCGCCGAAGATGTTGATCCCGGCCATAAAGACCGACAGCGCCGCCAGCAGGATCACCAGGAACGAGCCCGATCCGATCTGCATAAGCGCCCCAACAATGATGATCGACGAGATCGCGTTGGTGATCGCCATCAGCGGGGTGTGTAGGCTATGCGCCACGCCCCAGATCACCTGGAAGCCCACGAACACGGCCAGCACGAACACGATGAAGTGCTGCATGAAGCTGGCCGGAGCGACCAGACCCACCAACAGCATTAGCGCGCCGCCCACACCCAGCAGGGTGAACTGCTGCTTGGTCTGCGCCTTGAATGCCGCAATCTCCTGCGCCTTTTTCTCTTCCGGGGTCAGTTCCTTGACCTCGGGCTTCTTCTGCGCTGCGATGGCCTGCACTTTCGGCGGCGGCGGCGGGAAGGTGATCTCACCCTCAAAGGTCACGGTCGAGCCGCGGATCACGTCATCTTCCATGTCGTGGTTGATTTGACCGTCCTTTTCAGGCGTCAGGTCAGCCATCATGTGACGGATGTTGGTGGCGTACAGAGACGAGGACTGCGCCGCCATCCGGCTGGGGAAGTCGGTATAGCCGATGATGGTCACGCCATTGTCGGTCACGATCTTCTCATCCGCGACAGTCAGCTTGCAGTTACCACCCTTTTCCGCCGCGAGATCGACGATGACCGAGCCCGGTTTCATGCTTTCGACCATATCCTTGGTCCAAAGCTCAGGAGCCTCGCGGTTCGGGATCAGCGCGGTGGTGATCACGATGTCCATCTCGGGGGCAAGTTCACGGAACTTGGCCAACTGCGCGTTGCGGAATTCTTCGGACTGAACCGACGCATACCCGCCAGTGGCCGCGCCATCCTGCTGCTGCTCTTCAAAGTCCAGATAGACGAATTCTGCACCCATCGACTCGACCTGCTCGGCCACTTCGGGGCGCACGTCGAAGGCATAGGTGATCGCGCCCAGCGACGTGGACGTCCCGATCGCGGCCAGACCGGCCACACCGGCCCCCACGATCAGAACTTTCGCAGGAGGTACTTTACCCGCAGCCGTCACCTGACCGGTGAAGAAACGACCGAAGTTGTTACCCGCCTCAATCACGGCACGGTAGCCAGCGATGTTCGCCATCGAGGACAGCGCGTCCATCTTTTGCGCGCGGGAAATACGCGGCACCATTTCCATGGCGATCACGTTCGCGCCTTTGGATTTGGCCAGCTCCATCCCGTCTTCGTTGCCCGCAGGGTTGAAGAACGAGATCAGCGTTTTGCCTTTGGTAAGGCGCTTCAGCTCGGTCTCAGTGGGCTGGCGGACCTTAGCGACGATATCGACCCCTTTCCACAACGCAGCTGCGGTCTTGACGATCTCAACGCCTGCGGCCTCATAGACCGCGTCCGAGAACCCGGCAGCGGCACCCGCCCCGGTCTCAATCGCGCAGTCATAGCCCAGTTTCTGCAACTGCACGGCAGAATCCGGAGTCATGGCGACCCGGTTTTCACCGTCCAGTATTTCCTTTGGTGTACCTATCTTCACCGGCTGTATCCCCCTAATTTTCACTCAGACCCGAGCGGGTGGTCGGTATGGTTCATCAAACATTGATCTATCCTGCGCAATATTATTTCGCAAGCGCAGCATAATTTACGCTGTGTCACAACGCGTCGATCCTCAGACCCAGCGGCGGGTCTGCTGTTCGTAACGGGCGAATTCCGCACGAAATTTTCGGCGTAACCGGTCTTCTTCCGGTACGATAAAGCGGCGCTCCAACAGCCACGTGAAAATCGGGATCAGCACCAGGGACAGCACCGCATCGAACCGCAGGACCAATCCTGTCAGGATCAAAACATCCCCCAGATAGATTGGGTTCCGACTGCGCTTGAAAATGCCAGTCTGCACCATTTGGGTCGGCACCTGATGCGGAAGAACCGTTGTTTTATGCCGTCGAAACTCGACAACAGCCAGCACTGCCAGAATAACACCCCCGCCAATCAGAAGGCCACTGAGAAGATCGGTAAACCAACCGCTGAAGGACAATCCCATGGGCAAGAACTGCGCTTGCAGCCACGCTAGACCGGCAGCTGCTAGCAACCAGATCGGAGGGATATCAATTTTCTGCATTCGCGGCGTCTTTCCAGCTGTCACTCAGGTCCAGAGTGTCGTTTTCGACCGACGGTCTATCGCTTTCTGACCTGAATATCAAAATACCAGATAGTCGCAGCAGTGTAATACGCCGCCCGACTCACAACCTCTTCCGATGGACAGCACTGTGCGCATCCGCTAGCCATCTTCAGGAAACGGAATTTTCATCAGCCCGGAGCATCCATGACCGATTTCAAAGCGACCAAAGCCATGTTCGATCTGCCCAAGGGCGTTGTCTATCTGGACGGCAACTCTCTGGGACCGCTGCCGCGCGCCGCTGGTGACCGGGTGAACGACATGCTGGTCAAGGAATGGGGTCAGATGCTGATCACAGGCTGGAACAAGGCTGGATGGATGGGGCTGCCCGTGGCGCTTGGGGATCGTATCGGACGGTTGATCGGCGCAGAACCCGGCGCGGTGGTAACAGGCGACACGCTGTCCATCAAAGTGTACCAAGCCGTGGCTTCAGCGTTGGAACTGCGCCCGGACCGCAAGGTGGTTCTGTCCGATAGCGGCAATTTCCCATCGGATCTATATATGGTGGATGGTCTTCTACGCTCGTTAGGACCGGACTATGAATTGCGCGCCGTGGCACCCGAGGACGTGGCCGACAACATCACCGAAGACGTCGCCGTCTTGATGCTGACCGAGGTCGACTACCGCTCGGGGCGGATGCATGACATGAAGGCGCTGACCGAACTGGCTCATGCCAACGGCACGATCACGGTTTGGGATCTGGCGCATTCCGCCGGGGCAATTCCCGTAGACCTGTCGGGCTGCAACGCCGATTTCGCGGTAGGCTGCACCTATAAATATCTCAATGGCGGCCCCGGAGCGCCCGCCTTTATCTATGTCGCCCCGCAGCTGGCCGACCGAGTGCGCCCAGCCCTGTCGGGCTGGCTCGGTCATGAAGCACCCTTTGCCTTTGATCTGGATTACCGCCCCGGCGGTGGGATCGAGCGGATGCGGGTCGGCACCCCTCCGATCATCCAGATGACGGCGCTGTCGGCAGCGATGGACATCTGGGACATGGCGGACATGGCCGATGTACGCGCAAAATCGGTGGAGCTGACGGAATTGTTCATTGCGCGGGTCGAGGCCACCTGCCCCGAACTGGTGCTGGCCAGCCCACGTGACCCGAACCAACGCGGTAGCCAGGTCTCGTTCCGGTTCACCGAAGGCTATGCGGCTATGCAGGCACTGATTGCCCGTGGCGTGATCGGTGATTTCCGCGCGCCTGACATCATGCGATTTGGCTTCACGCCGCTTTACATCGACGAACAGGATGTCGCGCGTGCCGTGGAAATTCTGGCCGACATCATGACCAACCGTCTGTGGGATACCCCGGAATACAAGCAACGCCAGCGCGTTACGTGATCGCAAGCGCGGCGCCAAGAAGGGTTGCCAGATTGGCGTTGGAACGGGTGAATTCCTGCGAATCCGCGGCCGAAACCTTGATCCCACGCAAGGCCGACGTGATCATTTTGGCCGTTTCCGACGGCTCATCGAACAAATGCACACGCCCGTTTGCCGCCTCTAGCCCGAGCCAATTCGCGTAAAGCGCGACAAGCTGCGCCTCGCCCTCGGTCACCAGATCGGCAGCGGTCGAGACGCTGACATCCAGCAACTCCAGTCCGTGCGGTGTCGCCAATATTTCAGCCATCCCATCGGTCTGCGCCTCGATCGCGCCGCTGATGATCTGTTGCACTGCCCCCCCGGCTGTCAAAGCCTCGGCGACGGCGGCAATCTTGCGGTCATAATACCGCTGGGTCAGCTTGCGCAGAATCGTCTCTTTGTTCGGGAAATACTGGTACACGGCAGGGCGGGACATTCCCGCACCCTTGGCAATGTCATCCATCGAGGTTTTTCGGAACCCATAGGCCGAAAACGCCTGAAGGGCCGATTCCAGAATGGACTGGCTCTTTTCTCCGGCAACAATATCTTTCAATTCAGCTTCTGACATTTTTAACTCATTTTGTCAGTTGACGATCTGACAGTTTCACCTATTTATGTCAGAAGAACCACGCAGCGACAAGCCGAGAGGAAGCGCAATGGCGACCAATCTGACGATCAACGGAACTTCCCATCAGGTGGACCTGCCCGATGATGTGCCCCTTTTGTGGGTTTTGCGCGACGAATTGGGCATGACCGGCACCAAATACGGATGTGGCGTGGCAGCCTGTGGCGCATGCACCGTCCATATCGACGGCGAGGCGGTTCGCTCCTGCCAGGTTGCCCTGTCCGATGTCTGGGGCGACGTCACAACAATCGAAGGCCTGGGTACGCCTGAAGCGATGGCCACCATACAGCAATCCTGGGTGGATCATCAGGTCGCTCAATGCGGTTTTTGCCAGTCGGGCCAGATCATGCAAGCCGCGGCGCTGCTGGCCGAGAACCCCTCGCCCACCGATGCGGATATCGACAACGCGATGCAGGGCAATTTGTGCCGCTGCGGTACCTATCCCCGCATTCGGGCCGCGATCCACGACGCTGCATCCAAACT
Source organism: Ruegeria sp. AB6 (assembly GCF_056542685.1). Classification (NCBI taxonomy): domain Bacteria; kingdom Pseudomonadati; phylum Pseudomonadota; class Alphaproteobacteria; order Rhodobacterales; family Roseobacteraceae; genus Ruegeria; species Ruegeria sp. AB6. The sequence goes on along the minus strand of NZ_JBQGAD010000002.1, from coordinate 323,178 downwards.
GAAGGAGGCGTAAGCCATGGCATCTGTTGGTAAAATCCTGCGCCGCACCTTCCTGATCGGATCAGCCGCTATTGTTGGCGGCGTGGCCTTCGGTGCCTATTACGTGAGTCGCCCCGCCGCCAACCCGCTGAAACCCGGCGATGGTGAAACGGCGCTCAGCCCCTTTGTCCTGATCGACCAGCAAGGTGTGACACTGTTCGCGCCGCGCGCCGAGATGGGACAGGGCGTGATGACCACTTGGGCCGCCTTGATCGCAGAAGAGCTGGATGTGGAGCTGGACGATATCCGCGTTCTGCACGGCCCGGCCGCAGCAGCCTATTACAACAACGCTCTGCTGGGCGAAGGGCTGCCGAACAAGGGCTATGACATCTCCGATTTCCAGCACAATCTGGGCGAGGCCTTGGGCGTGATTGGCCGCAGCCTCAGTCTGCAGGTCACGGGCGGATCGACCTCGATGAAGGACGGATTCGAGCGGATGCGCGAAGCCGGGGCCACCGCGCGCGAAACGCTGAAACAGGCGGCGGCGGATCGGTTGGGCGTTGATCGCACTCAGCTGAAGACCGAAGGTGGTGCGGTGATCGCGCCTGATGGCACGCGCCTGCCGTATACGGAACTGGCCGAAGCTGCCGGGCAGATTGAGCCACCCAATGTCGGTCTGCGCGACCCGTCGGATTGGCGTCTGCTAGGACGAAACCTGCCGCGCGTTGATGTGCTGGGCAAGTCCACCGGCACCGCCGAGTTCGGCATCGACGTGCGCCCTGAGGGTTTGAAATTCGCCTCGGTCCGGATGAACCCGAAACTGGGCGGCGTGATGAACGGCTTTGATGACAGCGCCGCCAAAACCATGCCCGGTGTAGAACAGGTGGTCGATCTGGGCAATGGTGTCGCCGTCATCGCCAACAACACCTGGTTGGCCATTCAAGCAGTCGAGGCCATTGATGTGGATTGGGGCGACGCGCCCTATCCGCCTGAAACTGACGGTTTGTTCGCCAAGATCGCCGAGGCGTTCGACGACGCTCCGAACTCGACAATGCGCGATGATGGCGATGTGGATGTCCTGCCTGAAGGTGCGACGGAAATCAGCGCCGAATACACGGTGCCCTACCTGGCGCATTCCACGATGGAACCGATGAACGCCACTGCGCTGTTCACCGGCACCAAGCTGGATCTGTGGTGTGGCAATCAAGCTCCCACCCTACTGCTGGCGCGTGCAGCAAACACCGCCAACCTGGACAAGGACGCGGTCGAGATCCACACCTCCTATTTGGGCGGCGGCTTTGGCCGGCGCGGAGAGCTGGACTTTGCTGAAATCGCGACCAAGGTTGCGATGGCCATGCCCGGCGTCCCGGTCCAGACCACTTGGAGCCGCGAAGAAGACATGCGCCATGACTACTACCGTCCCGGCGCGATTGCCCGAATGCGCGGCGCGGTCAAGGACGGTCAGGCCGTTCTGATCGACGGCAAGGTCGCCGCGCAGTCCTGCACCCAGCAGGCGGTTGAGCGTTATACCGGCCTGCCCGGTGCCGGACCCGACAAGGTGCTGGTCGAAGGCCTGTTCAACCAGCCCTACGCCGTCCCCAATTACCGCATCAGTGGCCATATTGCGGATCTCAGCGTGCCAGTAGGGTTCTGGCGCTCGGTCGGCAACAGCCATAACGGGTTTTTCCACGAGACATTCATGGACGAAATGGCCCACGCCGCCGGTCGCGACCCACTGGATTTCAGGCTGGAACTGGCGAATGACGAGCACGCCCCCTCGGCCGGTGTACTACAAGCGGTCAAAGAGATGTCGGGTTGGACCGGCAAAACTCCCGACGGTGTCGGGCGTGGTGTCGCGATGACTTACAGCTTTGGCACGCCAGTCGCGCAGGTGATCGAAGTGGTTGACGAAGACGGCACCATCCGCATCGCCAAAGCCTGGATCGCCTGTGACGTCGGCCTTGCGCTGGACCCCGGCACGGTAGAGGCCCAAATGTTCGGCGGCATGATCTATGGTCTGTCGGCAGCCGTGATGGGTGAGATCACCTTTGCCGAGGGCGAGGTCGAGCAATACAACTTCCCCGACTACGACGCCCTGCGGATGCACAACGCGCCCGCGACCGAGGTGCGCATTCTGGAAACCAACCGTCACCTTGGCGGCGTGGGTGAGCCCGGAACGCCCCCTTCAATGCCTGCGCTCGGCAACGCCCTATTCGACCTGACGGGCGAGCGTGCGCGCGCACTACCGCTGATCAATCAGTTCAATCTGCTGGTTTGATCACGATGCGCCGGTCTGGTCCTTCTCTCCCGGACCGGCGTACATTTTATGCGCTTTGTTGAACCAACCGCGCACCTGATCCTTCCGACCATGCATGCACGGCTGCCCCGAACGCCTCGAACAGCGGGCGCGAGACCGGGTCGTTTTCCGCGTCCCACTCCGGATGCCACTGCACCGACAGCGTGAACCCCGGCGCGTCCTGCACATAGATCGCTTCGGGCGTACCATCGGGCGCATACCCATCAACAACGATGCGATGGCCTACGGTTTTGATCCCCTGCCCGTGAAGCGAGTTCGTCATCACTTCATGTGCACCCATCAGGCGGTGAAATACGCCACCTTCAGACAGGGTCACGATATGGCGCAGGGCAAACTTCTCTTCCAACGTGCCATCGGGCGGCATCCGGTGATTCATACGCCCCGGAAGATCGCGGATTTCTGGATAGAGCGTCCCGCCCATCGCCACATTGACCTCCTGAAAGCCGCGGCAAATGCCAAAGAACGGTTGGCCCCGCTCTACGCAGGCCCGCACCAATGGCAGCGCAATTGCATCCCGTGCCCGGTCAAATTCTCCGTGCGCATCCGTCGCGGCTTCGCCGTATTCCTCGGGGTGAACATTGGGACGCGCGCCGGTCAACAGAAACCCATCACACACCTCCAGCAATTCCTCGACCGACACATAGCGCGGGTCCGCCGGGATTAGCATCGGCAGACAGTCCGAGACATTGGCCACTGCGTCCGAATTCATCGTCCCACCCGTATGGGTCGGGTATTGGTCGTTCATCAAATATGAGTTGCCGATGATACCGACGATGGGTCGAGACATTCTGCTTTCCTGATTTGTGCCGTGTTCAGGGAAAGCTAGCCGCCACGCCCGCCGCGCGCAATAGCACAGCCCCTGTGTATCAGCGCAGGCACCTGTTCAGCTATGCACATGGGTGTTGTGATGGGGACAAATGCCCATTTGTCAGGCGCTTCACACACGCCAAAGGGTCAGAGAGCCCGCAGACTCTCTGACCAATGCATCAGATCTCGCCGGTCAGACCAGCAGCCTCGATCCCGGCCATCGCCGCGATCGCATCATTGTCCGAGGTGTCACCGGTCACGCCAACAGCACCGATCACGGCGCCTTTCTTGTCGCGCAGCAACACGCCGCCCGGAACCGGCACAACCTGACCCCCATAGACACCGTTAACAGCAGCCATGAAATAAGCCTGCGCCTCGGCCCGCGCCATCTGCGCGGTGCCTGCCATGCCCAGCATGACCGAGCCATAGGCCTTGCCCTGTGCAATTGCAAAACGACCGGGCGCGGCACCATCTTCGCGTTCAAACGCGATCACATGACCACCGGCGTCCAGAACAACAACCGACAGAGGTTTCAGTTCCAATTCGCGGCCCTTTTCCAAAGCCTTGCGCACAATCGTACGCGCCTTGCGCAATGTAACAGCCATGCCTGATCCCTTTCATCTGGCTAACAATATCCTCAGGGGAGCGGGAGGGGGCAGACAGCCCCCTCGTTCCGACCCTATCCGTTCAACCCAAGCTCGCTTTCAACTCCAAACGGCGGGCGTGCAGAACCGGCTCGGTGTAACCCGAAGGCTGAACCCGACCTTTGAAAACCAGATCGCAAGCTGCTTGGAACGCCACACCATCGAAGCCGGGTGCCATCGGGCGGTAGCTGGGGTCGCCTTCATTTTGACGATCCACCACGGCCGCCATTTTCTGCATCGCAGCCATCACCTGTTCTTCACTGACGACATCATGATGCAGCCAGTTGGCCAGCGCCTGAGACGAAATCCGGCAAGTTGCCCGATCCTCCATCAACCCGATATCGTTGATATCCGGCACTTTCGAACAGCCTACGCCCTGATCGACCCAACGCACGACATAGCCCAGAATACCCTGCGCGTTGTTCTCGATCTCGACGGAGATCTCGTCCTCGTTCATGTTGCGGCCGCCCAGCAGCGGCACGGTCAGCAGATCATCCAGTGTACCGCGTGCACCGCCTGCGGCCAGTTCGTCCTGACGGGCCAGAACATCGACCTTGTGGTAATGCGTTGCATGAAGCGTCGCCGCGGTTGGGGACGGCACCCAGGCGCAGGTCGCGCCCGATTTCGGGTGTCCGATCTTCTGATCCAGCATATCCCCCATCCGGTCAGGCATCGCCCACATGCCCTTACCGATCTGCGCCTTGCCTTTCAGACCGCAGGCCAGACCGATATCGACATTGCGGTCCTCATAAGACGCAATCCACGGTGTCACCTTCATGTCACCCTTGGGCAGCATCGGTCCCGCCTCGATCGAGGTATGGATCTCATCGCCCGTACGGTCCAAGAAACCAGTGTTGATAAAGGCCACACGCGATCTCGCAGCACGGATGCATTCCTTGAGGTTGGCCGAGGTACGGCGTTCCTCATCCATGATACCCAGCTTGACGGTGTTGCGCGGCAGGCCGAGGATGTCTTCGACCATGTCGAAAATCTCAACCGCGAACGCGACTTCGGCTGGCCCGTGCATCTTGGGCTTGACCACATAGACCGAGCCCTTGACCGAATTCCCGCCCTCGCGCTGCAGGTCATGCATCGCGATCATCGTGGTGCAGAGCGCATCCATCAGGCCCTCACCGATCTCATTGCCATCACCATCCAGAACGGCCGGGTTAGTCATTAAATGGCCCACATTGCGGATCAGCATCAGCGAACGGCCTTTCAGCACGTCCTGTTCGCCGCCTGCGGTGGTATAGGTCAGATCATCGGCCAGTTTCCGGGTAAAGGTGGTGCCGCCTTTGGTCACCTCCTCAGCCAGATCGCCTTTCATCAGGCCCAGCCAGTTGCTATAGGCCACGACCTTGTCCTCGCCATCCACACAGGCGACCGAGTCCTCGCAGTCCATAATCGTGGACAGCGCCGATTCCAGATGAACATCGGCAATCCCAGCCGGGTCGGTCGCGCCAATATTACTAGAGGCATCGACAACGATTTTTACATGCAGCCCGTTATTCTTCAGCAGAACGAAATCGGGCTTCCCGGCCTCACCGCCAAAGCCAACAAATGCCGAAGCGTCGGCCAGCGCGGGTACCAGCGCACCGTCTTCGACGTGCAGATTGGACACATCGGCCCACGAGCCTGCAGCCAGCGGCACTGCGTCATCCAAAAAGCTTTTGGCCCATGCAATCACACGCGCACCGCGTGCTTCGTCATACCCTCCCGCGGCGGGCAGATCGCCCATTGCGTCCGTGCCGTACAGAGCATCATACAGACTACCCCAACGCGCGTTGGCGGCGTTCAGCGCAAACCGGGCATTAGTTATCGGCACGACCAGTTGCGGGCCGGGGATCGAGGCAATCTCAGGATCGACATTGGCGGTTTCGATTTGAAAGTCATCACCTTCTTCGACCAAATAGCCGATCTCGCGCAGAAACCCCTGATAGGCTTCGGCGTCATGGTCCTGACCTTTACGCTCAACATGCCATGCGTCCAGCTGGCCCTGAATCTCTTCGCGCTTGGCAAGAAACGCGCGGTTCTTGGGCCCAAGTTCGGACACCATCCGCGACAGACCATCCCAGAATGTCTGAGCGGTGACACCGGTTCCCGGCAGAGCCCTATCTTCGATGAAGTCGGCCAGAACTGGGTCGACTTGAAGCCCGCTGCGTGTCTGTCTGCTGGTCATTTTGTTCCTCCTGCCAATGTACGCCACTGCATACCGCCAGCATTTAGAGCGTAAGTTTCCGATAGGCAACGTCTGCCGTTGCGTTCTGGTAAAAAAATCTTACCAAAATCGCGTTACCTGGGATCCGCCCCATCCGCGACACGGCTTGCAGCCCATTGCCACAGACCATAACGTCGCCTCAAACTCCAACCGATGCGAGGCCCCGATGCGCGACGCTGCCCCTACGACGATCTATCTGAAAGACTACACGCCCTTTGGTTATCTTGTGGACAGCGTGCATCTAACCTTCGATCTGGCAGCGCACGCCACCCGCGTAACATCGCGCATTGCTTTCCGCCCCAACCCCGATGCCACGGATCGCACCTTCTTTCTGCACGGCGAAGAACTGACCCTGATCCGCGCCTGCATTGACGGGGTGCAGATCGCGCCCGAGGTGACCGATAAGGGCCTGACCGCGCCCGCCCCTGACGCGCCCTTCATCTGGGAGGCCGAGGTTGAGATTGACCCCGGCAACAACACCGCGCTTGAGGGGCTCTATATGTCAAACGGGATGTATTGCACCCAGTGCGAGGCGGAAGGGTTCCGCAAGATCACCTACTATCCCGACCGCCCCGATGTGATGTCCACCTTCACCGTGCGCATCAACGGCGATATGCCCGTGCTGCTGTCCAACGGCAACCCAAGCGGCAAAGGCGAAGGCTGGGCGGAATGGACCGACCCTTGGCCCAAGCCTGCCTATCTGTTCGCGCTGGTCGCGGGCGAGTTGATCGCGCATCCCGGCCAGTTCACCACCATGTCCGGGCGCGATGTCGCGTTGAACCTCTGGGTCCGCCCCGGAGATGAGGGCAAATGCGCCTTTGGCATGGAGGCTCTGAAAAAGTCTATGAAATGGGACGAGGACGTCTATGGCCGCGAATACGATCTGGACGTGTTCAACATCGTGGCCGTGGATGATTTCAACATGGGCGCGATGGAAAATAAGGGGCTGAACATCTTCAACTCCTCCGCCGTGCTGGCCAGCTCCGAGACCTCGACCGATATGAACTTTGAGCGGATCGAGGCGATCATCGCGCATGAGTATTTTCACAATTGGACCGGCAACCGCATCACTTGCCGTGACTGGTTCCAGCTGTGTCTGAAAGAAGGTCTGACCGTGTTCCGTGATGCGCAGTTCACCTCAGACATGCGCTCGGCCCCGGTGAAACGCATCCACGACGCCATCGACCTGCGCGCGCGGCAATTCCCCGAGGATAACGGGCCGCTCTCGCATCCTGTCCGGCCCGAAAGCTTTCAAGAGATCAACAATTTCTACACCGCCACAGTCTACGAAAAAGGCGCCGAAATCATCGGTATGCTGAAACGGCTGGTGGGCGATGAAGCCTATACCAAGGCGCTGAATTTGTATTTCGACCGCCATGACGGGCAAGCCTGCACGATAGAAGACTGGATCAAGGTATTCGAGGATGCGACCAGCCGCGATCTGAGCCAATTCAAGCGCTGGTACAGTCAATCCGGCACTCCGCGCGTGTCGGTGGCCGAAGAATGGGCAGACGGCACCTACACCCTGACCCTGTCGCAGCGCACCGAACCCACGCCAGGTCAGGACGAAAAGCTACCGCAGGTGATCCCGGTAGCCGTTGGCCTTCTGGGCCCGAATGGCGATGAGGTCCGTGCGACTGAGGTGCTGGAACTGACCGAAGCCAGCCAGAGCTTTACCTTCACCGGGTTGGCGGCCAAACCGACGGCCTCGGTGCTGAGGGATTTCTCGGCCCCGGTTATTCTGGAGCAGGATCAAAGCAACGCAGAGCGCGCCTTCATGCTGGCCCACGACACTGACGCGTTTAACCGCTGGCAGGCCGGAAGGTCTCTGGCTGAAGATACGTTGCTGAACATGATCCGGTCGGACGCAGCACCCGATGCAGACTATTTGGATGGCCTACTGGCTGTGCTGCGCGATGGTGATCTGGACCCGGCCTACCGCGCACTGATGCTGGGCCTGCCGACGCAATCGGAATTAGCGGCCGCATTGCACGAGAAAGGCTTAACGCCCGATCCAATGGCAATCTGGACCGCCGTTGAAACGCTGCGGCAAGTCACCGCTCAACACGTGCAAGACCTATTGCCACGGCTTCACAGCGAGACCGTGATTGACGCCCCCTACAGCCCGGATGCCGATCAATCGGGCAAGCGCGCCTTGGGCGGGGCCGCTTTGGCGTTGACCTCACGACTGGACGGAGGTGCCAAGGCCGCCGAGGAATACAAAGCCGCCGACAATATGACCCTGCAACTGACGGCCCTGTCCTGCCTTCTGCGCGCAGGCAAGGGACAGGCTGAGCTGGCCGCATTCTATGACCAGTGGCAACATGACCGGCTGGTGATGGACAAGTGGTTTGGACTGCAAGTCTCGATGGCGGCACCAGAGGCGACGGCGGATGTGGCGCGCAACCTGACGGAGCATCCGGATTTCAACTGGAAAAACCCCAACCGCTTCCGCGCCGTCATGGGAGCGTTGGCGATGAACCATGCCGGATTCCACCGAGCAGATGGGGCGGGTTATGCCTTGCTGGCGGACTGGTTGATCAAACTGGACCCGGTGAACCCGCAGACGACGGCACGGATGTGCTCGGCCTTCCAAACGTGGAAACGCTATGACACCGACCGTCAGGCTCTGATCCGCGCGCAGTTAACCCGCATCGCAGAAACACCCGATCTGTCGCGGGACACGACCGAGATGGTCTCGCGCATTCTGGGCGCATGACGCCTTACACGTTCACACGTCAGAACAGGACGCCAAGCGTTTTGGCGATCCTGCTCTGCGTGTATGGGGCACTGATTGCCCTGGTGATCCTGTTTGATGCGGCGTGGTGGCTGATGGCGCTGTTGGCGCTGACCACCCTGCCCGCGCTGTGGGATTTTGCGCGCGGCACCAGCGCCGGTCTGACCTTGGGTCCGGACCGGATCAGCTGGTTCACCGGCGCGCGTCAGGCCGAGGTCAATCTGGCCGATATCGACCACGTGCGCATGGACACCCGCTGGGACTTCAGCGTGCGCGTTTCACTTGTGCTTAGGTCCGAGAAAAAGATTCGCCTGCCCGATGAATCGACCCCTCCGCACCGGGAATTCGAGCGGCTTTTGCAGCAAGCGGGGCTTCGGGTAAAGCGTCATCACTTTACGGTTTTCTAGGCATAATCCCCATCTCAAGACCTCATTGTTCCCAAATTGTGTGCAAAACAGGCCCAAAATCTTGAATTTGAATCAATTCGCGGCGACAGTTCAGCAGTTGCCAGTTTTTACAGTTACCGAGTTTCACCATGTTGCGGTTTTTCCGATCCACTGCGCCCAGCGCCCTTGTCCCCGAAATGCCAGCAGATTTGCATCTGTCAGCAGATGTCGCATCCGTGTTCCCGAATCGGGGGCAAGTGAACATCCCGCTGGCCGATGCCCGCGAGGACGACATCGCTGGTCGCGATGCGATCGAGCGGGGCCGCCATTTGGCGCGTCAGGGCCTGTGGACGGTTTTGTCGCAGGAAATGAAAGCAGCGGATGAGGCGCGCACGTCTGCCCCGGACGGGATGCCGATTGCCGATCTGCTGGCCTTCGGGGCCCGGGCAGATGTGGTTCTGGCCGTCGAACATGCCCTGTCCGACTTGAAAGAAGTGCGGGACTATGACCTGCTGGGCGGTATCTCAGAGTTGGAAGACGAAATGCGCGAAAACGCCGGTGATCCGATGATCACGCTGGTGGTTGCGCTGGCGCATATCGACATCGCATGGGCGTGGCGTGGCACGGCCACCGAGGCCAATCTGCCGCCGCTGCATCAATCGCGCTGTGCCGCGCATTTCGACCGGGCTGCGGCTATCTTGCCTGCTTGTCGCGAAACGGCGCCGGACAGCCCTCTGGTGGCAGCTGCCGATTGCGCTCTGCTGGCGGGACAGCGCAAGACGCGCGTCCGCGTGGCCGACAAATACGAACGTCTGATCACGCTGGACCCGCATAACCAGCGCCACATGCGCGCTATGGGCACGCATCTGCTGCCGCGCTGGTTCGGCAGCTACGAAGAGCTTGAGGTGCAAGCCCTGCGCAATGCCGCCCGCACCCATGATATCTGGGGCGCAGGCGGGTATACCTGGGCCCAATTCGACGCCATTGTCCTGGATGACGAAGCCTGTGCACGGTTGGATGTCGAATATTTCCTGCAAGGTCTTCGCGACATTCTGCGCCACCGCCCCGATCAGGAAATGGTCAACATGCTGGCCGCCTATTGCGCCATCACGATCAAAAAAGGTCAGGGCCAGAACGCCCAAGCCGACGCCGTACGCGCGCAAATCCACGAGGCTGCGAACTGGCTGATCCGTGACCACCTGACCGAGCTGCACCCGCTGGTCTGGGCCCATGCCGCAAACGGGTTCAACAACGCTGTGCGCATCAACTCGACCGAGCGGTTTGCCGCACGCGGCCACCGTGACGCGCTGCGTGCGATTGGCAACCTGTTCAGCGAAGAACTGCGCAAGGGCATGGATGTGACCTTCACCCCATCGGGCCCGCGCCTGTCCAGCCACTGATTCCCCCTTGCCCCTTTGGCGTGGCACGCCTAATACGCAGGCTTAGACTTCTGCGGAAATAGAGGCGCGCCATGCTCGACCTGACATATGAAATGCCCAAAATCAAAACCATTGCCGGGGCCAAGCACGATTGGGAACTGGTCATCGGGATGGAGGTGCACGCTCAGGTCTCATCCAACGCCAAGCTTTTCTCGGGCGCATCGACACAATTCGGAGCTGAACCCAATTCAAACGTGGCCTTCGTGGACGCGGCGATGCCTGGAATGCTGCCGGTCATCAACGAATATTGCGTTGAACAAGCGGTGCGCACCGGGCTGGGTCTGAAGGCGGATATCAACCTGAAATCAGCCTTTGACCGCAAGAACTACTTCTACCCTGACCTGCCGCAGGGCTACCAGATTTCCCAGCTGTACCACCCTATCGTGGGCGAAGGCGAAGTGCTGGTGGAAATGGGCGATGGCACCGCGCGCATGGTCCGTATCGAACGCATCCACATGGAGCAAGACGCCGGCAAATCCATCCATGACATGGACCCGCATATGTCCTTTGTCGATCTGAACCGGACGGGCGTCTGCCTGATGGAGATCGTGTCGCGCCCCGATATTCGTGGCCCCGAAGAGGCCGCCGCTTACATCGCTAAGCTGCGCCAGATCATGCGGTATCTGCGCACCTGTGATGGCAACATGCAGAACGGCAACCTGCGCGCGGACGTGAACGTCTCGATCTGTTTGCCGGGCGCGTATGAGAAGTATCAGGAAACGCAGGACTTCTCGCATCTGGGCACGCGGTGCGAGATCAAGAACATGAACTCGATGCGTTTTATCCAGCAAGCGATTGAGGTCGAAGCCCGTCGTCAGATCGCCATCGTTGAAGCTGGTGGGGAAGTAGAGCAGGAGACCCGCCTCTATGACCCGGACAAGGGTGAGACACGCTCGATGCGGTCCAAGGAAGAGGCGCATGATTACCGCTATTTCCCCGATCCCGACCTGCTGCCACTGGAAATTGAACAAGGCTGGGTCGACGACATTGCCGCCAAATTGCCCGAACTGCCAGACGCCAAAAAGGCGCGGTTCATTGAGGCATTCGGCCTGACCGACTATGACGCCTCTGTCCTGACCGCCGAAGTGGAAAGCGCCGCCTATTTCGAAGAGGTCGCAAAAGGCCGCAACGGCAAGCTGGCCGCGAACTGGGTTATCAACGAACTGTTTGGCCGCCTGAAAAAAGAAGATCACGACATCACCGACAGCCCGGTGTCTCCGGCGCAGTTGGGTGGGATCATTGATCTGATTTCATCGGATGCCATCTCGGGCAAGATCGCCAAGGATCTTTTCGAGATCGTTTATACCGAAGGCGGCGACCCCGCGCAGATCGTGGAAGAACGCGGTATGAAGCAAGTCACCGATACCGGTGCGATCGAGGCCGCTTTGGACGAGATCATCGCCGCCAACCCCGCGCAGGTTGAAAAGGCCAAGGTGAACCCGAAACTGGCGGGCTGGTTCGTTGGTCAGGTGATGAAAGCCACCGGCGGCAAAGCCAACCCCAAGGCCGTGAACGAGCTGGTTGCCAAGAAGCTGGGCGGTTAAATCTACAGAAATTGATGAAAGGGCGGCAGAGGGCATACCCACTGCCGCCTTTCTTTTGCGCTGTGTCCGGGCAACACAAGCCGGGCACCACGCGAAGGAGACTTTCCCAATGGCCTCAAAATGCTAGATTGCCGGGAACGAACAGGTAGGAAGATCCGATGCCGCGCTACGAATACAAAGTCGTCCCCGCCCCGCAGAAAAGCGGCAAGGCCAAAGGGGCCAAAACCGCCGAGGACCGGTTTGCGGCCTCGGTCGAACAGGTGCTCAACCAGATGGGGCAGGACGGCTGGGAATATCAGCGTGCGGAGTTACTGCCCAGCGAGGAACGAACGGGTCTGACTGGCTCAACCGTGAACTGGCGCAATGTTCTGGTGTTCCGGCGCGAAATCGAACCAAGTTTCGTCTCTACCCGCGGCCCGACGGAAACACCCGAAGGCGTACCTTTGGCCCAGCCTGTTCCGGGCCCCGAAATGGTCGTGGCCCCGGCCCCGATTGCGGAAGAGGTGAAAGAGCCGCCGCTGTCGTTGAAAGGCTCAGAAGCCGTTCCCGAGCCGCAGGAAAACTCTGAACCGAAGGCCTAAGCGCAGCAGGAATTGCCCTCTTGGATCGGTGGGCAAGGCACTGTCGCGTACGAACAAAAGACGCAACAGTCGCCGTTCAGAGGTTTCAGCACTGTCTGACAGGACTTGCATTCATAGAACCACTGGCACGCATCTGTGGGCATGGTTTCCGTCTCGACATGCCCGCAGGACGGGCAGGTCAGAGTGGATTCGAGTGTCACTTTTGTTTGCGATCCGTCCATGTTCACCTCGGTTTCCGCCATCTTGGCGCTTTCACACCCCGATATCCAGCGCCAGCGCATGGATACGCGGCACGATGTCCCCCAGCGCCTTGTGAACGGCGCGGTGGCGGGCGACGCGGGATTGGCCTTCGAACGCGGCGGCGCGGATGCGGACGTTGAAATGGCTCTCGCCGCCTTCCTGAAAGCCCGCATGGCCCCGGTGGCTTTCGCTGTCATCCACCACCTCCAGCTCATGCGGGTCAAAGGCGGATTGCAAGGCGGTGCGGATTTCGTCGGTCACGGTCATTTTTATGCTCAGCGGCAAAAATTTTACCGCCTCCCCTCTTCTACTTTCGGCTGCTTAGACTAAACTGCTGCCTCCGAGTCGAGAAGATGCGTTCTTAAGGATCACAGCATGACGAAATCAGACCCTTTCGGATTCGATATGTCCGTCTCCAGCGCCAAGAAAAAGAACCCGCGCGGGCGTCGGGGGATGTCGGGCGCGTCTGAGACATCGGTCCGAATCTGCGATCATGAAGGCTGTGAAGAGGCGGGCAAGTTTCGCGCACCCAAAGCGCCGGATGTGCTGGACGATTTCTTCTGGTTCTGCCAGCAGCACGTGCGCGAATATAACCAGAAATGGAATTTCTTCGACGGCACGACTGAAGCCGAGATGAATGCGCAACGCTCGAAGGACAAGGTTTGGGAGCGTGAAACCAAACCCATGGGTGACCCCGAGGCGCGCGCCTGGGCCCGTCTGGGCATCGAAGACCCGCATCAGGTTCTGGGCGCCAATGGCACGCAGAACAAAGGCCGCACCGCGGGCACAGGTGGCCGCCGCCTACCCCCAACCGAGCGCCGCGCGATTGAAATCCTTGAAGCCAATGACAGCTGGTCCAAGGCCGAGGTGCGTAAAGCCTACAAGAAACTGATCAAGGTGCTGCACCCCGACATGAACGGTGGTGACCGCAGCCAGGAAGAACAGTTGCAAGAGGTCGTCTGGGCCTGGGATCAGATCAAGGACAGCCGGAATTTCAAGTAACGCCTCTATGCACTTAGAGACGCCTTTAACGCTTGTGCTTCCTGACGTTTCAAGCAGCGTATGCGCGTTTGCTTCCATCCGAAAGCATCACTACGGAGTTCTGGGAACAGCGACACCAGTTCCTGCACGTCTTCACGATCGAATGACATTAAAGCGATTTCGCCCAGAAACAGGCTTTCTGTTGGCAAACCGTTCGATGTCAGGATCGTGTGGCGACTACATGCGACGTGAAAGTACGTAACAGGCTCATCCAATTGCACCTGACGTATGGTCTTGTCGTTGACCAGATGAATGGCCGCTGCGAATACCTGAGGTTCTCCGTAAAGCAGTTCAGCACGCCATCCCTCCAAAACAATGCGATGCTGTGGTGAGACGTACAAGTCGCGGTTCGGTAAGCCGTCTCCGAATGATCCTTCTTGAATGCAAACCGGGCGCATATGGGGGGTTCGTTTCAATACTTCTGCGCCAAGGGTTTTTTGGCCAATCCATACTATGGGCAATAGTTCACCGCTTGATGTTCGGACTTTGTCCCCAACAACAAGGTCTTCGACGAGACAAGGACCATGTTCGGTCTCAATCAAAGTGCCTTTTACGAAACAGGGAACTGTACCTGCCGGCAGCGCAACTGTGACAATGAGCGAGTCGTTGTTTCCATTTCCGGGTCCTGTCGAAGCGAATATTTCAAGAGTGAGTGACGTGTTCGGTGGGATAACGGCCCCTTCGGTTAGCTCGACAGTCAAAACTCCGCTTGATGAAATCGAAACGGTGTAATCCATCGGGTCTAATCCACCGGTCCCAGAAACGACCACACTCCAGGATGCTCCAGATTTCGTCGCAAAATATTGCTGCATCACAGTGGACGATCCACTGGGAATCGAAAGCGAAGAAGGGCCGATTATCGAAAGCGCCATCTAGATCTTTACCGCTAAACACAACAACGGACACAAGTTTTGCCCAAACATAAGGTTAGTATGCCAATCATATCACAACATAGCAATGTGATCCTGTATCGAATTGAGGCAAACAAAAACTAGAGAGTAAGGCCCCGATCTTCGGCATTCCAACAGCCGTTCAGCCTGGTGCATGAGCTTGAATCGAAATCTGTGCATTTGGGTATCACGACGTTTTTTGGGGAAAATCCAGCAGGACACACGAACCGAGCGGCTTTTCCTTGCCCTTCCCCGGAATATGTTGCACCACACACAGGTTCGAAAGCCCGCGCGAGGCTGAGGTATCAAGATAAGGACGACAGGCATGGATTGGCCGATTGACGCAAATGCACATCCTTCAGAAGAGATTTCGGTCCGCGAAGTGTTCGGCATCGACACCGATATGCAGGTCAAACGCTTTTACGAAACAACCGAACGGGTTCCCGAGATTGACTCGACTTACAAGTTTGATCCCGACACGACCCTCGCGATTTTGGCAGGTTTCACACATAACCGCCGGGTGATGATCCAAGGCTATCACGGTACAGGTAAGTCGACCCATATTGAACAGGTCGCTGCACGCCTGAACTGGCCTGCAGTGCGGGTCAACCTCGACAGTCACATCAGCCGGATCGACCTGATCGGCAAGGACGCAATCAAACTGCGGGATGGCGTTCAGATCACCGAATTCAGCGAGGGCATCCTGCCTTGGGCTTTGCGCAACCCGGTTGCGATCGTCTTCGACGAATACGATGCCGGGCGAGCCGACGTCATGTTCGTACTTCAGCGTGTGCTTGAGGCGAACGGAAGCCTCACCTTGTTGGACCAGAACGAGATTCTGACACCGCACCGCTATTTCCGCATGTTCGCCACCGCCAACACCGTTGGCCTGGGCGACACCACCGGTCTTTACCACGGCACCCAACAGATCAACCAAGCGCAGATGGACCGCTGGTCTTTGGTCGCAACGCTGAACTACTTGAGCCACGACGCCGAGACGATGATCGTCTTGTCCAAGGCACCGCATTACAACACCGCCGAAGGCCGCAAGATCGTCAGCCAGATGGTGACTGTGGCTGACCTGACCCGGACCGCTTTCATGAATGGCGATCTGTCCACGGTCATGAGCCCGCGGACAGTGATTAACTGGGCCCAAAACGCCGAGATTTTCCGCAATGTTGGCTACGCGTTCCGCCTTTCGTTCCTGAACAAGTGTGACGAATTGGAACGTCAGACCGTTGCTGAATTCTACCAGCGTTGTTTTGACGAGGAATTGCCTGAAAGCGCAGCGTCTGCCAGTGTCGGATAAGCTGAGAATTGCGCCCATATCGGGCGCAATGCCTCCGGCGAGGAAAATTTTTGGCCAGATGAAGGTGGATCCCGCTGCGCGTTGAGCCAATGGACCTGCATAGAATAAAGGGCGTCTGAACATGGTGCAGAAGAACGACAATCCTGCTGATCCGTTCAAGAAGGCCTTGGCCGAGGCCACCAAGGTCATGGCCGACGACCCAGAGTTGAGCGTTTCCTACACTGTCGACCCCTCGGGCTTGTCGGGCGAAGCGATGCGCCTGCCGCAGGTTAGCCGCCGCATGACCCGTGAAGAGGTCTTGCTGGCACGCGGCACGGCGGATGCCTTGGCCTTGCAGCGTCGGTATCATGACGACGCGACACACGCACGCTATGCGCCTCCGGGGGATATGGCGCGGGACCTGTACGAAGCAATGGAGACCGCCCGGTGCGAGGCAATGGGCGCGCGCGATATGCCCGGCACCGCCAGCAATATCGACGTCAAGATCGCGCATGAGGCGATCCGGCGCGGTTATGACCAATGCAAGCAACCTGCCGATGCGCCCTTGTCGGTTGCGGCAGGCTATCTGATCCGGCATCTGGCCACGGGGCGCGATCTGCCTCCGGCGGCGGAAAACATCATGAACCTGTGGCGCGGGTTCATCGAGGAACAGGCTGGTGGCGTTCTCGAGAACATTGGTGAGGTTCTTTCGGATCAAGCCGAGTTTGCCAAATTCGCGCGTCAAGTGATCAAAGACCTGGGCTATGGTGACCAGCTGGGCGATGACCCGGATGAGCTGGATGACGAGCAGGAAGATCAGGCCGAAGAGGACGCTGAAGAGCAGCCTGACCCCGACAGCACCGGTCAGGATGAACAAGACGAGCAGGACGCTGACGCCACGCCGGAACAGAGCCAGGAAGAGCAGCAGGATCAGTCGCAGGCCCAGGTCTCGATGGATGAGATGGCTGATGAAGAGATGGGCGACGAGGCTGAGATGCCCGAAGGGGAGGCTCCGCTGGAGCCCCCGGCGCCACCGCCAGCTTCGGATGCGGACCCGGATTACAAGGTTTATCTGAACACCCATGACGAGGAGATCGCGGCCGAAGATCTGGCCGAACCGGCCGAGTTGGAACGGTTGCGCGCTTATCTGGATCAACAGCTAGAGCCGCTAAAGGGCGCAGTGAGCCGGCTGGCCAACAAGTTGCAGCGCCGCCTTCAGGCGCAACAGAACCGCAGTTGGGAATTCGATCTGGAAGAAGGCATTCTGGACGCCAGTCGTTTGGCTCGGGTGGTGGCGAATCCGACCACGCCGCTGAGCTTCAAGATGGAAAAGGACACCGAATTCCGCGACACCGTGGTGACGTTGCTGCTGGATAACTCCGGCTCGATGCGCGGGCGTCCGATCTCAATCGCTGCGATCTGTGCCGATGTTCTGGCGCGGACGCTGGAACGCTGCAACGTCAAGGTCGAGATTTTGGGCTTTACCACCCGCGCTTGGAAAGGTGGGCAGGCGCGCGAGGCGTGGTTGAACGACGGCCGCCCGCAGCAGCCGGGGCGTTTGAACGATCTGCGCCACATCATCTACAAGGGGGCTGATGCGCCCTGGCGGCGAGCGCGCCCAAATCTGGGCCTGATGATGAAAGAAGGCCTGCTGAAGGAAAACATCGACGGCGAAGCGCTGGAATGGGCCCATCGCCGGATGATGATGCGGCGCGAACAGCGCAAGATCCTGATGGTGATCTCGGACGGGGCGCCGGTTGATGATTCAACGCTCAGCGTGAACCCGGCGAACTATCTGGAAAAGCATCTGCGCGACGTCATCGCCATGGTGGAAAAGCGCAATATGGTCGAACTGCTGGCCATCGGGATCGGCCATGACGTGACACGGTATTATGACCGTGCCGTCACGATTACCGATGTCGAACAGCTTGCCGGTGCAATGACCGAACAGCTTGCCGCCCTCTTCGACAATGACCCAAGGGCGCGCGCCCGTGTGATGGGTATGCGCAAGGTCGGTTGAACGCGGCTTTGGCCTGTCGTTGTCATAAATCGAAGGGCGCGGCCCTGAAGTGATGAGGTAATAAATGTTCCAATCCTTTGCCGTAACCGCGCGCCCCGAACAAGGGCCACCCCGGTTGGCCGCTTTGCGCACAGAGATGGCTCAGGCTGGATTGGACGGGTTTTTGGTCCCTCGCTCGGATGCGCATCAGGGCGAATATGTGGCCCCTCGGGATGAGCGTTTGGCGTGGTTGACAGGCTTCACAGGATCGGCCGGGTTTTGTGTTGCGTTGACCGATGTCGCCGGGGTGTTCGTCGATGGGCGCTATCGCACGCAGGTCAAGGCACAGGTCGCGCCGGAATATACTCCGGTCAACTGGCCCGAAACCACCCTGAGCGCGTGGTTGAAGGATCAGTTGCCCCAAGGTGGCAAGGTGGGGTTCGATCCCTGGCTGCACGCGGCGGCTCAGATCGCCGGCGCGCAAAAGGATCTGGCGGGTACCGGGATTGAGCTGGTGCGTTGTGCCAATCTGGTTGACAGCATTTGGGACGATCAGCCTGCCCCGCCGATGAACCCAGTCAAGGAGCACCCGCTTGAATTTGCGGGCGAGACCTCGGACAGCAAGATCGCTCGGTTGGCCGCCGCACTGCGTGACGCGGGATGTGGGGCTGCCGTGATCACTTTACCGGATTCGATCATGTGGCTGCTGAACGTACGTGGCTCGGATATCGGATATAACCCCGTGGCCCATGGGTTTGCCATTTTGCATGCAGATGGAGGTGTCGATCTGTTCATGGCGGCAGAGAAACTGTCTGCGCCCTTGGAGCCTCAGGTTCGGCTACACGCGCCCGAGGCGTTTCTTGACGCTGTTGCCGCGCTGGAGGGGCCGGTACAGGTCGATTTGGGAACGCTGCCGCAGATCGTGGCAGATACATTGCAGGACAAAGCCATAGATGCTGGCGATCCCTGTGCCTTGCCCAAAGCCTGCAAGAACCCAGCCGAGATCGCGGGCAGCGCCGAGGCGCATTTGCGCGATGCCGTTGCCGTGGTCGAGACATTGTGCTGGCTGGACACGCAGCACCCCGGCAGTGTGACCGAAACGCAGGTGGTGACGCGGCTGGAGGACAACCGCCGCAAGGACAACGCGCTTCAGGATATCTCGTTCGACACCATCGCGGGCACCGGTCCCAATGGGGCGATCATGCATTACCGCGTGACCGAAGAAACCGATACCCTGCTGGAAAACGGCCATATTCTGGTTCTGGACAGCGGCGGTCAGTATCTTGATGGCACCACCGATATCACCCGGACCATCGCCATTGGCGAGGTTGGGAACGAAGAGAAAGCCTGCTTTACCCGCGTTCTGAAAGGCATGATCGACATGTCGATGCTGCGCTGGCCCGTGGGCTTGGCCGGACGAGATATCGAATGCGTGGCGCGAACGCCCTTGTGGGCGGCGGGGCAGGATTTCAACCATGGCGTCGGCCACGGCGTGGGCGCGTATCTAAGCGTGCACGAGGGCCCTCAGCGCCTGTCGCGCGTCAGCCATGTGCCGTTGAAGCCGGGCATGATCCTGTCAAACGAGCCGGGCTATTACCGCGAAGGGGCTTTTGGCATCCGCATCGAAAACCTCGTGGTGGTGCAAGAGGCCCCTGCCCTACCCGGTGGCGATGACGAGCGGGCGATGTTGAACTGGCGAACACTGACATTTGTGCCCATCGACCGGCGGTTGATTGTGGTCGAAATGCTCAGCACGGCTGAGCGCGACTGGCTGAACGCCTATCACCGCGACGTTACGGAAAAAATCCGACCCAGGCTGGGCCCAGCCGCGCAACTGTGGTTGGATGCCGCAACCGCGCCGATCTGACACAAGACTGTCACACTCACAGGGCAGAGGAGAGGCCCGAAACAACTTAAGGGGAAGGAATATCTATGACCGAGATCACCATTCGCAAAGCGTCAGGCAAGTGGAGCGTACGTTCGGGCGGTGCCATTTTGGGCGAAACCACCAATGCGCTTGAACTGCTGGAAGGTGATTTGGAACCGGTCATCTACTTCCCCCGCAGCGATATCGCCATGGCCTTTCTGGACCGCACGGACAAAAGCACCCATTGCCCGCATAAGGGCGACGCCACGCATTTCTCGATCGTCAATAAGTCCTCAACTACAGAAAACGCGGCTTGGAGCTATGAGGACCCAATCCAAGCCGTGGCCGAGATCAAGGATCACATCGCGTTCTATCGCCTCGAGTCGGTCAAGGTCGAACAAATCTAGGACGACCGGGCTAAATCGCCCTCCGCATTGCTTGGTTTGCCTGAAGGTCGTGCCGTACCCGTGCAAAAGCTTGTGCCATCGACGTCAATGTATGCGGAGGGCATCCGATCCTTTGCAAACATGAGGCGTCGACAACCCGAACTAAACCGCTA
The DNA here is from genome assembly GCF_056542685.1 of Ruegeria sp. AB6. Classification (NCBI taxonomy): domain Bacteria; kingdom Pseudomonadati; phylum Pseudomonadota; class Alphaproteobacteria; order Rhodobacterales; family Roseobacteraceae; genus Ruegeria; species Ruegeria sp. AB6. The sequence goes on along the minus strand of NZ_JBQGAD010000002.1, from coordinate 302,642 downwards.
AATGCCGATCGCACCACTTCATCGACTGGGTCTTCTTTCGGGCCGAAAGTCAGGTCGTGGTAGTGGAACCCTTGACCCGGTGCAGTTGTCCCAAGCGTGTGGCGCACCCTATGCGCTGATAGCCACTCCAACAGGCGCTGCAGCTGCGTGTCACCGTCAGGGTCAGGTAGTCGAACAGCTTCGACCGTTGTATGGTGCAGATCATAGCGCAATTGAACCTGTGTTCTGGGGGTCCATATCCGAACGGGTTGGACGAAGTCGATCAGGCGACCGATGCGCTTGCCCCTCAGATGCGGCCCCAGTCCGAAAGTGGCCGTCAACAAACTGATCGGCGCCTGTGACACCGCGTAGACTGAGGCGAACATATCACAGCGCCCATCCACCTTGTGTTTCAACGTCAGCGCATTGAAATTCCCCCGATCCGCGTAGCTGCGGGCCGAGCCCAAAGCGCGATCCAGTCGAAAGCAGTTGATCGTATAGGGCGCGTGGTCGCGAAACATTAGTCGGTTGAGTTGCGATACGCTGCGCATCAGCAAGCTGGCCGTGCCCCACACACCTGCCGCCAGAAAGACACAGCGTGCCTGAAGCACATCGCCTCCGTCCAGTTCTATTGAGACCAGCCCCTCGCGGGCCTCAATCCGATGCACCCGCCCATCAATAGGTTCGACTTGCTCAAGCTCATTCAGACGCGCCTTGAATGCCAGGGCCATGGCATCAAGCCCGGACCCCGGTGCCTGCGCGGTTCCGGTCAACAACCGTGGAGCGCTTTTTTCAAATCCGTTATCCAAATGCTCTCGCCGGACACCGCCAGTTATTTCGAGGTCGGCCTGCACCGTATCGCAGGCGGCGCTGTAATCCTTCCAGCTTTCGAGAAAAGGGCCGTCGCCCCAGGGATCACCGCTGTCATAGAGCTGCAACTGCTTGCCCCAATAATTGGCCAATCCCCCAATCTCGGCTGAAGAAAACAGTGGTGGTGCTCCCTCGGACACAACGGTGCGTTCCGTCAGGTGCGCAGGTTGCTGGCGCTCATAGGCGACCGAAACAATTTTGGGCGGACCTTCGACATTGGAGCGTTTGGTTGCTCCGGTTATGACCGCTATAGATAAAGCCTGCCCGCGCATTGCGGTCAGCGCGGCGTAGGCGGCGGGTCCCGCCCCTATGACGGCAACATCAAACACGCGCATCTGCTTGCCCCCAGCGGTGCAAACCACAGTCACAGCCAGGAACAGAAACCGGGCAACCGCCCAAGATCACAAGCAAATTTCTGCCGATAGGGCTGATCACTGTGGACTTACTCATCGCGCACCAGCAAAGGGACCGGACAACAAGCAGGGGTTGCACACACTATCGCAGAACCAACGCACGTGTGCGTTAGGGGCCACGGGGACCCGCAAAGAGAGGTTCTTCAAATTCATTCGCGTATTGCCTCCAACTATATGAGTTTAGGCACAAAATCAGATCAGTCGTATCAGGTGGCGCAAACTTCTGCGTCGTCAATTTACCAAAAACCCGGAAATAATCAGGTTGTATTTCTCAAATCGAAACCGGGTCGCTTTCCGTAATCTTACCGACAAAACCGGTTTTCGATCAAGGAAGCGGCCGCTCACGCCCGGTTCACGCGCCTGTTGAATGCATTTTAGGTCGCGGCAAGGCAGAATACGCGCGATAATCAGCCGGAGGATGCAATGTCAATAACGCGCCGCAATTTTGTAGGATTACTTGGGGCCGCAACAGCCATGCCCGGTGCCCTGTCTGCGCAAACGGACCCTGTGCTGGACGCGGTTCGGTCCACGCTTTACAGCGGTCGCACGGATTTCGAGAAAAGCATGAAATTTCTGGTCGAGCGCGGCAGCCCTGACGTCGTGCCCGCCCTGCTGACCGCCATGCGCTATGGCCGTCGCCGCAGCGATGACATCACCCAGGTCATGCGCACCCTCACCGGCGAAGATATTGGTACCGACTGGTTCGACTGGATGATCTGGCAGGAAAAGAACCCGCAAGTCGTGCCTCACGCCTCGCTTATCCCGTTCAAGCGCGAAGTGTTGCTGGGCATCGACCAGAATTTCGACGATTTCCTGCGGCCCGAATATCTGCAACGCGACAAGATGAAGATCCGGTTGGAAGAAATCACATGGGGCGGTGTTCAAAAGGACGGCATCCCTTCGTTGGACAATCCCAAGCTGATCTCTGCCTCGGATGCGGATTATCTGAAGGACGGCGATCTGGTCTTTGGTGTTTCGATCAACGGGGATGAGCGCGCCTATCCGCTGCGCATCATGGGCTGGCACGAAATGTTCAACGAAGTGATCGGAGGCGTCCCGGTCGCACTGGCCTATTGTACGCTCTGCGGGTCGGGTATCTTGTTTGAGACCCAGGTTGAAGGACGGCGGAAGCCCTTTGTCTTTGGTTCATCGGGCTTCCTGTACCGTTCGAACAAGCTGATGTTTGACCGCGAGACCCATTCGTTGTGGAACCAATACACCGGCAAACCGGTCGTCGGCCCTCTGGTCGACAGCGGGATCGAGTTGAAACAGCGCCCTGTGGTCATCACCACATGGCAAAGCTGGAAGGCGTCGCATCCCAAGACCCAGGTTCTGTCGCTCAGCACCGGCCACCGGCGCAACTATGGGTCGGGTGTGGTATATCGCGACTATTTCGCCTCGTCCGAGTTGATGTTTCCGGCGCTGGTCGATCAGTCGCAGCACCGGCAGAAGGACTATGTCTTCGCCATCCGCCAGTTCGGTGCGGCGCGCGCATGGCCGCTGGATGCGTTCAGCAACACGCGGGTGATCAATGACGCGATTGCCAACCGGCCCTTGGTGCTGATCGGCAACCCCGACAAACGCGCCGTTCGCGCCTATGAGCGCAAGTCCAACCGCTTTACCGCGTCAGATGGTGGGCTGGTCGACCAGAAGGGCGGAAAGTGGCGCCTGAACGAAGAGGCGCTGGTCGGGCCAGACGGCACAGAATTGCCGCGCGTGGCCGGACATATCTCGTACTGGTTTGCGTGGGACAATTATCTGGGTGACACAGCGACGGTCTATCGCGGCTAGGAATGTTCCTCGGCCGCCGTGGCAGCCAGCGCGCGGTTATAGGCTTTCAGCGCATCAATGTGGAACAGCGCGCCGACCGGGTTTTCGCAGCCGTCTTCGTCAATGATCACGACCGGGATACAGGGAATGTCGTCCCGGTCGAAATAGGGCATCGCCGCCTCAAGCGTGGCGCTGGCCTTGACACAAAGGCCTTGTTGGATCAGCGCCTGCGCCTCTTCCCTGGTGATCGAGCGCGGATCGCCAATCGGGCGCATCACCGCCCCCGCCCGCAGCATCGCCAGCAGATAGGCCTGTGGCCCCGCGGCCAGATGCACGTCACGGCGTTCCAACTGTGTCAGGAAGAATGACCGGTCCACAAGGCGCGAGGCCAGTGCGGTGGACATCGAGACCGAGACCATCACCGCCAGTCCGATCTGCCATTCACCGGTCAATTCAAACACAATCAACGTGGTCGAGATCGGCGCGCCCAACACAGCAGCGGCCACCGCGCCCATCCCGGCAAAAGCATAAAGCGACGGTGTCCCCGACACATCCGGCAACACCCCCGTAGCAATCCAGCCAAAGGCCAACCCGGTTAATGCTCCTACCATCAATGAGGGCGAAAAGACCCCTCCGCCCATACGTCCGCCCATCGTGATCGCCAAGGCGACAGTTTTGATAACGGCAAACAGGATCGCGGCAGACAGAGTCAGATCCCCGGCCAAAGCGCGGATCGTGGTCTCATATCCAACGCCAATGATATGGGGAAACCAGATCGCAATCAGACCCAGCATCGCCCCGGACACCGCAGGGCGCAGCCATCCCGGAAGGGATAGGCGGTTTTGGATATGGTTGCCGATATCCTCAGCGAAAAAGATCGATCGCATCAGCAGCAACGCCACCAGCCCGCACACAAGGCCCAGGATCAAAAAGGCGGGCAGTTCCACATAGAATTGCAGCGTTCCGGGCGTGTCCAAAGTAAACTCGGTCACGTCGCCATATTCCAACCGGTTGATCACCGTCCCCGCAACCGAAGCAATCACGATGGGCGCAAACGCATGCACAGCAAAGTGCCGCAGCACGACCTCGAGCGCAAACAATGCGCCGGCGATGGGTGAGTTGAAGCTGGCTGAAACCGCCGCCGCCACTGCGCAGCCCAGCAGGTCACGACCGGTGATCCCGTCGGCATGGATACGATTACTGACCCAGGTCGAGATCACCCCGGCCATGTGCACAACTGGCCCTTCTCGCCCCGACGAGCCACCAGTGCTAAGCGTGATCAGCGAGGCAAACAGAGACGCGACTCCGGCCTTCCGCTCGACCCGTCCATCGGTCAGCGCCGCCCCTTCGATCACGTCCGCGACCGAGCGCACCCTCCCGTCATCGGTGAACCTGTGCAGGATGATCCCCACGATTAGACCCCCGACAATGGGGGTGATCAGGATCATGAACCAAGGCAACATCTCGGCGTGACTGTGGAGTAGTAGGATGTTTTCCGTATCATAGACCCAGGCTTGCAAGGCGCGGATCGCCTTGCGAAATCCAAGCGCCATGAACCCGGCTGCGATCCCGATCACAAGCGCGATAAGCCAGAACTGAAACTGGCTGGGTCCGCGCCGCCGCATCACCCGCCATGCATCCTTTATGGCGGCCAAAGCCTGATGCAGCTGGTTGCGCAAAACGGTGCGAGTTGATTGGCTCATGTGCCCTCGGGGGATCAGTACCTACCCCTTACTAAGCTACGGGCGGCACGGATAAAAGCGGGATCGCGCAGGTGAGAAGGTCTATGCGTCCAACAGGGCACGCGCGGCGGCGCGCGCCTCGTCCGTGATGGTGTCGCCTGCAACCATGCGGGCGATCTCATCCACCCGGTCCGGGTCGGCCAACGGGATGACGGTCGACAGAGTTTGCCCCTCGGTGACTTGTTTTTGAACCCGCCAGTGATGTGCCGCACGCGCAGCTACTTGAGGCGAGTGCGTCACGACCAGAACCTGCCCGCCCTGCGCAAGCGAGGCCAGACGGCGGCCCACCGCATCGGCAGTTGCCCCGCCGACACCGCGGTCGATTTCATCGAAGATCATCGTGCGGGCGCTATCTTCGCCGGTCAGACAGACCTTGAGCGCCAGCAGGAAGCGGCTGAGCTCTCCACCCGAGGCGATCTTGTTCAGCGGACCCGAAGGTGCGCCGGGGTTTGTGGCGACGGTAAAGGCCACCGCGTCGGTGCCCTCGGGGCCGGGATCGGTGGGCGAAATTTCGGTCTGAAACACCGCGCGTTCCATCTTGAGCGGCGCAAGCTCGGCCATCACGGCCGCATCCAACTGCCCCGCTGCCTGCTGGCGCGCAGTGCTAAGCGCTGTCGCAGCCCTGTCATAGGCAGTCTGCGCAGCCTCAACCGCAGCACGCTGATCGGCCAGATCGGCGTCACCTGCGTCCAGTTTGTGCAGACGCTCACGTAGCGTATCGGCAAACGCGCCCAGATCATCGGGGGCCACGTCATGTTTGCGGCCAAGTGCGCGGATGGCGAACAGGCGCTCCTCGGCCTGCTCCAATTCTGCGGGGTTGAAGTCCAAAGCTTGTAGGCAGACATTGACGCCATCCTGCGCCTCGCCCAGTTCGATCAGGGCGCGGCCAAGCGCGGCGATGGGTTCCTCTAACTGACCGCCCGCGTTGTCGGATACGCCTTCCAGCCAACGGACTGCGTCGGACATGGCGCCTTCAGCCCCGTCTCCGCCCAGCAGGTCAAAGGCCCGCACCACGTCGTCGCGTATGCGCTCGGCCCCCTGCATCATGCGGCGGCGGGCGTCCAGTTCGGCGTCTTCGCCCGGTTGTGGATCCAGCTTGTCTAACTCTGCCACGGCGTGACGCAAGAATTCCTCTTCCGCGCGCATAGCGGCCAAGGCAGCCTCGGTCTCGGCCAACGCTTTCCGCGCGCGCGACATCCCGTTCCAGGCCGCACGAACCAAGGCCAGATCATCCGCGACCGCGGCATAATCATCCAGCATTGCGCGATGCCCGCGCGGGTTCAACAGACCCCGGTCATCATGCTGACCGTGCAACTCAACCAATGTTTCAGACAACGCCCGTAACACCTCGCCCGAGCAGCGGCGGTCATTGACCCACGCGGTCTTGCGCCCCTCGGCGGTGTTCACGCGGCGCAGGATCAATTCCTCGCCGCTGGGCAATCCGGCCTCGGCCAGAATGGCGTGGGCGGGATGATCGTCCGATAGCTCGAACTCGGCCACAACCTCGCCCTGCGCAGCACCCTGACGGACCAATTCGGCGCGACCGCGCCAGCCCAGCACAAAGCCCAGCGAATCCAGAAGAATTGACTTGCCCGCACCGGTTTCACCGGTCAACGCGTTCAGGCCCGGTTGGAAGGTCAGTTCCAACCGGTCGATGATTAGCATGTCGCGGATATCAAGGGCGCGCAGCATCGGGTCTTAGCGTCCCACGCCGTTCGTCATGACGATTACAACCACTCACCTTTGACGGTCTGGCGGTAGATCTGGCTCAGCCAGTTGTTGCCCAGGCTTCTGGGTTTCAGCCCACGCGATGTCAGCAGCTTGTAGCCCGCATCATACCATTCCGACGAGCGGTAGTTGAACCCAAGGATCGCACCGGCCGACTGCGCCTCATCCACCAGCCCCAAGGACAGGTAGGACTCGATCAGACGATAAAGCGCCTCGGCGGTATGAGAGGTGGTCTGGAAATCCTCGACCACAACGCGGAACCTGTTGATTGCCGCCGTATAGTGATCCTGACGCAGATAATAACGCCCGATCTCCATCTCCTTGCCCGCCAGGTGATCAAAGGCCAGATCGAATTTCAGAACGGCAGAGGTTGCGTATTCGCTGTCCGGATAGACTTCGATCACCGTGCGCAGGGATTGCAACGCCTGAAAGGTCAGACCCTGATCGCGCCCAACCTCGTCAATCTGATCATAATAACTAAGCGCCAGAAGGTACTGCGCATAGGCCGCATCTTCATCCGCCGGATAGAAGTCGATGAAGCGCTGCGCAGCTGCGCGGCTTTCTTCGTAGTTCTTGTCAGAGTGATACGAGAACGCCTGCATGATCAGCGCGCGCTTGGCCCAATCCGAATAGGGATAAAGACGCTCGACTTCCGAGAAATACCACGCCGCATCATCCGAGCGATTCTGCGACAGCTCAAACTCACCGCGTGTAAAAATTTGCTCGGGGGTAAACCCCTCAAGGTTCTGGCTGCGGTCGGCCCCTTGGCCGCCACATGCTGACAAAACTGCTGTCAGAAGAATCGCGCCCGCGAATCTGACCGCCGCCCTGGTGCCACCCATTCCGCCTATCCTTGTTGTATTACTTGTCGGAGCGAACCCCGGATTTAGGCTTGGTTTAGCACATATAATTCCGGGGCAAAACGCCTTAGTAGAGCCAGCACCGGAATTGTACGCAGAGTTGATCCAATCAGGCGACAGCCGGGATTTCGTCCCAGATCAGGCCCTGACCGGGCAAACGCGCGGCTTGTTCGGCCGTGCACAGGATCGGTCGCACTGCGCCTGGCGTCTCGAAGAGGGTGCGCAGCAATGTGTTGGTCAACGAGTGGCCGGACTTGTCGCCGGTGAAACGACCCAGAATCGGACCGCCCGCGAGGTAGAGATCCCCCAGCGCGTCCAGCATCTTGTGGCGCACAGCCTCATCTGCGCGACGGAACCCGCCCGGCGTCAGAACCTCGTTCCCCTGAACCACCACGGCGTTTTCTAGCGTGCCACCCAGGGCCAGACCGTTTTCGCGCATCGCTTCAACATCTATGCGACGGCAGAAGGTGCGGCAATCGCTGAGTTCCCGCGCAAACGATCCGTTGCGCATGTCCAGCGTTTTGGTCTGACGGCCAATGGCGCCATCTTCAAAGTCGATGTGGAAGTCAATGATCAGACCGTCCGCAGGCGCAATCGACGCACTGGCCCCCTCACGCGAGGCAGTTACGGGCTTGAGCACCTCATAGGCCAACACCGGGCTGGCCTGACGGCGCACACCTTTGGTCATGATCCCGCGTACAAATTCGATCGAAGACCCATCCATGATCGGCACTTCGGGACCGTCAATCTCGATCAGTGCGTTGTGAACACCACAACCCGCCAGCGCTGCCATGATATGTTCGACCGTCGATACCGACACACCCGCCTCGTTCACCAGACGCGTACACAGCGGGGTCCGCTCCACCACGTCGTAAATCGCAGGGATCAGCGCATTGCCCAGATCAATATCCGTCCGTTTGAACCAGATGCCATGACCGGCGGCTGCCGGTTTGAGAACCATGTTTGCAGGCTTGCCGCTGTGCAGCCCGACACCGGTAAACGTGATCGGAGATTTGAGCGTATGTTGCAATGTGGGCCTCGGTGAGTGGTGTCCGGCCTGCTTTGGCCGTGTTGGGCATTCAGTTAAGGAACGCAGGCGAAAGGCTCAACTCACTCTTTGTAACCGAATGAAACATGAATGTAACAGATCGGCAAAACCCTGCTTACATCGGGGTATATTGTTGTTTTGAAACGAAAAAGGGCCGCCACTAGGCGACCCCTTCTACGTATTTTGTTACCGCGATCAGTTCGCCTGACGGCGCAAGAAGGCCGGAATTTCGATCCGTTCCTGCTCGGGATCGGCCTGATCATGGGCCGGAGCCGTGGCGTCAGACTGGCGCATCACGGGCTGCTGACGCTGCGGTTGGGCCGGGGTATCCGCCGCGTGACCGGTCATCCGGTCAATCAGACGGTTGAAGCCAAACCGCGGGCGATCCGCCTCGGATTGCGGCGCCGGAGCGGGTTGCGGACGCGGTGCCATATGGCTGCGATCCCCCGTCGGGACGTTCTGTACAGCGGCTTGCAGACGCTGCAATGCTTCGGGCGACGGAGTGCCTGCTGCAGGCTGAGGCTGCGGCGCATAGCTTTCCGGAGCAGGCTCGACCGGCTCGGGCGTCGGCTCGAATTCGGCGACACGTGGCTGATAAGCCGGAGGCGGCAGGCCATCATCGTCCTGTTCAGCCTGAGGTTGGAAACGGGGCTCGGATGGCTCCTCTGTCGCCTCGAACAGCGACGGTTCACGCACGGGCTCGGCCTCGACCGGTTCGGCAACCGCTGCCGGGGCTTCTTCTTCAGCCGCTTCTTCTTCTGCTGAAACCGTGCGGGTCAGTGGAGCCGACATCGAACGGCGTGCAACCGGCACGTCCTCGGATTTCTCAGTGGCGTCGATGCCAGTGGCCACGACCGACACGCGCATGCCACCTTCCATCGCGGTATCCAGAGTCGAGCCGACGATGATGTTGGCCTCGGGGTCCACTTCCTCGCGGATGCGGTTGGCGGCTTCGTCCAGTTCGAAAAGGGTCAGGTCGTGCGAGCCGGTGATGTTGATCAGCACGCCTTTGGCACCCCTGAGGCTGATCTCGTCCAGCAACGGGTTGGCAATCGCCTTCTCGGCGGCCTGAACCGCGCGATCTTCGCCGGTGGCCTCGCCAGTGCCCATCATCGCCTTGCCCATCTCGTCCATCACGGCGCGCACATCGGCAAAATCGAGGTTGATCAAGCCCGGACGCACCATCAGGTCGGTCACGCCTTTAACGCCCTGATACAGAACGTCATCGGCCATCGAGAATGCCTCGGTGAATGTTGTCTTTTCATTCGCCAGACGGAACAGGTTCTGGTTCGGGATAATGATCAGCGTGTCGACAACCTTTTGCAGCGCCTCAACACCGTCTTCGGCCTGACGCATCCGCTTGGCGCCTTCGAACTGGAAGGGTTTGGTCACAACACCCACCGTCAAAACGCCCAGCTCACGCGCGGCCTGCGCGATGATCGGAGCCGCACCCGTACCGGTGCCGCCGCCCATACCGGCGGTGATGAAGCACATATGCGCGCCTGCCAGATGATCGACGATCTGCTCGATGCTCTCTTCGGCGGCGGCTGCGCCAACGGTCGGGCGCGCCCCTGCCCCCAGACCTTCGGTGACCTTCACGCCAAGCTGCACGCGCGCCGAGGATTGGCTTTGCTGCAATGCTTGCGCGTCTGTGTTGGCGACGACGAAATCCACGCCATCCAACTCTTTTTCAATCATATTATTGACGGCGTTACCACCTGCGCCGCCTACGCCAAATACCGTAATCCGAGGCTTCAGTTCATCGTGCCCGGGCATCGAAAGATTCAATGTCATGCTTCTGTCCGCCTGTTTATATGCTCCGCCAACGCGGTGTTTTTCTTACCTATCCTTAAACAACCCTACCGACCGAAACCGCAAAGGTCACGCCAAAAATCGTCAGACTCCACAAAATATGGAGGAATTAAGGCATAATCCGCCGGTATTTCGTATTGTTTGCCAGATGTTGCGGAATGAACTCAATCCAACACAAAACATACCCCTTGCCCGAGGGCCGCAGGCGGATGCGCGGACTGCGATTCAATCGTTTTTTAGGGTGCGGAAACCTGCTCGGGTCCTCGCATTGGGCCTCTGACGGGCCTTGTGGATATCTTGCGGGATTCGACGCCTCTCCGCAAGGGAATTCTTCAACCAATAGGAGTACTTGGACAACTTAAGCTGTCGTCCGAGATACTACGCACCTCTTGAATTTCACCGTTCGTAATGTCCGCCAAACGCACCATCAGACGATCATTGTAGACAAACGGCCACCAACACACGGGGAGGCCATCAGGATCGTCGTCATATAGGAAACAAATCTTACCATCTGGGGTGGTAATCTGACCGTAGACACAACCCCTACCTTCCATCCGCCAGACTGAGAGAGTCGGACTCAGGAACTCTTCGGTACCGACCGGGTCACCGCCGGGCAGAAGATGGAATCGGACCGTCTTGCCTTGCACTGCATCCAGAAACGCCTCGGGCGTTATCAGGGTCTGCGCGCGGACAGACGCCGGAATCGCGGCAACCAGCGCCGCGATCAGGAGTTTACCAATTGTCACGGAACCAGCGCACGGCGCGTTTGAACGGGCGTGCGGCATAGGTATCGACGGGAATCTCGAAATCCCACCATTCATCCTGCGGATGCGCCGCAAACAGGCTGAGCCCCACCACGGATGAGAATCCTGGCCCCGTCGCTGATTGCGGCAAGCCGTGTACGCGCAATGGGCGGCCCAAACGCACGCGCTGGCCCAGAATTCGAGTCGCCAGCCCATCCAGCCCCATGATCTGACTACCGCCACCGGTTAGAACGATCTGTTGGCTAGGCAGATGGTCGAACCCAGCGGCGTCCAGACGAATGCGGACTTCCTCGAGGATTTCTTCGACTCGGGGACGCATGATGCCGATCAACTCGGCCCGGCTGACGGTGCGGCGGTCATGTTCCCAATCGCCGGTATCGCCACCGATGTCGATCAGGTCGCGGTCATCTGCCCCGGTCGCGTGAACACCGCCGTTGAAGGTCTTGATCCGTTCGGCCACATTCGCAGGCACGCCAAGACCCATCGAGATATCGCTGGTCACGTGATCCCCACCCATGCGCACGCAATCGGCGAAAATCATGTGCTTTTTCATAAAGATAGACACGCTGGTGGTACCGCCACCCATGTCAATACAGGCCGCGCCGAGCTCTTGCTCATCCTCGACCAGTGCAGAAATCCCCGACACATAGGCCGAGTTCGCGATCCCTGCCAGTTCCAAGTCACACCGCTTTATGCAGCGCACGATGTTCTGGATCGCAACCGCATCCACGGTCAGCATATGCATATCGACGGCCAGCGACTGCCCCATCTGGCCACGCGGATCAATCAAACCCGAGCGGTTGTCCAAGGCAAAATTCACAGGCTGCGCGTGCAACACTTCGCGGCCGGCACCATAGTCGGGGACATCGCAGGCGTTCAGCACCCGACCGACCTCGGCCTCGCTGACCACCTGCCCTTCCAGATCGACCTGCGCATCCAGACCGTAGGACCGAGGATTCGCGCCCGAAAAACAGGCAATGACGTGATCAACACGGATCTCGGCCATTTTCTGCGCCGCTTGCAGGGCGGTTCGAATGGCCCGTTCGGTTTCCTGCATCGCGGTGACTTCACCGAATTGCACCCCACGCGACCGAGTCGTCGCCGCGCCGATCACCCGGAACCCGGTCTGGCCGGCCAGTGACCCGATCCCGCTATCTTCATGCAGACGACCAGCACCGTCGAACCGCAGCACAAGGCAGGAAATCTTCGAGCTGCCAACATCCAGAATGGCCACGACACCGCGCTGCATTGCCTGCCTGCGCATCTGCCGCATGGCCCGTTGGGACTGATAAAGATCGGTCATCATGGTCGTTACTGCCTGCTACTCACATCGGTTTTAGTACCCCACCAGTCGTCGCTGGCGGCTTTGGTCATTCGTATCGTCGGACGCTGGCCGAGGCGCATGTCCACAACGGCCACGTCACGTTCCAACAGGTCCTGCACTTCGTTCACCGCCAACACATGCTCCAGCGCACGCACGGGACGTTCGGTGGGCAACATGATGCGCTGGCCGCGATCCAGAACCAAATCCCAGCGGCGCTCGCCTATGCGTACCAACCCGCGCACACGCGCACCAAGGCTGCGGGCGGTTGTCAGAAGTTGCAGTGCCTCGTCGACATGCGCATCCGCGCCTTTACCTGCAATTAGTGGCAGATGCGCATGATCCTTGCGCGAGGTGATTCGTTCCACATGTGCGCCGGTTTCGTCCAGCAACTCGGTCCCGCTGCGGGTGCGCCAAACCACGACGGGCTGACGCTCGACCACATCCACCTGCAAGATACCGCCGGGGCGGATCCGAACGGTGGCGGATTTAACCGGATCAAGCCCGGTAATCGTGTCGCGGATCTGTTCGGCATCCAGATCCCAGGAACTGATCGGGAAATCCAGCGGCACGACCTCGCGGATATCTTCGGACAGGTTGGTCCCTGCCCCGTCGATCGCCATCAGATTGACCATGAATTCCGGTCGCTGCTGGATCGAGGTCTTGATGTCGTTGACATAGGCCACAACCGCCTCGCGCCGATCTTCAGCACTGAAATAGAGCGTAGTGGCCGCGCAGATTGCAAACACAGGCAGGCCGTACTTCAACCCGCGCCGAATACTCGGTGTCAGCATCCAACGTTGTATCCGGTAGCTCAGCCGCGATGGCGCCGGATCGAACCTCTGCGATTTACGGCCAAACAGCTTAACCCCGCCCAGCCGCAGCTTGGGCTGCGTATCGTGCCGTTCGCCCGATGCAAAATCAGCATCAGGGCCGGACGGCTGCGTGGTCCGACGAATGACGGGGGCACGGGTGGCTCTTAGCGGTCGCATGAGGCGTCCTCCACCATCCAGGCGCAAAGCTGTCCGAAACTCATGCCGCAATGCTCGGCCTGTTCGGGCACCAGCGAGGTCGGTGTCATGCCCGGCTGGGTGTTGGTTTCCAACAGGAACAGACCGTCCGCACCCATGCTGTCATCCCAGCGGTAGTCGGTGCGGCTGACACCCCGACACCCCAAGGCATTATGAGCCTTCAGTGCATAGTCCATGCAGCGGTCAAAGATGTCCTGCGGGATGTCGGCAGGCAGGACGTGCCACGAGCCGCCGGGCTTGTACTTGGCGTCATAGTCATACCAGCCGCCATTGGTCATGATCTCGGTCACGGTCAAGGCGCGGTCGCCCATCACGGTCACGGTCAGCTCGCGGCCCGCCACGTATTTCTCGACCATCACATGATCTGGCATATCCTCGGACAGGCGTGGAGGGCAGTTTGCGCCTTCATGGACAATGTAGATACCCACGCTGGAGCCTTCGTTGTTCGGTTTGGCCACATAGGGCGGCTCCATCACATGGGATACCGCGACCTGTTGCTTGGGTAGGATCACGCTGGGAACGATCGGCAAGCCTTCGGTCTGGTAGATCTCTTTGCTGCGTTGTTTGTCCATCGCCAAGGCCGAGGCCAGCACCCCGGAATGCGTGTACGGAAGGCGCATCCATTCCAACAAGCCCTGCACACAGCCGTCTTCGCCCCAGCGCCCATGCAGCGCGTTGAAAACCACATCTGGCTTGATTTCCGACAGGCGCGCAGAAAGGTCGGGACCCGCGTCCAGTTCGACCACTTCAAAGCCTTCTCCCCTAAGGGCGGCTGCGCATTCGCGCCCGCTGCTGAGAGACACCTCGCGTTCCGCCGAGGGGCCGCCCATCAATACCGCCACTTTGGGGTGTGTCCTGCTCGACTTACCCACTTAGCGCCTCAATGTCCCCGGACCTTATGTGGTGGTCCGTACTGCGTTTATGCCTTTGATCCGTCGCCTGAATTTGCCTGTTTTGGTCTGACGGCTGGGGCTTTATTCTTTCAACGGATCTCCGACCCGCATGATTTCCCACTCTAGCGTGATGCCGCTTGTTTCGTAAACCTTTTTTCGCACCTCTTCGCCCAGACCTTCGAGGTCGGCGGCAGTGGCACCGCCAGTGTTGATCAGGAAATTCGAGTGCTTCTCGCTCATCTGCGCGCCACCTTTGGTGGCCCCGCGCATTCCGGCATCGTCGATCACTTTCCACGCCTTCAGATCGTGCACGTCATCCGCCCGTCCGGTCGAGGAAAACCCAGCCGGGTTGCGAAAGGTCGAACCTGCGCTGCGGTCTTTGGTGGGTTGGGTCTCATCGCGTTTTTGCAATTGCGCCGCCATCCGGTCATGCAGCGCTTGTGGATCACCCGCGGGCCCCTCGAACGTGGCCGAAATCAGCACCGCCCCATCGGGCAAATCCGACTGGCGATAGCGGAAGTTCAGGTCCTGCGGCGTCAGGTCCACGACCTCGCCCTGGCGCGTGACAATTGTGGCTCTGCGCAACACATCCGCCGTGTAGCTGCCATAGCAGCCCGCGTTCATCCGCACCGCCCCACCGACCGAGCCCGGAATGGTCCGCAAAAACGTGAGGTCCACGCCCGCATCTGCCGCCTTGCGCGCCACATGTGCATCCAGCGCCGCGGCACCCGCTGTAACGGTGTTACCTGCGATCTCGATCCCGTTGAACCCGCGCCCTAGCCGGATCACCACGGCGCGCAAGCCGCCATCCCGGACGATCAAGTTTGACCCAACACCCATGGGGAACACGTCGAAATCTGCGGGCAGGTCGCGCAGAAACCCTTTCAGATCGTCGATATCCGCAGGTTGGAACAAGTAATCTGCTGGACCGCCGACACGAAGCCATGTCAGGTCATTCAACGCTCGGTTCTGGGTCAGCTTGCCACGGGGTTCTGGAAGAGATGTCATTCGGGTTCCTTCGCGGATTTACTTCCTCCGCGCAAGCCGTATCTGTCACTGAGCCGAACCGAGCATCCGACGTATCCAACGCCCCAGATAAATCACCGGCCAGCGCAGCACGGACATACCCATCGCCAGCACCAACAGTCCGATCCACGGGCCGTTCTGCAAGGTGACATAGCCCAATATCGGAATCCCCACCGCAATCAGGACATAGGCGCGGGTCCAGTGGTTGTCTTTGCTGGGGATCATCGCCAGCACATTCGCGGCGATTCCCCACAACGCAGCCAGAGCGATTGACCAATTCATTCCTGAACCTCCTGCCCGGTCCAACGGTGCCAGTAGTGGCGGATCGGTCTACGGAACATGGATGCAAACCCCGCGAAGGCCAGCACTGAAACGAACCAGCCGAAATCATGGCCCAACCAGACGATCAGCGCGGGGGCACTGACGAACAGCACAACGCCGGGCGGAAACTGCAGACGCAACGGCAACATCGCCACGATGGTCGAGGCAATCACCCAAAGTCCCGCAAACACCACTGAATTTACCATGCGCCCCTCCGAGGACGTTGTTTCGCGGCTGCAAACGCTCAAAGCAGTCGAGCGTCAAGTTGGTTCCCTGCGTCACACAGCTTGTTTACGTTGCAAACGGTCCGGCAAACTGTTGGCCCAGGCGCTGATTGTCCCGGCCCCGAGGCAAACGACCATGTCACCGGGGCGAGCTTGTTCGCGGACCAAACGTTCCAGATCGTTTTCATCCAGCAGAGCACGGGCGTGGCGGTGACCGTGGCGGATCAGGCCCTGCACCAGATCATCGCGGGATGCGCCCTCGATCGGGTCTTCACCCGCAGCGAAAATATCAGCGATTGCGACCACGTCGGCGTCGTTGAAACAGGTGCAGAAATCCTCGAACAGGTTCGACAGGCGCGAATAGCGGTGCGGTTGGTGAACGGCGATCACACGCCCATCGCTGGCTTGGCGCGCGGCTTTCAGCACGGCGGCAATCTCAACCGGGTGGTGGCCATAGTCGTCGATGATGGTAACACCATCGACCTCGCCGACCTTGGTAAAGCGGCGATTGACGCCACCGAAATTGGCCAGCGCATCGCGGATTTCAGCGGTTTTCATGCCCAGATGGCGGGCAACGGCCACGGCGGACAAAGCGTTCGAAACATTGTGGTCGCCGGGCATGGGCAAGGTGCAGCCTTGGATCACCGTGTCTTCGTATTGCAGGTGGATATCGAAATGCGCGACACCGCCCTTATAAGTCAGGTTCACGGCCCGCACATCAGCCTGCGCGTTGAACCCATAGGTGCGCACCCGGCGGTCGCTGATGCGACCCACCAGCGTCTGCACCTCGGCATGGTCGGTACAGCACACGGCCAGACCATAGAACGGCAGGTTCGAGACGAACTCATAAAAGCCATCCCGCAGCCGGTCGAAATCACCCCAATGCTCCATATGCTCGGGGTCGATATTGGTGACGATGGCAATGGTTGCAGGCAGGCGATTGAACGAGCCGTCGGATTCGTCGGCCTCGACCACCATCCATTCACCCTGTCCCATCCGCGCGTTGGACCCATAGGCATGGATGATGCCGCCATTGATCACGGTTGGATCGAAATCACCGGCCACCATCAACTCGGCCATCATGGTGGTCGTGGTGGTCTTGCCGTGGGTGCCGGCGATGGCGATGTTGGATTTCAGGCGCATCAGCTCGGCCAGCATATCGGCGCGGCGCACAACCGGCAGGCCCTGCGCGCGGGCGCCATCCAGTTCCGGGTTGCCCGGTTTAATCGCTGTAGAGACCACAACGACGGCTGCGTTTTCAAGGTTTTCTGCGCGTTGGCCCACGAAAATCTCGGCCCCCAGCCCGGCCAGACGGTCGGTGATCTTGGACGCTTTCAGGTCCGAGCCCTGCACCCGGTAGCCCAGGTTCAACAGCACCTCGGCAATCCCCGACATCCCGATCCCGCCGATACCAACGAAATGGATCGGCCCTACGTCTTGCGGCAGTTTGGTGGCTGGATTCATGTGGTCTCCTTCTGCGCCAGCTCTTCGACAAGGTGAACCAAACGCTCGGTCGCGTCCGGGGCTCCGGTCGATAGGGCGGCACGGGCCATCTTTTGTGCGGCCTCGGGGTTTTTCAGAACGGCAGTGATTTGCTCGGTCAGCGCGGCAACGTCAAGCAGGTTTTCGGGGATCATGATCGCGCCGCCCGCCTGCACTAGCCCGCGCGCATTGGCGGTTTGATGGTCGCCCGCAGCGGCGGCAAAGGGGACAAGGATTGAGGGCCGCCCGATGACCGAGATATCGGCCACACTGGACGCGCCCGAGCGGCTGATCACCAACTGCGCATCCGACATCCGCCGGGGGACGTCATCGAAAAAGGGCAGAACCTCGGCCCGGATGCCATGGTCAGCGTAAAAGGCGGTGACACGTTCACCATCTTCATCGCGGGCCTGATGGGCCACGCGGATATGGTCGCGCAGGTCTTCCGGCAGCGCCGCAAGCGCGCCGGGCACCACATCACTGAGGATACGCGCACCCTGGCTGCCACCCATCACCAGAACTGACATCGGGTAGTCTCCGGGCGGGATATAGCCTGCCGCGGCACGTTCCAGCACCGCGCCGCGCACCGGGTTGCCGGTATGGACGCCCTTTGCGCCGTCGGGCAAATCCGTGGGCCAGACCCCGCAGGCCACCTGCGCCACGCGCTTGGCAAACAGCTGGTTGACCCGCCCCAACACGCCGTTCTGCTCATGGATCATGCGCGGAACGGTCAACAGCGTCGCTGCCCCCAGCGCCGGGATCGAAGGATAGCCACCGAAGCCAACCACCACATCCGGGCGGTCGCGCATCATTTGCATCGCCATGCTGGTTACGCCGCCCGCAATCTTTGGCCCGACCAGCGCCTTGGCCGCCAGCCCGCCACGCGCGAAGGTGGCCGAAGTCGCCTCGACAATCTCGGTCGAATGGGGAAATCCGCCGGTATAGCGCGCACCGCGCGCATCAGTGGACAGGCGCACGCGCCAGCCTTTCTGCAGCATCGCCTCGGCCAGCGCCTGCGCGGGGAACATGTGCCCCCCGGTGCCGCCTGCCGCGATCAAAAGATAAGGCATCAGCCGCGACCGCGTAGAATGTCACCCAGCTCACCCTGCGGGCGGGTTCGGGTGAAGGCCAGCAACATGCCCACGGCGATGCCGCCCGCAATCAGGGACGAGCCGCCGTAGCTGACGAACGGCAGCGTCATGCCCTTGGCGGGCAACAAACGCACCGCCACACCCATGTTGATCATCGCCTGAACGCCGAACATGCAGGCCAGACCGGTGCCTGCCAGACGGATGAACATGTCACGCTCGCGCATCAACCGCAGCAGCGAGCGCACGACGATCAGCGAATAAAGCGCGATGATGATCAGCACCAGGATCAGCCCATATTCCTCGGCCGCGACAGCGATGATGAAATCGGTATGCGCATCGGGCAAGGACCACTTCACCTGCCCCTCCCCCACGCCAACGCCGAACAGACCGCCTTCGCGGATCGCGTTGGTGGCATAGCCAAGCTGCGTGGTCGGATCGACCTCTTGGTTCAGGAAACCGTCAATGCGGCGGGCAAAGTGCTCCGAGTTGGAATAGGCCAGCATTCCGCCCAGCACTACGGCCCCCGCCATGCCCACCAGAAGCAGCATCGGCGCACCGGCCACGAAATACATCACGCCCCAGCCAAACAGGATAAGGCAGGCCTGCCCGAAATCCGGTTGAAGTACCAGCATCGCCACAATCGCCATACAAAGCGCGAACGACCACAATCGCCCCGGCGGGCCATTGATCTCTTGCGAAGCCGCCAGCAGCCACGCGGCGACAACGATGAAGCCGGGTTTCAGGAACTCAGAAGGTTGCAGCGAGGCAAATCCCAGCGAATACCAGCGCACCGCGCCCTTGCCGAAATCGGTCCCGAAGACCGGCAGGAAAGCCAGCGCCACAAACGCGCCCAGAAAACCCAGTACCGCCAAACGTCGCACCAGTGTGGGCGACATCATCGAGGTCAACAGCATCGCCACCAGCGCCAACCCGCCAAAGAGCGCCTGCCGTTCGACATAGTGGAACGGATCGAACCCGTTGCGCCCAGCCAGCGGCGGCGATGAAGCCAGCCCCAGCAACAAGCCAATGACAAACAGGATCAAAACGCAGGACATGGTCCAGCGATCAATCGTGCGCCACCACTTTGGTAGAATCGGTTCGCCGCGCGTGTCCTGGACCGCGCCATACACCATCTCAGTCATGAGATACCGCCACTCTCTGCCTCGTTCACGCCCCGTTTTCGGGGTCTGATTGAGACTCTACAGCGGTTTTGCCGTTTGGGCTAGGGAAATAAGGGAAAGATAGGAAAATCTCCGCTTAGCGCGGAGACGCCAGCAGATCGGCAAAACGACCAGTGTCACAGCCTTGGCTTGGGTGCCGCGGGCTGGTCGGAATCGCCCGAATTCGGCTCTCCCTTCGGTTCGATCAGCAGCACCTTGACCTCGCGCTCTGCACGCGGACGGTGCACGACACCTGTGGGAACCACAAAGATCTCTCCGGCCCGCACGGTTTGCGAGGGCTGGCCTTCGATATCCATGATCATCTCACCCTCGAGCACCAGAAAGAAATCGTCGGTGGTGTCATGTTTGTGGAACGGAAACTCGCCCTGAAATTTCACCACCATGACGTCATTCTGGTTGTAGTCGGCGACGACATGCGGGTCCCAATGTGTTGAGAATTGCGCCAGCTTTTCTTGCAGGTTGATCGGGTTCATTTCGGTTCCATCGGGTGTGCGGTGACAGGGAAATACCCCATATCATTCGAGAACTCGCAGGCGATTTGCAAGCCTGCACGGATCAACACAGCGTATGGGGCCTTGTCTTTCGCCCTGATCCAAGCCATCCCCCGCGCATGAGCTATGACACGATCATCCTGGGTGCCGGTGCTGCTGGCATGATGTGCGCGGCCAATTGTGGCGGGCGGGTTCTGGTGATCGACCACGCCAAAGCGCCGGGTGAGAAGATCCGCATCTCGGGCGGTGGGCGATGCAATTTCACCAATATGCATGCGGGGCCGGGCAATTTCCTGTCGCAAAACCCGCATTTCTGCAAATCCGCGCTGGCACGGTACACGCAGTGGGATTTCGTTGATCTGGTTGGTCGCCATGGCATCGCATGGCACGAGAAAACGCTGGGGCAGTTGTTTTGCGACGGCTCGTCGAAGCAGATCATCCAGATGTTGCTGGATGAGATGGCGCGCGCCGGGGCCGAGCTGTGGGTGCAAACTAGTCTTCGCGATCTGCGCAAGACCGAAGCTGGGTTCGCGTTGGAGGTCGAGCGGGAAGGTCAGCGTCACGACCTGACCTGCCGCAATCTGGTGCTGGCTACCGGTGGCAAGTCCATCCCCAAGATGGGCGCGACCGGGCTGGCCTATGACATCGCGCGACAGTTCGGCCTGCGGGTCACGGATACCCGCGCGGCGCTGGTGCCCTTCACCTTCTCGGATGGCCGGTTCAAAGAGCTGTCAGGCGTGTCCGTACCTGCGCGCCTGTCGAACGCGCGCACCAGCTTTGATGAGGCGTTGTTGTTCACCCATCGCGGCCTCAGCGGACCGTCAGTGCTGCAACTGTCATCCTATTGGCGTGAAGGCGAGGCGATCTGCGTCAACCTGATCGCGGACTTGCCCCTGTTCGACCTGCTACGCGATCAGCGTCAGGCCGGAGGGCGCAAGGCCCTGACCACCGAACTGGCCCGCCACCTGCCCGCGCGGTTGGTGGAGTACCTGAAGCACCACATTCCGATGAGCGGAAACTTGGCCGATCAGTCCGACGCCGCCCTGACCGATCTCACAGCGGCTCTGTCCGACTGGCCCCTGACTCCGTCGGGCACCGAAGGCTATCGCACCGCCGAGGTCACATTGGGTGGGATCGACACAGATGATCTGTCGTCCAAAACGATGGAGGCCAGGGATGTCCCCGGCCTCTATGCGATTGGTGAAGCGGTGGATGTCACCGGGTGGCTGGGCGGCTATAACTTCCAGTGGGCGTGGTCCTCGGGCCACGCGGCCGCAACGGCTATCGCAGGGCGATAACCGTCACTTCAGTTTGCGCAGATTTAGCCGACGACTGCATAGCCACGGTTGCGCATGCAGTTGCGCACGATGACTTCCTGGTTCTGAGTATTGCTGATCGCGCTGGCCCCTGCCCCGACAATGGCACCAGCAACTGCCGCGCGGCCAAGATCACTGGCGCTGTCGTCGATGATAGCCTTGGTGCCTGCGACACCTGCAGCGCCAATCGCCGCAGCCCCTGCCGTGTTACCATCCACCACCGGTTGCGACCGGGCCAGCGCCTGACATTGGGCCAGATCCGCGTTGTAGTTCGGACCCACGGGCCCATCGACCACGGGCTGGTAATTGGCACCCACATTGGTGCAGGCCCCCGCAACAAGCAGAGCGGGCAGGATCAAAGAGACTTTACGGTAGGACATAATCTTAACCTCACATTGAATTTGGTGGCACGCAAAACCAAAAATGCTGGTGCGTCAAGCAGATGGCACCGCAGCTTGGCGCAACCGGCGGTCTATTGCAAATCCTTAGTCCGCCAGCCGCTTCTGCACCTCTGCCGTGAAGTCGTCGCCTCGTTGTTCAAAATTGTCATATTGGTCGAAGCTGGCCGCCGCCGGGGCCAGCAAGACCGTCTCACCCGGTTGGGCATCGGCGAAGGCCTGCGCCACGGCTGCGCCCATGGTGGTGCAAACCTGCGCCTCGGCCTCAAGCTGCATGGCAAAACCAGCAGCCTCACGCCCGATGACATAGGCTTTGACAACATGGTCCTTCGCGCCGTTCAGAGCGTCCAGCCCGCCCTCTTTCTCAAGCCCACCGCAAATCCAGCGAATCTTCTTGAACGCGCGCAAGGCCTTGAGCGCGCTGTCCACATTGGTGGCCTTTGAGTCGTTTACATAGATGACGCCGTCCGCCTCGGCGATGATCTGACTGCGATGCGGCAAGCCCGGATAGCTGTGCAGCGCATCTTCGATCACGCGCGGGGCCAACCCCAGCGCGCGGCACGCTGCATAGGCGGCACAGGCGTTTTGATGGTTATGGGTACCCGGCAGACCCTTGATCTCACGCAGGTCAATCGCGCCGGTTTGGCGGCCTTTGCGGTATTCCGAAAGAAACCCCTTGCGCGCAAAAACCTGCCACCCCGGCCCCGTCAGCTTGCGCGTGACCGAAATCCGCATGACCCGGTCATCCGCGGGCCCCTCGGCCAGTTGGCCTGCCAGAAACGCACCTTCTTTCTCATCCACTCCGATCACCGCGCAGTCGGGCCCGCCTTCGGCGAACAGGCGGCGCTTGGCCGCGAAATAGCCGCCCATCCCGCCATGCCGATCAAGATGATCGGGCGACAGGTTGGTAAAAACCGCCACATCCGGCGTCAGCGCACGCGCCAGTTCGGTCTGATAGCTCGACAGTTCCAGCACGACGACCGAGCCATCGCCCCCCGGCTCGATATCCAGCACACCGCGCCCGATATTGCCCGCCAGTTGCGTTTCTCGCCCGGCCGCAGTCAGAATATGATGGATCAGCGCGGCGGTCGTTGATTTACCGTTCGACCCCGTGACCGCTATGACCCGCGGAGGGGTGTCGAAATTGTTCCACTCCGGCCCGGCGAAAGACAGAAAAAACAGGCCGATATCATTGTCCACCGGCACCCCGGCCTCCAATGCCGCCGCAACAACCGGGTTCGGCTCGGGGTAGAGATGCGGAATGCCGGGGGAAACGATCAGGCTCACGATATCGTCAAACGCACCTTGCCGCCGCAGATCAGCGCAAGTGAACCCCTCGGCTTCGGCCTTTTCTCGGGCTGCTGGGTTGTCATCCCAACAGATCGGTTCAGCCTTCCCGGCCCGCAGGGACCGCGCGGTCGCCAACCCGGATCGCCCCAGCCCCAGAACTGCAATTTTCTGTCCTGAACACCCTTTGACCGGGATCATGCCGCCCACCTTCTTCTGCCGCCAAATGCGCCGCCACACTGCGCAGAAGAAACCAGCATTGGCAAGAGACGCAAAAGGCTCGCGCGTCAGCGCGAGCCGGGCCCAACTGGTGGCAGGCGGGCCGCAGGCCCTCCGAACCAGGCGGGAGCGTTACCGGACCTTCAGCGTCGCCAATCCGATCATCGCCAGGATCAGCGAGATGATCCAGAACCGGATCACAATCGTCGGCTCGGCCCAACCTTTTTTCTCATAGTGATGATGGATCGGCGCCATCAGGAACACCCGTCGCCCGGTCCGTTTGAAATACAGCACCTGAATGATAACACTCAGCGCCTCGACCACGAACAGGCCGCCAACAACAGCCAGCACCAGTTCGTGCTTCGTGGCCACCGCTATCGCCCCCAAAGCACCGCCCAAGGCCAACGACCCCGTGTCACCCATGAACACCGCCGCCGGGGGTGCATTGTACCACAGGAACCCAAGTCCCGCGCCGAAGAGCGCCGAGGTAAAGATAAAAATCTCGCCAGTCCCCGGCACATAATGCACGTCCAGATATTCGGTAAAGTCGACCCGCCCAACCGCATAGGCAATCACACCCAAAGTCGAGGCTGCAATCATCGCAGGCATAATCGCCAACCCGTCCAACCCGTCGGTTAGGTTCACCGCATTCGCAGCCCCCACGATCACAACAATCGCAAACGGGATATAGAAAATACCCAGATTAACCAGCGTATCCTTGAACACCGGCACCGCCAATTGGTTCTGCAACGCCTCTGGGTGGTGCAGCGTTGCCCAGACCGAGGCCAGCACTGCAATCAACACGCCCAAAGCCAAGCGCATCTTCCCTGATACGCCCTTGGTGTTCTGTTTGGAGACCTTGGCGTAGTCATCCGCAAAGCCAATCGCCGCATATGCCAAAGTCACGAACAAAACCATCCAAACATAGGGGTTGTCCCACCGCGCCCAGACCAGCGTCGACGTGACCAGAGCACCCACGATCAGCAAGCCCCCCATCGTTGGCGTTCCCGCCTTGGAAAAATGCCCCTCGGGACCATCGTCACGGATCGGCTGACCCTTGCCCTGCTTGCGACGCAGCACATTGATCAGCGGTTTGCCGAAGATAAACCCAAAGATCAGCGCTGTCATAAAGGCACCACCCGCACGGAAGGTGATATAGCGAAAGAGGTTAAAGAAGTCCCCGCCATCCGATAGGCCGGTCAACCAATAGAGCATCCTAGTACCTTTCTGATGCGGCGATCATGGCTCAAGCGCGCTCCCTTGCCCCATTTCACTCAGCCCGTCAACAATCCGTGCCAATGCCATACTCAGCGAGCCCTTGGCCAGAACTACATCCCCCGACCGGATCAGGTCAGGCAGCTTGGTGGCCATCTCGGCGCTTGTTTCCGTCCAAAGCCCGCGCTTGTCGTCGGGCAGCGCGTCGTGCAACGATTTCATCAGCGGACCAATGCAATGCACGTGATCGACCGTGGCCATCGCCGCAACATCTGCCATAGCCGCGTGCATTGGCAATTCCTGCGCACCCAGCTCTTTCATGTCACCCAGAAACGCGATGCGGCGGGAACCTTCGGCGGCTGCCAAAACGTCCAACGCCGCTGCCATCGAGGTCGGGTTGGCGTTGTAGCTGTCGTCCAGCAGCTCAATCTGACCACCACCAGCCAACGCGATTTGCTCGCGCACGCCACGGCCTTTGACTGGGGACCAGCGGCGCAGACCGGCAATCGCCTTGTCCAGATCGACCCCCATCTCGACGCAGGCCGCCAGAGTACCCAGGGCATTCATCGCAAAATGCTTGCCCGCCGATTGCACGTCGAAACGGACGGCGTCACCGCCCACCTGAGCCGTCGCGTGAACGGAGTCTGCGCTCTGCTCAACATCCGTGAGACTGTAGTCTGCCGCCGCGCGCCCAAATTCCACAATGCCGGCACCACAGCTTTGCGCTGTCTCACGCAAGATACCCGCATGTTCAATATCAGCATTCACGATGGCCGCCCCACCGGGTTCCAGCCCTTCGAAGATCGCAGCTTTTTCATGAGCGATACCGGCCACCGAGTCGAACGCTTCAAGATGCACGGCCGCTACGGTCGTCACCAGCGCCACATGCGGGCGGGCCTGTTGGGCCAGAGGCGCAATCTCTCCGGGATGGTTCATGCCGATCTCAATCACTGCAAATTCGGTGTCGCGCGGCATCCGCGCCAAGGTCAGCGGCACGCCCCAATGGTTGTTGTAGCTGGCGACGCTGGCGTGGGTTTTGCCCTGCGTTTCCAGAACATTGGCCAGCATTTCCTTGGTCGAAGTCTTGCCCACACTGCCCGTCACACCCACCACGCGCGCATCGGTGCGTGCGCGGCCTGCCCGGCCCAACGCCTCCAACCCGGCCTGTACATCGTCGACGATCAGCAACGGCGCATCCTCGGCCACGCCATCGGGGATGCGGGACACCAAAGCCGCCCCTGCCCCCTTTTCCAACGCCTGAGCCACGAAGTCATGCCCGTCCCGTGCCGCCTTTAGCGCCACGAACAGGTCGCCGGGTTGCAAGGTTCGGGTGTCAATCGACACGCCGTTCACGGACCAGTCACAGGTGACGCGCCCGTCTGTAGCATCAGCGGCCTCAGCCGCAGTCCAGAGCGTCATGCCACCCTCCCGTCCAGCGCGGCCACGCTGATGCTGGCCTGTTCCACATCGTCAAAGGGCAGAATCTGATCGCCGACAATCTGACCGGTCTCATGCCCCTTGCCTGCAATCAACAAAGCATCCCCCGGTTGCAGCGCGTCTATGCCGCGCAGAATGGCCTCGGCCCGGTCGCCTACCTCAGTCGCCTCAGGCGCGCCCAACAAAACGGCGGCGCGGATGGTCGCCGGGTCCTCGCTGCGGGGGTTGTCGTCGGTGACAAAGACCACGTCGGCATGGTTTGCAGCCGCTTGCCCCATCAAAGGTCGCTTGGTCGCATCGCGATCGCCGCCTGCGCCAACGATGGCAATCAACCGCCCCATCACATGCGGGCGCAACGCTTTGAGCGCAGTGGCCACAGCGTCAGGCGTATGGGCATAGTCGACGAACACCGCCGCTCCATTGTGGCGCGTCGCCGCAAGTTGCATCCGGCCCCGCACGGTTGTCAGATGCGGCAGAGTTTCAAACACGCGCTCAGGCTCTTCCCCGCCCGCGATCACCAGACCGCAGGCCAGAAGGATATTTTCAGCCTGGAACCCTCCGATCAGGTTCAAGCGAGTTTGGAACACTTTGCCTTGCCATGAGAACCGCAAATCCTGACCGGTCGCATCAAAACGCTGGTTCATTAGGCACAGATCGGCATCGCCCAGCCCAACGGTCAGAACCTCCTGCCCGCGCGCCTTAGCAATCTTGCGGACTTCGGCCCCTTTGGGGTCGCTCATATTGATCACGACGGTGCCGTCTTGCGGCAGCACCCGGTCGAAGAGACCAGCCTTGGCGGCGAAATACGCCTCGAACGTATCGTGATAGTCCAGATGGTCCTGCGTGAAGTTCGAAAATCCCGCAGCTACCAGATGGACCCCGTCAAGACGACGCTGTTCCAACCCGTGCGAGGACGCCTCCATCGCAGCATGGGTCACGCCATTTGCGGCCGCCTCAGCCAGACAGAGATGCAGGGTGATCGGCTCGGGCGTGGTATGGGCTAGCGGGGCGGTCCATGCGCCCTCGACCCCGGTGGTGCCCACGTTGACGGCGGCGTGGCCCAGCTCCATCCAGATTTGGCGCACGAATGTGGCGACCGAGGTTTTCCCATTGGTCCCCGTTACGGCCACAATGGTCTGCGGCTGCGCGCCGAACCACAGCGCCGCACATCCAGCCAGCGCCTGACGCGGGTCTTCAACCACAACCAAAGCCGCATCTGATGCGGCCAGTTCATCGGCTGCAATCTCGGCCCCTTCGGCATCCGTCAGGATCGCTGCCGCGCCCATGCGCAGGGCGTATTGGATGAACTCTCCGCCATGGACCCGCGTGCCCGGCAAGGCAGCGAACAGAAAGCCCTCCTGCACCTCGCGGCTGTCTACGGCCAGACCGGTGATTTCGGGATTCGCGCCTCCGCGTGCGGTCAGGGCCAGTTGGCTGAGTGTTTTTGTTCTTGTGCCCATGCCCTACCCTTTGCCGGACGGTCTAATTTGAGGTGAGCGTTATAGCAGCGCGCGCCTCAGGCTCAAGCCGGGGACGAAGGCCCAGCAAGGGGGCGACACGTCCGATCAGTTCCGCAGCAACCGGAACGGCTGTCCACCCTGCCGTACGGCGCTTCTCGCCGTATGCCACGATTGAAGGTTCATCCAGCGTGACGATCAGCACGTATTTCGGATCATAAGCTGGAAAGATCGTCGCAAAGGTCGAGATCACTTTGTCATCGTAGTACCCACCGCGCGGTTTGGGCTTATCGGCAGTGCCTGTCTTACCCGCAACGTCGTAACCAGCCACATCGCCAAAGCTGGCGGTGCCATCTGTGACCACCTTGCGCAACATCTGCTGCGCCTGGCGCGCCGCACTGTCAGACATAATGCGCGGACCGTACTGAGGCCCATTGCGCCGCAAGATCGTCGGGCTGACATAGTGCCCGCCATTGGCAATTGCCGCATAACCCGCCGCCAGATGCATCGGGCTGGTCGACAACCCGTGGCCATAGGAAATGGTCACAGTGCTGAGTTCGCCCCATTTCTTGGGTTTCAGCGGTTCGCCACCTGCGGCCTCGACAATCTCAAACGGGGTGGGCTCGAACATGCCCAGCGCCTTGAGGAACTGTTGCTGCCGCTGCGCGCCGATCTGCAAAGCCAGCCGTCCCGTGCCCCGGTTCGAGCTGTGGACGATCACATCCGCCACACTGATCTCACCGTAGTTCTTGCCATTGAACTCGCCAATCGGGAACCGCCCGATCCGCATTGGTCCGGACGTATCGATGATCGTGTTGGAATTCACCAAACCAAGCTGCACCGCCTGAGCCGCCGTGAAAATCTTGAAGACCGAGCCCAGTTCGTACACGCCCTGCACATAGCGGTTGAACAGCGGGCTGTCCGAAGGATCGAACCCCGAAGTCGGCGGGCGCGGTCGGTCATTGGGATCAAAAGACGGCAGCGATGCAGCTGAGACGACCTCACCCGTATGAGCATTCATCAGAACGGCGGACGCGCCCTTGGCGTTCATGATCTTCATGCCGCCATACAGAACCTGTTCGACCGCCGCCTGTACCGTCAGGTCCAGCGACAGTTGCAGCGGCTTGTTGCCATTGGCAGGGTTGCGCAGATAGTCGTCGAATTGTTTCTCGACACCAGCCACGCCGATCACCTCGGCGGCGCTGACACCTTCGCGCCCAAAGCCCGAGCCACCCAGAATATGCGCGGCCAGCTTGCCGTTTGGATAAAGCCGCATCTCACGCGGGCCGAACAGGATACCAGGATCGCCGATGTCATGCACAGCCTGTTTCTGCTCGGGCGAGATCCGTTTCTTAATCCACAGGAATTTACGGTCGCCTGTGAAGTCCTTGATCAGGCGTTCTTTTTCCAGATCAGGAAAAATCTCCACTAACTGGTCCGCAGCCGCCACCGGGTCAATCATCAACGGCGGCTGGGCATAGACAGAATAGGTGTCCAGATTGGTCGCCAGAATGCGCCCTTCACGGTCAACGATATTGGCGCGCTGCATGGCAATGGCAGCACCTGGAGCGCTGGCCAGGGGCTCTTGCGCCTCAGAGGTGGCCAACATGCCCATCCGGGCGCCAACCACGGCAAATGCACAGAAAAAGAACAGGCCCAGCACCAGAAGACGCCCCTCGGCACGGGCCCGGGCGCGGTCCTTCATATCTTCGTGGCGTTGGCGGATATTCTCACGCTCAATGGCTTTGTGGTTCTCGCCTTTAGCGCGAGCGTCAAGAATACGGGCCAGAGGGCGAAGGGGAGTACGTGTCATGGAATCTGCACCTCGCCCAGTGCCTGAATATTGGTGATCGCTTCCAACTCAAAAGGATCAACACCCGGCAAGTCCGGGTCTTCGGCGTAGGAGACCTGGTCGGCGCGCCCAAACTGCTCGGCACGCAAGGGCAACAGGCCCAAGCGCTCAAAGTTCAAGTCAGCCAGTTCGCGAAGGCGGTCCGGACGGTTTAGATAGGCCCATTCGGCGTTCAACACCGCCAGACGCACCTGCGCCATACCGATTTCACGCTGCAATTTCTGCGTTTCCTTTACCACCTGCTGGGTGCGGTAATTTTCTTGATACGCCCAAAGGGCCAGCCCGAACACCGAAAGCGCAGTTAAGACGTACAATATACTTTTCATCTTGCTCTTCCCCCAAGTTGCGGCATCCCAATAGCGCGGGCCTCAATTTCCCCCGCCGGAGCCTCAGTCCGTACCGCCACGCGCAGCTTGGCCGAGCGCGCGCGCGGATTTTCTTGCAATTCCTGCTCGTCTGGCCCCACCGCCTTGCGCGTTTTCAACGTGAATTGCGGCAGTTCCTGTTCCATCTCGGGCGCATAGCGGTTGGCGCGCCCGGTTTTGCCTGCCCTCGACTGAAAGAACCGTTTGACCATGCGATCTTCGATGGAATGGAACGTCACCACGGCCAGTTGCCCGCCGGGCTTTAACGCCCGCTCGGCAGCCATGAGGCCTTGAAACAGTTCCTCGTATTCTGCATTCACCGCGATCCGCAGCCCCTGAAAGCTGCGCGTCGCCGGGTGCGACTGCCCCGGTTTGGGGCGAGGCAGGCAGGATTCGATGATCTCGGCCAAACGAAGGGTCGTCGTGATCGCCTCCTCTGTACGCGCCTTGACAATGGCCTTAGCAATGCGGCGGCTGGCGCGTTCTTCGCCAAAATGGAACAGGATATCGGCCAGTTGCGCTTCGGTTGCGGTATTGACCAGATCTGCAGCGCTTTCGCCCTCCTGGCTCATCCGCATGTCCAGAGGGCCGTCCTTCATGAAGGAAAAGCCCCGCTCGGCCATATCCAACTGCATGGAAGACACGCCCAAATCCAGCACGACGCCATCCAGATCCTGCGCATATTCGTCCATGCGCGAGAATACACCGGCCTGCATCACCAGCCGGTCACCATAGTCGCCCGCCCATTCGGCTGCCATCTCAAAGGCCAGCGGATCACGATCAACGCCGATGACCTTGTCAGCCCCGGCGTCCAGCAGACCGCGCGTATAGCCACCCGCACCGAACGTCCCATCGAGCCAGACGCCCGAAACAGGAGCCACAGCCGCCAGCAATGGGCGCAACAGAACAGGGATATGAGGCTTCTCGGACGAGGGAGTAGCGCCGGCCATGCCGTTACGCGTCCCCGGCGCCGTCTAGGAATTCCAGCGGATCGAAATCGTCCGGCTGATCATCCAACCACTCTTCGGCGGCGGCGAGCTCCTCGGATTCGTATGTTTCCGGCTTCCAGATTTGGAATGTATCGCCCGCGGCGATAAAGAAGGCCTCGCCCTCGAGACCGATTTTGCTGCGCAGCTTGGCCGGCAGCACCAGACGTCCGGTTTCATCCACGGTTGTTGGAAAGGACTGCCCGTGGAACATGCGCTGCAACATCTTCCGCTGCATCGACCCGCGCGGCAAAGCGTCGATCTTGGCATCGACCTCGTCGATCGCCTGCATTGTATAGCATTCCAGAAATTTGCGGCGATGGTCGCCGTAGACGATCACCAGTTCAGGTGTGTCACCGGGCTGCCAGTTCGGATCAGAGGATTCAAGCACGCGGCGAAACGAGGCCGGGATCGAGACCCTGCCTTTCGTATCCACCTTGTGGTGGCTTTCACCTCTAAACCTGCGCGCCAAGACGACTGTCCCTTTCGCTTGCGCCCCACTTGAACTTCACGTTCCCCCCGGATGAAAAACGGCGGGTTGATCTGCTGCCACTGATCAACCCGCCGCATTGGCCCGCTGAGCGGGAAGTCCAGCTGCGCGCGCCACCTGGGGGGATGTCTGCTCGCCCGCGCGCCGGATCTCTTAAATGATGAAAGCGAGATGCCTGTATGAAACCTGTATTTTATTGGTTCGGGGTCGTTTGGTGCCCCATGTGCCTCGTCCTCATCGGATGAATAAGGGATGCCATGGGAATTTATGGAAAGCAATGAAAAATTTCTCTGCAATATTGGTGATTCTAAAGTCAAACCTCAAAATTCGAGATTAAATGTAAGATGTCACCACAATATGTTGTTATAATAACCCATAACACGCCGATATATACACATTCCGGAGCATTTCCCTGAATTCCCATCAATTCCCAAAAAACTTTCCAATCAAGCAGGAATTCAAAGAAATCGGCATTTAGGCAACAGATTTTCGGGACGAATCGATGGCGATGAATCGCAGGCTTTCCATAAGATCCGTTGGGCAAACAACGCTTCGCCCATGAATTCCCATGCCCTTCTGGGGCAATAGTTCAGCAGCGCGACTACAAAAGCATCGCTAAACGGATGCACAAATTTCGGAAACTCCGCACAAAGATTTCGCAGAAAACCCGCATCAAGGATCAAGCTGACATTTCTTCCGAAAAGTGTAAAAGCTGAAAACCTTTATTTTTAAGGCACTTTCTTCCCTAAAACGCCAACCGGTTGATATCCATGCATTTGCTGCATAGCGGCATTGACGACGCGAACCATTGTGCAATCGCAGCATTTGCCTATTTTCAATCTCAAGCAAACGCCGGAACGCCCGGCAACACGGAAACACACAGGTTTTACTCATGGCCGCAGCAACACATCAAACCGCGCTCAAAAGCTCACCGGCAACCGGCATGGCTTCATTGATCGACGCGGCAAAGATCCGGTTCGCGCGCTATCGCGTATACCGTCGGACAGTGAATGAACTGTCCGAATTGTCGAACCGAGAGCTGGCTGATTTGGGCCTGCACCGCTCGATGATCCGGCGCCTTGCGCTGCAAGCGGCCGAAGAGCAATTCGCGCGCACTTAAGCGCAACCATATACCGAGATCAGGTCCTTCCTCCTCCCTTTAGGACCTGTATTTCAGCGGCGGCATCTCTCCTCCTCCCTGATGTCGCCGCAGATTATACCGGCCCTGAACGCCGGAACGCGATACACCGGGTTCTCCTCCTCCCTTTCCCGGTGTTGAAAGCGCGCGGCGACGTCTCTCCTCCTCCCTGACGTCGCCGCGACTTAAACATACCGGGATCAGACCCGGGTTCAGATACATCAGGGCTCTCCTCCTCCCTGCCCTGATGTTGAAAGCGCGCGGCGACACCTCTCCTCCTCCCTGGTGTCGCCGCGACTTAGACATACCGGGATCAGACCCGGGTTCAGATACATCAGGGCTCTCCTCCTCCCTGCCCTGATGTTGCAAAGAACGGCGGTTCCCCTCCTCCTCCCTGGGGACCGCCGTTTTTCTTTTTTCGGCCCATTTTGTATGGTGATGGAGTGTTGACTTAGTTCAGGAGCATTCCATGGCCGCGTATTTCATCGCTCAGATTTCGATCCACGATCCCGACGGGTATCAAAAATATCTGGAAGGCTTCATGCCCATCTTTGATCGACACGGAGGGCGCCTGCTGACGGTCTCGTCAAAACCGGTCGAAGTGATCGAAGGCGTTTGGGAAAAAGATGGGATCGTTCTGATGGAGTTCCCCAGTCTCGAAGCCGCAAAGGCATGGAAAGACGACCCCGACTATATCGAGCTGGCCAAAATCAGGCAGAATACAGCCTCAGCCAATTTAGTTCTGGTTGACGGATTGTGACCGCTAAAACGGCACGTCGTCCTTGGCGGTCAGGAAACGCGCAACCACCTTTTTGACGCCTGCCTTGTCGAAATCGACCTCGACTTTGTCGCCCTCGATACCGATCACCGCGCCGTAGCCGAACTTCTGGTGAAATACCCGCTCACCCAGCGTGAAACTGGCCACTGCGGTCGCATCAATCACCGTATTGCGGCTTTCGCGGGGCTGCGACATCCCATATTGCCCCTGACGCGCCTGCATCCGCTTCCAGCCTGGTGAGTTGTAGACATCCGCCTTTACCGCCCGGGTTTCAATGGTCGCTGCCGGTTGAGCGCCGCCATAAAGCCCCGGAGGCGTCAACACTTCCACATGATCCTCGGGCAATTCGTCGATGAAGCGCGATGGCATCGCATTCTGCCACTGCCCGAACACCCGCCTATTGGCCGCGAAGGAAATCGTACAGACCTCTTCAGCGCGCGTGATGCCCACATAGGCCAGTCGCCGCTCTTCCTCCAAACCCTTGAGACCGGATTCGTCCATCGATCGCTGCGAGGGGAACAGACCATCCTCCCATCCCGGCAGGAACACGGCGGGAAATTCCAATCCCTTGGCCGCGTGCAGCGTCATGATCGAGACTTTGGCCCCGTCGCCGTCCTGCTCATTGTCCATGACCAGACTGACATGCTCCAAGAACCCCTGCAGGTTCTCGAAATTGTCCAACTGGTTGACCAGTTCCTTGAGATTCTCCAACCGTCCTGGTGCCTCAGGCGTTTTTTCATTCTGCCAATGAGCCGTATAGCCGGATTCGTCCAACACGATCTGTGCCAGTTCGATATGCGAGACCTCGGGCTCACCAAACCGCAGCGGCGCGCCGTCGTCGATGACCGAGTCATCCTCGACCTCGATCCGCGGCCCGCGCGTCATCGCATTCCAACGCGCCAGCCCCTCGATCAATTCGCGCAGCGCCTTGCCGCCTTTGCCCTTGATCAGCCCATTGTCGACCGCAATCCGCGCCCCATCGACCAGCGACACGCCATTTTCGCGCGCGGTCATCTGGATCGTCTGCTGCGCCTTGTCGCCCAAACCACGTTTGGGCGTGTTCACGATCCGCTCGAACGCCAGATCGTCGCCGGGGCTGACCACAAGCCGGAAATAGGCCATGGCATCGCGGATCTCCATCCGCTCATAGAACCGAGGGCCACCGATCACCTTGTAAGGCAACCCGATGGTCAGAAACCGATCCTCGAACGCGCGCATCTGGTGCGAGGCGCGAACAAGGATGGCGATTTCATCCAGATTCATCGGACGAATCCCACGCGTGCCACCCTGCAGCGCGTCGATTTCCTCACCAATCCAGCGCGCCTCTTCCTCGCCATCCCAATGGCCGATCAGGTTGACCTTGTGACCGTCTTCTGCATCCGTCCAAAGCTCTTTACCCAAACGGTTTTCATTGCCGCGAATGACATTTGAGGCAGCGGCCAGAATATGCGGGGTCGAGCGGTAATTCTGCTCCAATCGCACCACAAACGCGCCTGGGAAATCCTTTTCGAACCGCAAGATGTTACCCACCTCGGCCCCGCGCCAGCCATAGATCGACTGGTCATCATCGCCCACGCAACAGATATTCTTGTGCCCCCCGGCCAGCAGCCGCAGCCACAGATATTGAGCGACGTTGGTGTCCTGATATTCGTCCACGAGGATGTAACGGAACCAGCGTTGATACTGTTTCAACACGTCCTCGTGCTGCTGAAAGATCGTGACCATGTGCAACAGCAGGTCGTCGAAATCCACGGCGTTCAGCTCGAGTAGCCTAGCTTGGTATAGTTTATAGATGTCACCTACCGAGCGCTGATAGCCCGTCCCATCAGAAGCTGCACCAGGAATGCGATCAGCGCGCTTCCCTTCTCCAGCGGAGGGTATCTGTGTCGGAAACTTCTTACCCTTATAATTCGCTATTTCATGGAGAAACCATCGGTCCGTCCACTTCTTTCGATCAACTTTCTCTACATTCAATATCTCACGAACCAAACGCAATTGATCGTCCGCATCTAGAATGGTGAAGTTCGAGTTCAGCCCTACTAATTCCGCGTGACGCCGCAGCAGCTTGACGCAGATTGAGTGGAAGGTACCCAGCCAAGGCATTCCCTCGGCCGGCTGGCCCAACAATCGACCCACGCGGTTTTTCATTTCGCGCGCGGCCTTGTTCGTGAATGTCACCGACAGAATCTCATTCGGGCGGGCTCGCCCGGTGCTGAGCAGATGCGCGATCCGCGCTGTCAGCGCTTTGGTTTTACCCGTTCCCGCCCCGGCCAACATCAGAACCGGACCGTCCAAACGCTCCACCGCCTCGCGCTGCGCGGGGTTCAGATCGTCCAGATAGGGGGAAGGTCGCGCAGCCATCGCGCGCGCGGACAGGGATGCGCCCTCGAAGGCGTCCATTTCGTCGGAACTGCTCATACCCGCAAACTACGCCGGATCAGTCCCGAGGGAAAGAGTTTGTTCACCCCTTGTTCGCAAAGAGTTTTGTAGAAGGTTCCAATCAATTCTAATCAACTCCTCTGATTTGCGCAGACAAAAGTTAACCTTCCGTCAAAGCTTGCACCTGATGCTTCCAGCCAAAGAAGTGGGAGCGCGAAAATGGAAACCAATACAGAAACAACCGGGGCATCCCGCTTGAAAATGGCCGCCATCATATTGACTTTGATGGCTCTGACTGCGGTGTCCGGCTGGGGAATCTATGCGGTACCAACGCCGGTCGTAGATCGGATGCTGGAAGCAGACCTGCGTAAAGAAGCAACGCAACTGGGCAAACAAGTCACCTCTCATCTTAATGATGTAGAAGCCACGTTCCAGACGGGATCTATTGGAATTCATGACCAGGAGTTTCTCGAGCTGTTGCCGGCGACTTCGGACATCTACCGATTTAAACTGTTCAATGCGGATGGCGGCGTGTTCTGGTCGACCCGGTCTGCGGACGTGGGAACCGTGAATTCCAAGCCCTATTTTCAATCCGTTATCCGGCAGGGAAATATCTATTACAAACACGAAGAAAAACCTCTGACCGAAGTCGACGACTATGAAGGAACGGCCATTCACGCCTCTGGTCCTGAAACCCGTCATGTGGCCGAAATCTATACGCCAATCATCCGCGACGGTGAGTTTCTTGGCGCGATCGAATTCTATTCCGACATCACCGATGTTCGAAATCTGTTCATTGATCGCGTTCGCTTGTCGCTTTTCATTCTAAGTGCTGTTGCGCTTCTGGCCTTCAGTATCGTGACGCTGGTTGTCTATCGCAGCAACCGCCGACAGATGCGTAGCTTGCGCGGGCGTGCGGTGAAAGAGCGCCAATTGATGGATGAACAACTCCGCCTGGCCCGCGAAGTTCGGTTACTGGGCGAATTGAACGAGTGGCTACAATCCAGCCAGTCTCTGGATGAGCTTTTCGACATGGTTTCACGGTTTATGACGCATATCCTGCCCGAAGCCGAGGGGAGCGTATATGTTTATTCGAACTCCCGCGATGTGCTGGATGGCTGCGCCAGTTGGAACGGGGCCGAGCATAAGGCGCATATTCATCCCGAGGGCTGTTGGGGTCTGCGGCGCGGCCGCACCTATGAGTTCGGCGCGTCCGAAATTGATTTCGTCTGCGAGCACGCCGAACCGCATGATGGTCGCCCGTATTTCTGCTTTCCAATCCTCGCACATGGCGAAACCGTCGGATTGCTGCACTTGCGAGCGTTGGAGGGGCGTAAAGATTGCTTCCATTCCAGCAAGAAATTGGCTCAACTTTGCGCCGAACAGATCAGTATGGCGATTGCCAACGTGCGGATGCGTGATCAACTGCATGACCAATCTGTCCGCGACCCGCTGACCGGGCTTTTCAATCGCAGACACATGACAGAGACTTTGCGCAAATCCATCAACCGCAGCCAACAGACCGGTGCCCCGCTGAGCTTGATTGCAGTGGATGTGGACCATTTCAAGAAGTTTAACGACACCCATGGGCATGATGCGGGTGACATGGTTTTGCGGGCGGTTGGCTCGGCGCTGGAGCAAGGATGCGACCGGGACGAGGTCGCCTGCCGGATCGGAGGAGAGGAATTCATGTTGATCCTGCCCGACAATCGCCCAGAGGATGCGGTAACCCGCGCAGAACACTTGCGTCAGGCGGTCGAGGCGGTCACGGTACGCTACGGTGAAAAGGCGTTGCCGCGCATCACGATTTCGGTTGGCGTGGCCCACTATCCGGCCCATGGGGCAATGCCGCAGGATCTGATGCGCGCGGCGGACGACGCCCTATACGCGGCCAAGGATAAAGGGCGCAATCAGGTGCAGGTGGCCGGCGATGCGCAGAACGCACCAGAAGCTCTTCGTCCCGTGAAAACCGCTTTGGGCAAAGCAAAACCTTAAAATCCTTGCCGAATCGCCCGTTTGGTCAGATCAAACGGCATGGATTTACACAGCCTCTACCCCGGCATAGCCGACCTGAAACGCCGTGCGCAGCGTCGTATCCCTCATTTCGTATGGGAATATCTGGACAGTGGCACGGGAGTCGAAGCGACCCTGCGCAGGAATCGTGTCGGATTAGATCGCCTGGGGTTCGCACCTTCGATCCTGCACGGCCCAATCGAATGCGACACACAGGTGGAATTTCTGGGTCGCACCTATCCTATGCCTGTTGGCGTCGCGCCTATCGGGATGGCGGGACTGATCTGGCCGGACGCCGAGGGACTGCTGGCCCGTGCAGCCGCAGCGGCCAGACTGCCCTTCACGCTGTCGAATGTCGCCGCCCAAAGCCCCGAGGATGTCGCCCCGCATCTTGGCAATGACGCGTGGTTTCAACTGTATCCGCCAAAAGACCCGGATATCCGGCGCGACCTGTTGGACCGAGTTCGGCAAGCCGGGTTCTCAACCCTTGTACTGACCGCAGATGTTCCGGTTGCGTCCAGGCGAGAACGGCAGACACGCTCCGGGCTGACCAATCCGCCGAAGCTTACACCAAAGCTACTGGCTCAGATCGCACAACGCCCAGCTTGGGCCATGGCCATGGCACGCAGCGGGCCTCCGCGTATGCGGACTTTGGACAAATATACCGACAACTCAAGCAACCTGCCTCCGACGGCGCATGTGGGTTACCTGCTCAGAACTTCGCCGGACATGGAATATGTGCACTGGCTGCGTGATGCGTGGGACGGGCCGCTGATCGTCAAGGGCGTGATGCGCCCCGAAGATGCCGAGCCGTTGAAGCAAGCGGGGGTGGACGCGCTCTGGGTATCGAATCACGGTGGCCGCCAATTCGATGGCGCCCCTGCCGGGATTGACGTGCTGCCTGCCATTCGTGAGGCAACCGATTTACCGCTTATCTTTGACAGCGGCGTTGAAGGCGGCCTCGATATCTTGCGTGCGCGCGCCTCCGGAGCGGATTTTGTCATGTTGGGACGGGGCTTTATGTATGCCCTGGCTGCGCTTGGTGCTGCGGGACCAGCGCATGTCATCGACATTTTACGGCAGGATCTGAAGGCCAATATGGGACAACTAGGAGCCCGAACGCTGGAAGAAATCCCACCAATTTTAACGTTGGATTGATGCTGCACCGCAGCATGTGTATGAAGAAAGCGCCACAAAAGGGCGTTTGCGAGCGTTAACATGCCGGTTCTACCCAGAACGACTGATATACGCGCACGTATTGTCCGCCTATCAACACGGCCAAACCACAAAGACCGGGACCGACAATGACCGACTTCAAAAAGATCCTGATTGCCAACAGGGGCGAGATTGCCATTCGCGTGATGCGCGCAGCCAACGAGATGGGTAAACGCACCGTTGCCGTCTTTGCAGAAGAAGACAAGCTGGGCTTGCATCGTTTCAAAGCGGATGAGGCATATCGCATCGGCGAAGGGATGGGCCCGGTTGCTGCTTACCTCAGCATTGACGAGATCATCCGCGTTGCCAAGGAATGCGGTGCAGACGCGATCCACCCCGGCTATGGGCTGCTGTCCGAAAATCCGGACTTCGTGGATGCCTGCGTGCAGAACGGCATCACTTTCATCGGCCCCAAGGCCGAAACCATGCGCGCCCTTGGTGACAAAGCGAGTGCCCGCAAGGTTGCCATCGCTGCTGACGTGCCGGTTATCCCCGCCACGGAAGTTCTGGGCGACGATATGGCCGCGATCAAAGCCGAAGCCGCCGAGATCGGGTACCCGTTGATGTTGAAAGCCAGCTGGGGCGGCGGCGGACGCGGGATGCGCCCCATCAACTCGGAAGACGAGTTGGAAGAAAAGGTTCTGGAAGGCCGCCGCGAAGCCGAAGCCGCCTTTGGCAATGGCGAGGGGTATCTGGAAAAGATGATCACCCGCGCCCGCCACGTCGAAGTTCAGATACTGGGCGACAAGCATGGTGAGATTTATCACCTGTACGAACGTGACTGTTCAGTTCAGCGCCGCAACCAGAAGGTCGTGGAACGCGCCCCTGCACCGTATCTTTCCGAAGAACAGCGGGCCGAAATTTGCGAACTGGGTCGCAAGATCTGCGCTCATGTAAACTATGAATGCGCGGGCACGGTTGAATTCCTGATGGATATGAACACCGGCAAGTTCTACTTCATCGAGGTGAACCCGCGCGTACAGGTCGAACACACTGTCACCGAAGAAGTCACCGGCATCGACATCGTTCAAGCTCAGATCCTGATCGCCGAGGGCAAGACACTGTCTGAGGCCACCGGCAAAGCCAACCAGGATGAGGTGCAACTGAACGGTCACGCCCTGCAAACGCGCGTAACGACCGAAGATCCGCTGAACAACTTTATCCCAGATTATGGCCGCATCACTGCCTATCGCTCGGCCACGGGTATGGGCATCCGGCTGGATGGCGGCACGGCCTATGCGGGCGGGGTGATCACGCGGTATTATGACTCGCTGCTGACCAAGGTTACTGCCTGGGCGCCAACGCCCGAGAAAGCAATTGCGCGGATGGACCGCGCGCTGCGCGAATTCCGGGTGCGCGGTGTTTCGACCAATATTGCGTTTGTCGAGAATCTGCTGAAACACCCGACCTTCCTGTCGAATGAATACACCACCAAATTCATCGACGAAACACCAGACCTGTTCACCTTCAAGAAACGCCGTGACCGGGGCACCAAGGTTCTGACCTATATCGCGGATATCACCGTGAACGGGCATCCCGAAACCAAAGACCGCCCAATGCCGCGCGCCGATCTGAAAGACGCGCGCCCACCTGCTTTGAAGGGTGAGCCCAAGATGGGCACCCGCAACCTGCTGGAACAGAAAGGTCCGCAGGCTGTTGCCGACTGGATGAAAGCGCAGCGCCAGCTGCTGATCACCGACACCACCATGCGTGACGGGCATCAGTCGCTGTTGGCCACCCGGATGCGCTCGATCGATATGATCAAAGTGGCCCCGACCTATGCCGCGAACCTGCCGCAGTTGTTCTCGGTCGAATGCTGGGGCGGTGCGACCTTTGATGTAGCCTACCGCTTCTTGCAGGAATGCCCGTGGCAGCGCCTGCGCGACCTGCGCGAAGCGATGCCGAACCTGATGACCCAGATGCTGCTGCGCGGCGCGAACGGTGTTGGCTACACCAACTACCCCGACAACGTGGTGCAGGAATTCGTCCGTCAGGCGTCGCAGAATATCGACGTGTTCCGCGTGTTCGACTCGCTGAACTGGGTCGAGAATATGCGCGTGGCGATGGATGCGGTCGTTGAGAACGGAAAGATCTGTGAGGGCACCGTTTGTTATACCGGTGATATTCTAGACCCGGATCGCTCGAAGTATGACCTGAAATACTATGTCGGCATGGCGAAAGAGCTGCGCGATGCAGGTGCTCATATCCTTGGCCTGAAAGATATGGCGGGTCTGCTGAAACCGGCCTCGGCCAAAATCCTGATCCGCGCGCTGAAAGAAGAGGTCGGTCTGCCGATCCACTTCCACACGCACGACACTGCTGGCATCGCAAGCGCCACCATTCTGGCCGCGTCCGAGGCGGGCGTGGACGCGGTGGATTGCGCGATGGACAGTTTCTCGGGCAACACCTCGCAAGCGACGCTGGGTACCGTGGTCGAGGCGCTGCGCCATACCGAGCGTGATACCGGTCTGGACATCAAAGCCATCCGCGAAATCAGCGATTACTTTGAGGCGGTGCGCGGCCAATACGCCGCCTTCGAATCCAGCCTGCAGGCCCCAGCCTCCGAGGTCTACCTGCACGAAATGCCCGGCGGTCAGTTCACCAACCTCAAAGCGCAGGCGCGCAGCTTGGGGCTGGAGGAACGCTGGCACGAGGTCGCCCAAATGTATGCCGACGTGAACCAGATGTTCGGCGATATCGTCAAGGTGACGCCCTCGTCCAAGGTGGTTGGCGACATGGCGCTGATGATGGTCAGCCAGGGCCTGACCCGCGATGATGTGGAAAGCCCGTCAACGGATGTGGCCTTCCCCGACTCGGTCGTGGACATGATGCGCGGCAATCTGGGCCAGCCTCCGGGCGGGTTCCCGGACACGATCATCAAGAAGGTGCTAAAGGACGAATCGCCCAACACCCAGCGCCCCGGTAAGGACGTGCCTGCGGTCGATCTGGAAGCCACCCGTGCAGATCTGTCCAAGCAGTTGGATGGCAAAGAGGTCGATGACGAGGACCTGAACGGCTACCTGATGTATCCCAAGGTCTTCCTGGATTACATGGGCCGCCACCGCACATATGGTCCAGTCCGTACTCTGCCTACCCGCACCTTCTTCTATGGTATGAATCCGGGTGAAGAAATCACAGCCGAGATCGACCCCGGAAAGACGCTTGAAATCCGGTGTCAGGCCATTGGCGAGACAGATGAGAACGGCGAGGTCAAAGTCTTCTTCGAACTCAACGGGCAACCCCGCGTCATCCGTGTGCCAAACCGATTGGTGACCGCGTCCACACAGGCTCGTCCCAAGGCCGAAGCGGGCAACCCAAACCACGTGAGTGCTCCGATGCCCGGTGTTGTGGCCACTGTCAGCGTCACTTTAGGTCAGGAGGTAAAAGAAGGCGATCTACTGCTCACCATCGAAGCGATGAAGATGGAAACCGGCATCCATGCCGAACGCGACGCTGTGGTGAAGGCCGTCCATGTCCAGCCAGGCGGTCAGATTGACGCTAAGGACCTACTGGTCGAACTGGAATGAACGACCTAGTTTAGCTTCCAACTGGAGGGCCGCCCGGAAATCCGGGCGGCCCTTTTCATGCGTCAGGGAGAAAAACATGCTGTCCATCACACCGATCTACGCCGCCGTCCTGGCGCTCCTCTACATCGCTCTCAGCGGTTGGGTCATCACTAAACGCCGTGGCCACAAGATCTCTTACGGTGATTCTGGCAATAGCGAGATGCTCAAGGCGATCCGAACCCATTCCAACTTCGTCGAATACACCCCGTTCGCGCTGCTGCTGATCGCCATGGTCGAGCTTCAGGGCGCAAGCGGCCTGCTCGTCAATCTGCTGGGGCT
The DNA here is from genome assembly GCF_056542685.1 of Ruegeria sp. AB6. NCBI lineage: Bacteria > Pseudomonadati > Pseudomonadota > Alphaproteobacteria > Rhodobacterales > Roseobacteraceae > Ruegeria > Ruegeria sp. AB6. The sequence goes on along the minus strand of NZ_JBQGAD010000002.1, from coordinate 260,205 downwards.
GAGTTTGCTGGCCGGGCGCGTCCTGCATGCCTATGGGTTCGGCAAAACCCCGCAGATCGTTATCTTTCGACAGCTTGGTATGGTGCTGACATTCACGGCTCTTCTGGTCGCCGCTCTCGCGAACCTTGTTCTGGCGCTTTAGCCGCTGTCGCTGGGATCATCCCATCAGAACGCGTGTTTCAATCTTCGGAGCTTTCATAAGCTCCGGTTCCGCCTCGCCCAACCGGTCACCGTCCTGCACGCAAAATGCAGATGTCAAAACAATCAATGCGGCTAACAACGCCATTTTCATGTCTGCTATACGCGTCATATCCTCTGCTCCATCCTGTTGGTTTTGCAACGCTCTATGACTTGAACACGTCAGACCGGCATTTCCGTCGAAACATTTTTCCTTTTTTTTTATTTTTCCGCTTGCAGCCCCGCGTGGGAATTTATACATCCCTCCTCACTCAACGGCGCGGGCGTAGCTCAGGGGTAGAGCATAACCTTGCCAAGGTTAGGGTCGGGCGTTCGAATCGCCTCGCCCGCTCCATTGAGAGGTCTCCGGACCAAAACATATGTATCTGATGCGGGCGTAGCTCAGGGGTAGAGCATAACCTTGCCAAGGTTAGGGTCGGGCGTTCGAATCGCCTCGCCCGCTCCAGATACAGCATTTTTTCAAACTTTACTGGTGTCTTGCGGGATGTTGCGTCATTCTGAGGTCGTTAACGATTGCAGGATGTTATTATGTCCAACTACACCATTCGCCCTCTGACCGAGGCGGAAGTCAAACAAGCCGTGGACTGGGCTGGCCGCGAAGGCTGGAACCCCGGGGTCCACGATGCCGAGTGTTTCAGGCCCACAGACCCCGACGGATTTATGGGCGGGTTTCTGGATGGGGAGATGGTCGCTTCGGTCTCAGCCGTGAATTACGACGATGCGTTTTCCTTTCTGGGGTTCTACATTGTCCGACCGGAATATCGCAGCCATGGTCACGGGCTTGAAATCGCAGGCCACGCGCTGGCCCATTGCGAAGGCCGCAATATGGGGCTGGATGGAGTGGTCGAACAGCAGGACAACTATCGCAAATCCGGCTTCACATTTGCTTACAACAACTACCGCTTCGGCGCGCGGGTTCGGGATGTGCTGCCCAAGCTGGGGCAAGTTCTGGGCAATGGTGTAGCCTCGCTGTCAACCGCCAGCGACGCTCTCAAAGCCTATGACCGCCAACTGTTTCCAGCGGCGCGCGACAACTTCCTGCAAAGCTGGCTGGGGGCCACCAGCCATATCTCTCGGGTTTATACCGAAAGTGGCCAGATTAGGGGCTATGCCACCCTGCGCCCCTGCAAGACGGGCTACAAGGTTGGCCCGCTATTTGCCGACGACGCCGCAATAGCGCAGGCGCTGCTGGCAAGCCTCTTGGCGGCCATTCCCGTGGATCATCGCGATCACGATGTCTTTGTCGACATGCCGCAACCCAATGTGGCAGCATTCGCCATGGCCGATCAACTGGGATTGGACAAAGTGTTCGAAACCGCGCGGATGTATTCCGATCACGAACCGGATATCGACCTAAGCCGGATCTTCGGCGTGACAACGTTTGAACTGGGTTAGAACGCCTTGAACGTCATTGTAGTCAGTGATCGTTCGATGCCGGGAATCACCAGCAGATTTTCGTTGATGAAATGGCCCACATCCTCTGCCTCGGGGATGTAAAGCTTCAGCAACAGATCGTATTCGCCGCTGGTCGAGTACAGCTCGGAGTGGATTTCGCGCAGAGCGATCTCTTCGGCCACTTTGTAAGTGGTGCCGGGTTTGCAGCGGATCTGGATGAAAACGCAGGTGGACATGGGCCGGACCTTGTTGGTTTGAGTTGCTCGCAAGCTGGCACGGGGCGGGCCGGGGTGCAATCCCCTGCAACAGATTGCGGCGAATGCTGCATGCGCTCTGGATATGGCCGCCCTACCCCGTCTATAAGCGCGCCTGTAGCAAAAGGAATTCGCCCATGCGCAGCGCAAAGATCAGCCGTCAGACCGCCGAGACCGAGATCACCGTCGAGGTCAATCTGGATGGCACCGGCACCTATGACAATCAGACCGGTGTGGGGTTCTTCGATCACATGCTGGATCAGCTGGCGCGTCACTCGCTGATCGACATGACCATCCGTGCCAAGGGTGACTATCACATCGACGACCACCACACGGTCGAGGATACCGGCATCGCGCTGGGTCAGGCGCTGACGCAAGCACTGGGCGACAAGAAAGGCATCCGTCGGTACGGCGAATGCCATCTGCCTATGGATGACGCACAGGTGCGTTGCGCGCTGGATCTATCGGGCCGTCCGTTCCTGATCTGGAACGTGGACCTGCCGACAGCCAAGATCGGCACGTTCGACACCGAGTTGGTGCGCGAATTCTTTCAGGCGCTCAGCACCCATGGCGGCGTCACGCTGCATATTGACCAGCTGCACGGTTTCAACAGCCACCACATCGCCGAGGCCGCCTTCAAGGCCGTCGCCCGCGCCCTTCGCCTGGCGGTCGAGACCGACCCGCGTAAGGCGGATGCGATTCCGTCCACGAAAGGCGCGCTGTAAATGCTGACAGCGATCATCGACTACGAAAGCGGCAACCTGCACTCGGCCGAAAAGGCGTTTCAGCGCATGGCGCGGGAATTGGATGCGGGTGAGGTTGTTGTGACCTCGGATGCAGATGTCGTAGCGCGCGCCGACAGGTTAGTCTTGCCCGGTGACGGAGCCTTTCCGGCCTGTGCGGCCGAACTGCGTGGGCACAAGGGTATCCACGACGCTATGGTTGAAGCGGTGGAGCAAAAAGGTCGCCCGTTTCTGGGCATTTGCGTCGGGATGCAGCTGATGGCGTCAACGGGCCACGAATACACTGACACCGACGGACTGGGCTGGGTTGCGGGCGATGTTGTGCGGATTGCACCGTCAGACAGCGCGCTGAAAGTGCCGCATATGGGCTGGAACGATCTGGTGCTGGAAAGCGATCACCCGGTGTTTGACGGAGTGGAATCCGGCGATCACACCTATTTCGTCCATTCCTACCACTTCCGGGTCACCGACCCGGCGCAGCGTCTGGCTTATGTGGACTATGGGCAGGAGGTCACGGCCGTGATTGGCCGTGACACAATGGTTGGAATGCAGTTCCACCCTGAAAAAAGTCAGGATGTGGGGCTGCGCATGATCGGAAACTTCCTAGCCTGGGCCCCATAAGGGCTTACTGAACGCGCGACCAGGTCTGGCCGCGGCAGATCAGACCACCCGCGACACAGCCTTTGACGGTCAACGAGTTGCCGCTCAGCGCCATTTTCGAGTTATACGTCTTGTCGCGGTCCGGTGCCCAGATCTTACCGTTGTCATAGGCTCCGCCACCTTCGGGAATCATGTCCCAGATCATCTGTTTGCCGTCATGCTCGTAGTTCAATACCTGGTTGCCTGACGCATCAAAAGCGCTATCGATGGTGCCGCAGATTGCGCTGCCGCACTCGGAAATCGACACGTGCAGATATTCGCCGTCATCACCGGGCTCTGTTTTCCAGATGCCATCTACAGGATCAGCGGACGCGACGGTTGCCAGTGCCGTCAGGACTGCTGCGGCAAGGATCGTTTGTTTCATAGAAATCTCCCTTTTACACCCATAGTCTGTCCCGAATATCGGCCTGTGAGCAACTATGACCCCGCGTCGCGTTGCATCCCCTACCTGCCTTGTGCGATATCCCGCCACAATGACAGTGAAAGAAGGCCCGATATGATCCTTTACCCCGCCATCGACCTCAAAGACGGCCAGGCCGTGCGCCTGTTGCGCGGTGAAATGGAGAAGGCAACAGTGTTCAATGACGACCCGGCGGCGCAGGCTAAAGCCTTTGTCGATGCCGGGTGCGAATGGCTGCATCTGGTTGATCTGAACGGTGCTTTTGCCGGTGAGCCGGTCAATGCTGCTCCGGTCGAGGCGATTCTGGCCGCCTGTAAAGTTCCTGCGCAGCTGGGCGGTGGGATTCGTGACCTGAAAACGATCGAAACCTGGATCAGCAAGGGGCTCGCTCGCGTGATTCTGGGCACCGTGGCGGTCGAAAACCCCGATCTGGTCCGCGAAGCGGCGCGCGAATTCCCCGGCAAGGTCGCCGTGGGAATCGACGCACGCAACGGCATGGTCGCCACCAAAGGCTGGGCCGAGGAAACAGACGTGCAGGTCACAGACCTTGCCCGCAGTTTTGAAGACGCAGGCGTCGCGGCCATCATCTATACCGATATCAACCGCGACGGCGCGATGCAGGGCCCGAATATCGAGGCGACCGCCGCCCTCGCCCGCGCCGTATCGATCCCGGTGATCGCTTCGGGTGGTGTCAGTTCGTTGGACGATCTGTTCGCCCTGCGCGATTGCGGCGTAGAGCTGAATGGCGCCATCTCGGGCCGTGCACTCTATGATGGCGCGATTGACCTGAACGAGGCCATTCGCGCTCTAAAGTGACTTACTGTGCGGCAGCGGCGGTCAGCTTGGCCAGCGCGCCGCGCATCTTTTCGACGACGGGCGCGTTAGAGACGCCATTCAAATCGTCCAAGGTCTCTTTCGGGTCCTCATAGGCCAGCCAGACCTGCCCCTCGGCGTCCTCATAAGCCTGAACCTTCAGCGGCAGGAACAGCCCGGCGCGCGGATCGATCTGCATGGCGGGCGTGCCCAGCGCAGGGTTGCCGAAGATCAGCACCTGATTGGCTGGAATTGGCGTGCCCACCTTCTCGGCCCCTGCGGCGTGGTCAACGCGGGCAAAGACCGTTGCGCCTGCATTGCCAACGGCAGCCTCGAGCGCGTCCAGCGCCTCGGTCACGGATTTGTCTGTTTCAACTTTGATGATGTCGTCTGCCATGGCGGACAGTGCCCCTCCGAAAGTGAGTATTGAAGCCAGAATAAGATGTCGCATCTCGATAATCCTTTTCATGAATTTCATCCTTAATTTCCACGGCTTCGCGGCAGATCACAATCACAAGTCTGGCATCGGCGGGGCTTTGCCGTTACAGGTGCGCCAACAAAGGACATCGCCATGCTGAAAACCCGCATCATTCCCTGTCTGGACGTCGCTGATGGCCGCGTGGTCAAGGGCGTCAACTTCGTCGGTCTGCGCGATGCGGGCGATCCGGTGGAATCGGCCAAGGCCTATGATGAGGCAGGCGCGGATGAGATCTGTTTTCTGGACATTCACGCCACCCATGAAAACCGGGGCACCATGTTCGACGTGGTTCAGCGCACCGCGGAACAGTGCTTTGTCCCCCTGACCGTAGGCGGCGGCGTACGCACCAAGGACGATGTACGCGCCCTGCTGCTGGCGGGGGCGGACAAGGTCAGCTTCAACTCGGCTGCCGTGGCCAACCCCGATGTGATCGCCGAGTCGGCAGATCAGTTCGGCAGCCAGTGCATTGTCTGCGCCATCGACGCCAAGACCGTCAGCCCCGGCAAGTGGGAGATTTTCACGCATGGCGGTCGCAAGCCCACTGGTATTGACGCTGTCGAGTTTGCCAAATCCGTTGTCGCCAAGGGCGCGGGTGAGATTCTGCTAACTTCGATGGACCGCGACGGCACCAAGGCGGGGTTCAACCTGCCCCTGACCCGCGCGATTTCCGATGCGGTGGACGTGCCGGTGATCGCCTCGGGCGGGGTCGGCAATCTGGACCATCTGGTCGAAGGCGTGACCGAAGGCGGGGCCAGCGCCGTCCTGGCAGCCTCGATCTTCCATTTCGGCGAATACACCATTCGCGAGGCCAAGGAACACATGGCCGCCGCAGGCATCCCGATGAGGCTGACATGAGCATACTGCACGATCTGGCCGCCACGATTGAGGCCCGCAAAAACGCTGACCCTGACAGCAGCTGGACCGCCAAGCTGTTGGCGAAAGGCCCCGAGAAATGCGCCGAGAAGTTCGGAGAAGAGGCCATCGAGGCGATCATCGAAGCCACCAAAGGCGACGTGGAAAAGTTGACGTCAGAGGCTGCGGACGTACTGTATCATCTGCTTGTCATGCTGGCGGCCCGCGACGTGGCGCTAGACGATGTGCTGGCTGAACTGGCTCGCCGTCAAGGCATCAGTGGCATCGCAGAAAAAGCTGCGCGTTCAAAGGGGTGACGACCGTCACAATCGCGCTTTAAGATGGTTGCATGACCCTTCGCTTAGGAATCTTGGCGCTGATCAGGCCGATTTTGTTCATGCTGGCCCTTGTTGTACTGGGCGCTTGCGCGACCGCTCCTCGGTCGACGCCGGAGGATGTGCAGCGTTTGGCCACTGAAATACGAAGCCTCGGGCCGGGCATCGACCCTGAAGAGGCTGACCGGGCGGCCCAGATCGCCTATGCCTATACCGCACAGTTGGCGCAGGAATATCAGATCACCGATCCTCCGTTGATCCATAATGCCAAGGTCAACAAGGGCCTGCGTCCCCGCGGGCTGTGCTGGCACTGGGCCGAGGACATCGAACGCCGCCTGGATCAGGAACAGTTCCGAACGCTTGAGATGCACCGCGCCATTGCGAATGCCGACAACCCATTTCGAATCGACCACAGCACAGCGATCATCAGCCGCAAGGGCGAGACGATGTATGACGGCGTGATTCTGGACCCCTGGCGGTATGGTGGCGTCCTGTTTTGGTCCCCCCTGCCCGAGGACACCCGATATGACTGGATCCCGCGCGAGACCGTTCTGGAAAAACGACGCGCCGAACAATACGGTGCACTGCTGCCCTATGCAGGCGAATAGCTCAAAGCTTGGATGAGATCACTCCGGTGGCGAACCCACCCATACGCAGCTCTCCGAACAGGCGTTGGTATTCGATCTTGGGGCAACGGTTCATCACAACATCAACCCCGCGCGCCTGCGCCTTGGCGGCCGCTTCGGGATGTTCTACGCCGATCTGCATCCAGATCGTGCGCAGGTTCGGGAAGGCGTCCAACGCCGCGTCGACGATCGGGGGAACCGCCTCGGACCGGCGAAAGATATCGACCATATCGACCGGTTCGTCGATTTCAGACAGGGACGCCCGCACCGTATTGCCGAACAAGTCTTTGCCCGCGTGTCCGGGATTGACCGGAATGACCATGTAGCCCTTCAACGACAGGTAGCGCGCCACGTAGTAGCTGGGGCGCACAGGATTCATCGACACACCAACAACGGCCACTGTCTTGGTACGTTTCAGGATGTCAGTCAGGAAAGCATCGGTATAGTCGGTCATGCGGCCACCTTAAGCGCCAAGGACCAAAGAAAAAAGCGCCCAGGTAAAGACCTGGGCGCAAGGTGTTGGAACGAGGGACAGTGAAATGACCCGCGGCAGTTCCGTTCCGCGGTCACTGTGACATTTAAGCATGTCTTGGTTAAAAAAAAGAGGGGGTGCGCATTTTTGTGATGACAGATCACGAAAAGCGGAACTTCGCCTAGTTTTCGTAAAGGACAACGGGCCAATGCGCCTCGGCCATTTCGATGTAACCGGCAGTATCCTGTATCCACATACGCTCAATCTCGCGCGAGTGAGTCAAATAGAGCCGCCCGTCAATCACACGCCACAGCGCCGGGTCTGTACTGACCAGCTCACCCTGTGCCATCGCATAGGCGCAATAGCCGCCGAATTGCGGGGCGTAGGCCCGTGGGTTCATCTCAAAAGCGGCTTGGTTTTCGGCTGTTGCAAAGTGCCATTCAGCCCCTTTCCACACGACCGAATACTCTGGCAGACCGCGAACAGGTGCACCATCCCCGAAATAGGACACCACATCATAACCGGCCATAGCTGCACCGTCCGTTTTGTAGAAAACGGGCAATTCCTGCGCAAACGCGGCAGGAGCAATCATAGCGGCACAAATTGCACCAAAGAGAAAACGTCGGTTCATCATCATAGCGCGTTCATTAGAAAGTCAGGGTATCAAGATGCAATTCTTTAACGCATCTGAAACCCCAATTAACGCGGATGTGAACGGTCGTGCCCGAATAAACTGAGTTAGTCGAAAATATCCTCTATCACATCCCACGCCTCATCGAACACGCGCGAGAATACGCCCTTTTTCTTCTTCTTTTTGGCTTTCCGTGGCTTTTCGTATCTGCGATCCGGTTTGGGCTCGGACAGTTTACGCTTGGGCACCATTTTCAGGTCGTGCAAGGGGGCGCCGCAGCTTGAGCAACTAAGCTCATGGCGCTGCTTGCCTTTCAGCACCAATGCGGCCCGCGTGCCGCAATAGCAGCAGGTGGCAATTTTCGAAGGGGTGGAAATGGCGCGCTCCTGTCTATCTGTGTCTCGATGCATATAGGGCAATCGCCGCCGCATTTGAGACGTTCAGAGACCCAAAACCGCCCGCCGCGTCGATTTTCACCAGATGATCCACGGTTTCCTTGGTCTTTTGCCGCAATCCCGGCCCCTCAGCCCCCAGCACCAAGGCGACCGGCTGGTCGAACCGGCCATCTAGCGTCTCTTCAATTGTTTGCTCGGCCTCTCCGTCCATGCCCAGGACCAGAAAACCCATATTCTGCAACTCGACAATGGTATCGGCCAAATTGCGCATGCGCAGGTAAGGTTGCCGCTCCAACGCGCCGCTGGCCGTTTTGGCCAAAGCGCCAGTTTCCGGGGCCGAGTGATGTCGCGTGCCGATGACCGCACTGGCCCCCAGGACCTCGGCCGAGCGCAGAATGGCCCCCACGTTATGTGGGTCGGTTACACGGTCCAGCAAGATGACACGCGGGTGTTCACGCCCGATACAGTTCTCGGCTAATCCGCCCCAGTCCAGCGGTTTGACCTCAAGTGCCGCGCCCTGATGCACCGAGCCGGGATCGATTGGAGCCGTAAATTTTCGCGGATCGACCATTTCGGCCTCGACCCCTGCAAATTCAATGGCTTCGCTCAACTTGTCACGGGCATTACGGGTTACGATCAGGCGCAGCTTCTGTCGTTTCGGGTTCATCAGGGCATCGCGCACGGCGTGCAGGCCGAACAGCCACACGGTTTCAGAAGCCGCCGCCTTGCGCGCCTGTTCCTTTTCAACGACCCACTTGGGTTTCTTCATTTCTTGGGCCTCCGGGCCGGGAATTCGGTTTCCTGCGCCAAAGCGGTATTTTCCTGTTGACGCTCGTTTAAGGCGCTAGTAATCACGCCTCCACGTCAGGTGCAACGCCTGACAGTGGGCGACAGGCCGCAAGGTGTGGCAGGGGACTGTAACTCCCTCGCGGAGACGCACGCCTGGTTCGATTCCAGGGTCGCCCACCATTTCCAAATTTCACTTAAAATAGTCAGATACTTACAGAGCGAATTGTCAAACTTTTGTATGAGGTTTGACAGTTTACGTTCTTTCTTTGACCTTACCCATTGATGCCATAGCGTCCTCAGACAGTTGCGCGCGGCTTGCGGCCACAGTGTAACGGGTGACTTCGGACAGGGTTTTGTGACCGCTGATAGCCATGATTTGATGCGGTGTGCATCCGCCTTCTGCCAACATTCGACAAGTTGCCTTGCGCAGACCGTGAGCTGACAAGCCAGAAAGTCCGGCGTCTTGAACCATGCGCTTGAACCAATTGGTGAAACTCTCGGGCTTCAGCGGGCCGCCTCGGTCGGACACCAAAAATGTCAAATTGTTTTTCGGCAAAGAATCGAGGGTACGTTTCAGCTCAAAGTGTATCGGGATCGAAACTTGCTGGCCCGTCTTTTGCTGCGTGATCGTCAGCACATTGTTTCTGACGTGTTGCCGCCCCATGCGCACCACATCGGCCCTGCGCTGCCCCGTGTAGAGCAAAAGCATCAACGCCAAATGCGCCCGAGACCCGGGCTTATGATGCGCCAAAAAACGTTCAATGTGTTCATCCTCCCAAGTAGTGAAGCCCCCTGTATTTTCTTTCAGCTTGCGCACGCCTATGGTCGGATCATCGCGACGCCAGCCCATTTCAACTGCGTGACGCATAAGGATGCGGATCATTCGCAAGAGGCGGTTCGCAGCGGATGGTGTTCCTGCCCTTTCGTTCACCAATCTTTGAATGTGCCGGCGCTGAAGCAAGGCCACCCTCTTGTCTGCGTGCTCCTTTCGAAACCGTTCTAAGATGTTGCGATACGTGCGTTTTGTTACATCGGACAGGTTGGTGAAGTCGGACGTGCGGTAGTAACTAGCCACCAGTGCGGTGATGGTCCCCGGCTTGCTCTTGGTCCTGCCCACGTCCATGCGTTCGCCTTGGGCCGCCAGCTCATAAGCGGCCATGAACTCGGGACTCCATGGCAAACCGGACAATGCAGCACGGGGATAGCCCGTGCGGCGATAATACCAGCGCATCTTGCCATGTCTGTCTTCAAAGCCCTGACAGTATTTGGGCGGTCTTCGGAGTTGTTTCATTGGTCAGTCCCATTCATTGATGTCGGAACCGCCAGCATCTGACGAGTCTTGGTCGCCCGGCAAGGCATCAATCGCACTGTCGAGCGCACGCACGTCCCAAAGCACGCGATTATACACACGCTTGGGGCCGGGCATCAGGCCATCGCCCATCATGCGGTCAAAAGTATTCGGGCTAACCCCGGCATATGCTGATGCCTCTCCACGTGACAGCAGCCTTGCGCAAGGCGGCGGCAAGACCCTGTGTCGTACTTGGGAGGCGGTGGCCATTGACTTACCTCTTCGCATCCGTAGCCAATGCGGCCAGCGCATCGATGATCTCCGGCTCAGAATATATTACAGTCCGTGGACTCACCCGTATCCCTCGCGGAAAGATGCCGCGCCGACGCAAGCGATACTGGGTGCCTCGTGAAACTCCGAAGCGGGATACGATCTGACGCTCACGGATATAAGGGGGGCGAATGTCTGTATTTGGCAGGGTTTTCTTACTCACTATGCGGGCCTCACAAAGCTTCTTGGGCGTTCTGAGCAAAACATGGAGTATTTCTTCGGTGTTTTCTGGTGCCCTAAAAGGCACTTTTACAACTCTCGCCTCCGATAACCCTTCGTTTGGTTCTCGATCGCCCTGCGATGATTGGTTTCCAAGTCTTCGATTAAGGCGGAAACGGATACACCTCTCGATCTGGCCGACTGGTCTAGCCAATCTTCCAAGAGTTGCCGACGGAAGTTGTCAATTGGATAGAACTTCTGGCCGTTTCCAATCTGAACACTTGGCGGACTGACGATGAGCGATTGGCCCAACGCTTCGAAGCAAGCTTGGATAGTATTGAGTTTGGGAATAGTTCGAGATTTTTCGTCGCTGCTGAACCATTTCTTGATAGTCCGGGAGGGAACGCCTGAGAGGTGTGAAAGCTGATCGTATGAAACACTTTTCTTGTTCATTAACTGCGCGAGCCATTGGACAATATCGTCGGCTCCTGCCAACCCGTTGCGGCCAGGTAGACGAGAAACGATAGTATTATCTTGGTCTTCGGTATCGGTAGGTTCTAAAGGTATCGGCGGCCATTCCCTTTGCGGCGGCATAATCTCACGTTTCTTGCGTTTTCGTACTTCGGTCATTGCGGGACTATCCGTTGGAAAGAGCTTTTGAAGTTGGCGTATGGTGTGTTCAGCTTCAACCTTCTTGCTCGGCTTCTAAGGCCGCAACATCGTGCTGCTGTTTCCAGACTGTTTGCGTCTGTTTCGAGCCAACCACTTCTACAAAGTCGTCGGGGGTCTGTTTCGCGAACTGCATCACCGCCTCGCGCCCCCTTCCATAGTAGAGCGTCGTTCCAGTGATTGGCTCCACTCCGGTGTTCGTCTTGTCGCCAACCGCTTGGTCCCAGAACCCAAGGTGTTCTGCTGCTTTTCGCAGATGCGCGTATGACCAAGGGAACTGATCGCCGAACACCCCTACGATGGTTGGACGCATCACGTCGACGGCGTCTTTGGTTCGCATTGGGTTGCGGGGGTCATTGTCGGCGGGCGCAGCCAATTGGACGTTGCCCACAAGTTTGTACGCGGGTGCGCCGTCGTCCTGAACAAGCGTTCCCTCGTCGATAACATTCATGTCCGCTGCGGCAGTCTCAGGCAGATAGAATGTCATTTCTTGCCCATCATCTTCTGCGCCGCTCCTAGGATCCGCGACAATCACCTGATCGAACCCAATGTCGCGCCCCCGGCTGAGATATGAGAATATTTCGCTACGGGTCTTATCGTCGCGAGAGTTCAGAAGTTGCGAAAACTCTTCACCCGTTATTGGAGCAGTCTGCCCCCTACGTCGGGTGTAGACAGCCAGCCGTTCACTTAAGTTGTGCCCCCGACGCCTCGTTGGGGGTGTCATTTTGTGGTCAACTTCAGAAAGCTACAAAATGTTGTGGATTCGACGAGGAATTGCTTTTCTGCCGGTTGCCACGAGAGCAATAGATACTTCGCGATTGTGAAAGGTCAGATTCCTTGGTGCGCTGCGATCACAGTTGTCCAGGAAGCCCACAGTTCCCTGCGGGCTTTCAGAACTTTTTTATCCAACGATTTGAAAATTAGTCAATTTTCGCAACATCGTCGGGTTTCCAAGTTTGGTCGAAGAACTCGATACCCGTTCCAAACAGTCGCACAGCTGTCAGGAAGTTTCTTCCCTCAACGGTCTTGATGAAATTGGACTCAGGAGCGCCGTCTGGCAGCGTCGGACCGAAGTAGAGATCAACCGAACCATCATCATTCTTCTCGTAATCGTTGAATTGATTGATAGACGGCATGAACTGGTCAGTTTCCGGCATCGTCCCATCGGTTACGTTGTAGAGCGTTACTGCCCAGAACAGCTTCGCCGGAATACCCGCCGGCAGATGTAGCTTGTAGTGGTGGCTACCATTCAAGAATTCGCCGTCCGCGTCTCTGGCAGTAACCGGATATTTTGCACCACCATTGATAACGCGTTTAACCATTGCTGGTGACGTGCTGTATGCAAATTGCATAAAGGCAGCCCTTTGGTCGATGTCGAGGTAGCCGTCCTGCATAAACTCGGCGGTAGCTCCAGACCAAACGCGTTCATACTGTCTGTCATAGTAATAGAAGTTACGGCCATCCGGTCGACCGACCTGCCTGGAGGCAAAGATCATCTTTGGTGCAACTTCCATCGCCTTGTTCAAGGATTCCATTTGCTTGGCAGTTGGATTAAATGGCTCACCCTTCTTGATGCCGAGGGAAGCCAAAACACCGCGAGTAGCCGGCGGAATGGCCGAGTAAGGCTCATGGTCCACGAACTCTTTCATTTTCGTCCAAAAGTCGAAATCGGTTTCATACATCATGTTGAGGCGCTTGCCCGAGGCGTTCGGGAACTCCATTGCCGGAATATCCTTCTCCACTTCCCAAAGTGGGTAAATACGAATTTGTTCCGCCGTCGCGACCGCCTCGGAGGGATCTGGACCACCATCACCCTGCTTCATGATTGTGCGAAAGAAGATAAACACGTTGTATGTCGGAGACTCGAACGTGTAATACCCGCCATTCGGAACCGGGCCATCGTAGTTGGGTGGAAGAAGGAGATACAGTCCGCCTTTTCCGCCATCTGGACCAGCGGCGCCTACGTCCGTCAACGTTACTTGGAAGAAATCTGTGAGCATGCTCACTGTATTGGGTGGAGCCGCAACAACCAATGGGCCGGTTTCTTTGAGATCTGCGTAACCCATTGAATAAATAACGTCAGCGTTAGGTGTCGGAACCCAGGCGCGGGAGTCCATTCTTTCTTTCCAGATCGGAATGACGTTGTAGCCCGCTCCAAACACTGCCTCAGACCCATCGCGCAGGCCAATGGTGTTCATTGCCGGTAACATGTCGTAGTAGGCCTGAATCGCTCTATGATAGTAGAGTTCGTCTACCAATTTCTGCGCCTCAGACTCCTCAAGCCAGTTGCCATTGTTGATTTGCTGCATCAATGGCGGAAGCTCCGTTGAGACAGTGTCCTCATTTGCATGGGCCTTGGAGGCGCTGGCGCCCGCCGCAATGAGGCTGAGGGCAATTGCCGCCGATAAATGATTGGTAAGAAGTTTCATGTATCTCTCCTAAAAAATTTGATCGGAATTCTTGTGGCTGAAGGCGCCGCTGCGCAACCATCAGACTACTCGACAATGGTGGCCTCTTTGGCTGTCAAAATCACGCATCATTCTTATCCAAAATCTGCAAACATCTCTTGAGACTGGGTTTTTGAGACTAAACTTCCGTCTAATTGCGATGCAGTGTTTCCGATGGCAGGCAGCCGAACAGCCGCTTGTATTGGTTCGTGAAATGCCCTTGATGGTGAAAGCCGTAAGTCGCGGCCACGCTGCCTATTGTAGCCCCATTCGAGATCGCGCCTTGCAGTTCGCGATGCACTCTATTGAGCCTCATGCGTCGCAGCCAGGTCGCAGCTGAAAGGCCCGTGACATCTTTGAATGCATAGTGAAGTGTCCTAAGGCTGACACCATAATGAGCGCAAAGAGTGGTCAATCCTATGTTTCCGGTCACGTCGGATAGAACCAGATCTGTTGCGTCCCCCACCAGTCTGGCCGGTCTGGAAACCCGGTGTTCCTTTAGGCCGCCGCCATTTGACTTCACCAGCTCCCAAAGGAACAACTTGATAAACTGATCGGAGAGACGCTTAAGAGCGGCTCTGTCGTCGGAAAAATCTGAGATAGCCCGGTCAATGAGCGATTGTCCCTGATGGCGTAAAGAAGCTGCACCTGCCGTCGAAAGGGTTGAGGCCCCATGCAAGTTGCCACTGATTTCGCCTTTCCCAGATAGCGCCGATGAAATCCGGAACACGTCGTTTTCAGGAACTCCGAGCACCAGCGCGTCGTAGAAATTGGAGGAAATCAGATCGCCGGCCTTGTTTGGTGCTTGCATGAGAACTGTGTCCACGCCCGCTTTCTGGCCGATCCAGTTTGCATCTCCTTGCTGATCGAACGGCAAAGCAAAGGCAAAAGCCCCAGCTGGGGCTGTTCCACGGTAGCGAATTTTTTGTCCCCATCGAATTCTGAGGATCTGGGACTCATTAACCTGCGCCAGCTTGAGGCCACCCTCGAATTGACCGCCCGACAACTGGTCATACTCCTGATCCCAGTTGACGACTGCGTCGCTTAGCTCTTCAAAGCTTTGCGTTTTAAGGCTGAACGACTCAACTATATCATCGTGGCTTTGCATCCATCGAATCCCAACAACGATACCTAGCCGTTTATCAGGTCAAAATGATCACGAACGCGATACCAACTAGAAAATTCTCCGAACGCCATTTTCCAGTCTTCATGAACCGCGAAACTCACTCAACCACCTCCCGAAGCAGATCTGCAATCTCTGCCTCCAGCTCCTTTAACTCGGCATCGATCTCGTCGAGCGGACGGGGTGGAACGTATTTGTAGAAATAGCGATTGAAGTTGATCTCATACCCGACACGCCCAACGTGGCCGTCCTGCCCATCGGTGTGAGTTTCATCCACCCAGGCATCCGGGACAAAGGGCAGGACCTCACGTCTCACATAATCGCGCCAGTCCTCATTCAGCGGCACCAATTCGTGATCGCGCAGATTGGTGTCCGGTTCAGTGTTGCCCTTGCTGTCAGCGCAAGCCTCGGCGTCTTCATCACGCTCCGACAAGGCCGAAAGGATCGCCTTTCTAACCGGCGCTCCAACCTTGAGGCCAGACTCTTTAAACGCCGCTGTGAGTGCCTTGTCGAAGTCGTCGCGGTTGATCCAACGTTCATCGGTAGGAAGGGCCTCCAACGCCGCCAGAACGCGGCTCTGCTCACTTTCTTCAAGTTTTTGAAATGGCTTGGCCTCGCGCACCGTCTCAAGTCCCTCGGGGGTCACCGCAAAGGCGAGTTTCAACGGTCGATCCACCCGAATTTCACGATAGCCAAAGTCGGTCGTCTTAAAGATTTTTGAAACTTCGCCCCAGTCACCGTCGCCGTTCAACATCTCAGCGTAGATGCGGGCGATCTCATCGCAGGCTTCAATCGGAATTTCGCGACGCTTGGACCCGAGGGACTTGCGCATGGACTTCCAGAAACGCTCACCACTGGCGTCAATCAGCTGCACCTTGCCGCGCCGGGCTGTGTCCTTGCGGTTCGTGAGCAGCCAAACATATGTCTGGATGCCGGTGTTGTAGAATAGGTCGGTGGGCAGCGCGATGATAGCCTCCACCCAGTCGTTTTCAAGCATCCAGCGACGTATCTCACTCTCGCCGGATCCGGCCCCGCCCGTGAAAAGCGGTGAGCCATTCATGACAATACCAACACGCGAGCCTTGCTCATCGTTCCGCATCTTCGAGATCATGTGCTGTAGGAAGAGCAGCTGTCCGTCCGAGATCCGCGGCAGGCCTGCACCAAAGCGCCCGCCCATGCCTAGTTCTGCAGCCTCGTCCTTGATGGGGTCAGCGTATTTCTTCCAGTCCACGCCATAGGGCGGATTTGATAACATGTAATGGAAGCGTTTGTTAGCGTGGGCGTCTTGGGTCAGCGTGTTGCCGAAGGCGATGTTCTCGGGGTTGTGCCCGGTCACCAGCATGTCGGATTTGCAGATCGCGAAGGACTCGGGGTTCAGTTCCTGCCCGAAGAGTTCGACGCGGATGCGGTCGTTGAGCGCCTTCATCTCCATCTCAGCAATTGACAGCATCCCGCCTGTGCCCGCTGCCGGGTCATAGACCTGCCGGATGACGCCAGAGCCGGTCAGCGCGTCCTTGTCGTTGATGAGCAATAACGAGACGATGAGACGGATGACCTCGCGCGGGGTATAGTGTTCCCCTGCTGTCTCGTTTGAAATCTCCGAGAAGCGGCGGATGAGGTCTTCGAACAGATACCCCATTTCAAGGTTAGAGATCGCGTCGGGGTGCAGGTCAATCTGGGTGAAGCGGTCGAACACCTGATAGAGCAGCCCGGCATCGTTCAGCCGTTTTAGCTGATCAGTGAACAGGAACTTGTCGAGGAAGATGTCGCGGACGTTGCCTGAGAACTTGGTGATGTAGTCGAGCAGGTTCATATGGATGTCTTTGGCATCCTGCCCCTTGAGCGAAGCAAAGGTGAAGTGGGACAAGTTGTAAATGCGGATGTTTTGACCAACAGAGCCAAAAAGCAGCGTGTCGCGTGCCTCGTCGTCCATATCATCTGGCAGCGATGCGGCCATGTCGAGGACGCTCTGCTTGCTCTCTTCAAGAATGCAGTCTAGGCGTCGCAGCACGACAAAGGGCAATATTACTTTGCCATACTCAGATTGCTTAAAATCCCCACGAAGCAGCTCAGCTATAGACCAGACGAAAGAACTAAGTGATTTAATATCTGCGCTCATAGTATACAGCCTGCTCTTATCTTTGTTTTCTTAAGCGGGAATCCTCCCACTGTATCTTTGGCGGCACGCTAACATGAGAATTTGGGCATATCCAAGGCGGCTCGGATAATGGTTTGCCAGTATGGCGCAAAATGCGTCTGTCAAGTTAGGTAACGCTGAATCCTCATTGCGTCTGCCCAAGGCTGTTACTGCTTTCCTACGGGTTGTTTCGAAACCGCTTATCTTTACTTTGGCAAATAGTTGATAGAAAGGCCGGGTTGCAGGTTTCGTCTTGCGCCCCCGCAAATTCGCAGATGATTGGAAGTCAGAAATGAGATGGCATAAACTTCGTTGAACAATCAGTACATATCCGGCCCGAACCTCGGTTTCGAGGCGACCCACAGCCTCCTAATACTCATGCTGATGTCGGGCGAAATTTGTATCGTGGGGGAGTGAGAAGGCGATGGAGGTTGTAGCATGAGTTCCCGACTAGGGAGATCGGTAAAATTGTTTCTTGCCGAAGGCACGGCGTCCGGCCTGACAACGGCCGAGATAATGAACTGGACTGGTCATGTCCTATCCGGGTCACGGAATGGATTGCCTGCTTTCCTCAAACGCTCGGAACTTGACCGTACCGGAATCTATTTCCTGACTGGTCGCGATCCTAAGGACCCGGATACCCTTCAACTCTACATCGGTGAAAGCGACAATGTCCGAAAGCGTCTCGTTCAGCACAACAGAGACTCCGGCAAGGATTTCTGGGAGAGCACTTGCGTTGTAACCAGCAAAGACCAGAACATCACTAAGGCGCATGCGCGTTATCTAGAGGCGCGGTTGATTGCTATCGCAAACGCTGTGGGCAACTCCAGTGTTCAGAATAGCACGGCACCCCCGCCGGTCGCCCTGCCGGAGGCCGACGCGTCCGACATGGAGTACTTCATAGACCAGCTTCGCCTCATCCTGCCGGTCCTTGGGTTTGATTTCCTTCGCCAGCACAGAGCCATGACCAAGGTAGTTTCCGCCGGGGACGAAATCACCTCAGAAATCGAAGTCGCACCACTGTTCAAGTTTGTCCACAGTAAGCTTGGGTTGGAAGCGCGCGCCCGCGAGGTCGAAGGGGAATTTATTGTTCTGGAGGGATCGGACGCAGTGAGTGCCTGGTCGAGCACTTCGGACCACAGCTATTCAAAACGGCACGCGCAGCTAATCAAGACGGGCAAGCTGGTCCCGGGGCAAAAGGGCCTTCTTAGCTTTGCGCAAGATGTCGCGTTCAATAGCCCAAGCGCGGCATCTGCGGTGGTTTACGGGCGCCCCGACAACGGTCGCTCGTCTTGGAAGGTCAGCGGCTCCAACGTTTCCTATGGGGACTGGCAATCAGAACAAGTGGCGAAGACTGCTGTTGAAGCGGCGGGTGAGAACGACGACATCGAGTCCGATGGATGAATTTCTCCAGCGACCTCGTCGAGGAAGCCACTGGATCTGTTATGGCGCAGGGTCCAAAAACCTAGGAAGCAATCCTATGGTTAAAGCCTTGATTGCAAGCTGGCACGAGATGCTGAAACCATACATGGCGGGCGAAATAGGTCTGTTATCGTTAGAGGCCCCAAAAGCTATGGAAAACTGGGGCTCGGCGCACCCCCCGGAGCAAGCCTCCCTCGGGAAGGACCCGAGCGAACAGCTTCCCCGCCGTGGCTCTCCTTATGAATTTCTCAACACTGTCAAAATGGCATTTGAGGGGCGGTGACTTGGGACACCCCCTCTAAGGGGTGTGTCCTGTCCCGTCCCCTGCCCATCTCCCGGTTTGCCGGGGACGTGAGGGGAAGTGTTTCCTGAAAGTCCCGTCTCTCACAGGATCTCATGGTCGTCCTCCGGCTGCGCCCCGTGGTCATTTTCCGTCAGAACAAAACCCCGATCGCGAAGTGCGATCAATTCTCGGTCTGCAAGGTCCACGCGGGCCTCGCGGAATGTCTTGCGTTTTCCGTTATCAGTTTCCGCCGCAGAGAACTTCGGATCGGCGATACACGCCGCCCGCCACTCATCTTCAGAAACACTACTCTGCCACCGGAGCAAGTCTGTCAGGATTTCGAGTGCGACACGTTTACTTCGGGCCAATGGCTTGCCTGTCTTTTGCAGTTCGGTGGCGTGCTCCTCCACGCAGATCGCGGTCAAGACCGGCTCGCCGTCATCGTCATTTCCCATCTGGACCGTGTCAACGCGAAAGGCCAGTTGCTGATCAGTGCTGCCGTTCCGGTTCTTGGTCGGTCGGACGCAGACCACCTTGCCGTTGCGCTTCAGGTGCAGTGACAGGTCCAACGCGCCGTTCAGGATGGAGTGACCTCGCGGCAGCCCGTCGCCGGCCTTGGTGTCGTGGTGGACAAGCACGACGGCGGCACCCCATCGGGTCAAGCTACGGGCTACAGCAACGACTCGGCCCATCGCCTTCGCCTCGTTCTCTTCTAAGCCTGGGAAGGCAATAGCGAGCGTGTCGATCACAATTAGCACCGGGCGCCGGTCCTCAACAGCGATCAGCAATGCCTTCAGGTCTTCGCTGTTTTCGCTCAATAGATCGGAGACGCCTTCCACCAACCTGAAGGCATCGGCATCACCGTATTGACCTCGGAGTGCCTGAACTCGCGCGCGCATGCCATGGCTATCCTCTGCGGCAACGTAGAAGACGCCGCCCTGTCGGTTCCGGCAGCCGAAGACTTCCGCGCCTTGCGCTATTGCATAGCCCAGATAAGGGGCCAGAAGAGATTTAC
Organism: Ruegeria sp. AB6; assembly: GCF_056542685.1. NCBI lineage: Bacteria > Pseudomonadati > Pseudomonadota > Alphaproteobacteria > Rhodobacterales > Roseobacteraceae > Ruegeria > Ruegeria sp. AB6. The sequence goes on along the minus strand of NZ_JBQGAD010000002.1, from coordinate 240,291 downwards.
CCGCACCCGGTGCGCCAATGACAGCGGCAACGTCGCCCTCGCCCAGCAGACCCTTGATAAGATAGTTCCGGGTAGGCAGGGTTTCGCAATCAGTCGGGCTCAGAAATTTCAATCGCGAGGGCGGAAGCCCCAATAGTTCGCGGGCTTCTGCATCCAGCGACCCGTGCCCAGCGGACCGCAAATCAGTCGTCTCGCCAATCTCAACATCCGCGTCAGTCAAGAGCGCAAGCGGGTCGTCCCAACCATGCTCACGCGCTTTCATGAAAAGTGTTTTTTTTGTGATAGAATTACCTTCGAATTTGCCGAATGACCGCCACTTACTCTGGACTTCTTTGATGGAAAAACCATCGTAGCCCGCAGACCATGCCAGAGCGAGAGCAAGCCCCTCTTCCGCGCCGCCGGTTGCGTGATGAACGGCCATTAGGGTTTCAATCCAGTCGCCATAGTAGAGGTCATTGGGCACGACATTCAGTGCATCACGGATCGTGTCTAGATCGCACTCGCCGAGTGCAGATTGTTCCTTCTCGCATTTCTGTTTCGTGAGTGCATGAAAAATTAGCTGAGGGACAGCGGTCAAACAACCAAGTTGAAGATAGTTCAAATCACCCCGTTTTATTCGGTATTCCCCGAAGACCGTCCGGGCACCGGGGGCAAACACGAAGCCGCCTTTTCCGCGTGTGTCGATGCCCGGGGCGATATTGTCTTGTGAAATGCTGAGACCAATCGAGTTCTCAAAATAAAGGTGCTCGCCCCCAGACGGTGTTTCTACAGTGAAAAGCGCATCTTCCGGGTCGAGACCCATAGCCTTGTATGCAGCGGAACCGTCCTTCCCGTCGCGATCATCCAAATCAATCACAAGAAAATCGCCAGTTGGCATCCCCGGAACCGCACTAGGGTTTTCATCCCACCAACTGTTAATCTGGACGGGATCAGTCGAGGCGTCTTTCACCCAAGATTTGACAAGAACCTTGGCTTTCTTCTTGCCGGGCTTTTTCGGGTCGTGGGTCACGTGAACGGGGAATACCCGCAGGTCATGAGCTGCAGCATCTAGGGCCGCTTGTCTGTTCTGGTCATAAACTTGTTGCGCTTGTGCTTTGGTGGTGGTTTTGCTATTTTTATTCAGCATCTTGCTTCCTTTTGGCAGAGGATTGCGGGATCGTTTTTTTTGGATGCCTCCGCCGTTTTTCTCGGCGGGGGTTTTTTGTAATCGTCAAGCGTGATTCATGCTTCAGTTCCTCTCTTGAGGCCCTGTAAAGTTTGACAGTTCACGTGAAAGTCCTTGAAAAACAATAAGACGCTTTCGCCGGGGTTTACACTTCAAGCCATTGATTTAGCTTGAAACTACCAGTTCAGGGTCGCCCACCATCTTCCCCAGATGGTGACAAAGCGCAACATGCTGCATTCGGTGCGTCGCGTTTTCTGGCTTTCTCGATCGCCTTTTTGCAAAAAACGCCCTTGGCGGACCAAAGGCGTTTTGTCGACTTACCTGCAAAGGACTTGGCTTAGGCAGCATTAGCCCTTTGTGCGGAAACGCGGTTGAACCAGTCGATGATCGCATCCAGATCTGGTGCAATTTCTTCCGCGGCGCCGCCGGTAAAGTCCTGAAATTTCTCTTTGTTCAGGCCATTCACGCCGACCAGAACCGGAATGTCCTGTGCCAGCGCCTCGGCGATCACGGGACGAAAGCCGCGCCCGTCTGCTTCGTGCTTGCCGAATTTGTTGACGATCAACAACTGCGGCGCATCCTCCAGCGAGGCCGTGACATACCCCACGGCCTGCTCCAGCGCGGCAGGGTCCAGACGGCAGCCGCGCGACTGCGTTCCCAGCGATTGCGAGATGCGTATGGTCTCGCCCTCTGGCAGGACACGCACGTCCATATCGCACTTGGTGTTGTCGGCGCATTCGGTGTTGGTTTGCACCACACCCGACAGCCGTGCACCGGATTTCAAAAGCTGTTCTGCGGCCGCGCTTAACAAGCGGTCGGTCGCGCCGCGATCGGTGGTGGTTACATAGGCCAGGTTCATTCAGGGACCCTCGTCGTAAAACTGTGACATTTCAGATAGCACGCAAGATGCGGTCCGGCCACTCTTCTGCGCTACGGCAGCGGAGAAAGCCCGATCACAGCTGTGTGCAGGTGAAGCAGAACCGCAAAAGCAGCAAGTGAGGCCAGCCAGACCCAAAGGGGCGGCCAGGGATGCGGGGCGCGCAGGGAAAAGCGCGCGGTGTTGCGGGACAGGCGAATCCATTCGATGCCCATCTCCCGGGATTTGCGCCGGTCGATCAGAGCCATACCCATCGCGGCAAAGCCCCCAAACAGACCGAACAGGATCACATGCGACAGGCTGCCATTGGCCAGCAGGTGCGCCAGCGCCCAAAGCATCAGCGCCGCCAGCACCGGATGGCGCGTGCTGCTCAGGATGCCCGGGTTTTCCGGATCAAACGCGCGCTGACCCAGCCCGCCGAACGAGAACGGGTTCTGGATCGCCATCCCGGAGACGGCAAGCCAGCAGACCACCGGCATGACTAGCAAAGGCACCCAGCGGAAGAGCGTCCAGGGCGGGATTACCTCGACATACGGCGCCCGGGCAGCAGCGATAATCAACCAGCCCAAAACCAGAAGTGACAGCACGGAATAGGCCGCGAAATACCCTTTGCGCCCCAGCACCGTGATCAACTGCCCGCGCACGACGGGACGTGCCGGAATGGCATGTGTCAGCAGAAAGGTGATCAGCGCTGCAAGGAAAAGAACCCAACCGGTCATAAGATGCTCCGAACCTGTTGCGCCCGGTCTAGTCCTGCGCGGCGGGTCCGTCTTTGTCCGAAATCAAGTGGCGGGCGGGGCGGTCACGCCGCCCCCTGCCCTTTGTTACAGGCCCAGCGCCTTGCGGCGTTCTTCGGCAAATCCCTGAACCATACGGTCGGCAATCAGCGCCAGAATGGCCATCGCCGCCCCGGCCGAGATGCCAAGCCCAACATCCGCCTGCCCCAGCGCCAGATAGATCGACTGGCCCAGGCCGGTGGTGCCGATCAGCGCCGCGATCACCAGCATCGCAAAGGCATACAGGATTGTCTGGTTCAGCCCCAGCAGGATGGTCGGCGCGGCATAGGGCGCGCGGACATCGCGCATGATCTGCCACTCGGTCGCGCCGCTGGAAATGGCGGCCTCCATCATCTCGGCTGGGGTGTTGACCAAGCCGTGCCGCGTGTAGCGGATCATCGGCACGACCGCATAAGCGCAGATCGCCAGAAAGGCCGAGAACTCACCGATCTGAAACACCATCAGCACCGGGATCAGAAACACGAACAGAGGGATCGTCTGCAGCATGTCACAGATCGGACGTACGATTTTCCAAACGGGTTCCCAAACCGCGCTGGCCAGACCGATCAGCCCGCCGACCACAGCACAGGAAAACACAGCCGCACCGCTGAGGTAGAGCGACAACAAGGCGCGCTCCCACAGGCCCGAGACGAGGATGGTGCAAAGCAGCCCCACTGACAGCGCAGCCAGTCGCCAGCCCCCCGCCACATAGCTGAGGGCAGCGGCACCGGTTAGGACAAAGGGCCATGGCAGGTTTGCAATGCCGGTTTCCAACATGCCGATCAGGATCAGCACAACCAGCCCTCCGGTCAGGTGCCCACGCCACGCCATCAGCGCAGCGATGACAGCAGCCGCAGCGAACAGGCCGTAGCTCATGCCCGGTGTCCACTGAAAGCCCCATGTGAACGGCAGCACCGCTTGGTCGAGACCAATCCGCAGTGGCAGCAGCACATAGAACAGCGAGTTGTTCTTGAGCGCATCCAGCCAAGGGCCGTTGGCCTGAGTGAAGGCGGTCAAGCCACTGTCGATGGCCCCGGCTAGCGGGTCCAGCAGGGTGAGTTCAGAGGGGTTCGGCAGCCACAGCCAGAAGGCCGCAGTGAACAGCACAGTAAAGCCCAGAACCGCCCAGACGACTCGCTGGTCATAGCGTTTGCGCTCGGTGGCCAGCGTTCCGCTCATCCGGTCAATGACGACGGCAAACACCACGATAACCAGACCGGCCATCAGGGATTCGCCGAACTGCGCCTTGCGCATGGTCAGCAGAACCTCCCAGCCGATATCGTTGAAGCCACCGATCACGGCCGCGATGATCACCATCGACAAGGCCGCCATCAGGCATTGGTTCACACCTACCATGATCTGCGTTGCCGCTGCCGGGATTTCCACCTGAAACAGCTGCTGGAACCGTGTGCCACCGGACATGATGGCGGCCTCTTTGATCTCGGGCTCGACCCGTTCCAAGCCCAGCATCACGTTGCGCGCCATGGGCGGTGCCGCGTAGACGGCCGACGCGATCAAACCCACCACCGGGCCAAAACCAAAGAGCAGCAGCAAAGGCGTCAGATAAGCGAAGGTCGGCACGGTCTGCATGACGTCCAGCACGGCTTGAACAAAGTTTTTCACGCGGGGGATCTCATTGGCCAGAATGCCGATCCCTCCACCCACAACCAGCGCCACTGGGACCGAAACGGCCACCAGCGCCAGAGTGTTCATGCTTTCAGCCCAATAGCCCGAGGCCAGCACGAAGCTGAGGCCGAAGAACCCCAGCGCCGCCATGGGCAGCCCGCCCAGATACCAGCCCAGCGCGGTGACAAGCCCAATCAGGATCGGCCATGGCGTATTTGCCAGAACAAAATTCGCCGCATCCATCGGATAGGTCATCAGGTCGGAAAACAACCGCATCGCCGGTTTGATACCGTTCAGGAACCAGTCGAGGAAGGCTCCGACCCACTGCGTCGCCGGCATCTCCCATGCGGTGGGCCATTTAACCAGCCACGGGGCAATACCCTCAAGCGCCAGACACAGCGCGCCGACGACAACAGTAATCAGTGCCGCCTTGGCTCCGATCGTCAGGCGCGCCTGTGCAGGGATGTCCGTGATCGCCGTCATGTCTCATCCACCTGCAGCGCCGCAGCCAGATCGGACGGGTGAACCGTGCCGACGATATTGCCCGCCTCATCCCGCACTGGCACCGGTTCGTACAGCTCCATGCAATGCGCCAGCGCAGCGTCCAATGTCATACTGGTTGTCAGACCGGGATCGTCCGGGCCACGCTCGGACTCGTCGCGCATGACCGAGGCGACCTTGGCGTGTTGGCCCTTGGCGACGTCTTTCGAGAATTCGCGCACGTAGTCATCGACCGGGCGCAGCACGATATCGGTGGGCGTGCCGATCTGCACGATCTTGCCATCGCGCATGATCGCGATGCGGTCGGCCAGTTTCAGCGCCTCTTGGATATCGTGAGTGATAAAGACGATGGATTTCTTCAACGTCGCCTGTATGCGCAGGAATTCGTCCTGCAACTGACGACGGATCAGGGGATCGAGGGCCGAGAACGGCTCATCCAAAAACCAAATGTCGGGGTTCACGGCAAGACTGCGGGCGATGCCCACACGTTGCCTCTGACCGCCCGATAGCTGCCGTGGGAAGCTGTCTTCGCGCCCCTCAAGACCGACCAATGAGATCACCTCTTGCGCGCGGGCCAGACGTTCCTTTTTACCGACGCCCTGAACGCGCAGCGGATAGGCCACGTTTTCGGCGACGGTCATATGGGGGAAAAGACCAAAATGCTGGAACACCATGCCCAGCTTCTTACGGCGCAGGTCGGTCAGTACCTTTTTGGAGGCTCCAATGACGTTCTCGCCATCCACGCGGATTTCACCGCCCGTACCGGGTAGCAGTTGCGAGATGCATCGGATCAGCGTCGATTTGCCCGAGCCCGACAGGCCCATGATAACGAAAAGCTCGCCCTCTTTGACCTCGAAATTGGCATCCTGCACGGCGGGGATGAACCCGCGTTCGCGCAAGTCTGTGGCGGCTTTGTCGGCGTCATTCCCTGACCGAGACAGCGCGTCGGTCAGGGCCTTGTCTGCACCGGGGCCAAAGACCTGCCAGAGATTCTGGCAGGCAATGGCTGGTGTTTGTGCGTCAGTCACTTAGGCAGGCTCACTGAGTTGCCGCGTCAACAACCGGACGCCACTTGCCTTCGTTTTCTGCCATCCATGCGGCGACGACTTCCTCGACCTTACCGCCGTCGACGTCAATCGCGCCCATCATCGGCTGCTGATCTTCGACTGCCAACTGATAGTTGGTCAGAATTTCATAAGCTGCGGGCCACTTGTCTTCCATGCCGCTCCAGCTGGCCTTGAAGATACGCGAGGGCGAGAAGTCACAATCATTCACCGCGTTGGGGTTCGGACCCCATGCGGGATCGTTGAAACAGGCTTCTTCACCGGCAGGCAGCTCAACGAATTGCACGTCATAGGCGGACATCGCCCAATGCGGTTGCCAGAAGGTGATCAGCAACGGCGATTTCCGCTCGGTCGAGGCACGCAGTTCGGCAATCAAAGCGCCTTCCGACCCGGCAGGAACAGCTTTGAACGGCAGTTCCAAACCGGTCATGCGGTCAGCACCCGGCGTACCCCAATCAGCCGGATAGTCTACCAGACGGCCACCAGGCAGTGTTTCTGCCGTCGCAAAGACCTGCGCGCAGTCTTTTAGAGCTTCCCATGCAGGCAAACCGGGGCACAAATCTGCCACATGAGCAGGATATGCGATGCCTTCCTTGGCATCCAGACCCAGATCACCGATCTCAACCACGGTGCCTTCGGAGACTTTCTTGGCGTATTCATCCGATACGTTCGAAGACCAGATCTCTAGCGTTGCGTCGATATCGCCATCGGCCAGCGCCTGGAACTGGTTCATCATGCCCGCGGTAACGTATTCAACGTTATAGCCTGCAGCTTTCAGCATCTCGCCGGCCACATGCGTCGTAACGTGTTGACCAGTCCATTCGTTGATGGCCAGTTTGATCGGCTCATCCACGGCGCCCATATCGGCGGCATAGGCCGATCCGGCGACGGTCATGGCCAAAAGGCTTACACTCAGTTTCTTCATCGACATTCTCCCTGTCTTCTTTGTGTTCGTCCGGCCGCACATGAAAACGGGCCAGAGCGTTTGATTCACGACATTGCCATGCCGCAACATGCACAAAATCAGCCGGAAAAGGGAAGCGAACAGTTGGGCCCGGCGCGGAAATCACGCGTAAGGTCCATCTGCCTGTCCCCCCTGCTGATACGTGCAGGATACCCTCGCCCTTTCTGTCTATCACATTTTTTCGAGCGGGATATTGATTGATCAGTCAATCACAAACCCAATCCAAACACTTTGTCGAGTATTTCTTTTGCCCAAACGCAACTTTTTTGCCTTTGCCCGTTTTCACACTGCGTTTGTGAGGGCTTGAAACCCGTCCATCAAAGCGCGACCTTTGAGTCGGAGGACCCTGATGCGCCATTTCGACGAACTCTTTCAAATCGCCGCAGACCGTCATGGCGGCGCGCACGCCCTGGGCGAAAAACTCACCAAGCCCAAGCCGTTGGAGGAACTGGCCGCGATGCCCGAAGACCGCTGGCTTGCGCTGATCACCAAGTGTATCTTTCAAGCCGGGTTTAACTGGAAAGTCATTGAAAACAAATGGGACGGGTTCGAGACCGCCTTTGACGGGTTCGACGTGGGCAAATGCGCCTTCATGGATGATGAGAAATTCGACGCCCTGCTGACCGACACCCGAATCGTCCGAAACGGCACCAAAATCGCAACCGTGCGGGACAACGCGGCGTTTCTGCTGGAACTTCGGCAGGAAGGCGGAGCGGGGCATGTGCTTGGGGGGTGGCTTTCGACGGATTATGTGGGGTTGCTTGCGATGTTGGCCAAACGTGGATCGCGGTTGGGCGGGGCCTCGGCACAATATGCGATGCGATTTGCCGGGCGGGACAGTTTCATCCTGTCGCAGGACGTCACTGCGCGCCTGATTGCCGAAGGGGTGATCGACAAATCACCCACCTCGAAGAAAGCGATGGCAGCAGTGCAAGAGGCGTTTAACACATGGATGGATCAATCAGGCCGGTCCCTGACCGAAATCAGCCGCGTATTGGCAATGAGCGTTTGAAAACAGATTACAGAGCAGACGCTAAGGACTAAGCTGCGAACATGTTGCGCCTTATTTTGATGACGTCTGCATTATTATTGACCTCATGCGGTCGTCCGTTGACCGATCAGGAGGTCGCATTCGCCAACGCCATTCAGGGCGATACGCTGGATGTGGGCACAGTCCGTCTGGTCAAAGGGGCACCGGTTGCCCCGATCACCTTTTACCGCAAGGAACGTCCGCGACTGGCATGTCGCGAGCGTATCCTGCCCCCGCAGGAAGAAGGCGTGGTGACGGCAAAACCGGCCGCCGTAGCCCTGTTCAACAAGGTTTATTTCACACAGGATTGGTATCTTGAGGACTACATGTCCGATTTCCCCGAAGAGATGAACCTGATCGCTGCCATGCTTCTGGCGCATGAATTGACCCATGTCTGGCAGTGGCAGAACCGCAAGACCACGGGCTATCATCCCCTGCGTGCAGCGGCAGAACATGGCGGCAACAAAGACCCCTACCTATTCGATCTGGCGACCTCGTCCGATTTCCTGTCCTACGGGTTCGAACAGCAAGGTGCCATTGTCGAGGAATATGTCTGCTGCCGCGCCCTGGACCCAACTGCGCCCCGCACCGAGCGACTGCATGAAATGCTGGGCGCGCATTTCGATCTGGCCCCTCTGCCCAATGAGCGGGCCGAGCGGGCGGTTGTCATCCCGTGGTCCGAGGCCAAAATCGAAGGAATATGCCGCTAGGCTCAGTTGCCCTGCAATGTCTCAAGATAGGCCACAAGATCCACGATCGGTTGGCTTGTCAGGATCGGCTGCCCCTGTGGCGTTTTCATCGAGGTGTCCTGCCCGTCGAAATACGGCCCATAGACCGGCATCGGGCTGCCATGGCTGACCAGCGGGTCGCGCCCGTCGATCCGTGAAACGACACGAGCGACCGGGAACGTGCCATCATCGCTGGCAAGTGTTGTCAGGTCTGCGGGTTGAATAACTAAAACTCCGGCCATCGGACCATGCCCGGTGGCATCGATCCCGTGACATGTTGCGCAATAATGCTGGTAGAGCTTTGCGCCCTCTTCGACATCCTGCGCACCGGCCTGCGACGCCATCATCCCGGCCGCAACGAAAACACCCCCAACTATCGCTCTGATCATCGCATCCTCCTGTCCCGATTGACATTTGCAGGCTTGCCCGAGGCGCGGCTTGGCGCAATGATCCAGATCAACGCAACCAAAGGATACGGGCCATGACACAATATGCAGCCATCATGTTGGCCGCCGGGGTCGGAGTGCCCATTCTAGCCGCGCTAAACGCGGCTTTGGGCAAGATGATCGGCTCACCCACCACGGCGGCGGTGGTTCTGTTTGCCATTGCCTTTGCGGCCTCAGCAGCGGTCATGGTGGTTTTTCCCGGCTTTGGGGCCCTGTCCAAAATCGCCGAAGCCCCCAAACACCTGCTACTGGCCGGTGTGCTGATTGCCTTCTATGTCCTGTCGATCACCCACGTCGCCCCGCATTTTGGCGTGGGCAACGCAGTGTTCTTCGTGCTGATCGGGCAGTTGATCAGCGCCGCTGCCATTGACCATTTCGGCTTGTTCGGAGCGCAGGTCACGCCGCTGACATGGATCCGCGCAGGCGGTATCGCAGTGATGGCCGCCGGGGTGGCGATCACGCAACTGGCTTGAGAATACCCCCATCCAGCCGCAGCTTGCGATCCATCCGGGCAGCCAGATCCATGTTGTGCGTGGCGATCAGGGCCGACAGCCCCTCGTCCCGCACCAATGCCATCAGCGCATCGAACACCTGATCCGAGGTATCGGGGTCCAGATTGCCCGTCGGTTCATCCGCCAACAATACGCGCGGCGCGTTGGCCAGCGCGCGGCAAAAGGCGACCCGCTGTTGCTCGCCCCCAGACAGGGCCGCCGGGCGGTGATCGGCGCGCGCCGCAACGCCCACACGGTCCAGCAGCGCCATCGCCCTGTCCTGTGCAGCTTTCTCGGAGACACCATTGGCCAGTTGCGGCAGGGTGATGTTCTCCAGCGCTGTGAATTCGGGCAGCAGATGGTGGAACTGATAGACAAAGCCCACATCCTGCCGCCTCAGCGCCGTGCGGGTGCGGTCGCCTTTGCCTGCGATGCTCTGCCCTGCAATCTCAACGGTGCCGCTGTCGGGCGTGTCCAGCAGACCGGCAATGTGCAGCAGCGTCGACTTGCCCGCCCCAGAGGGCGCCACCAGTGCCACCGCCTCGCCCGCGCTTAGGTCCAGATCGACGCCGCGCAGCACCTGCACCTCGCCCGGTGTGCCTTGCAGATAGGTTTTGGTCAGGCCGTTCAGCCGCAATGTCACATCACTCATAGCGCAGCGCCTCAACCGGGTTCAGCCGCGCCGCGCGACGGGCCGGGAAATAGGTGACAAAAAAGGACAGGCCCAGCGACAGCCCAACCGCCTTGAGCACATCGGACAGGTGCAATTCAGCAGGCAACGCATAGATGCCCCGGATCGACGGATCCCAGACCCCGCCACCCATGACAAAATTCACAAAGCTGAAGATCGGGTCGATATAGATCGCAAACAGGCAACCCAGCACCACACCCATCGTGGTGCCGATAATGCCTGTAAATGACCCGCAGATGAAGAACACGCGCAGGACAGACCCCTCGCTGAGGCCAATGGTGCGCAGGATGCCGATATCTCGCCCCTTGTTCTTGACCAGCATGATCAGACCCGAGACGATGTTCATCGCCGCAATCAGTACGAGGATCGACAGGATGATGAACATCACATTGTCCTCGACCTCAAGCGCGCGCAGGAACCCGCCCGAGGCGTCCTGCCATGTCCAGATCTGACTGCGTTCGCCTGCTGCTTCCAGGATGGGGATCAGAATGGGTGTGAGATTTTCAGGTTCATCCACCATAACCTCGATCTCATCGGCCACACCTTCCCGGTTAAAGAAGGTCTGCGCCTGTTCGAACGGCATGTAGACACGGGTGCGGTCGATGTCATAGCGCCCGGCTGAAAACACATAAACCACCCGATAGGCGCTGACGCGGGGCGAAGTGCCAAAGGCCGTCTTGACCCCGTTAGGCGAGGTCAGCTTGACTGTATCCCCTACTGTCACGCCGATACTGCGCGCCACGCCCGAACCGATCGCAATGACGAATTCCTCGTTCTGAAATTCCGACAGATCGCCCACCGCCTGATCGCTTTCGGCGATGCCCGGCAGGTCCAACAAGTCGTCCGGCTGTATCCCAAAAACTTCGACACCGCTGCTGCGGTCGCGGTTGGTGATCAGCACTTGCCCCTTGACCAAAGGTGCCGCCCGTTGAACGCCCGGCACCTGCCCGATCCTGTCAGCCACCTGATCGTAGTTTTCAATAGTCCGATCTACGCGACCCTGCGCATCAAAATTCCCAGCCGAAAAAACCGTCACATGCGCGTTGGCCCCCAGAATGGTGCCCACAAACTCGGCACGGAAACCCGATCGAACAGCCAACGTGGCGATCAGAGCGAACACGGCCAAGGTGATCCCGATCAGCGAGATCCAGGTCATTACGCTGACGCCCCCCTCGGCGCGGCGCGCGCGTAGGTATCGCCAAGCGATTTTCCATTCAAAAGGTGCAAAAGGCGGGGGTGTCTTGGCCATACCTGCTCCGGTGTTTTTGTTGGACGTGACCCTTTCGGCATTTGGCCGAATGGTCAAGCCGTGCGTTATCCCGACAGGGCGGCGGTTTGCTGCAATACGGCCTCGGCCCGGTTCCGGTCGCAAATGCCGCGCGCCTCAAGCTCGTGAAAGACACGGTCGCGCAAATTCAGGGGCAGGTTTGCGATGGCACGGTTGTGCAACCCAAGCGTCAATGTGCGCGGGTCATCCAGCAGTCCCAGCAACTGCGTCAGCACTTCGTTCGAATAGGTGGGCCAGAGCCCGATGGCTGTGGACTCGGCCTCTTCGAACCAGGGCGGGTATCCGTCGGGGGATTTCAGGCAAAACGCGTTCATCAGCATGAACTCAGACGGCCGCCTGCGCGACGCGAACAAGGCCTGAACCGAGCCGTAGCGCGCGTTGATTTCATCCAGCAGAGACAGGACAAGCGACCGGCGCACCGGGTACGGCGTGGCAAAGGTCGTCGTCTTAGTCTTCCCAGGATCAGGCCGTGACGCATCAAGGGCATCCAGACTTTGCAGCAGCCAGTTCCGGTGAAAATCGCTTTCAATGTCTATGAACGGGATGCGCGCCGCGCCGCCGGGCGCAAAGAACTCTGCCTCATCAAACTGGCGCAGAAACAGGTTCTTGGTGTCCAGAATGACCATATTCTCGGACGCCGCGACCCGCGCTGCGCCCAATTTCAGAACCTGTTGATTGCGATAGCCATTGTTGCCACGCCAACCGCCCTTGCGGATCAGCGGAATGCGAAAGCGGTTCTCGATCAGCACACGATCAAGCACCGGGCGTCGCGCACAATGACCGGCCCCCAATAAAACATCGTCTCCACTGAGGACGCGCACCTTGTCTTGCAGCGCTCCGTAGGCAGGTAGGATCGGCTGGATCTGCTGCCGCAACGTATCTTCATCAACGTCGTTCATGATCACATGGACCGACCCGACCTGCGCCGGATCAACAAACCGGGCGAAGGATAACGCCTGAAGTTCCAGCAGAGGGAAGTCCTTGGAATATACGACCGTTGCGAAACTCAGCACCAGGTGGACCCTTTCAAGGTTTTCGCCCCTCTATCAGCAATCCCGTTTGGTTCCAACCAACCCAGCGCCCGAATCAGCTCTGCCTGCTGAAGGGCTCGATCAATCAGAGCGTAAGTGGGAATCTGTCAGACATACCAAGGGTTGTGACACCGTTCACAGACATCGCGCAACTGTTTCAGCTATGTAGTCAATGCAAGGTTTGCGTGATCGACTGAACTCAAAATGCAACATATCGCGCGGAACAAAATTTCGATTTTTGATTATTTTGCGAAACTTTGTCACCCTGACTGTGGGGGAATACATTTGTAGGAGCGGGGGTCGCTCATGAGTATTCGACTAAACAAAGAAGAAGCGGGCGTCATTTCAGCCCGGCAGGCATCAACAGAACTGGATTGTGAAACGGCCGCATTGCTGAGGGCCGCGATCCGACCTTTATTTGCAAGTGCTGCAAGTTGGAACAGCCTCACCGATATTCTAAAAGACAAGGGGTATCAACTGGCCTTCCGACAGGGTCGGCTGTGTGTCACCGAGATCGCCACGGCAAAACGGATTTGCGGGCTGCGGTTTCTGGGGTTGGAGTTTCGCGATCTGGTGCAGCGGATGGGACGCCCCATCGTTGTTGCCCGCGACAGTGAAACCGGAGACCTGCTAGCCGCCCGACCTTCGGTGAACGGCGCTTAGAAGCTGCGCCAGAACTGGACTGAACGCCGCGTGGTCTTCCACAGGCTGTGGCGCGCCGCCGCTTTGATACCGGCGCATGTTCCCGGTTCGATCAAGCGCCCAAGGACCAGTTTCGCGGGCATGTGGCCGCGATGGTAGAACCGGCAGAAATCTTCCTCAGTCAAGTCACGCGCGGCTTTACGCCCGTCGTAATACTTCATCCAAACCCGCGCATAGTCTCGGGCCGTCACATCCGTGTCACTGCTGGCCCCACGCCCCCAAAACATCGAGATCGGCTCATCCATCCGTTCGCCCTGATACCCGGCCGTGATCATGCGCAGCATCAGGTCATAGTCGGCCGCCACGCGGAATTGCGGATCATGGCCGCCCAGCGCCGCAAACACGTCGCGCCGGATCAGGACTGAGTTATGGCAGAACGGCATCCGTTGCAGGATCGCAGTCAGCGACATGCGCTTTTCGCGGCTTTCTGTCCCATCCTCGAACCTGCGCAAGGTTGAACCATACAAAAAATCGGGTTGGCTCGCTATCAGCCGGTCGACCACAATGTTCAGGACGTTATCCGAGGCCAGCGAGTCATCGGAGTTCAGAAACAGCAGATACTGGCCGCTCGCGGCCCCTGCCCCCTTGTTCATCGCGTCATAGAGGTTGAGGTCCGGTTCGCTGATCACGCGAGTCCGCTGCGCGTCTGCAGTGACCTCTTGCAGAAAGGCAACTGTGCCGTCGGTCGAGGCCCCGTCCTGAATGACATGTTCGGCCCGCCCACATTTCTGGCGAGCCATACAGGTGATCACTTCGCGAAAGCTATCCTGCCGCCCTTGGGACAGCAAGTTATGCGTCGCCGTGATGACCGAGATCAGCGGCGCGTCGGTGTCAGCCGATTTGCTCATAGATCTCGGCGATCTTGGTGACGGCGGCCTCGGGGCTGAGTTCCTCGCTCTCGCCCGAGCGGCGGCAGGTCAGTTCAACCACACCGTTTTTCAACCCGCGCGGGCCAACGGTGATGCGCCATGGCAGACCGATCAGGTCCATGGTGGCAAACTTGCCGCCTGCCCGCTCGTTGCGGTCGTCATAGAGCGGCTCAAGCCCCAACGCAGTCAGCGCACCGTAGAGCTTGTCACAGGCCGCGTCTGCTTCTTCGTCGCCCTGTTTCAGGTTCACGATCCCGCAATGGAACGGGGTTACGCCTTCGGGCCAGATGATGCCTTTGTCGTCATGGCTGGCCTCGATGATGGCGCCGATCAGGCGGCTGACGCCGATGCCGTGGCTGCCCATATGCACGGGCGTCGGCTTGCCATCGGGGCCTTGGACAGTTGCGCCCATCGCCTCGGAATATTTGGTACCGAAATAGAAGATCTGCCCCACTTCGATCCCGCGCGCCACGCGGCGACGATCCTCGGGCACTTGATTGAACAGCGCCTCGTCATGAGTTTCATCGGTGCGGGCATATCTCGAAGTAAACTCCTCGAGGATCGCCTGACATTGCGCGCGGTCGTCATAGTCGATCTGACGGTCGCCGAAGCTCAGGTCGGTGACGGCGCTGTCATAGAAGACCTCGGATTCACCCGTATCGGCCAGCACAAGGAATTCATGCGTGTCATCGCCACCGATGGGGCCGGAATCAGCGCGCATCGGGATGGCTTGCAGGCCCATACGCTCGTAGGTGCGCAGGTAGCTGACCAGATGGCGGTTATAGGCGTGCAGCGCATCCTCTTTGGTCAGGTCGAAATTGTAGCCGTCCTTCATATAGAACTCGCGCCCCCGCATCACGCCGAAACGCGGGCGGATTTCGTCGCGGAACTTCCACTGGATTTGATAGAGCGTCAGCGGCAGGTCTTTGTAGCTGTTGACGTGGCCACGGAAAATATCAGTGACCAGTTCCTCGGCCGTGGGCGTGAACAACATATCCCGGTCATGCCGGTCCTTCATCCGCAGCATTTCCTGACCGTAGTCATCATAGCGCCCGGATTCGCGCCACAAGTCCGCCGATTGGATGATCGGCATCTGGATCGCAATGTGGCCAGCGCGCGCCTGCTCTTCATGGATGATGTTTTCCAGCTTGCGCAGTACTTTGAAGCCCATCGGTAGCCACGAGTAAATCCCGGCCGAAGCCTGCTTGATCATGCCCGCGCGCAGCATCAGCCGGTGGCTGACGATCTGAGCCTCGGAGGGGTTTTCCTTGAGAACGGGCAGAAAGTAACGGCTCAGGCGCATGGGAGGACCTTCGAAGGTGAGAATTTCGCTGCAAGGTGATTATGCCAAAGCCTCGCCGGGGGCAATCACGCAATGGCGTTTTTGCGACCACCGGCCCGTCGCATTTTTTATTGACCCGCCAGTCAGGAACCTCAAATGTGACAGGAATGTAAAAACATGAGGCCCCGATGCAGACAATCTCGGAACCCGCCCGTCAAATTCCTGTTGTTCACCAGACAGATGTTCTCGTCGTGGGCTCTGGCCCCGCCGGGCTGGCCGCCGCTTTGGCCGCCGCGCGCGCCGGGGCCGAGGTGTCGCTGGTCGATCGCTTCGGCTGTATGGGTGGCAACATCACCGCCGTAGGGGTCGAGGGGTTCGCCTGGTATCGCCATGAACAAACGGTCGAGGCAGGCGGCATCGGGATGGAGTTCGAGACCCGCGCCAAAGAGATGGGCGCGGCGGTGCCCGAAAGCCAATCGCTCAGTTATGAGTTGGACAGCGAAGGGTTCAAGCTGGTGGCCGACAAGCTGGTCGAAGAGGCGGGTGTGCATCCGATGCTGCACCGTCAGTTCGTGGCCCCGATCATGGACGGCAACCGGATCACCGGCATCATAACCGAGTCCAAAGCGGGCCGCGAGGCGATTCTGGCCCGCGTGGTGATCGACGCCACCGGCGACGCCGATGTCGCCCACCGCGCCGGTGCGCCCACCCACAAAACCGCGCGCGAGGATATGATGGCGGCCTCGGTCATGTTCCATCTGGCCGGTGTCGACAAGCGCGCCTTTATGGAAGGCGTCAAGGCCGATCCGCAGACCTACAAGGACTGGGGCGGCGGCGGTGAATGGAACATCGAGACCTCAGGCAAAGAGGACGACATGTTCTCTCCCTTCGTTCACAAACCCTTCCAACAGGCGATAGATGCAGGGATGATCCCGCCGCACCTGAACACCATCGCTGGTACGTGGGGCGCGATGCATGACACTGGTGAGCTGACTTATATGAACCTCATCCATCTGGCCGAAATCGACGGAACAGATCCCGACAGCCTGACACGGGGCGAGATCGAGGGCCGTCGTCAATCGATGCTGGCCATCGAGGCACTGCGGCGCTTCATGCCCGGGTGCGAAAACGCGCGGCTGCGGAATTTCGGCATGACCATTGGCATCCGCGACACCCGCAAGATCGACGCGATTTACAACATGACCGAGGATGACGCCCGACATCAGGGCCGGTTCGAGGATACGATCGGCATCTACCCCGAGTTCATCGACGGCTATGGCATCCTGATCCTGCCGACTACCGGGCGTTACATGCAGGTGCCCTATCGTTCGATGTTGCCCAAAGGGATCAAGGGCTTGCTGGTCGCGGGTCGTTCCCATGGCGCAGACAAGGTGGCCCATGCGGCCACGCGCAACATGGCGTGCTGTGCTGTGATGGGACAGGGCGCGGGCATCGCCGCTGCGCTATCGCTAAAAAGCAATCAGGAGGTCGACACGATGAACCTCGCCCCCGTCCACAAAGAACTCGACCGTCAGGGCGTGCGGATTCACTGATGCAGCATATCCCGACCATCGACATTTCGCCTCTGCGTGACCCTGCGCACCCGGACTATGCCCGAACCGTTCAGCAAATCATGGACGCCTGCACTGGGATCGGCTTTCTGTCGATCACCGGCACCGGCATTTCCCCCGATACGGTAGACGCCGTGCGCGCTTGCGTGCGCGATATCTTTGCGGTCGAGGAAAGCGCCAAATGGGATCAGGCGATCACGCGCGAGAACTATCGTGGATATATCCCAATGGGGTTCTTCACCCCCAATGACGGATCAGGCAAGGCCGACAAATACGAAGGCTACAAGCTACACTATGACGTGGCCCCCGATGCACCGATCCGGCAGGACTGCGCACTTTATGGCCCTAACCTCTGGCCAAAGGGCGTGGATAGCGCGCGCGACACGATACTTGGCTATTGGTCGAAACTGGATGCGGTGGCCGATCATCTGCTGGGCGCGCTAGAGGTCGGCCTGCCCCTGCCCGCGCGCGCCCTTCGCGATGCCTTTGTCGATCCAATGACCAACATGACTCTGCTGCATTACCCGCCGCAGGCTCCGGATGAAGGCGGCTATGGCATCCACCCGCACAAGGACACCGACGCGCTGACCATCATCGCGCCAGACCCAGTTGGAGGGCTGGAGGTTCAGAACCGCGAAGGTGGCTGGATCACGCCGGACTGCCCGCCGGGCGGGTTTGTCGTGAATATCGGTGACATGCTGGAACTATGGTCCGGTGGGCGCTTGAAATCCACGCCACACCGGGTCGTGAACCGATCTGGACAAGAACGGTACTCGTTTCCCTATTTCGCGGTGCCACGCCATAACGTTGTTGTCTCGCCCTTGTTGGAGCCGCAACCCGGTTTTGACCGCCCGGCTGTTCACTGCGGTCACTGGTCGGCCGAAATATGGCGAACCAACTGGCCCGATGAAATTGCGGATGAGGCGACGCCGGAACTGGGAACGTTGCAAGACTGACAGGCTGAAAATATCCCGTGCATGAAGCACTTGCATCACCGTGCTGCATACGCCAAGAACGATGGCAAGCGCCGCAAAAAGGGGACAGCCATGGCTTTGCCGGTGAAGGATCAGCTTAGGTATTGGGGCATCGCCGCAGCCGTATTTGTGCTGATGTTATGGGCCCTTGGCGATGTCTTGCTTCCATTTGTGATCGGCGGGGCCATCGCCTATTTCCTTGATCCGGTCGCCGACCGTCTTGAAAACTTTGGCCTGTCCCGGATGGCCGCCACCGGGCTTATCACCGTGGTTGGCATTTTGGGTTTTGTCCTGCTGATCCTGATGGTGGTTCCTGCGCTAGTGACGCAGCTGATTGATCTGATCGAGTTCATGCCAAGCCTCGTCAAACAGCTGCGCGGCTTTGTCGAACAAAAATTCCCTTCCCTCCTTGATACCCAATCCAGTTCGCATCAGTTCCTGGTGTCGCTGGGTGAAACGTTGCAATCCAAAACCGGGGATGTTCTTCAATCCGTCGCCGCCTCGCTCGGGTCGGCGATCAACGTCGTTGTCCTGCTGGTGATCGTGCCCGTTGTGGCCGTCTACCTTCTGCTGGACTGGGATCGCATGATCGCTCG
The DNA here is from genome assembly GCF_056542685.1 of Ruegeria sp. AB6. Lineage (NCBI taxonomy): Bacteria > Pseudomonadati > Pseudomonadota > Alphaproteobacteria > Rhodobacterales > Roseobacteraceae > Ruegeria > Ruegeria sp. AB6. The sequence goes on along the minus strand of NZ_JBQGAD010000002.1, from coordinate 221,619 downwards.
GATCGGAGAGCTGCTGCCCCGTGACCACGCCCCGACCATCAAGCGGCTGGCCAGCGAGATTGACGCCGTGCTCGCCTCGTTTGTGCGTGGCATGGGCACGGTCTGCCTGATCCTTGGCACCTATTATGCGGTTGCCCTGATGGCGGTGGGTTTGCAATTCGGACTGATCGTGGGCTTCATTGCTGGCTTGGTGACATTCATCCCATATCTAGGAGCGTTGATCGGGGGCACCCTGGCCATCGGTCTGGCCCTATTTCAGTTCTGGGGCGACTGGGCCCATATCGCGCTTGTCGCGGGTATTTTTGCGGTCGGTCAGGTGACCGAGGGCAATTTCCTGACTCCAAAGCTGGTCGGCAGCTCGGTCGGGCTGCATCCGGTCTGGCTGTTGTTGGCCCTGTCAGTGTTTGGAGCGCTGTTTGGCTTTGTCGGAATGCTGGTGGCAGTTCCGGTCGCAGCGGCGCTGGGAGTTCTTGCACGGTTCTGCACCTCGGTCTATCTGGACAGCCGACTGTATACCGGCCTGGAAGGCTTGAACCAGAAAGACGACTGAATGGCTCGCCAACTGAACTTCGATCTTCCAGCCAAAACTGCGCTGGGGCGCGAGGATTTTTTCGTCTCGCCCGCAAACGCGCTGGCGGTCGCCATGATCTCGGCAACGTCCTGGCCGGGTAACAAGCTGGTCCTGAGCGGCCCCGCCGGTTCAGGTAAGACGCATCTGGCCCATGTTTGGGCGGCGGAAACCGGCGGGCGTATTCTGCATGCCACCGATCTGCGCCACGAAGATGTTCCCGCACTGGCCCAAACTCCGATTGCCATCGAAGATGTGCCGATGATCGCCGACGATGCCGAACGGCAAAAAACGCTGTTTCACCTGCACAACCTGACTTTGGCCGAAGGTAATGCCCTGCTTATGACCGGGCGTCTGGCTCCGAAATTCTGGGAACTGCCCCTGCCCGATCTGCAAAGCAGGATCGAAGGCGCGCATCACGTTTCGCTGGACCCGCCCGACGATGCTTTACTGGGCGCGGTTCTGGCTAAACTATTCGTGGACCGGCAGTTGAACCCTGGCCCCGAGGTGATCTCGTACCTCGTCAAACATATGGACCGTCGGTTTGAAACAGCTGCCGACGTGGTCGCCCAGCTTGATATGCTGGCCCTGACCGAGAAACGCGACATTACCCGCGCGTTGGCTGTGCGGGTTCTCAATTCGGACCCCGCCGAAGTCGCATCCGGCGATTGACCCGCAACGAACGATTTCGCATTCTAAGCACGGAATATCTGGAAGAGACATGGATCAGACCGTCGAGACCGACATCCCCGACTGGGGACCTTTCGGAAAGCCGCTATTCGACAACCCCGAGGCCCGCGCTCTGTCGCGCGTCGGCGTTGTCGATGTCGGGTCAAACTCGGTCCGGATGGTGATCTTTGACGGCGCGGCGCGCTCGCCCGCCTATTTCTACAACGAAAAAGTCATGTGTGAGCTGGGCGCAGGTCTGTCCGAGACCGGACGGCTCAATCCGCGCGGACGAGAGCGCGCCCTGGCCGCCCTGCGCCGCTTTGCCCAACTGGCAGATGATCTGGGTCTGCCCGGCCTGCACGTGGTCGCCACCGCCGCCGTGCGTGAGGCCGAAGATGGCCCGGCCTTCTGCGAGGACGTCCATTCCGAGACCGGTCTGACCGTCTCGGTCATCGATGGCGGGGAAGAGGCGCGCCTGTCTGCCCAAGGCGTCCTGCTAGGCTGGCCCGGTGCCTATGGGTTGATCTGCGACATCGGCGGTTCCTCGATGGAACTGGCCGAAATCGGGGGTGGAGACGTAGGCCGCCGCCTGACATCAGCCCTTGGTCCGCTGAAACTGCGCGACATCAAAGGTGGTCGCCGGGCACGCAAGGCGCATATCAAGGAAACGATGGAGGACCTGCGCGACCGGCTTGGTCCGCAGCGGGATCGTTTGTTTCTGGTCGGCGGCAGTTGGCGGGCCTTTGCGCGTCTGGACATGTTGCGTCGGGGCTATCCCCTGAACGTTTTGCATGAATACCGCATGACCACCAAGCAGGTACATGAAACGATCAAGTTCATCGAAAAAAGCGACCCCGAAAAACTGCGCAACCGCGCCGGCGTCTCAAGCTCGCGCATGGCACTGATCCCTTACGCGATGGACGTGCTCGCGCGGTTGCTGCGCACCTTCAAGCCAAAGGATATTGCGATCTCAAGCTACGGTATCCGCGAGGGACTACTGTACGAACAGATGCCTCAAATTCTGCGCGACCGTGATCCGCTGATCGAAGCCAGCCGGTTTTCCGAGGCCAAGGATGCGCGCCTGCCCGGTTTCGGCAAACACCTGTTCGACTTCGTGATGCCCCTGTTCAAATCTGCCCCGCCAGCGCGGGTGCGGCTAATCAAGGCGGCCTGTCTGCTGCATGACGTTAGCTGGCGCGCCCATCCCGACTACCGGGCAGAGACCTGCTTTGACTATGTCACCCGCGCCAATCTGGGCGGGCTGAAACACTCGGAACGGGTATTTATCGGGCTGGCTTTGCAGCACCGCTATCGCAACAAGCGCGAGGACACCCGCTTTGCGCCGCTATACGAGTTGCTGGACGAAAACGGCCAGAAACAGGCCGAGATTCTGGGCAAGGCCATGCGCTTTGGTGCAATGTTGTGGATGCAGAACGACGCTACCATGGGCAAGCTGCGCTTTTACCCCAAGAAACGCCAGCTTGAGTTGTTCTTGCCCGAAACCGCTGCCGCCTTGTTCAGCGAAGTGGCCGAGGCGCGGCTGAATTCTCTGGCAACTGCGTTGAAATCCGAAACCCGGATCGTGCTGAAAGGCTGAACCTCAGATATCAATCTCACCTTCGGGTGCCTCGGGTGGCGTCTGCGGCGCAACTTCCGGGGGTTCCGGTTTTTTGCGGATGATGATGTCCCCATTGGGCAGGATTTCAGGCACCTCATAGGCGCTCCAATCCTCAATTTCGGCAGCCAGATCGGCCAAAGCCGGACCCATTTCGGCCATAAAGGACTGCATTGCCAGACCAAACTGGTCGGCCAGCCCTAGCAATTCATCCAACGCCGGTTCCATTTCCCTCCGCAATCCTTCAAAGAACAATTCGGCGCCCTGCTCCATCAGTGATGGGCCGGGCTCGTCCTCGGCAAGAACAGGCGTGCTGAGCGCCGTGGAAATTGCGCAGATCGTGATGAAATGTCTCATGGTGAGAATATAAGGCGAAAATACCGCGCATGTAAGGTCACAGGTCGATATCCAACGTGACCGGAAAGTGGTCAGAGGCCGTAAGAAGCGCGTCGTGTAACTCCTTTGCGGCCAAACATGCCGGGTCATGGAACGGATGCCAAATCCGCCAGCGCGGGTTGAGCGCCCGCAAACCATCGCTGATCATGATGTAGTCCAGCAGGGCCTCAAGATAACCGCCATCGGCCGGCCGCGCGAAACGGGCCGTTGACGGTGGCGTTTCTGTGTGGGCCGAAACCGCATGGGGATCAAACAATCCGGTTTGCACCAGAATCTCGACCGAGGATCGCCCGAACAGGTTTTCGAATTCGTCCAGTCCCGGCCCGTCGTTGAGATCGCCCAACAGAATGACCGGCTCATTCGCCTCAAGATGCGCCCGAACGCGCCGCGACAGCCACACTGCCTGCGCCAGCTGTTTGCGCCGGTTGGCAATCGATATGCGGATCGCTTCGTCCCGGCTACTGGCTCCGTGGGGGGCTTTGGATTTGAGATGCGCGCCAATAAGGCGAAAACTGGCTCCATCGGACGTCGTCACCGCAAGCTCCATCGGCGGTTTTGAAAACTCGACAAGGTCTTCGGTGGCGTCAATGTCGAGATCAATTCGGAACGCCCCATCAAAACGAGGAGCATCATTTGACCCGGTCCCTTTTGGGTCATGACGAACCGTCAGTACCGCAGGATCATAGAGCAGCGCCAGTTCCTGATGCGTATCGTTGGCAAATCCCATCACCGCATGGCTGGTGCGTAGATTAAACGCCTCTGCAAACCCTTGCAGGGCGCGCACGCTGTTCTGAGTTTTGCCGGTATTTGGCGCCTCGACAATCAACATCGCATCCGCGTCGACCGCAGTCAGGACCTTAGCGATGGCTTCGACCTGTTGAGCTTTGGTAATATTTTGCCTGCCAGACCAACTGTCATCAACAATCAGCCTGTCCTTGCGGTCAAACAGATTGGCGAACCATTCGATATTGTAGGTCGCCAGCCGCATCGCGGTCAGGCTCGCGCGCCGTTGATCTCATCCCAGGCGCGGTTGATGTCGATCATCTTTTTCTCCGCCAACCGGATCGCCTCTTCCGGGACACCGCGCGCCATCATTGCATCGGGATGTGTTTCGCGCACCAATTGACGCCAAATCTTGCGGATATCTGGCAAAGGCATATCCCGAGGCACCCCCAGCACCGTGTAAGGGTCATTCGGCGCATCCGGCACAAACCGCGCGCGCAGGGCCAGAAACTGAGCTTCGGTCTGGCCGAAAATCCGGCTGACCTCCTCCAGGAACTCGTTTTCGTTGGGGTGATAGAACCCGTCGGCCATGGCGATGTGAAACAGTCCCTCCATCAGGTCGCAGAAGGTGGTGCTGTCATCGGCGAACATCCCGGCGATCTTGCGGGCGTATTCCTGATAGCCGGCAACATCGGTCCGGGCCATGTCGAAAACGCGGGCCGCGTCGGCTTCGTCCTCGCGTGCGATTTGAAAGACGTCGCGAAAGGCCGTGACCTCATCCCGCGTTACCTGACCATCGGCCTTGGCCATCTTGGCCCCGAGCGCGATAACAGCGATCGTAAACGCGACCGAACGCTCTGGCGGCGTGCGCAGCTTTTCGAAAACAGCCGTAAGGCTTTCGCCTTGGGCAAGCGCGCTGAGCGCGTCGGATATGCGGGTCCAGATCGACATGAGGGCACCCTACCCTCTGAATTCGCCCGTGTCAGGTGCGACCAATCACTGCGGTGTCAGAATTTTCTGCATCAGCACAAGATCCAGCCGTTTTTCCCATTTGAAGCCCACCTCGGGCATCCGACCGGTCTCGGCGAACCCCATCGCCGTATGGAACGCCATCGCACCAGGATTGGCCGAGGAAATCCCCGCGACCAGAACATGCACCTGTTGGGTTCTTGCTACTTTTTCCAAAGCATTCATCAGCGCGCGCCCGACACCCTGCCCGCGCGCGGCAGAGGTCAGTTGAATGGAATGCTCGCGGCACTGCGCGTATCCGGGACCAGACCGAAACGGAGCGTAAGTGGCAAAACCCAGCACCTTGTCGTGTTGCTCGGCCACCAAGAAAGCGGGGCCACGCCCGGAGATATCTTCTGTGATGCTCTCGACGTTCCTTTGATCCGTTGTGAAGGTGATCAAAGTGTCTCGGATGATCGCATTGGTGATGTCAGCTATGGCCGGGGCGTCCAAAACCTGCGCAGGGCGAATGATCATTCCAGCACGCGCAGGCCATGCGGCGTCTCAAACTCGGCCTTCAGCGCGGCGGGGCCAGTATCAAACACCACGCGATCCATTTGGCCCACCAGTTTTGCCAGTTCCAACCCTTCGGGATGCATGACCACCAACCGCCTCAGCTGACAACCACTATGTTGCAACATCCGGGCTGGGTGCAAATCCCCTTGCCACTGGATGAGCGCAGGAAACAGGTTGTCGAACGGCAAACGCCCGCTGGGCGGAACTGCCATCTGCCACCGCAGGGCGCCTCGTGCCAGATCAATTGGTTGTCCGACACCGTCGGGGAACATATCCAGCGCCGCTGCGATACTGGGGACGCGGCAAATCCAGTTGGACAGGCGCGCGGTTCCCTGAAACCGGTCCAGATCGAACCAGCGTGTGCGTTCAAGGTTGGGGGCATCGGGATCGACAGCGATTGCCTCTAGATACAGTCCGTCAGCCAAGCCTAGTAGCCGGTTATGCGTTCCAAACGCCTCGTGTTTGCCACCTTCCTGCAGGGCGACGCCAAGCGCTCGTTCAATATGGGCCGTGGCCTCTTCCAAACTCTCGCCCGCCACGGCCAGATGATCCAGTTGCATAAGTGCCCCCTGCTAGAAAGTCTTCATCGAAGACTTTCTAGCATAAGATTTTTCGACGAAAAATCTCAGTCTACGCACGGGTCTCGTCGATCAGACTCAAGATGTCTTGCGCCGCCTCGGGGATATTCGTGCCCGGACCAAAGATCGCCTTAACACCGTTGTCATAGAGGAATTGATAGTCCTGCTGCGGGATCACGCCGCCACAAATAACGATGATGTCCTCGGCCCCGGCTTTCTTCAGTTCCTCGACCAGTTGCGGGGCCAGCGTCTTGTGCCCGGCGGCCTGCGACGAGATACCGACCACATGAACGTCATTGTCCACCGCGTCCTGCGCAGCTTCGGCCGGCGTCTGGAACAGAGGGCCCACGTCCACGTCAAACCCGATATCGGCAAAGGCGGTTGCGATCACTTTGGCACCCCGGTCGTGCCCGTCCTGCCCCATCTTGACCACCAGCAAACGCGGGCGGCGGCCTTCGGCCTCGGCAAAATCTTCGATGGATTTTTGAATGGCGGCGAAGCCTTCATCACCTTCATAGGCCGCGCCATAGACACCGGCCAGCGTCTTTACTTCGGCGCGGTGGCGGCCGAATTCTTTCTCCATAGCCATACTGATCTCTCCTACGGATGCACGGGCGCGGGCGGCCTCAACGGCGGCGGCCAGCAGGTTTCCGCCCTCTTGGGCAGCTTTGGTCAGGGCGTCCAGCGCCTGTTGGCACGCGGCCTCATCCCGCGTGGCGCGGATGCGTTCCAGCCGCGCCACCTGCGCATCGCGCACGGCCACGTTGTCCACATCCAGAATGTCGATCGGGTCTTCCTGTTCCTTGCGGTACTTGTTGACGCCGACGATCACCTCTTCGCCCCGGTCGATCATCGCCTGACGGCGCGCCGCCGATTCCTCGATCCGCAGCTTGGGCATGCCCGAGGCAACTGCCTTGGTCATGCCGCCCATCTCCTCGACCTCCTGCATCAGGGCCCAAGCCTTGTCGATCAGCTCGTTGGTGAGGCTTTCGACATAGTAGGACCCAGCCAGTGGATCGACCACGTCGGTCACGCCAGTCTCTTCCTGCAGCACAAGCTGCGTGTTCCGCGCGATGCGGGCCGAGAAATCGGTGGGCAGCGCGATGGCTTCATCCAGAGCGTTGGTGTGCAGCGACTGGGTGCCGCCCAGAACCGCGCTCATCGCCTCATAGGCGGTGCGGATCACGTTGTTATATGGGTCCTGTTCCTGCAAGCTGACGCCCGAGGTCTGGCAATGGGTGCGCAGCATCTTGGACCGTTCGGATTTCGCCCCGAACTCGGTCATCACCCGGTGCCACAGCGTGCGGGCGGCGCGCAGCTTGGCGATCTCCATGAAAAAGTTCATGCCGATAGCAAAAAAGAACGAAAGCCGCCCCGCGAACTTGTCCACATCCATCCCAGCCTGAGTCGCAGCACGCACATATTCGCGCCCGTCCGCCAGCGTATAGGCCAGTTCCTGCACCAGGTTCGCCCCGGCCTCCTGCATGTGATAGCCCGAGATCGAGATCGAGTTGAACTTGGGCATCTCGTTCGACGTGAACTCGATGATGTCCGAGATGATCCGCATCGATGGTTCGGGCGGATAGATATAGGTGTTGCGCACCATGAACTCTTTCAGAATGTCGTTCTGAATGGTGCCAGACAGCAGGCTTTTGTCGTGGCCCTGTTCTTCGCCCGCAACAATGAAACTGGCCAAAACCGGGATCACCGCCCCGTTCATGGTCATCGAGACCGAGACCTTGTCCAGCGGGATACCGTCGAACAGGATCTTCATGTCCTCGACGCTGTCGATGGCGACGCCCGCCTTGCCCACATCGCCCACCACGCGGGCATGATCGCTGTCATAGCCCCGGTGCGTGGCCAGATCGAAAGCCACCGACACGCCCTGCTGACCAGCGGCCAGATTGCGGCGGTAAAAGGCGTTCGATTCCTCGGCTGTCGAAAAGCCCGCATATTGCCGGATGGTCCAGGGACGGCCCGCATACATCGTGGCCTTTACCCCGCGCGTGAACGGGCCGAACCCCGGCAAATTGCCCATATGCGGCAGATCTGCGGTATCTTCAGCCGTGTAAAGCGGTTTGACGTCGATGCCTTCCAGCGTCTCTTTGGTCAGATCATCCAACGGCCGTCCGCGCAGCTCTTTTTCCGCCAGCGCCTGCCAGTCCTTGGTGTTGGTCATGTCGATTTCCTCTCGTCAATTCGGATCACGGCGGGCTGAGGCCACCGCGGTGTTGTGCTGCACCCTGCCCCGCCAACCCGGTCAAAGCGCGAAATTTTGAGCGATCCGGGCAAATCGCCGGTCGCATTCGTCAAAGCAGCAGCTATATTCAATGGAACAGGAGGCCCCATGACACGCACGCTTGCCCTTGTTTTCTCGGCACTAATCCCGCTGGCTGCGATGGCGGCCGATGGGTCCGCACCTGCGGAAGATGAGTTTGTTCGACCCGCAGGCGACAGCGAACTGTCCGAGTTTCTGTGGGTCAACCGGCCCATCATCGTCTTTGCCGATACCCCCGCCGATCCGCGATTCCAGCAACAGATCGACATGCTGGTCGAAGGCGAAGCCGCGATGCGTGATCGCGATGTGATTGTCATCACCGACACGGACCCGTCTGACCGCTCCCCGATCCGCTCGCAATTGCGCCCGCGCGGGTTCCAGATGGTGTTTGTCGACAAGGACGGCGTGGTAAAACTGCGCAAACCGTCCCCTTGGAGCGTGCGTGAGATTGGCCGATCCATCGACAAAACCCCCCTGCGCGAACGCGAGATTCGCGAACGGCGCGAGGGCGGTTGAGCGCCTTCGCCACGCCCCAAGTTCCCGGCGCAGAACGCCGGGACGTCATAGGGATATGACAATAGCACGCTCATGATCATTCGAACTCGATGATCACATCGTCCACGGCAAGGCTGTCACCAGGGCCCGCGTTGATCTTGGCGACCACGCCTTTTTTCTCGGCGCGCAGAATGTTTTCCATCTTCATCGCCTCGACGGTGCACAGCGCCTGACCTTCCTGTACTTCTTGCCCCACTTCGACGTCGATCTTCACGATCAGGCCGGGCATCGGGCAGAGCAGCATTTTCGAAGTATCTGGCGGCAGTTTCTCGGGCATCAACTTGGCCAGTTCCGCCTGACGCGGACGGCGGACATGCACCTTCAGGTCTGCACCCCGGTTGCGGATACGGAACCCACCCGAAATTTTGCCGACCTTCATGACCAGCGACTCTCCGTCGACATCCAAAACAGCCAGTTGGTCGCCCGGTGTCCAATCCGAGGCGATCCGCAGGCTCGTGCCGTCCGAGAAGGCAACCGTCGCGCCCTCTTTATCCGCTTCGATCCTGACGTCGAACTCCTGACCCTGCAGCGCAACATTCCAATGCGCGCCGACCTTGCGTTCGTGGTTATCCATACGGCCCGAGACGCGGGTGCGACGAATTTCAGCAACACGGTACATGGCCGCGCAAGACGCTGCGATACGGCGCAGGTCTTCTTCTGGCAAGGTGACGCCTTCAAAACCGTCGGGATATTCTTCGGCGATGAAAGCGGTGGTCATGTCGCCACTGATGAATTTGGGATGATCCATCACCGCTGACAGGAATGGCAGGTTGTGACCAATGCCCTCGACCTCGAAACTGTCGAGCGCCACACGCATCGCCTCGATCGCTTGATCACGAGTCGGGGCCCAGGTGCACAGTTTGGCGATCATCGGGTCGTAATACATGCTGATCTCGCCACCTTCATAGACGCCGGTATCATTACGCACTGCCGACGCCCCTTGGGGTGCATCCCCCTGCCATTTACCGTTCACCAGCATAGGGCCAGCCGCCGTTTCCGCCGGAGGACGATAGCGGGTCAACCGCCCAATCGAGGGTAGGAAACCGCGATACGGGTCCTCGGCATACAGGCGGTTTTCAATGGCCCAGCCGGTCAGAGCTACGTCGTCTTGGGTGATCGACAGCTTTTCACCTGCGGCCACGCGGATCATCTGTTCGACCAGATCGACGCCGGTGATCAACTCGGTCACAGGGTGTTCCACCTGAAGGCGGGTGTTCATCTCAAGGAAGTAGAAATTCTTTTCGCCATCCACGATGAACTCGACGGTCCCGGCGCTGGCATAGTTCACGGCCTTGGCCAGCGCGACAGCTTGTTCACCCATCGCCTTACGCGTTTCCGGGTCAAGGAACGGCGACGGAGCTTCTTCCACAACCTTCTGGTTCCGGCGTTGGATCGAGCATTCACGTTCGCCCAGATAGATACCGTTGCCGTGGCTGTCGCACAGAACCTGAATCTCGATATGGCGCGGCTGGGTCACGAATTTTTCGATGAAAATCCGGTCATCGCCAAAGGAATTCGCAGCCTCGTTCTTGGACGATTGAAAGCCCTCGCGCGCTTCTTCATCATTCCACGCGATGCGCATGCCTTTGCCACCGCCACCAGCGCTGGCCTTGATCATTACTGGATAGCCTATGTCGTTGGAAATCTTCACGGCCTCATCGGCATCCTCGATCAGGCCCATATAACCCGGCACCGTCGACACGCCCGCGTCCTGCGCGATCTTCTTCGAGGTGATCTTGTCACCCATACTTTCAATCGCACCGACCGGAGGGCCGACAAAAGCCACGCCTTCGGCCTCAAGCGCCTCGGCGAACTTGGCGTTTTCAGACAGGAAGCCGTAACCGGGATGCACGGCCTGTGCGCCGCTTTGGCGGATCGCGTCCATCACCTTGTCAATCACGATATAGGACTGGTTCGCGGGGGGCGGGCCGATATGCACGGCCTCATCCGCCATCGACACATGAAGCGCGTTGCGGTCCGCGTCCGAGTAGATGGCGACGGTGCCAATCCCCATTTTGCGCGCGGTCTTAATGACCCGACATGCGATCTCGCCCCGGTTGGCGATCAGGATCTTGTTGAACATGGAACGTCCTTTGTCTTGATGTTTGAGAAACGCAAAACGCCGCCGCGGGGCATAGACCCCACGACGGCGTTTCGCGCGATGACGGTCGAGGCGACACGCGCCCCGTTGATTTCTTTACCTACAGTTGTTTTGCGTTTTGCAATACAAGACGTTGCCAGCGGCCCCGACGGCTGCGCCCACGATGGGGTCCGCGTTGAGAACGGCGGCACCCAGCGCCCCCGCGCCGCCGCCGAACAGCGCCTGTTCGCCAAAGTTGTCGCCGCAGGCCGACAGGCCCCCGCAGACGGCCAGCGCCAGTGCCAGTTTCGAGAATTGCATGATGTCTGCCCCTTCAGAATTTTTACTGCATTCGAACGCTGATGTCGGATTTGCGGAGTGATATTCAATAACACCAGGGGAAATTGCAGAATATGCGCAGCTTTTTGCCGTCCTAGAACCGATTCATGGACAAAGAAAAACGCGGGCAGGGTTTTGTGTAACTCACAAGCCTGCCCGCGGTAGGAAGGGGTACGGAATAGTAGGTGCATGTGCGACGCAGGCAAAGTAGAGCCGCACGGCCCGCTCAACATGCACGGTGAAGTTGCACGTGAAAACTGCGATCCACGAGGCACACGGTTTCCGGCTGGAATCTGCCCATTCCCGAAAACGCCGCGCAAATAAGCGCCTATACCGATTCTCACGCCTTCATGAGGAACTGGGCCCAAAAGCGTCACAAATTCGTTACGATTTACTATCGAAATGAGATACTTTGCAAGTGCAGCATCACTTTTCGCCACCGCAATGTGAACGTCAAAATCCCTTGTATTCCACGTTTTAAATACAGGCTTCACACGCGTGTGAAATCGAGCGTTTTTCGGAGCACTTTTTCTTGAGAAATTTACGCTCTGCAGTCCCGATCTCGTGATTTCCAAGAATTTCGCAGCCGTGGAAGGTTGCGCGTGCACACTCGCACACAAGGAAACATCCAAATGATTACAAAGAGAAAAACGGCATCTCTGCTCGCTGCCACTGCGCTCAGTGTGACTGGCACGCTTGCTTATGCCCAGGATGCGAATACGCAGGCCGAACTGGAGGAACTGCGCCTTCGGATCGAAGCCTTGGAATCTCAGGGACCGAACGCGACCCCCGGTGAATTTAGGATCGGGAATACGACGCTGGACGTCTACGGCTATGTCAAAGCCGACTTCTTTTATGACTTCGACTTTGATCAAGGCGACACCGCTTTCGTGAACGTCATCGGTGAACCTTCGACGGCAACCAGCGGCACTTTTGGTGCGACTGTTCGCCAGTCGCGGATTGGACTGCTGACCAGCACGCCCAGCGCCATTGGAGACATTGGCGGGCAGTTGGAACTTGACCTGTTTGCAGGCGGCGGTGCTGCTGAACTGCGCCTGCGTCACGCCAACATCCGCATTGGTGACGCATGGTTGATTGGCCAGTTCTGGACCAACTTCCAGCCGCTGGACACCTATCCGACCTCGGTCGAATTTAACGGTCCCGTCGGTATCGCCTTTGCCCGTGTTCCGCAGATCCGTTATACTGTCACCTCGGTCGAAAACACCGATATCGCTTTCGCAATCGAAGAAAACGTCGGCGGCTCGAACTCTGATGATCCGGTCTTCACCGCGTCGGCTGAATACAATGACGGCAAATACATCGGACGCATTGCCGGCCTTTACGGTCGCGCGCAAGACGGCGGCGGCCTCAACGAAGTCGACCAGTGGGGCGTGACCCTGTCTGGTTCTGCTCGTTTGTGGGAAGGCGGTCTGTTCCAGGTCAACTACGTGACTGGTCAGGCGCTGGGTCCGTGGCTGATCGGCTTGGGTGATCCGGTCGTTGGCGGTGAAGCCAACGATGTCGACGGCTTCACCGTTGAACTGCGTCAGCAAGTCAACGACAAGTGGAATGTTGGTATCGCCTACGGTTACGAAGACTATGACCTTGCCACCTCGACTGGCGATCTGGCCTTCACCGAACTGGAGACGATCCACATCAATGCTTTCTATCAGGCAACCGAGACTCTGACTCTGAGCGCTGAATACATCTACGGCGAGCGGAACGACGTAATCTCGGGTGAGGACTTTGACGGTAGCCGCGTTCAGGTTGCGGCGCAGTTGAACTTCTGATCGCATATTACGACCCTGCCCCCCACTGCGGGGCAGGGTTTTCCCATTGGGAAACACCCGTGAAGGATATGCGACCTCAGCAAGCACGCTTAGCGCAGTCCGTCAAAGATGTCGGGAAAGGACATCTTGGCCACATCCAGATCAATCACCAAAAGCGCATCATAGCTGGCAGGATCAAACGGGTCCTCGGCCGGAACGACCTCGCGTTCGAACAACCAGCTCAGACGGCCGGCATCCAGATTGCCACGCTCAAATGGTTGATCCCCGAAGTGCTGCCATAGCGCCTCCATAAAACCCGCATCGGCGCGCCGGTCGGCTGGTTTACGATCCCGAAAGCGCTCGCGCCGGGTCAGGGGCGTTACCCCCTTGGGGTTGGCGCGGCGAATGGTGAATTGAAAATCTGTTCCGGCAAGGCGCCCCGGAAATCCGCGATGCTTCAGCATACCGCCACCCCGCTGGCATTAGTGCCTTCCGGGAAAAGAAAATCACATCCGTTGATGGACGAGGTCATATCGCACGCCTCCAAAGCTGCATGGCTGGTCAGAAACGCTCTGTCCGTCTGAAAATCAGCATTCATGGTCAGAGCCCCTCCCAGATACACTGCGATTGCTCCAACCGGTAGGCTTCGAAAAACTGCGTGGCATCGGGCTCGGTCTGCCCAAACTCGGTCGGCCGGTCCGACAGCGAAATCACCACGCGCGCAGGATTCAAATCGTATTCGGCGACATAGGCGACAGCCAGCGTTTGGCACAGATGTTGCATGTCCACCGAGGCGACGTCATACCCAATACGACCAACATCTGATCCGATCTTGGGCGCCACAAAGCGAAAGCGCAGCCACAGTTCGCCCGGATTTTCATCCAACAGAACTTGAGTCAGATGAACGGGTTGACCGGACGGCACGGGCAGCTGAGGGGGCGTTTCAGCAACCGCAGGCAAAGAAATATTCAGGAAAATCAGAGTTAAGGCGCAATCCCGGACCCACCAAAGGTGAGCTCCTCTCTCCGGGATTGCGCGCGCATGGCTTTTGGCCCGCGCTTTTCTATTTCTGATAAGGGTATCCATGTATCAGCTTTGCACTCAGAGTCAAACTTGGCCAATTGTAAAAGTTATGTGACATTGGCCGGCAGCGCGTGAATTTCGGCGATTCATCGCGCATACCGAAACCAGCCCTCTGTTACAGAGGGATATTGTCGTGCTTTTTCCATGGGTTCTTAAGCTTCTTGTTCCGCAGGCTTGCGAAGGCGCGCGAAACACGACGTCGCGTCGATTGCGGCATGATCACCTCGTCGATGAAGCCCCGCTCGGCTGCGACAAAGGGATTGGCGAAACGATCTTCGTAATCCTGCGTGTGTTGCGCGATTTTCTCGGCATCACCCAGATCGGCGCGGTGAATAATCTCGGTCGCGCCCTTGGCACCCATCACCGCGATCTCGGCTGTGGGCCAAGCATAGTTGAAGTCGCCGCGCAGGTGTTTGGATGCCATAACGTCATAGGCCCCGCCATAGGCTTTGCGGGTAATCACCGTGACTTTTGGAACGGTGGCCTCGCCATAGGCAAACAACAGCTTTGCACCGTGCTTAATCACGCCGCCATATTCCTGGCTGGTACCCGGCAAGAAGCCCGGAACATCGACCAGTGTCAGGATCGGAATTTCAAAGCAATCGCAGAACCGCACGAACCGCGCCGCCTTGCGCGAGCTGTCGATGTCCAGACACCCGGCCAGAACCATCGGCTGGTTGGCGACTACACCTACGGTCTGCCCTTCGAGGCGAATGAAACCGGTGATGATGTTTTTGGCGTAGTCTTCCTGAATTTCGTAGAAGTCGCCCTCATCCGCTACCTTGGTGATCAGTTCCTTCATGTCGTAAGGCGTGTTCGGATTGTCCGGGATCAAGGTATCCAGCGAGGTCTCGATCCGGTCGGGTTCATCAAAGAACGGGCGGACCGGAGGTTTCTCCTGGTTGTTGAGCGGCAGGAAATCGACCAGACGGCGCACTTCGGCCAGCGCCTCAACGTCGTTTTCAAATGCTCCATCAGCGACCGAGGATTTCTTGGTGTGGGTCGATGCGCCGCCCAGTTCTTCGGCGGTAACGACCTCATTGGTGACAGTCTTCACCACGTCAGGGCCAGTTACGAACATGTAGGACGTGTCTTTGACCATAAAGATGAAGTCGGTCATCGCCGGGCTGTACACTGCGCCGCCCGCGCACGGACCCATGATGACACTGATCTGCGGCACCACACCCGAAGCCATAACATTGCGCTGGAACACCTCGGCATAACCCGCCAACGAGGCGACACCTTCCTGAATACGCGCCCCACCCGAGTCGTTGATCCCGATCACCGGTGCACCGTTTTGAATCGCCATATCCATGATCTTGCAGATCTTCTGCGCATGGGTTTCAGACAAAGACCCGCCAAACACGGTAAAATCCTGGCTGAACACATAGACCATACGACCATTGATCGTGCCCCAACCGGTGACCACCCCATCGCCCGCAGGCTTTTGGTTTTCCATCCCGAAATCGGTGCAGCGATGACTGACAAACATGTCGAACTCTTCAAAGCTGTCTTCGTCGAGCAGCAGCTCTATGCGCTCGCGCGCCGTCAGCTTGCCGCGCCCATGCTGCGCGTCGATCCGCTTTTGACCACCCCCCAGGCGGGCATTGTTGCGGCGGTCTTCAAGCTCGGTCAGGATGTCTTTCATGACGATAATCCCCTATGTAATTTGGCGGGACACTATACGGACAAAGCGCCATTCCAAAGCAACTTTCGGCAAATTTGCAAAGTTTTGACTACACAGCTAAAGAATAATGCAAAATTGAAAAGTTACATACTCATGTCAAATGGTAGGTGGCATTCCCGAAATCCCAGATTATACCATTGAACCATGCAGTTCGGACCACCTCCCGCACGGCGTTCGCCTCCGTCTATCGCCACGCTGGTACTCTTATCGGGCCTGTCGGCGCTCAGCCTGAATCTTTATTTGCCCAGCCTGCCCAACATGGCCGTGCATTTCCAAACCGACTACAGGGTTATGCAGTTGTCCATCGCGCTGTACCTGATGGTCAGTGCGATCTTGCAGATTCTCATTGGCCCGATTGCGGACAAGGCCGGTCGCAGACCCGTTTTGCTGTGGGGCATGGCCCTGTTCCTGATCGTAACACTTGGCTGCATCTACGCGCCTAATGCCGAGGTCTTTCTGGCTTTTCGCATGTCGCAGGCGATTATTGTCGTAGGTATGGTCCTCAGCCGGGCAGCTGTGAGAGACCTGTATGATCAGGATCAGGCGGCGTCGATGATCGGCTATGTAACCATGGGCATGGCCGTCGTTCCGATGATTGCCCCGGCAATCGGAGGGCTGTTGGAGGAATCCTTCGGCTGGAAGGCAAATTTCTGGCTGCCTTTCGTATTGGGCACTCTGACACTGATCCTGTGTTTCAAGGATTTCGGTGAAACCTCGGCCAAAAGCGGCAAGACGCTGCTGCAACAGTTCCGCGAATACCCCGAACTCCTCACCTCGCCCCGCTTCTGGGGCTATTCGATGTCGTCCGCCCTGTCATCCGGCGCGTTTTTTGCCTATCTCGGCGGCGCACCTTTCATCGGAACCGAGATCTTCGGCATGTCCGCAGCCGAGGTCGGCGTTTATTTCGGTGCACCCGCTCTGGGCTATTTTGCCGGGAACTTCATCAGCGGGCGGTTTTCCGTCAAATTCGGTGTGAACCGGATGGTCCTGCGCGGCTGCATTCTGAACGCGTGCGGCGTGCTGATTTCCGCGCTGTTGTTCCTGATTGGACTTGGGACACCGCTCAGCTTTTTCGGCTTGATGACGATTGTGGGTATCGGAAATGGCATGACAATTCCCAATGCAACATCCGGTGCCCTGTCGGTGCGCCCGCATCTGGCGGCAACGGCGGCGGGTCTAAGCGGTGCCATCATGCTGGCAGGCGGTGCTGGTCTGAGTGCACTGGCCGGGTTCCTCCTAACCCATGAAACAGGAGCGATGCCGTTGCTTTGGCTGATGCTGATTACCGCTCTGCTTGCCGTAGGCGCGATAGTCTCTGTTATTCGGCGGGAAAGACGGCTGGGTCTATAGCGGTACTTGCACAGTTATTTTTGCAAAGTTAGCTTGCCGCAACAGAAAAGTTGCAAAGGCCCGCCATGGCGACCCAGAAACTCTATGCCGGTGCGAAACTACGCGAAATGCGCACGCGCCTGACCCTGACGCAAAAAGAATTCGCTGCCAAACTTGGGGTTTCCCTGCCCTATTTGAACCAGATGGAGAACAACAACCGTCCGATTTCCACCACCGTGGTTCTGGCCTTGGCGCAGGAATTCGGCATGGACGTAACCGAGCTTAGCACTGGTGACAGCGAACGGTTGGTGTCGGATATGCGCGAGGCCCTGGCCGACCCCGTCTTTGATGATGCCACGCCACCTCTTGCCGATCTGCGGCTGGCGGCCTCAAACGCACCGGCATTGGCCCGCGCCTTCATCGCACTGCATCAAACCTACCGCCAAACCCATGAACGGCTAGCCTCACTGGACGAAGCGCTGGGGCGCGAAGACGCGCAGATTCAAGCCAGTCCCTGGGAGGAGGTTCGGGATTTCTTCCATTATTGCGACAACTATATCGACGCCGTCGACCGCGCGGCCGAGCGATTCGCTACCCGCGCACAAGACACTGGCGGCGTGCGTGCCGCCGCGATCAACAGCTTGGCCGAGCGTGACATACGCGTTCAGTTTTCCGATATCGAAGAAACGCGCAAGTATGACGCTGACAGCAAAACTCTTCTGCTGTCCTCCCGCATTGCGCCGCAAACGCAGGTTTTCCAACTCTTGCTGCAAGTAGCGCTGATTCAGCAAAACAAGCTGCTCGAGGCCACATTGGACTTCGCCAAGTTCCAGACGGAAGAGGCCCGCGCGATCGCGAAAATCGGTCTGGCGAACTATTTCGCGGGTGCGTCGCTAATGCCCTATGGCACATTTTTGGAGGCGGCGCAGGACTGTCGTCACGATCTCGAGCTGCTCAGCAACCGGTTTGGGGCGTCGATTGAACAGGTAGCGCACCGATTGTCTACCATGCAGCGGCCCGGTGCCAAAGGTATCCCTTTCTTCTTTGTCCGCGTCGATCAAGCGGGCACCATCACCAAGCGCCATTCTGCAACGCGGCTGCAATTTGCCCGGTTCGGAGGCGCCTGCCCCCTGTGGAACGTCCACCGCGCGTTCGAAACACCGGGCCATTTCCTGCGCCAACTGGCGGAGACACCAGACGGGGTTCAATATATCTCGCTGGCGCGGGATGTCTCGAAATCCGGCGGCTCATTCGGGGCCCCCGTACGTCGTTATGCCATCGCTCTGGGTTGCGAAATCCGTCACGCTGAAGCGTTGGTCTACGCCGACAATCTCGATATCAACAATGCCAGCGCTTACGAGCCTATCGGCATCTCGTGCCGAATCTGCGAGCGGCAAAACTGCCACCAACGCTCAGTCCCGCCTCTGGAAAGACGCCTCACGATTGACGCGCACACACGCGGCACCCTCCCCTACGAAGTGACCTGACCTTCTTCTGTTCAGAATACCTCGGGGGAGTCGCCGAAGGCGACGGGGGCAGAGCCCCCGCCCCTGATGTTCAACCCTTGGATAAGATCGACCAGATCTCGTCCTTCAGCGCCGCACGCTTCTTGCGCAGCTCGCCCTCAGCCAGATCTTCCATCGGCTCGACATTGGTTTCAGCGCGATGAACAACACGGTTGATTTCATGATACTCATCCGCCAACCGCGCAAAATGCGCGTCTGATTGCTTGAGCTGGCTCATCAATTCAACTTTGTCCGGAAATTCTTCGGCCAGTTCATGCGGGGTGTGGGACATTCCTGTTCGCTCCTAGAATATATCGTTGCGAGTCAAGTCTATAGATGTCTTCCACAACCCGCTTTGACGCGGATCAAATCACCGTTGCGCGGTAGCCCATTGCGGATGTATCCACGGGCGATCATTGGCCTTGGGCAAGGCGTCTTTCCCCAGCAGATGGTCCGACATCTTCTCGCCCACCATGATCGAAGGTGCATTGAGGTTGCCATTGGTAATCTGCGGAAAGATCGAGCTGTCGGCGACGCGCAACCCGCCCACACCAATCACGCGCCCTTCAGGGTCCACGACAGCGTGTTTGTCTTCCGCCCGCCCCATCCGGCAGGTACCACACGGGTGATAGGCGCTTTCGGCATGTTCGGCGATGAAAGCGTTCAATTCATCATCTGTTTGAACGTCTGCACCGGGCTGAATTTCCTTGCCGGCATAAGGTTTGAACGCCTCCTGCCCGAAAATCTCGCGGGTCAGGCGGATACAGGTGCGGAAGTCTTCCCAATCCGTCTCATGACTCATGTAGTTGAACTGGATCACAGGGGCATCCTCGGCCCTTTTGGATCGCAATGTCACAGCACCCCGCGACGGCGACCGCATCGGCCCAACATGCGCCTGGAACCCATGCCCCTCGGCCGCCGCCTGCCCGTCATAACGGACAGCAATCGGCAGGAAATGGTACTGAATATCCGGATATTCGACACCTGGCTTTGATCGGATGAAAGCCGCGCTTTCAAACTGGTTCGACGCCCCCAGCCCGGTTTTCGTGAACAGCCACTGCGCCCCGATCAATCCCTTACTGATTAGGTTCCAATGTTTGTACAGCGTGATCGGTTGCAAGGACGCCTGCTGGATATACAGTTCCAGATGATCCTGCAGGTTCGCGCCAACGCCGGGCCGGTCCGCAACCACTTCGATCCCATGTTCTGCTAAATGCGCCGCCGGGCCAATCCCAGACAGCATCAACAACTTGGGTGAGTTGATTGACGACGCGGCTAAAACCACTTCACGCCGCGCACGGATGATCTCGGTCTTGCCGCCACGGATCAACTCAACACCAATCGCACGCCCGTCTTCGATGACAACGCGCGCGGCAAGCCCCCGCACGATATCGCAATTCTCACGCTTGAGCGCGGGCCTCAGATACGCATTGGCCGCCGACCAGCGCCGTCCTTTCCAGACAGTCTGTTCCATCGGGCCAAAGCCTTCCTGCTTTTCGCCGTTGTAGTCACCTGTGATCTCGTAGCCCGCCTGTTGCCCAGCATCGACAAAAGCTTTGAACAGCGGATTTTCCCGAGGCCCCCGTGACACATGCAGTGGACCATCTGTGCCGCGCCACGCAGTGTCACCACCGTGTCCGCCATCGTGCCAGGATTCCATCCGTTTGTAATAGGGCAGCACATCCGCATAGGACCATCCATCCGCCCCCATCTCGGCCCAGGTATCAAAGTCCCGCGCGTGGCCTCGCACATAGACCATGCCGTTGATCGAGGAAGACCCTCCGATCACCTTGCCGCGTGGACAGGCCAAACGACGGTTGTTCAGATGCGGCTCGGGCTCGGACTGATAGCCCCAGTCGTAGCGCGACATATTCATCGGATAGCTCAGTGCAGCCGGCATCTGGATGAACGGTCCAGCATCCGTTCCGCCATGCTCGATCACCAGAACCGAGGCCCCTGCCTCGCTCAACCGATATGCCATCGCGCAGCCTGCGGAACCTGCGCCGACGATGACGAAATCTGCTTCCATTTTCGGGTCTCCGTTTCCCACCGGTGCACCAAGATTTTCCATCGAAAAACCTTGGCCGAACCGAAGGGGGTATTACTAAATCAGTCTGTTATTCTCCGCGGGGAAAGCGTTGGCTTTCCTCGACGACATTCAGGTCCATGTGGTTGCGCATGTAACGCTCGGATGCCTTTTGCAGGGGCTGATAATCCCAAGGGTAGTACCCCCCCTGCCGCAGCGCCTCATACACCACCCATCTGCGGGCTTGACTGGCACGTACATCTTCGTCGAACCGGTTTAGATCCCAACGCGCCTCGGACTTGGCACGCAGGGTTTGCAAGGTGCCTGCATGTTCAGGTTTTTCGGCGAGATTTTCCAACTCATGCGGATCGGCCTCAAGGTCGAACAACTGGTCGGGGTCCAACGCGCAACGGTTGTATTTCCACTTGCCATACCGCAGCGAAACCAGCGGCGCGTATGACGCCTCGGCCGCATATTCCATCGCCACGGGCGCAGTCCGCTCGGCGCCTTTAGCCAGCGGCACGAGGTCTTCGCCATCGGTCCATGGTGCGATTTCGGCCATGTCGACACCCGCCAGCGCGCCAAGCGTCGGCGTGACGTCGATGGTCGAGACCGGCGCCTCAATTCGACCCGCTGGTAAATCGGGCGAAGAGATCATCAGCGGCACCCGCGACGAGCCCTCGAAGAAGGTCATCTTGAACCACAGGCCCCGCTCACCCAGCATGTCGCCGTGGTCCGAGACAAACAGGATCGTTGCCTCTTGCCGCGTGGTTTCCAACACTTCGAGGATTTCGCCGATCTTATCGTCCAGATACGAGATATTGGCGAAATAGGCCCGGCGGGACTTGCGGATATCGTCCTCAGAGATGTCAAAGCTACGCCAGTCATTCGCGTCGAAAATCCGTTTGGAATGCGCGTCCTGATTGTCATAGCCAAGGTCCGAAACTTCGGGCAGCAGATGCTCGCAATCCTCGTACAGATCCCAATATTTCCGACGCGCCACGTAGGGATCATGCGGATGGGTAAAGCTGACGGTCACGCACCATGGGCGCTCGTCCTTGCCGCGCGCCAGATCATAGAGCTTGGCCTTGGCGTTATAGGCAACCTCGTCATCATACTCCATTTGGTTGGAAATCTCGGCCACGCCCGCGCCCGTTACCGACCCCATATTGTGGTACCACCAGTCGATCCGCTCGCCTGGTTTGCGATAATCGGGCGTCCAGCCGAAATCGGCGGGATAGATGTCGGTGGTCAGGCGGTCCTCGAACCCGTGCAACTGATCGGGGCCGACGAAATGCATCTTGCCTGACAAGCAGGTATAGTACCCAGCCCGGCGCAAGTGGTGCGCATAGGTGGGGATGTCGCTGCGGAACTCGGCCGCGTTGTCATAGACGCCGGTGCGCGAAGGCAACTGCCCGGACATGAAACTGGCCCGGCCAGGCGCACACAAAGGTGAGGCTGTGTAGGCATTGGCAAACCGCGTGGACCGGGCGGCCAGTTTTTTCAGGTTCGGTGCATGCAGCCAATCTGCGGGACCATCCGGAAAAAGGGTCCCGTTCAACTGATCCACCATCAGGATCAGAATGTTGGGTTGTATCATTTTTCAGCCTCAAGAAACGTGTCGAGCACGCGCATTGCGTGGTTAACTGCCAGTTCCGGTTCCTCCGGGGCGTTCAGGGCGGCGTGGATATAAAGGCCGTCAATCAGCGCCACCATGTCATCCGCGACCTCGACAGGGTCCGACAGTAATGGGCGCAGCGCGTGGATCAGATTAGAACGGATGCGCGCCTGGTATATTTTCCAAAGGCGCAGGGCCTCCTCGTTGGTTTGTGCCAGCACATAAAACGTCATCCATGCAGCGATCACATCGGGCGTAAAGCACGAGGGCGCAAAGCAGGACCGGATAATCGCCTGCGGGCGTTCATCAGGTGCGGCGGAGCTCAGCTCTTGTCGGGCCTCAGCCCCGAAGTCGGACAGGATACGGCGCATGGCCGCCAGGAAAATCTGATCCTTGCCCCCGAAATAATGATGCGCCAGTGCGCTGGACATACCGGCTCGCTTGGCAATCTGACTCACAGTGACGTCGAGGGATTTCTTTGCGCCAAGCTCGGCAATCGTCGCCTTGACGATCGCATCCCGACGGATCGGCTCCATTCCGAGTTTTGGCATCTCTCCCCCTTTCACTGCGCAGGATGGAAAAACGCTAGGGTGTTTTTATTGACTCGTCAATCAATAACACCTCTGCCACCTGGAAATCGACTAGAGCTTGGGGGCAATGCTGGGCGTGGTCAGGCTGCTGCGGTTCAAAACCGCCTCGCGCCAGGCGATGAAACTGACGGCGGCCAGAATCAGTGTGCCACCGGCGACAACCCAAAAGTCGACGCTTTCATGAAAGACCAACGCCCCCATAAGCGTCGCCCAGATCAGCTGCAGGAAGGTCACCGGTTGTGTGACGGCCACAGGGGCTGCCTGCAAGGCCAGCGTCATCAAATAGTGCCCCAGCGTGGCGAAGCTGGCGATCAGGAACAGGATGCCCAGATCGTACCAACTGGGCGGTGTCCAGACCGCAATCGCAAAGGGGATCAGCGCAATTGTTACCCAGATCGACATATGCGCCACGACGACCGAGGGCGGCAGATCCCGCACCAGCCGCTTGGCGAGCAGATAAGACGCCCCCAATGTCAGCGAGGTCATCAGCATGGCGATATGACCTGGCGAAACCTCTCGAAACCCCGGCCTGAGGATAATGGCAACCCCGATCAGGGCCACGCCAATGGCCGCGATACGCCGAAACGCCAGCGGTTCGCCCAGAAACAGCGCCGCACCAAGCGTGACATAGACCGGGGTCATGTAGTTCATCGCCGTAACCTCGGCCAAGGGGATCTGGGTCATTGCATAGAACCAGAACATCACCGACACCGCATGCACTATCCCGCGTATCCCGAACAGGGTCAGATGCTTGCGCGTCAGCGGCGTGGACACGATTAGTCGCAAAGCAGGCAGCAGAAAGACCAACCCGAACACAAACCGGAAAAACGCGGCCTGTATCGGGTCCATACTGGACCCCAGCGACTTTACCAGCGCCGTCATGGCCACGAACGATATCCCGGCCGAGAACATCCAGAACATGCCGGCGACAGGCCGGGAGGGCGCGGTGAGGGTTGTCATGTTAACGGTTCAACACCGAATACCGCCCAAGAGCAAGACCCTCAGAGTGAGACAAGCTTGACCGCAATCGACAGCATCACCACACCGATAATCGCGTCCAGCACCTGCCATGCCCTGGGGCGCGCGAAGATCGGGGACAAGACCCCTGCCCCGTAGCCCAGCGAAAAAAAGAAGACAAAGCTGGAAATCATTGCGCCGGCGGCAAATGCCAGACGATCCTCATATTGCGCCGAGATTGATCCGATCAGAACCACGGTATCCAGATAGACATGCGGATTCAGCCAGGTGAAAGCCAGCACCGTCAGCAGGACCGAGCGCAGGCTGGCACGCTGGCCGCCCGTGACATGCATCACCGCGCCGCCGCGCCACGCGGATCGCAGGCTGCGTAACCCGTACCATGTCAGGAAAATAGCACCACCATAGCGCATCGCGGTCTCAAACCACGGGACCGCCTGCGCCAGCGTTCCGAACCCGGCCACGCCCGCCGCAATCAGAATCGCGTCCGAGACGGCGCAGGTCAGACACAGGGGAAACACATGCTCGCGCCGCAGCCCCTGTCGCAGGACAAAGGCATTCTGGGCCCCGATGGCAAGGATCAGGCTGAAGCCAAGCGCAAAACCGGCGATCAGGGATGTGGACATGGGACCTCCTTACGCGATGCCCCGTTGACTACGACGATCCTGCCGCCCTATCAAATTAAAGATGTTGATCTTGATTAAGTCAGGCTAATGCTGCTCGATCCCAACCACCTGTCGGCTTTGTCAGCCATTCTGCGCCACGGCAGTTTCGAGGCCGCCGCGTCCGAGTTGTCCGTCACGCCTTCGGCCATTTCCCAGCGGATCAAAGCGCTGGAGGATCGGGTCGGCGCAGCCTTGATCCTGCGCGGCACCCCGTGCACGGCCACTCCGGCCGGGCTGCGCATTGCGCAACATGCCGAGGATATCGGGCTGCTTGAAGCCCAACTGGCGCGTGAACTGACGCTGGACCGAGAGGCTCCACTGACCCGCGTGCGCATCGCTGTACCCGCCGATGTTCTGGCGACATGGTTCATTCAAGCCATGGCGCAGGTGGATGGGTTGTTGTTCGACCTTGTACTGGACGATCAAGACCATTCCGCCGACTGGTTGCGCCGGGGCGAGGTCAGCGCCGCTGTCACCATTGGCGGGCAACCTGTAGCGGGATGCGATGCCTTTGCTTTGGGGTCGTTTCGCTATCTTGCGACGGCCAGCACTGCCTTTATGCAAAAGTGGTTCTCAAACGGCGTCGATACAGCCAGTCTTGGCCGTGCCCCTTGCCTGACCTTTAACCGCAAGGACGGCTTGCAAAAGGCTTGGATCGCTCAGGAATTCGGGCGGCGTATCTCACCGCCGTCGCATTTTCTCGCGTCGTCGCATGGCTTTGTCGATGCGGCCATTGCCGGATTGGGATGGGGTATGAACCCGGAAAATCTGGCGAAATCAGCGCTGGAGGATGGCCGACTGACTGTACTAAAACCCGATGCCCCGTTTGACGTGCCACTGACATGGCAGGTCGGGCGCATTCTGGCCCCGGCCCTGCAACCGTTGACCCAAGCTGTGAAACGCAGTGCAAGCCGCACGTTGCGGCCGCTATAGGTCAGGCTGAAGCCGAGCTTTCCGGCATCGGCAAAACAAGACGATAGCAGGCAAAGGCCGCAAAAACGGCCACCACAACGATAAAGGCAATGGCCCAGGCGACCTCGTGCATGTGCGCCACCGCGGCCAGCGCGGCGGAAAGGATGACTGCGACTAGGCGGCTGACGCTTTTGATCGCTGCCGCGCCCTTGACGCGCTGATCCTTGGGGGCCACGTCCAGATAGTACAGTTTTCGTGCGCTGCTGATACCGGTCACGGCCACTGTCACGATGAACAACGCGATGGCGTGTAGATGAACATCATGATCCAAGTGCAAGAAATGAAAGACCAAAAGCACCGACCCGGTAATGGCGACCATCAGGTTCCCCGTCACCATGACTGCCCGGTGGGACTTCATGTTCACCGCCTGCCACAATGGCGCGGAAACCAGATAGCCAGACGCCGAGGAAACGATCATGGCCGTCAGACCCTTGGCCGAGGCATGGTGCGCCTCAGCCGCGATTAGGGCGAAAAAGGGCACTGAAAGCGTGGCCGCGACCAGAGGCAATCGCATGATCAAGTAACGCCGGAACCACGGCTCGTTGAACATCGCGATGATGTCGGTGAAATAGGTGATGAACTTGCGTTTCGTCTCAGGCGCGGTATCGCGGGTGCTTTCACCACTGCGCGCGCCTTCGAACATCGCCAGAATGGCCAGCCCAGACAGGACGAAAAAGCCTACGGACACAAAGATGATTGCTGAATGGCGCGAGAAAGGCGGGTTTTCTTTGACGATCTCATGCACCAAAAGCGCCAGACCGATGGCGCCAAGTCCCCCGACGCCTAGTTGCAGATAACGCATGATCATGCGGGATTTGGATTGAACGTGATCGCCCAATAAATCCGTATACATCAGCATCTGCATCTCATCGACCAACCCGATGATGAAGAAAACAAGGACAAACGCCGCCGCGATCAGTGGCACATAGCCCGTCGTCGCCACCCCCAGTGCGATCAGAAGGCAGAGGCCAACCGCGACTTCGGTCAGCGCAATGCCGCGTTTCTTGCGGTCGTGAGCCGAAATCGAACGCGCCAAGAACACATCCGCAATCACGCTGCCCACCATGCGAACCGAGACCAGCGCGCCCGCTATGAACATCGGCAATTCCAGCGAGACAGCAAGAAACGGCAGCACGATGGAGGGGCTGCCTAGCGTCCAGGCGATTTGCGACAGGATGCTTTGCCCGGTCAACACAGGCAGGTTTCGTTTTGCAGGGATCGGGGGACTGTCCGTCATGCTCTCATTGCTGTTTTACGAACAGCTTACCGAGTTTAACGCAATCCGCCAAGCACACTGAAAAGGCGCATAAAAAAACCCGACCAGAGGCCGGGTTTTCCTGATCGATTAACGACAGGATCACAGCTGAGCCATGACCTCATCAGTCGCTTCGAAATTGGTCGTTACGCGCTGCACATCGTCATCATCTTCCAGCGCATCGACCAGCTTCATCAGCTTTTGCATATCTTCCAGACCCAGCTCAGTCGTGGTCGTGGGTTTCCACACCAGCTTGGTAGATTCGGACTCGCCCAAGGCCTCTTCCAGCGCGTTGGATACGTCGTTCAGATCGGTATCGGCGCACCAGATGATGTGACCGTCTTCCGAGCTTTCGACATCTTCGGCACCCGCCTCGATCGCGGCCTCAAAGATCGTGTCTGCATCGCCCGCGTCCGCTTGATAGACAACCTCTCCCTTGCGGTCGAACATAAACCCGACCGAGCCGGTCTCGCCAAGATTGCCGCCATTCTTCGAGAAGGTGGACCGCACAGTCGAGGCGGTACGGTTGCGGTTATCGGTCATGGTTTCGACGATCACGGCCACGCCGTTGGGGCCATAGCCCTCGTACCGGATTTCTTCGTATTCGTCGCCTTCACCAGCCACCGATTTCTTGATCGCGCGGTCGATCACGTCCTTGGGGACCGAGTTCGACTTGGCCTCTTTCACCGCCAGACGCAGGCGCGGGTTCTTGTCTGGATCGGGGTCGCCCATCTTGGCGGCCACGGTGATCTCTTTCGACAGTTTGGAAAACAGTTTGGACCGCGCGGCGTCCTGACGTCCCTTGCGGTGCTGGATGTTGGCCCATTTGGAGTGGCCTGCCATAGTGCGTCCTCGTCATCATGTTTGCGTGTTCGGCGCTCATATAGACGTTTGCGGGGGGCAGGATCAAGAGAGCGGCTTGCCCGATATCCCGTCGCAGGTATTGTGGCGACATGACAAGTGATCAAATTATTCTTTTTGCCCTTTTCGCCACGGTTTTTGGAATGCTGCTATGGGGGCGGTTCCGATATGATCTGGTTGCCTTTTCGGCGCTGATGATTGGTGTTGTGCTGGGCGTCGTGCCCGTGGAAAACGCATTCGCCGGGTTCGGCCATCCCGCAACCATTATCGTTGCATTGGTTCTGGTCGTGTCTGCCGGGCTGGTGCGCTCGGGCGCGGTATTTCTGATCACTCGCTCGCTCGTCGATGCCTCGCGCGGGCTTGGCGCCCACATCGCGCTGATGGGCGGGATCGGCGCGGTCCTGTCGGCCTTCATGAACAACGTGGCGGCACTTGCGCTTTTGATGCCGGTCGATATCCAGACGGCGCGCAAGGCCGGACGGTCTGTTGGCCTGTCACTGATGCCGCTGAGTTTCGCTACCATTCTGGGTGGCATGGTTACACTGATCGGCACACCGCCCAACATCATCATCGCCTCGATCCGAGCCGAGACGCTGGGTGAGCCGTTCCAAATGTTCGATTTCGCCCCTGTAGGCGGGATTGCGGCCATTGCCGGTCTGGCCTTTGTCGCTCTGATAGGTTGGCGGTTGATCCCAAATCGAGGCCCGCTGACCGAAAGTTCTGAGGCACTGGCCGAATATATCGCTGAACTGACCATCCCGCCCGAGTCGCCCCAAATCGGCAAGCGCGTCAGCGAGTTGTACGAGGTGGCCGAGAAATCCGACGTCGCCATCATCGGCCTGATCCGCGACGGCAAGCGCCGCTATGGGCGGTCGGCCCATGCCACCCTGCACGCGGGCGACGCGCTGGTGCTGGAGGCCAGACCCGAGGCGCTGGACGAATTCCGCGCGGCGCTGAATCTCGATTTCTCGGACACGCGGCGGCAGGAATTGCTGACCGCCGAGGGCGACGGGCTAGAGGTGATCGAGGTCGTCGCCACCGAAAACGCCCGTATCACCGGACGCACCGCTCAAGGGTTGGGGCTGGCATGGCGCCAAAGCACGGTGCTGATGGGCATCTCGCGCCAGGGTCGTCAGATCACCGAACAAGTCCGCAAAACCGAGGTCGAGGCAGGCGATATCCTGCTGCTGCTCTGTCCGCGTGACCGCAGCGTGGACGTGACCGAGTGGCTGGGCTGTCTGCCGCTAGCCGGGCGCGGCCTGAACGTGACCGCCAATGACAAGTCTTGGCTGGCGATTGGTCTGTTCGGGGCGGCCGTGCTGGCGGCCAGTATCGGGCTGATCTACCTGCCGATTGCGCTGGGTCTGGTCGTGGTGGCCTATGTGCTGACCAAGATCATGCCTATTAGCGAGATCTACAACCATATCGAATGGCCCGTCGTGGTACTGCTGGGGTCGATGATCCCACTCGGCAGTGCATTGGAGACTTCTGGCGGGACTGAATTGATCGCAAATGCGCTGATCCAACTGACCGATGGCCTGCCCGCCTGGGCGATCCTGACTGTGTTGATGGTCGTCACCATGACCCTGTCGGATGTGCTGAACAACACCGCCACAGCCATTGTCGCCGCCCCAGTGGGCATCCAGATGGCCCGCACGCTGGAGGTCTCGCCCGATCCGTTCCTGATGACGGTCGCGGTTGCGGCCTCGGCTGCGTTTCTGACGCCGATTGGCCACAAGAACAACACGCTGGTTCTGGGCCCCGGCGGCTATCATTTCGGCGACTACTGGCGCATGGGGCTGCCGCTTGAGATTTTGATCATCGCGGTCTCGATCCCCTCGATCCTTGTGTTCTGGCCGTTGTGACGGGTAAAGGCTGCGTATGAAACGATTTTTGATCCTGCAACTGCGTCCCGAAACCGATGCCTCGGATGCCGAATATGCCTCGATCCTGGACAAAACCGGATTGACGCCCGAGCGAACGCACCGCATCCGGCTGGATTGCGAGAACCTGCCCGAGGGGCTGGACGTGACCGACTATGCCGGTGTGATCGTCGGCGGTGGTCCCGGATGTGTCAGCGATGATCCGGCAACAAAATCGGCGGTCGATGCGCGGGTCGAAGCAGCGATCATGGGACTGATGCCGCAGATTACCGCACAGGACCATCCGTTCATGGGCTGCTGTTATGGTCTGGGAATACTGGCCGCGCATCTGGGCGCTTCGGTCAGCAAGGCGCAGTACGGCGAACCCGTTGGCCCCTCGACCTGTCACATGACTGAGGATGGCGCCCAGGACCCGCTCACCAACGGGTTGGCCGATACGTTTGACGCCTTTGTCGGCCATAAAGAGGCTGTGCAGGCCTTGCCCGATGGCTGCGTGCATCTGCTAGCCTCGGACCCCTGCCCGTTTCAGATGATCCGCTTTGGCCACAACGTCTATGCCACGCAGTTCCACCCCGAGGCCGAGGCAAAGGACTTCGAGGAACGTATCAACATCTACAAGCATCACGGCTATTTCCCGCCCGAAGACGCCCAGCGCCTGATCGACATCTGCCACGCGGCCGACGTCACCCAGCCGGCACTGATCCTGCGCCGTTTTGCGGAACGCTATGGCTGACCCAACGGCGCGGTTGCGCAATTGCGGACCGCTCGCATAGGCTGACCAGAACGGCTTTGGGAGGAGTTGTTCTTGGATCTACTCATATCTGTCGGCTTGCCCCTGTCGCTGGCCATCATCATGCTGTCGTTGGGCATCGGGCTTGAGTTCGCCGATTTCCGCCGCGTCCTGACGCGCGGCTACCCCTTTGCCATCGGCGCGCTGTGTCAGGTCGTGCTGCTGCCGGTCGCGGCTTTTGCGACCGTTGCGCTGTTCGCGCTGCCGCCCGAGATTGCCGTGGGGTTCATGATCCTCAGCTTCTGCCCCGGCGGAGTGACCAGCAATATCCTGTCCAAACTGGCCAAGGGCGACGTGGCGCTGTCGGTCAGCCTGACGGCGGTGATCAGCCTTTTGTCGATGCTGACCGTACCCTTTCTAGCGGCATGGTCGATCAACTACTTCATGGGCGACGACGCGCCCGAGGTCTCGATCACCGGGCTGGCCATCGCCATGTTCCTGATCACTACCCTTCCCGTCGCCATCGGCGTCAGCATCCGCCATTTTGCAACCGAATTTGCCAATCGGATCGAACCCGGATTGTCCAAGCTGGCGACCACGCTGTTTGTTTTGGTCGTGCTCGCGGCGCTGGCAGGGAATTGGCAACTCTTTGTCGATAACCTTGGGATCATGGGGGCGGGGCTGATCACTCTGAACCTAAGCCTGCTGCTCATCGGGCTGGGGCTGGCGCGGGTCGCGAAGCTTTCGTGGGATGAGGCTAAGACTGTCTCAATCGAAACTGGCATTCAGAACTCGACCCTGGGCATTACGCTGGCTGCGCTGATCACCGGGACGGAAAGCGGATTCAGCCCATTGGCCCTGCCTTCCGCCGTCTACGGGATCACCATGTATGCGGTGGCCCTGCCCTTCATCCTCTGGTTCCGCCGCCGCTGAAAGGACGCTACATGACCAAGAACACAGCAGATGCCATCGTCGTTGGGGCCGGTCTGGCGGGGCTGGCTGCCGCTGCCGAGTTGGGCGACCGGGGAAAAAAGGTGATTATCGTCGATCAGGAACCCGCGCATTTTTTGGGCGGGCAAGCATTCTGGAGCCTTGGTGGCCTGTTCATGATCGACACCCCAGAACAGCGCCGCATGGGCATTCGCGACAGTCATGATCTGGCCTTGCGGGACTGGATGGGCAGTGCGCAGTTCCACCGGGATGAGGACGCATGGCCGCGCAAATGGGCCGAGGCCTATGTGGAATTCGCGGCTGGCGAGATGCGTCCTTGGCTGCATGACATGGGCCTGCGCTGGTTTCCGGTGGTCGGCTGGGCTGAACGCGGCGGGTCCTATGCGGATGGTCACGGCAACTCGGTCCCTCGGTTCCACATCACATGGGGCACCGGACCGGGCGTGCTGGAACATTTCATCCGCCGCGTGCAGGAACATGTGGATAACGGGCTGATCGAGCTGAAATTCCGCCATCAGGTCAGCCATATCATCATGCAGAACGGCTGCGCCAAGGGCGTCTCGGGCGAGGTGCTGGCAGATGACACCGCCCAACACGGGGCCAAGACCAACCGCGATGAGGTGGGCGAGTTCGAGGTCTACGCGCCTTCGGTCATTGTCAGCTCGGGCGGCATTGGCGGCAATTTCGAGATGGTGCGCAAGAACTGGCCGCGTGATCGGTTGGGGGAGCCGCCCAAGGATATGGTCGCAGGTGTCCCCTTTCACGTCGATGGCCGTATGATTGCCATCAGCGAGAAGGCGGGCGGTCATGTGATCAATGGCGACCGAATGTGGCATTACACCGAAGGCGTGCGGAACTGGAATCCGATCTGGCCTTCGCACGGCATTCGCATCCTGCCCGGCCCTAGTTCGATGTGGTTTGACGCGACCGGCAACCGGATGAAGCCGCCCTGTTTACCGGGGTTTGACACGCTGGGTACGCTAAAGGAAATCCTGAAAACCGGCTATGAATACAGCTGGTTCGTGCTGACCCAAAAGGTTATCAAGAAGGAATTCGCACTATCTGGGTCCGAACAGAACCCCGACATGACCGAAGGTGGTTGGCGCGAAGTGCTGTTTCAGCGCGTGCTGACCGGATCAAAGGCCACCGCGCCGGTCGAGGCGTTCAAACAGCATGGTGAAGACTTCATCGTCGCCAACACCCTGACCGAACTGGTCAGCGGTATGAACCAGATGGGCGACGCCCCGATCGATGAGGCTCATCTGCGCGCCCAGATAGAGGCGCGGGATTCACAGGTTGATAACCCCTTCACCAAAGATGCCCAGATGGCCGCCGTTCTGGCCGCGCGTAACTATCGTGGCGACCGGCTGATCCGCACAGCCAAGCCGCACAAGTTCCTTGACCCGAACAACGGTCCTTTAATCGCGGTCAAGCTCCACGTTCTGACGCGCAAGACGTTAGGTGGGTTGCAGACCAACCTCGACAGCCAGATGATCGGGGCAGATGGTCAGGTCGTTCCCGGCCTGTTCGCGGCCGGAGAAGTCGCAGGCTTTGGCGGTGGCGGCTATCACGGCTACAACGCGCTTGAAGGCACGTTTCTAGGCGGCTGCATCTTCTCGGGCCGCAATGCCGGACGGTCGCGCGCTGTGGCGTGATTACTCGGCCCGGACGAATTTCAAAACGGGCTCACCGCCTGCATCCAGCATCACCAGGCTGTCCCCTGCGACCGCATAGCGGGTTACGGTCTGAAGAGCGGCCAAGAATTGATCTTCGACTTCTTCAAGCTCGGGCGGGCATGCCATCAGGGTGGCGGCCATGTTGTCGGGAAAGCTCAGGCTGTCACCGCTGATTTCAGCCTGACCCGAGAATCTGTTGCACCCGCCTGTACCGCCGAATGCACCGTCTTGTTCGAAGGTGATTTGCGGCGGGCGTTGCGCTTCGACCACATCACCGTTGATGCCGATTGCCGTCCAGTTGGTGTTGTCCAGACTGACTGTTGCTTTCGGAGAAACCTTCACGAGCACAAGATCAGCGGTATCTCCACCACCCCGTGTCAGGACAGGGTTCACCGTATCCGTCGTGAACAGCAATTTGTTGCCGTGATAGATTGAACCTCGGACGGCATAAGTCCTGCCGTCCTGGATCAGCGCATCATCATAGTTCAGCGCGTATTCAGCCGGTACACCTGTCAAGGCATAGCGCTGCGATGCCAGCGTGACAGCGGGGGCATCCGCGAGGGAAATATCTTGCAACTCAACATATAGCGTCGCATCCGGTGCCACCGCGATCCGCTCGCGGTAGGTTGCAGTTCCTGTGACGGTACCTGCATGGCTCTGACTACCTAAAATGGTTAGCGCCACTGCGCCTACGACGATGGCTTGGCCGAGTTTTGGAAAAGGCATGATCCAATCCTTTCACATTCGCATTTGATGAAAAGATTGTTACGATAACTGTATTTACAAGTGGCGCAAACCCTTGTCGGCAAAATCGCGCCGTCTTTAAAGCGGCCAGATCAACGGAATCAGCAGCGATGCCAGCAAGCCCACTGTCAGGTTCAATGGCACCCCGACCTTAAGGAAATCGGTGAAACGGTACCCACCGGGGCCATAAACCATCATGTTGGTCTGGTATCCGATGGGCGTCGCAAATGAGGCCGAGGCCGCCACCATCACTGCCACCACCAACGGACGCGGGTCGATGCCCACCGCTTGCGCCAGCCCGATGGCAATCGGGGTCACCACCACGGCCACCGCGTTGTTCGATACCAGCTCGGTCAGCACCGAGGTCAACAGATACACGGCCCAGATGATCAGGAAGGGCGGCAGGGCGCTGAGGCCCGGTGCGACCGCTTCGACAATCAGCGACACTGCGCCGGATTTATCTAACGCTGCGCCAATCGCCAGCATCGAGAAGATCAGTGCCAGCAGGCGACCTTCGACAAAGGAAAACGCCTCATCCGCGTCGATACAGCGAGTCAGCAGCACCACCGCGACCGCCAGAATGGAAAGCAGAAGGATCGGTGCAACGCCCAGCGCGGCCAGAGCCACGATCCCGACCAGCGCACCGATGGCAATCGGCGCATGACTGCGTCGGAACGCGCGGGCCGAGGGCTGTGAGACGTCGACCATATCCATATCAGCGGCCAGCCTCTGGATGTCTTCGGGTGCGCCCTCCAGCAGCAGCGTATCGCCCACGCGCACCACCAGGTCATCCAGTTGGCGCCCGATATTCTGGTTCCGGCGATGCACCGCCAGCACATAGACACCATACCGCCGCCGCAGACGCATTGCGCCCAGTGTCCGGCCAACCATGCGGCAGCCGGGGGTGATCAGAACCTCGACTGTCTTGGTCTCGACCGCCGAAACTTGGTCGACGCGCTTGAGTTCCTTGTTACTTTGCAGACTCAGCAGTTCCGTCATTTCGGTGCGCAGAACCACGCGGTCGCCCAGCTTCAGCTCGACGCCTTTAAGGTTG
This sequence comes from Ruegeria sp. AB6, assembly GCF_056542685.1. Classification (NCBI taxonomy): domain Bacteria; kingdom Pseudomonadati; phylum Pseudomonadota; class Alphaproteobacteria; order Rhodobacterales; family Roseobacteraceae; genus Ruegeria; species Ruegeria sp. AB6. Next base: position 186,921 of record NZ_JBQGAD010000002.1, on the reverse strand, counting down.
CGGCGCAATGACTCGTCGCCTCGGATCACGTCGATTAGTCGGACGCCGGGGCGTTTGAAGAGCTGTACGCCCGTTACTTCGCGCCCGATCAGGTTGCTTTCGGGAGGGATGACGGCCTCGGTAAAGAATTTCATCTTCGAGCGGTCGGACAGAAGCGTCGCCATGCTGTCACGATCCGGCAACAGGCGCGGCGCGATGAAGCGCAGGTAAACCATCCCATAGATCACCACCGCAATACCCAACGGTGTTACCTCGAAAATCGTGAAAGGTGCCATGCCTTGTGATCGAGCCACACCATCCACCAGCAGGTTGGTCGACGTACCGATCAGCGTCAGCGTGCCACCCAGAATCGCCGCATAGCTGAGCGGGATCAGCAATTTCGACGCAGGCACGTCCAGCGTGCGGGCGATCTGGACAAAGACCGGGATCATCACAACCACAACCGGCGTGTTCGACACCACGGCCGAGGCCAGCACCACAAACCCCATCAACAGACCAATGGCAATCCTTGGGTTGACCTGCGCCTGTTTCTGCGCGGTTGAGGTGAACGCATCCAGCGCACCCGTGCGCACCAAAGCCCCCATGATGATGAACATCGCGGCAATGGTCCAAGGTGCGGGGTTGGACAGCACGGCCAGCGCGCTTTGATAGGGCAGAATGCCCGTTACCAGCATCACGGCCACGCCGCCGATGGCGACTACCTCGGTCGGGTAAACCTCACGCAGGAACATGATGAACATGCCCGCGACAACCAAGAGCGCCAGTATCGCGCTGCCTGTTTCTGAAAACTGGAGGAGTTGCATTCTTGGTTTATGTCCGAACCCTGACCCGAGCTGCGCGCTCGTCAGGCAGTTTCACGCATTGGGATGGGCAGAGCAAGCCTTACTGCGGCCCTGCTTGCTGCAAACGCCCGCCAACGCGCACCATTTGCGCAGATTTTGCCTCTCCGGTGCGGTCGTCAGTCTCGACAAACACGCCGCTCAGCGTGGCCTCGCCATTGGCGGGCGTAAATCGGGCTTTGGGCATCCCGGTGATAAAGCGGCGCATCGGTTCAACCTTGTCCATGCCGATGACCGAGTCGTAGTCGCCACACATCCCCGCGTCGGTCAGATAGGCGGTTCCATTTGGCAGAATCTGCGCATCTGCCGTCGGCACATGGGTATGCGTGCCGACCACAAGGCTGGCCCGTTTGTCGCAATAATGACCCATGGCCATCTTCTCGGACGTGGCCTCACAATGCATGTCGACAATGATTGCTTGCGCCTGACCACCGCGCGGGTGGGATTTCAGGATCGGTTCGATGGCCGAAAACGGATCATCAAAGGGCCGTTTCATGAAGACCTGCCCCAGCACCTGCACCACCAGAACCTTGCGCCCGCCCGGCGCGGTATACAGACGATGCCCCCGCCCCGGCGCACCTTTGGCGAAATTTACCGGGCGCACAATGCGGGACTCTTTCTCGATGAATTGGAGCATATCTTTCTGGTCGAACGCGTGATCGCCCAGCGTCAGGCAATCGGCGCCGGCATCCAGCAGCAGCTTGGCGTGATCGCCGGTCAGCCCCATCCCGTTCGAGGCATTCTCGCCATTCACCACAACAAAATCCAGCCGCCATTCGTCGCGCAGACGTGGCAGATGCTGTTGGATCGCCGCACGCCCGGCGCGGCCCATGACGTCACCCAGAAAAAGTATCCTCATACGAACCGTCCTAAGTGTGGCAATAGACGAGCACAAGTGGTTAAACTCAGGTCATAAACTGCCAATACCATTCATCGGAGCGTTTCATGACCCGCCTGTACCTGCTTGCCCTTCTTCTGATCCCCCTAGCCGCATGCGAACCTGAGTCCGACAACTCGGTACAACTGGCCAACCCTGCGGCGACGTTCTGTGTTGAAAGCGGCGGCGATTATCGCATTGTCGACGGGGCCGACGGCCAAACAGGGCGGTGTACCCTACCCGATGGGCGCGATTTGGATGCGTGGGAGTATTTCCGCGAAAACCATGCGGGGTGAGCGGCGTTAAAACGTCAGAACCCGGCTTTCCGTGATCACCATGTCCAAGGGCTGATCGGTCGGCTCCAGCGGCAGGCCCTCGGCCTCTTGTGCGTCAAAGGCGAAACCAATGGCCAGTGTCGGGCGTTTGGCGCGCAGTCCCTCCAGCGTGCGGTCATAGAATCCACCGCCATAGCCCAGCCGTCCACCCTGCGCATCAAAGGCCACCAGCGGCACGATCAGGATTTCCGGGTCAAAATAATCGTCGACCTCCGGCACCTTGGCCCCGAAAGGGCCGTCTTTTAGAGCGCCTTCGGGGGTCCAGTGCGAAAACTTCAGCGGCTGCGCGGCAGCTTGGATCACGGGCACGCCGACCGGACCATAGGCCGAAGCCTCGGCCATGGCGGGCAGCGGATCAATCTCGGTGCGGATGGGCATGTAGCCCGAGATCGGCACGCCCCGGTGCCCGGCCAACACTTCGGACAAACGCCCTGCCGCACCGGGAAGTCGCGCGTCAAAGGCAGCCTTTCGACGCGCAAAGGCCGCCTTGCGCGCGGCGGCTTTGATTTCGGTCAGATCGGTCACAGTAGCACCACGCTGGCAAGTCCCAGAAAGATGAAGAACCCCATGACATCCGTTGTCGTCGTCACAAAGGTCCCCGATGCCAGCGCCGGGTCAACGCCCAGACGATCCAGCACCACTGGTACTACTGTACCCGCGAACCCCGCGATCACCATGTTCACGACCAAGGCCGACCCGATCACGACACCCAGCATCGGAGAATCGAACCACATCATACCCACCGTGCCCAGCACGATGGCAAAACACAGCCCGTTCAGTAGCCCCACCAGCAATTCCCGCCGAATCACCCGCATCACGTTGGCGTTGGTCAGGTCGCGCGTGGCCAGCGCTCGTACCGCGACTGTCAGCGACTGCGTACCTGCATTGCCCCCCATCGAAGCCACGATCGGCATCAGGATCGCCAGCGCCACCAGCTGATCAATTGCTGCCTCGAATTGCGAAATCACCAGCGAGGCACAGATCGCCGTGCACAGATTCACCGCCAACCACGGCAGCCGCCGCTTGCTGGTATCCGCCACACTGTCCGAGATTGAGCTTTCGTCGCTAACCCCCGCCAAACGCAGGATATCTTCCTCGTGCTCTTCATCCAGAACCACCATGGCGTCGTCGATGGTAATGACACCAACCAACCGCCCATCAGCATCCACCACCGGGGCCGAGATCAGGTGGTACTGGTTGAACGCATAGGCCACGTCCTCTTCATCCTGATCGACCGGAATAATGTGCAGCTCTTCATCGGCCAGATCGGCCAGCCGCACTTCGCGGCGCGCCGCCATAAGCTTTCCCAGTGTCACCTGCGCCACAGGTTTCAGGCGCGGATCGACCATGACGACATAGTAGAATTGCTCGGGCAGATCGTCATTAGCGCGCATGAAATCGATGGCCTGACCCACCGTCCAATGTTCGGGCGACATGACCACTTCGCGCTGCATGAGGCGACCGGCCGAGTTCTCGGGGTAAGACAGCGCTTGCTCTGCCGCGATCCGCTCGGAATCCTCCAGCGCGTCCAGAATGGCCTCTTGCTGCGGCTCTTCGAGGTCCTCCAGCAGGTCGACGACATCGTCGCTTTCCATCTCGCGCACGGCGTCGGCGAGAACGTCGGGTTTGAGAATGCCGATGATCTCTTCCCGCACGGCCTCGTCAAGTTCGGACAAGATGTCGCCGTCAAACTCTTTGTCATACAGCCGGATCAGCTGGGCGCGGTCGTACGGGTTGATCTGTTCCAGAAGGTCGGCGATGTCAGCGGCGTGCAGCGGCTCCATAAGCTCAACCAGCTTGTCGCGGTCATCCACATCGACAGCATAAAGAATTGCCGTGATAGCCTTCGGGTCCAGCGCATAAACGTCGTCGTCACTGGTCGACTCGACTTGGGGTTCGTCAATGCCTGTGGTCATGTCTGCCCCCGCTATCCTTCGGTCATTGCCCTTTAAATAGAAGAAGCAGCTACCGGAAAACAATGACAATGCGCCGATTTACCCAGAAGTTTCCCGCGCCTATGCTATTTGACGGTCCCATACAGGCGGAGATGAATGAAAATGGCGCAGAAAACGCTGCTGAAAGGGCGTGTGCTCAGCTTTACCGGTTCCCCGTTCGAGGGCGAGCCAACCGACGCCGTTGAGTTCAGCGAAGCAGTGGTGGTCGAGGGTGGCCATATCGCCGCGGTGGGTGATGCCGATACGCTGCGCTCTGCGCATCCCGACGCGCAGGTGGTCGATCACGGCCAGCACGTGATCATGGCCGGATTTGTGGACGCGCATGTGCACTATCCACAGACCGCGATGATTGCCAGCTGGGGCAAGCGTCTGATCGACTGGTTGAACACCTATACCTTCCCCGAAGAGATGAAGTTCGGCGACCCGACCTATGCCGCCGAAATTGCAAACCGCTATCTGGACCTATCAGCGGCCCATGGCACCACGACGATGTGCAGCTTTTGCACCATTCACCCCGAAAGCGTCGATGCGTTCTTTGCGGCTGCACAAGCGCGCAACCAGCGTGTGGTGGCAGGCAAGACCTGCATGGACCGCAACGCGCCCGAGGGGCTGCGGGACACTGCGAAAACGGCCTATGACCAATCGGAGGCATTGCTAGAGAAATGGCATCGTGTTGACCGTTTAACCTATGCTATCACCCCGCGGTTTTCACCGACATCCACGCCTGAACAGCTTGAGGCGATGGGCGCGCTGTGGGCCGAGCACCCTCATTGTCTAATGCAGACCCATCTGAGTGAACAAACGGATGAAATCGCCTGGGTCCGCGAGTTGTTTCCCGAGGCGCGCGACTATCTGGATACTTACGAGAAATTCGGTCTTCTGGGTTCGCATGGGGTCTATGGCCACGTCATCCATCTGGAGGCGCGCGAGCGCGACCGCCTGCGCGAGGTGGACGCGGCGCTGATCCATTGCCCGACCTCGAACACCTTCATTGGCTCGGGCCTGTTCGATATGACCGGATTGATGCATGACGGGCATCGGGTCGGGTTGGCCACGGATACGGGCGGCGGGTCGAGTTTCTCGATGCTGCACACAATGGCCTCGGCCTATGAGATCGGGCAACTGCGCGGCGCGCCTCTGCATGCGGCGCAACTGTTGTGGTTGGGCACGGTCGGATCGGCGCGGTCGCTGCGGTTGGACGATCGGATTGGCAATATCGCACTGGGGATGGAGGCGGATCTGGTCGTGCTTGATCTGGCCTCGACCCCGGCCATCGCGCAGCGCGAGGCTTGTGCGGATGAAATATGGGAGGCGATCTTCCCGACCATCATGATGGGGGATGATCGCGCCATTGCCGAGGTTTGGATCGGCGGGGCCGCTGTCGCGTGAGGGAATGCGCCTTGCGGCGCATGCCTCCGGCGGAGGTATTTTTGAACAGAAGAAGAGTTTCAGCTTTGCAGGGCTCGCGCCAGCGCGTTCTGCCGTTCGATCACACGTGGCAGGTCCATAGTGGTGATAGCCCCGTCGCGCACGATTTGGCGGCCTTCGACGAACAAATGTTTCACCTTCATCGGCCCGGACAGCAACAGCGCCGCCGGATCCCAACTGCCTGCGCTTTCGATACCGCCTATGTCCCAGATGGCTATATCTGCGCGTTTGCCCGGCGCCAACCGGCCGCAATCCGGGCGATTGAGGACATCAGCACCGCCTCGGGTTGCGATTTCAAGCGCCTCGCGGGAGGACATCGCATCCGCGCCATTGGCGACCCGTTGGAGGAGCATGGCCTGTCGCGCCTCGAGCACCAGGCTGCCATTGTCATTGCTGGCCGAGCCATCCGCGCCTAGCCCAACTGGCACGCCGCAATCGCGCATTTTCCGAACCGGCGCGATCCCTGAGCCCAGCCGACAGTTTGAACAGGGGCAATGGGCAACGCCGGTCTGTGTGCGGGCGAATAGGTCGATCTCGGCCCCATCCAGCTTGACGCAATGGGCGTGCCACACATCGGGGCCGGTCCAGCCCAGATCTTCGGCGTATTGACCGGGGCGGCAGCCGAATTGCGCCTGGGAATAGGCGATATCCTCATCGTTTTCGGCAAGATGAGTGTGCAGCATCACGCCCTTGTCTCGCGCCAGTACGGCTGTGTCGCGCATCAGGTCACGGCTAACCGAAAACGGAGAGCATGGAGCCAGGCCGACCCGGCACATTGCGCCCTCGGACGCGTCATGAAAGGCGTCGACGACGCGGATCATATCGTTGAGGATTGCATCCTCGGTTTCAACCAGCGCATCCGGGGGCAGGCCACCATCGCTTTCACCGATGCTCATCGCGCCACGGGTCGGGTGGAAACGCAGGCCGACCTCGGCAGCGGCGGCGATGGTGTCGTCCAGCCGTGCGCCGTTGGGGTAGAGGTACAAGTGGTCCGAACTAAGCGTACAGCCCGACAGCGCCAATTCGGCCAGCCCAATCTGAGCTGAGGTGAACATTTCATCCGGTCCGAACCGTGCCCAGATGGGGTAGAGCGTTTTCAGCCAACCAAAGAGCAGCGCATCCTGCCCACCGGGTACGGCGCGGGTTAGGGTTTGGTAAAGATGGTGATGTGTGTTCACCAAACCAGGTGTCACCACGCATCCTGTCGCGTCATGGATTTCTCCGGTCGTGGTCAGGCCCTGCCCGATCTGCGCAATCTGGCTGTTTTGGATCAGAATATCGGCCCCGCGCAATTCGCGTCGCGTGTCATCCATTGTGAGGATGGTATCTGCGTGTTTGATAAGGATTTCGGTCATCTCGCCCCTCCGTCGCATCAACCCGTCTCATGCTTGGAGAATGCGGGCTGGCGGAAAACGGGCGTAAGAACCAACCGGTCAGAAAATAACCGACCGGGCCGGTCCGGGCAACCGGATTCAGTATTGGCGCAAGATATCCAGCGCAGCGGCGTGCAGATCGGCATTGGCCGCTGCCAGAGCGCGACCGCCGTTGTGGGCGGGACCACCCTGCCAGTCGGTGACGATGCCGCCAGCCGCCTCGATCACGGCTATGGGTGCCTGGATGTCATAGGCTTGCAAACCGGCCTCGATCACCAGATCCACCTGCCCGGCGGCCAGCAAGGCATAGGCGTAGCAATCCATGCCATATCGCGTGAGGCGCGCGTGCCGCGCCACGGCCTCGAACCCGGCGCGTTCTTCCGGGGTGCCGACCTCGGGGAAAGTGGTAAACACGATGGCCTGAGCCAGCGAGGTTGTCGCCCGCGTGTCCAAAGGCCGGGTTCCCGTGGGTCCGCTGACCTGCGCAATATCGACCGAGCCCACGAACCGTTCACCAATATATGGCTGATCAATGACCCCCATGATCGGCCCGTCAGCGCTGCTGAGCGCAATCAGAACACCCCATGTGGGCGTCCCGCTGATGAACCCGCGCGTGCCGTCAATCGGGTCCAAGACCCAGGTTCGGCCGCTGCTGCCCGGCACCTGACCGAATTCTTCCCCCAAAATCCCGTCATCAGGGCGATGTTTGGCCAGAATGTCGCGCATTACACGCTCGGCCTCACGATCGGCGATCGTCACCGGATCGAACCCCTGTGACAGCTTGTTCGAGGTTTCCAGATTTGCTTGGCGGAAAAACGGAAGAATGGCCGCGCGCGCTGCGTCGGCCATTTCTTCTGCTACGTCCAGATCGGTCAGAATAGGCTGTGTCATGCGCTACCCGTGCGGGGCACACGCATCAAAGTCAACCCGCTTAATCAGGCAACGTCGCTGAGAACACGCGCCAGTTCGAACAGTCGACGGCGCTGGTTTTCCGGGATCGCATAGTAGGACCGAACCAGATCCAACGCCTCTTTGTCTCCCATCAGATCAGCAGGCACCGATTTCTTGCTTGAGGTTTCCTTCTCAGCCTCTTCCAAACCTTCGAAGAAAAAGCTGACTGGAACATCCAGCGCTTCGGCGATGTCCCACAAACGCGACGCACTGATGCGGTTCGCACCCGTTTCGTATTTCTGAATCTGCTGGAACTTGATACCAACTTGCTGCGCCAGTTGCTGCTGGGTCATTCCAATCAGCCAGCGGCGATGCCGGACGCGCTTGCCCACATGGACATCGACGTGATGGGTCATTGGTATTCTCCTCTACTACACAACTACCGGGGACGTGCGATATATTTCATCATCGCATAACTAACGAGCAGTTCTTAACCGCTCACTAAGTTGGAACATGCCCCCAAATCAGCACCATAGCGCACTATTGCCCTATTTGCGTTTTTTTTCAAGAAGGTTGAGTAAGATTTCAAGGGTAAGGATTTGTGGTTGTGCGATGCGCACACATAATACCTCTATGTTTATTGCATTATGTATATATTAGCGTTCGTGCCAGTTTTTTGCGCGCAAGGTCACTGATTGACAATTCAACCAGAAAACGAATCTACTCCGCCCAAAATCACGGAGCACCTTTATGCTGGCCTACAGAATCTCATCGAAAGGCGCGGACGCTCAGCTGTGCGATATCGCGCGTCCGGACCCTGGTCCGGGGCAGATTCGCGTCGCCATCAAGGCCTGCGGTCTGAACTTCGCGGATCTGCTGATGCAGAAGGGCACCTATCAGGACACCCCCTCAGCCCCCTTCACGCAAGGGATGGAAATTTCTGGTGTTGTCGATCAGATTGGCCCAGATGTGACCACCCTGTCCGTGGGGGATCGTGTGGCTGTCTATTCAGGTCAGGGCGGTTTGGCGGAATTTGGGGTGTTCGACGCAGATCGTGCGATCCCCCTACCCGCTTCGATGAGCTTTGAGGACGCCGCCGCCATCCAAATTGCATATGGAACCAGTCACATTGCGCTGGATCACCGCGCCCGATTGCAGCCGGGTGAAACCTTGCTGGTCACAGGGGCTGCTGGTGGCGTCGGATTGACGGCTGTCGAAATCGGCAAGTTGATGGGGGCCACGGTGATTGCGCAGGCGCGCGGGGCGGAAAAGCTGGAGGTCGCGCGCGCCGCAGGAGCCGATCACCTGATTGACGCGTCCGAAGATCTTCGATCGCGCGTCAAGGACTTGGGCGGCGCCGATGTGGTCTATGACGCTATCGGCGGCGACGTGTTCCAGGCCGCCTTTCGTGCCACCAATCCCGAGGGCCGTCTGCTGCCCATCGGGTTCGCGGGCGGAGACGTGCCACAAATCCCCGCCAATCACCTTCTGGTCAAGAACTTGACTGTCATTGGCTTTTACATCGGCGGCTATCTGAGATTCCGCCCTCAGATCGTGCAGGACAGCTTCGCCACCCTATTTCGCTGGCATTCGGAGGGGAAAATCAAACCCCATATCAGCCATACCCTGCCCCTGACCGAGGCCGCGCAAGGCCTGCAACTGCTGAGGGACCGTGCGGCCACAGGCAAGGTCGTCATCACACCCTAGCCCGCGACAGCCTTCAACGGTGTCCCCGCCATGATGCGGAAATTCTGTCGTACCAGCGCCGCCAGGGCTTCGATGATTTCCCCGCGACCCGAGTCGCCGCCGTAAAGGTTGATCATTTGAACCGGTAGATCGGGAAGAGCGCCGCCCGATTCGATCAGCTCAAGATGGGCGGCCTCAGTGCCTTCCAGCATGGCCGAGACAGCCAGATCGGCGCTGACCGTGGCCTCGATGGTGCGGTCATCTTCGGAATCAACGGCCAGTTCCCAGGGAATATCGGCTCCGTCCAGTGCGCTGATGACCTTGGGCCGAAACAGACAGCGTCGCCCCTCGGCCAAGGGGATCGGTCGCTTGCGCCATGCCGACCCACCCGGCGCGCCTACCCAGCGCAGAGGCAATTCGGCAATCGTTTCTGCCCCTTCCGCGGCGTTTGATTCCGTCGTCAGGATTAGATCGCATTCGCCTTTCCTATACATCTCTTTCAACTGCATCGAAAAAGACGAGAACAACTGTACCTTCACGCGTGGGAAATCAGCGTTGAATCGCTTCAGAACCCTTGGAATCGCGGGGTAAACGATGTCGTGCGGCACACCCAGAACGACCTCGCCCTCGAACGCCTGATCGGTGAGCTTCGAGATCACCTCGTCATTCAACGCAATCATGCGGCGCGCATAAGCCAGCAGTTGCTCCCCCGATGCCGTCAGCGCAATCGTGCGTCCGCTGCGGTCCAGCAACTCAAGCCCCAGCAGTTCCTCCAGCCGCTTCAACTGCATCGAAACCGCAGATTGCGTCAGGTGCAAAAAACCGGCTGCCCGCGTTACGCCGCCTTGATCGGCAACGGCCACGAATGAGCGCAGAGTGGTGATGTCCAGATTTCGCATCTTCACGATCCCTTATGTGTTACGTCAAAAATATTCATTTTTAAAATGTGTCACATCGGGACATATAGATCAAGGAAGTTGATGGGAATTCTAAAAACCATCGGAAACAAAAGAAAGGACAATACCTATGACCCAGATTGCACTGACATCCCGCTGCAAACCGCATCGCAGGTTTTCCGTTTTGACTCTGTTGGACGCCTTATCCCTGCTTCGCCAGCGCCACAAGCTGGCCCGATTGGACGACCGCGCATTGAAAGACATCGGTATCACCCGCGAACAAGCCGAAGCCGAGGCTGCTCGCCCCATTTGGGATGCGCCGGATTTCTGGCAAAAGTGATTTCTGAATGTATCTTTTTCTCATCAATGGCGACCCGCGTCAGCAGGTCGCCATTTTTGTTGCGTGTTTTAGCCAGTTTCCAGCGTTAAACTCTTGAAACACAGCCCCCACTTGCCGATATTTGCGGGGAAGGCGTCTCGCTTGCAGGCGCACCAAAGAATTAACGAAGGGAGACCCTTTTATGGCACAATTTGACACGATCCGGACGGCGGCCGGCGCGCGCGCTGCCCAGATTGACGAGGGCCTGCGCGTCCATATGAACAAAGTCTACGGCACCATGTCCGTGGGCATGCTGATTACTTTTGCTGCTGCATGGGCGATTGCCGGCATGGCTGTATCCAGCGTTCCGACCGAATACCAGATCAGCGCGAACACGTATCTGACCCAATTCGGCGCGACCTTGTTCACATCGCCCCTGAAATGGGTGATCATGTTTGCCCCGCTGGCTTTTGTGTTCGGCTTTGGCGCAGCAATCAACCGCCTGTCGGCAGCAGCGGCTCAGCTGGTGTTCTACACCTTCGCCGCAGTGATGGGTATTTCGATCAGCTGGATTTTCCTGGTCTTCACCGGTCAGTCGATCATCCAAGTCTTCCTAATCACCTCGATCGCCTTTGCCGGCCTGTCGCTGTATGGCTATACGACCAAAAAGGACCTGTCGGCCATGGGCACATTCCTGATCATGGGCGTGATCGGCCTGATCGTTGCGTCCGTTGTGAACATCTTCATCGCCTCGTCGGCCATCGCGTTCGCAGTTTCCGTTCTGGGTGTCCTGATCTTCGCAGGCCTGACCGCGTATGACACGCAGAACATCAAGACCACCTACCTGCAAATGGCCCATTCGGGCGATCAGGAATGGTTGGGCAAGGCCGCAATCATGGGCGCGCTGAGCCTGTATCTGGACTTCATCAATATGTTCATGTTCCTGCTGCAACTGTTCGGCAACCGCGAATAAGCAACCGATACACATCAAACATAGGGCGGGTTATTGACCCGCCCTTTTTCATTTGCGCCTGAAGATCCAAGACCTATCGGGCAAAAGAAAAAGCCCCCACCCAGATGGGCGAGGGCTTTGGAGTTCTCTCAGACCGGGGTCAGCTACAGTTCAACGCAACCGCGAAGCCCGAGCTGCGCGAGGACGAACCTTTGCGGAATACGTCTCCGGCGGGAAGGCATCCGGTGAACTGCTCGGCGTTCCGGCCAAAGGCGGCACCGATTTCATTGTCCACGCGAGTGCTGTTGTTAGCTGTACGCAGCACGCCATAGGGCGTGCCATTCACATTGACCGTGCTTAGGAACAAGTTGGTACCCGAGCCATTCAGAACAACCGCGTTACTGTCTCCGCGCCCGCCATTGTCGATTGCGACGCGCGCGACTTTCTGGGCTTCAGTCTCGCCTGTCGACACCGAGACCGGCGTCAATTCCGCCAGATCAGCTGGGATGTTCCGCGACTCGGGAACAAATGCGACAGTGCCCGGCACGTCCGAGGATGTCCGGGGCTCTCCGCTAAGGCCAGCAAAGCCGACGCCCTGACGGTTATAGAGATCTTCGCAGCCCGCAAGGGCCAGAACGGTGATTGTGGATAACAAGATTTTTTTCATGACGGCCAACATTTTGGAACGGTTAGCTGAAGCGTATGGGCAAGGTGTCCCAAAAAGCAACCCGCACCTCACTCGAATGCGCAGGTGGCTGATGCGCCGCTGCAACGGACAGGTGCTGACCTCAGCGCAACTGGATGCCGATCGAACATGAAAAAAGGGCTGCGCCGTAGCGCAACCCTTTTAAACTGTCCAAGCGGATCGGCAGATTACTTGATCTTGCCTTCCTTGTACTCGACATGCTTCCGAGCGACCGGATCGTATTTACGAATGGTCATTTTTTCGGTCATGGTGCGCGCGTTCTTTTTGGTCACGTAGAAGTGGCCCGTGCCCGCGGTCGAGTTCAGACGGATCTTGATTGTCGTCGGCTTCGCCATGGTTATCTCCTGCGTCCGGAAAGGCAGGGGCCTTTCGGTTGAATTCCTATGAGCGTGCGCTTTTACCCGGTCGCGCAGCCGAGTCAACCGGAATCGGGCCGAATTGCGCAGTTTTCCAATCGAGTTTCCGACAACAAGCCTGCCCTCGTTTGGCGAGATCACGGTTCCGTGATAGTGTGCATCCAGTTTGTCAAACCAAGACGTTGGAAATCGACGCGACAGTTGAGGCACAGATCTGACGGCAACCCCTGACCGAGTAGTTCTTTTTTGTGCAAATTTACTTGGGGGCAATCATGACAGAATGGACAATTCAGGCTGAAGAGCTGGCCAATTGCAACTGCAATTTCGGCTGCCCGTGCCAGTTCAGCGTTCTTCCCACCCATGGCAACTGTGAAGCTGTTGTCGTCTATGACATTGAGTCCGGCCATTACGGCGACACTGACCTTGCCGGGGTCCGCGCCGCTGGCGTGTACTACTGGCCCGGCCCGATTCACGAAGGCAACGGTCAGATGCAGTTGATCATCGACGAAAGCGCCAGCGACGCGCAACGTGCGGCTCTACAAGCCATCATGACCGGTCAAGACACGGACGAAATGGCGACCTTCTGGTATGTTTACAGCGCCATGGCACCGACCAAACATGAGACGCTGTATCTGCCCATCGAACTGGACTGGTCGCGTGAGGACCGCACAGGCTATGCTAAGGTCAAAGGTATTTTCGACCTGAATGTCAGCCCGATCCCCCATATCGTTTCAGGTCAACCGCACCGTGCGGCGATCCAGCTGCCCAACGGGTTCGAATACCGACACGCAGAATCAGCCTCGGGCACTACCACCACCCATGGGGGTGAGATCAGCCTGAGCTTTGATGCGACCCATGCCCATCTGGCGCATCTGAATATCTCGGGCCATGGCGTTCTGGGCGCTTAGATGAAACCAAATCCATCTGCACCCACGCCTGGGGTGGTCGAGCAAGTGCTGCGTCGTGACGGCAGTATCGTGCTGTTCTGCGTTCTGATGATCGTGTTGTTTGCCTGTTGGTATACGGTTGCGGGCATCGGCATGAACATGACGGCGGTTGATATGACCGCGATGGCCGGACCGATCGGCACTCCGATGCAAATGGGCGGTGAGGTTCATTGGTCCCTAAGCTATGGCATTCTGATCTTCCTGATGTGGTGGGTCATGATGGTTGCCATGATGACACCCAGCGCGGCACCAACGGTGCTGCTGTATACGGCGATCAAACGAATGGGATCTGAGCGGGCGCGCTCAACCCGGCTGAGCCTTTTGTTTCTAAGTGGGTATCTCGTCGCATGGGCCGCCTTCAGTATGCTCGCAACCGGCAGCCAATGGGGGTTGGAGCAGATCGGCCTGTCGGACGGGCCGATGATGACGATCCGGTCCGAGGTCTTTGCAGGTACTGTTTTGCTGGCCGCTGGTCTCTATCAGCTTTCCAGCCTCAAGACGGCCTGTCTGCGCCATTGCCGCAGTCCGGCGCGGTTTCTGGCCGACCACAACCGCCCAGGCCCCTATGGCGCGTTTCAGGTCGGCGTGTTGCATGGGCTTTACTGTCTGGGGTGTTGCTGGGCGTTGATGCTGCTGCTGTTCGTTGGCGGCGTGATGAACCTCTATTGGATCGCCGGTATCGCGCTTTATGTCGGGTTGGAGAAACTACTTCCCCAGGGGCGGTGGTTGGTCCCGGCAACCGGGGTTGCCCTGATCATCGCCGGTATCTGGGTGATCGGGCGTGGGGTCTTGCCGCTTGCTTAGAGAGGAATATGCGCGGAGGGCCTGTAAGCCGGATCTTGTTCCGGGGTTGCCCCCTTCGATGACCATTCCTCTAGGCCGTGCATTGCTGCGCGGCTCAAGCTGCCAACCCGGTCCCTCTGGGCCAAGACAGGCTTAGCGGCGGTATCGGCGGACGCCGACCGGCCCGCGCGGGGACCCTATTTGGCATTGCTCCCGGTGGGGCTTGCCGTGCCGCCCCTGTTGCCAGCGGCGCGGTGGGCTCTTACCCCACCGTTTCACCCTTACCACACGCGTGTGGCGGTCTGATTTCTGTGGCGCTTTCCGTCGGGTTGCCCCGCCCGGGCGTTACCCGGCACCGTTGTCTTGTGGAGTCCGGACTTTCCTCTCGGGCCCTTGGGCCCCAGCGGCCATCCGGCCCTCCGCGCGTGGGATGGGTTAGGCGTTAGGCCCGGCGGCGTCAAGAGTTGATCGGTAGGTGGAAGGGGCCAGCCCCTTCTTGGCCTGCGGCCAATTCATCCCCGGGATATTTTTAGCCAGATGAAGGGCGGATCATGCGTTAGCGGCAGGCGGCATCAAGGGAATGAAGTCTTCGGCGGTCAGGGGTCCGGTCGCCCAGGGGCGGTATCTGAGGCGGATTGTTGACAGGAGAGTTTTGTCGTCCGCGTCTGCGGTGTATCCGGCCGTTTGCGCGCAGGCGCGGAAGGATGCGGGCGAAGTGTCTTGCTGCGGGACGCCGTTGCCGCGGCGGGCGGCAAGCGCCTGGCGTTCCAACCGCTGCCAGTCGAAGCGGGGGCCGGGGTCGATTTTGCGGCCCGGAGCCATGTCGGAATGACCTATAATGCCGGTTTCGGGGATATTCCAGCGGATCATGATGGCAGGTAACAGGGCCTCAAGCGAGGTCATCAGCGGATCGGAAAAGGGGTGATCGCCGCGATTGTCCAATTCGATCCCAATGGAGTGCGAGTTTATGTCGCTTTGCCCCATCCACTCCCCCGCGCCTGCATGCCATGCACGGTCTGTTTCCCGCACCATGTGCCAGAGCGTTCCGTCTGCGCCGATCAGGTAGTGGGCCGAGACCTCGTATTGCGGATCGCACAGGCGGGTCAGCGCGGCTTGCGCGCTGCTCATCGCTGTGTAATGCAGGACGATCAGGCTGGGCTTCAGGTTATCCCGTCGCACGCCAAAGTTGGGCGACGGGTGCCAGATCGGGCTAAGCTCAGTTTGCGACGGCACTGCGGAACGGGCTTGGGTCCCAGCTGCATGCATAGCCATCGCCATCCGGGTCCAGACCCTTGCGGTCGCGTTGCGGGCCTCCACTGGCCAGGAACTCGATCTGCGCTTGATCCGCCGACGGGAACTTGGCGCAGTTGCGCTGCGCTTTGGCCTGCAGGTTGAACCCCGCCCGGCTGTAGAGCTGTGTTCCGACCGGGTTGGATGTATTCAGCGCATATTGGACGATATTGGGCTGTCCGTCGGTGCCACGCTGCGGGACCGCGGTAGGGGCGACCACTTCGTAGGTCTGGCGGTTTTGCTCGATCCGGGCCGCGTCCGATTCGATCGTGCGTCGGTCGGATACAGCGGCGAAATCCTGTTCGTCAGAGATGGTGTTGTTGCTTGGGATCGCGGTTTGAACCGGGGCCGTCGTGGCCGGATCAAAGCCGCCCACTGGCTGCGCATTGGACGTGCTGGCCAAGGCTGCCGCCGTGGCCGAGGCCAAGTCGGCATTTTCACCTGTCGGGGGCAGCGCGGAGCCCGGCGCACCCAGAGCCTGTTCAGACACATCTACGGGACCGGTCAGCGGGTTGCCCGTATATCCCTGCCCCGTCAGCGCGGCCTCGCGCTGTGCTTGATAGGAGGGTGTGTTGAACCCGGCGCCCTGAATGGGGGCCACCGTATTGCAGGCGGTTACAAGCCCGAGTGCGGGGATCAGAAGCGTGATGCGCATCCTGCTGCTCCGTGTTGCGATGTCTTGCCTTGGCCCAGACCTACCACCATTTGCCCGGCTTGGCCACAAAGCCTGCCGCGTTTTCCAGCGCGTAGGCCGTATTAAGCAGATCACCCTCTTCCCAAGGGCGACCGATCAGTTGCAGACCCAGCGGCAACCCTTGCGCATCCAGTCCGGCGGGGACTGAAACACCCGGAAGACCGGCGAGATTCACGGTGACGGTGAAGACGTCGTTCAGATACATCTGGACCGGATCGGCCTCGGTCATCTCGCCAAGACCGAACGAGGCCGAAGGGGTGGCTGGGGTCAAGATCGCATCGACACCTGCGGCGAAGACGTCTTCAAAGTCTTTCTTGATCAGGGTGCGAACACGGCGTGCGCGGTTGTAATAGGCGTCGTAGAAACCAGCCGACAGCACATAAGTGCCGATCATCACGCGGCGCTGTACCTCGTGGCCAAAACCCTCGGCGCGGGTTTTCTCATACATCTCGGTGATGCCATCGCCTTGCGCCAGATGCGCTCGGCGGCCATAGCGGACACCGTCATAACGGGCGAGGTTCGAGGACGCCTCGGCCGGAGCAATCACGTAGTAGGCTGGCAGCGCGTATTTCGTGTGGGGCAGCGAGATGTCGACGATCTCGGCCCCTGCGGCCTTGAGCATCTCGGCGCCATCGGCCCAAAGCTTTTCGATCTCGGCGGGCATTCCGTCCATGCGGTATTCTTTCGGAATACCGATCTTTTTACCTTTGATATCGCCGGTCAGCATCGCTTCGAAGTTGGGTACGGCCAGCTCGGCGCTGGTTGAATCCTTGGGGTCATGGCCACACATGGTTTCCAGCATGATCGCCGCATCGCGCACGTTCTTGGTCATCGGACCGGCCTGATCCAGCGAGGAGGCAAAGGCCACGATGCCCCAGCGCGAGCAGCGGCCATATGTGGGTTTGATGCCGGTGATGCCAACAAAAGCGGCAGGCTGACGGATCGAGCCGCCGGTATCGGTGCCGGTTGCCGCCAGACAAAGGTCGGCAGCCACAGCAGACGCCGAACCTCCCGACGAGCCGCCAGGTGTCAGTTGCGCGTCGTCATTGCCGCGCCGCCACGGGCTGACCGCGTTTCCGTAGACCGAGGTTTCGTTGGACGAGCCCATGGCGAATTCGTCCATGTTCAGCTTGCCCAGCATCACGGCACCGGCATCGGCCAGTTGCTGAGACACAGTGGATTCGTATTCCGGCTTGAAGCCTTCCAGAATCTTCGAGGCCGCCTGCGAGGGCACGCCCTTGGTGCAGAACAGATCCTTGATGCCGATCGGCAGACCACACATGGATGGCGCGTCGCCTTCCTTGATGCGTGCGTCCGCGGCCTTGGCGCGCTCCAGCGCAATCTCGGGCGTTTTGTGGACAAAAGCGTTCAGCGCGTCGGCGTCATCAATGGCTTTCAGGCAAGATTCGGTCAGCTCGACCGAGGTCACATCACCCTTGCGCAGCGCATCGCGGGCCTCGGCCAGGCCCAGTTTGTTCAGATCGCTCATGTCTTACTCCACCACTTTGGGGACTGCGAAAAAGCCTTCGCGGGCGTCGGGGGCGTTGGCCAGAACCTTGTCCTGCTGGTTTCCGTCGGTGACCACATCCTCGCGCCGTTTCAGGCGCATCGGCTCGACCGAGACCATGGGCTCGACGCCTTCGACATCCACTTCGTTCAGTTGCTCGATGAACCCAAGGATGGTGTTGAACTCGGACGCCAGCGCGGGCAGCGCGTCATCCTCGACCTTGATCCGGGCCAGTTTGGCCACCTTGGCGGCGGTGCTTTGGTCAATCGACATCGGAAAACCTCTTGTGCGTTAGGGGGCATTTACCCGTCTGATGCCCCGGTCGCAAGAGCGGCAGAGGCCTGTTTTCCCCTGTCCCGGCCCAGACGGCGCCCTTGCGCCATCAATTCCGCATAGCTGTCATGCATAAAAGTAAACCAATTAGTTCATTTTTGCCCTTGAAAAACTAAACTGTACTGTTCATTTCATTTACACGGAAACGCTATATCGGAGAAAGACGATGAAAACGTTCATGACCGCCCTTGTACTGGCCTCGACCGTTCTGGCCGCCCAAGCACAGGCATTCGGGCCGACCATGGACAGCCTGACTCGCGACCTAAACTTCCCCGAAACGGTCGCAGAGCCTGTCTCGCAAGACAAAACGAAGGTCGGTAAATGATATGACCCCTTCGTCCGGGTCGGGAACTCCTCCTCCCGACCCGGGTTTTTACAATCATGTGCTGCGCTTAGCGTGATGACGCGTTACGATGCTCGAAAGATGTCTCATCCGACGGAGCCCCCGATGACCACCCGCAAGCAAGCCGTTCTGGACGCAATCGACGCGGCCAATACCCAAGACCCCACCCTTGAAGACGGTCAGCCGGCCGCATTGCTTTATGGCCAGCGGATGAGCGCCGAGCTGGACCGGCTGTTCCCTGACGCATCAGACCCGTTGCAGATCGCCGCGCGTGGACAGCATGTCGAGCGGTGGAAACTGGCGCGCAGCGAATATCCCGAGGGGCGCACGGGTTATCTGACCTGGCGCAAGGCTCAGGCGGAGCATCATGCCGAGGTGGTGGCCGGTCTGATGGAGCTGAGTGAATATGGCGCTGGCGACATCGACGCGGCCCGGCGGATGCTGCGCAAACAAGGCATCAAGCGCGATGCCGAAGTTCAGGCGTTGGAAGATGTGATCTGTTTCGTCTTCCTCAAGTGGTATTTCGCACCCTTTGCCGCAAAGCACTCTGCCGAGAAAATCCAAAGCATCGTCGAAAAGACTGCCCGCAAGATGTCGGCTGAGGGTCGCGCGCGGGTATTGGACGAATTCGACCTGCCCGCTGACCTTGCCGACGCCTTTCGGGGTTAAGCCATGCGGGTCATGTGCCTGCGATAGACCTCGATCATCCAGCCCAGCATGGTGGCGTTCAGGATATGCCACATGAAATGTGTGCCCAACGGCAGGTGGCCGCAGATCGGTTCATCCAGTGCGCGGAACGTGATCGAGGCGATCAGGATGGCTGCGCCGATGGCTAGCCCCTTGGCCGTGCCGGGGGCGCGATGGCGCAGCAGATAGGCATAGATCAGAATCAGTAAGGGGACCGGTGCATAGGCTGATGACGCGCCCAGTCCCGGTATCAGTTGAAACAGTGGCACCGTCGCGGCAGCGTAGGGAATAAACAGCGCGGTTACGGCTCCGGCAATAAGCGGTCGCATCTGCCAGACATCACGGTTGATGGCAAAGATATAGACCAGGATATACAGCACGATCGGCAGCACGTCAGCCATGGCGGCCCAGACCTGCGCATGAGTGTGAAACAGATAGCTACCCACGCCGATCGCCGCCAAAATCGCCACCAGCACCATTGCCAGCGCCATCCCCTGCCCACGCACCCGACGCCACATGATGAAAGCGGCAATCAGAAAGGCAGCGTTGGTCACGGCGTTTATGGGCTCGGCCCAATAGGCGGGCGACAAGCGCTCGCAATAGCTGTCAATTTCCTGAAACCAGTCCATAGAATTTTACATAGCCGATGCTAGGGTAAAGCCAACAGTCTGATTGGGAGGAATTATTCATGAATATCATTTGGCTGGGCCACGGCAGTTTCCGCATCGAAACCGGAGGACAAGTGCTGTTGATCGACCCGTGGCTGACCGGTAATCCGGTTCTGCCCGAAGACCAGCACGACGCGGCGCTGGATGGTGCGACACATATCCTTCTGACGCATACGCATTTCGACCATGTGGTTGATGTTGTCTCGCTGGCAAAGCGCCTCAAGATTCCGGTAGTCGGCCAATACGATCTGATGGGGTATTGGAGCGAAGCTGAAGAGATCGAGACCGTTGGCTTCAACAAAGGTGGCACGGTCAACCTGAACGGCGTGATGGTGTCGATGGTTCCGGCCTCACACAGCTCGACCTTTTCCACTCCCGACGGCCTGCGCACCGGTGGCAGCGAAGTTGGGTTCATGATCGCGGGCGATGGTCACATGCTCTATGTGTCGGGGGACACGGACATCATGGCCGATATGGACTGGATGGGCGATTATTATAAACCCGATATTGGGATCCTGTCAGCGGGTGGGCATTTCACTATGGATATGAAAGGCGCTGCTTATGCCGCGCAGCGGTATTTCAACTTCAAAACCGTGATTCCCTGCCACTACAAGACCTTCCCGATCCTGGAACAATCTGCCCAGACGCTGATCGAAGGACTGCCCGGCGTCGATGTAATTGAACCCGAGGTGATGAAACCTATCACGCTTTAGGATCACGTCGCGTGGCAAAGAAGGTCTTCAGCAAGTCGGCGGCCTCTTGCCCCGCGATACCATCGTAAACCTCGGGCGCGTGATGCGCCTGAGGATGCGTGAACACACGCGCCCCATGCGCCACCCCGCCCGATTTCGGATCGGCCGCACCATAGTAAATGCGCCGGATACGCGCCGCAGACAAAGCGGCAGCGCACATCGCGCAAGGCTCCAGCGTCACATAGAGGTCATGATCGGGTAGCCTCTCGGACCCCACCTCAGCACAAGCCGCACGCAGAGCCAGAATCTCGGCATGCGCCGTTGGGTCGTTTAGTTCGCGCGTGCGGTTGCCCGCCGCAGCCACCACTTGGTCGCCCTGCACGATGACAGCGCCCACCGGAACCTCTCCACGATCGGCAGCTGCGCGGGCCTGTTCCAGCGCGATGTTCATAAAGGACTTGAAAGTCATGCCTCTGACTGCATCAGAAACCTGTCTTTCGCAAGCCGGCGGGATGCGCTATGGGCTGCGGATGACCAAAACCTCTCCTCCCGGCGACCGGATCGCCAAAGTGCTTGCCCGCGCGGGCGTCGCCTCGCGCCGCGAAGCCGAACGCATGATCGAAGCCGGTCGTGTGACCGTGAATGGCAAGGCCATCACCAGCCCCGCCTTGAATGTCACCAGCAAGGACCGGATCACTGTGGATGGCAAGCCGGTGTCCGAACCGGAACCCTCGCGCCTGTGGCTGTATCACAAGCCCTCCGGATTGGTGACGACAACGCGCGATGAAAAGGGTCGCGCGACGATCTTCGACAACCTGCCCGAGGACATGCCCCGCGTCATGAGTGTCGGGCGGCTGGACTTGAATTCCGAAGGCTTGCTGCTGCTGACCAATGATGGCGGCATCAAGCGCAAGCTGGAACTGCCCTCAACTGGCTGGCTGCGCAAATACCGCGTGCGGGTGAACGGTCGCCCGAAGGACGAAGATTTTGCCCCTTTGCGCAAGGGCTTGGTGATCGACGGTGAGCGCTTCCTGCCCATGGATGTCTCGCTGGACCGCCAGCAGGGCGCCAATGCCTGGCTCACCATCGGGCTGCGCGAAGGCAAGAACCGCGAAATCCGCCGCGCGATGGAAGATATCGGCTATGCCGTGAACCGCTTGCTGCGTGTGTCTTACGGCCCGTTTCAGCTGGGTAATCTAAAGCCGGGCGAGGTCGAGGAAATTCGCCGCCGCGTCATGCGTGACCAGCTTGGACTGGACCCCGCACCCGAAGCCCCGGTCAAACGCCCGACCAGACCTCAGCGAAACAGGCCACCGGTCGGCAAGAAATCACGCAAGTGACGCGGGTTAGGCAACCTTCCCCCTAGCGCCAAGGCCCCTCATGCCCTAAATTTTCCGTGAGCATTGTCATTGGGGGCTCTCATGTCCGGCACTGGAGTACAGAAACTGGCCTATGCCGCCCTTTTGGCGCTGTTGTTTGGTGTTTGCACCGGCCTTCTAGGGGGGCTGTAGACCATGGCCAAAAGATTTGGCGGAAAATACAGCCCGTCAGAAGACCCATCCTCATCAGAGGTCGGGTCGCGTGGGCAGTTCGACGGCGCAAGGGTCGAACCTGCCGGTGCGCGCGCCAATCTGTTGTTTCTACCCGCCATCCCATTGGTGTTTTTGTCCCTGAACGATGGTGCCATCGGCATGACCGTCGGGTTGATCGCCGCTGCAACCCTGACCGGAGCTGCCTTCCTGCTGCGCGAAGGGCTGCGGGCCGAGGCCGCCTATAACGCGCGCCGCACAGCGCGGCGTCCGGCGATTCCGCGAAAGATCTTTGCCAGCGTCCTGACTGGGCTTGGCACAGCGCTGGCCGCCTACCGCTCGGAACTGGTGGATGCAGCGGCTCAGGCGAGCTTACTCGCCCCCGTTCTTTTCGGAGCAGCCGCGACAGCACTGCACGCGGTGTCCTTTGGGCTTGACCCGCTGAAAGACAAGGGGATGGAGGGGGTCGATACCTTCCAGCAAGATCGCGTGGCGCGGGTTGTGGAAGATGCTGAAAAGCACCTGACCGAGATGACCGACGCCATCAAGCGCGCAGGCGACCGCCGTATCGAGGCGCGGGTCGAGCAATTTCAGGACACCGCCCGCGATCTGTTTCGTACGGTCGAGGATGACCCGCGTGACCTGTCGGGCGCGCGCAAATATCTGACCGTCTATTTGCAAGGCGCACGGGATGCGACCGTCAAATTTGCCGATGTCTATGCCCGCACGCGGGATGCGCAGGCGCTGGCCGATTTCACGGCCCTGCTGGACGATCTGGAGCAAAATTTCGCTGCTCGAACCCGCAAGATGCTTTTGGATGACCGCAGCGATCTGACGGTTGAAATTGACGTGCTGCGCGAACGGTTGCAGCGCGAAGGCGTCCGGTTGAAATGATCAGCCGGATTTTTTGAGAAAGGATTTCCCATGTCCGACGACATTAAGAACAAGGCGGTTGAAGCCGAAACACTGGTACAAGAGGTCACCGCTGTGACCCTGCCCGAACCCCAGTCCGAAGTTGTCCCGCTGGAAGAAGCGGACGATCCGGTCAAGGCCGAAATCCGCACCCGCATGGATGAGATCGATATGGACAACACGAACTCGATCGTGTCCTTCGGATCGTCGGCGCAGGCGGAATTGCAAGAGATCAGCCAGGCGATGCTGGCCGACGTGCGCAACAAGGATGTGGGCCCCGCTGGTGACAGTTTGCGCAACATCGTTACCACGATCCGAGGTTTTTCCGTCAGCGAGTTGGACGTGCGCCGCGAACGCAGCTGGTGGGAAAAGCTGATGGGCAAAGCTGCTCCGTTCGCCAAGTTCACCGCCCAGTATGAAGAGGTTCAGGGGCAGATCGACCGCATCACCGACGACCTTTTGGCGCACGAACATACGCTGCTGAAAGACATTAAATCCCTCGATCTACTCTATGAAAAGACACTGGGCTTTTACGACGAGCTGGCGCTTTACATTGCGGCAGGCGAGGAAAAGCTGACCGAGCTGGACAGCCATGACATCCCCGAAAAAGAGGCCGCCGTCCAGGACGCGCCGGAAGACGAACAGGTCATGCGCGCGCAAGAACTGCGCGACCTGCGCGCCGCACGGGATGATCTGGAACGCCGCGTGCATGACCTGAAACTGACCCGGCAGGTAACGATGCAGTCCCTGCCTTCGATCCGGTTGGTGCAAGAAAACGACAAGTCCTTGGTGACTAAGATCAATTCGACCTTGGTGAACACCGTACCGCTGTGGGAAACGCAGTTGGCGCAAGCTGTCACGATCCAACGCAGCGCCGAGGCGGCCTCGGCCGTGCGTGAGGCCAACGACCTGACCAATGAATTGCTTACTTCGAACGCCGCCAATCTGCGCCAGTCGAACAAGATGATCCGCGAAGAGATGGAACGCGGCGTGTTCGACATCGAAGCTGTGAAACAGGCCAATGCCGATCTCATCGGCACCATCAACGAAAGCCTCGCCATCGCGGATGAGGGCAAGGCGAAACGCGCTGCCGCCGAGCAGGAATTGCAGAAGATGGAGACCGAGTTGCGCGACACGCTGGCCGCCGCTAAGGCCCGCAAGGATGGGATCGGCGACAATGCCGGTACCGCCGTACCGGGCTGATTCGCGTGACCCTACGCGCCCTGGTCAAACCTGCTCTTGGGCTGGCTGCGTTGCTGGCCCTGGCCAATTGTGACGAGGCCCTAACCACGTCTGTGGCACCGCAAGCCCCTGCGGCACCGGCGCTCCCTGCGGCCAATGCCTATTTGCCGCCCTCAGCGGCCAGTCAGGATCTGGCCCGGTTCTATCAGCGGGTCGAGGGCGATCTGCTGACCCGAGGGATGCTGCGCATTGACGGCGGCGGGCCCGATACGCCCTATGACGCGGACGATCTGGCGCGCAATTTCGAGGCTATTGCCTTTTACAGCGAATATCCCGACCACACGGTGACGATCCGCAGCCCGCAAACGGACGGGCGTCTCAGCCGTTGGGCAGGCCCGGTGCGCATACAGTCTGAATTTGCCCCTTCGGTGGCCCCAGACACACGCGTGGCCGATGCGGCACTGGTCGATGCTTTTGCCACACGGCTGGCGCGGGTGACGGGGCATCCAATTTCGGTCGTGACGCGCAAACCCAACTTCCATGTCTTCTTTGCGGGTAAGGATGACAGTGCCTATGTGGTCAAACGCCTGAAAGAGCTGGTGCCGGGGATCAGCGCGCCGCTGCTGGATCTGGTGGCCAATCCGCGTTCGAATATCGACTGTCTGGTTTTTGCCTCACAAACCCCGAGTGCGCCTTTCAAATTCGTGCGCGCGGTCACGCTGATCCGGGCCGAGCTGCCGGATCTGACCCGGCTTAGCTGCATTCATGAAGAGATCGCGCAAGGTTTGGGTCTGTCTAATGACAGCCCGGCGGCGCGACCGTCGATTTTCAACGACGACGACGAATTCGCGCTGTTGACCAGCCATGACGAGAAACTTTTGACCATGCTTTATGATCCGCGCCTGAAACCCGGCGTGTCCGCCGAAGACGCGCGCCCCGTGGTGCGGATCATTGCGCGTGAATTGATGGGCCAGCCGCTTTAGGCCCAAGAAAAGGAGACCCCAATGGGCATTTTCGATTTTCTGACCGGAGAATTCATTGACGTCATTCACTGGGTCGACGACACCCGCGACACCATGGTCTGGCGGTTCGAGCGTGAAGGCCACGAGATCAAATACGGCGCCAAGCTGACAGTGCGCGAAGGTCAGGCCGCCGTTTTCGTGCATGAGGGGCAGTTGGCAGATGTGTTCACCCCGGGTCTTTATATGCTTGAGACCAACAACATGCCGATCCTGACGACCTTGCAGCATTGGGATCACGGCTTTCAATCTCCGTTCAAGTCCGAGGTCTATTTCGTCAACACGACTCGGTTCAACGACCTGAAATGGGGCACCAAGAACCCGATCATGCTGCGCGACCCCGAGTTCGGACCCACGCGCATTCGGGCTTTCGGCACCTATACGGTTCGGGTCAAGGACCCCGCAAAGTTCATGGTTGAGATCGTCGGCACTGATGGCGAATTCACCATGGATGAGATCAGCTTTCAGATCCGCAACATCATCGTGCAGGAATTCAGCCGCGTGATTGCGGGCTCGGGCATTCCGGTTCTGGACATGGCCGCTAACACAGCCGATCTGGGCAAACTGATCGCCGCCGAAGTCTCACCCGTGCTGGATGGCTATGGGCTGGAGATGCCTGAGTTTTACATCGAGAACATCTCATTGCCGCCGGCGGTCGAGGCGGCGCTGGATAAGCGAACCTCAATGGGGTTGGCGGGCGATCTGGGCAAGTTCACCCAGTATTCCGCAGCCGAAGCGATGACGGCAGCTGCCAACAACCCTAGTCAGGGCGGCGGCATGGGCGCCGGTCTTGGCATGGGTATGGGGGTGGCCATGGCGCAGCAGATGTCGAACATGGCAGCGGGTCAGCCAGGCGGCCCTTGGGGCAGTTCCGCCCCCTCTGCCCCGCAACCCTCGGCGCATGTGGCACCCCCGCCCCCGCCGCCGGTCGAGCATGTATGGCATATCGCCGTGGATGGGCAAACCAGCGGACCGTTTTCTAAAGCCAAGATGGGTCGCATGGCCGCTGACGGAGAGCTAACGCGCGACACGCATGTTTGGACAGCAGGTCAGGATGGCTGGAAAAAGGCCGGTGACGTGCAGGAGCTGGCGCAGCTGTTCACGATCCTGCCGCCCCCACCGCCGGGGGCGTGAGTTTTTCGTAGGGCTTTGAAATGGCAGAAGAACACCGCTTTCCCTGTGACCAATGCGGCGCGGACTACCGGTTCAATCCTGGCGACGGATCCCTGACCTGCGACCATTGCGGCCATTCCGAGGCCATCGGCGCAGGTCCCTGGGGTGGAGCCAGCCTGAAAGAATTGGATTTCGACGCCGCCATCGCCGACCGTTTGCCTGACAGCGAGATCGAGGAAACCCGCGTTCTGTCCTGCCCGAACTGCGCCGCTCAGGTCGAGTTTGATCCCGACACCCACGCGGCGGAATGCCCGTTCTGTGCGACGCCGGTAGTGACGGATACCGGCGTGAACCGGCATATCAAGCCGCGCGGCGTTCTGCCCTTTGCGTTGGAGGAACGCGCCGCCCACGCCGCCATGACCGAATGGTTAGGTCGGCTGTGGTTTGCGCCCAACGGGTTGAAGGACTACGCGCGCAAGGGGCGTAAGATGCAGGGAATTTATGTACCCTACTGGACCTTTGACGCGGACACCAAATCCTCTTATCGCGGTGAGCGGGGCACGGTTTACTATGAAACCCGAACGGTCATGCGCGACGGCAAGCGCGTGCAGCAACGGGTGGCAAAGGTGCGGTGGTCGCCGAAATCAGGCCGGGTGGCGCGGTTTTTTGACGATGTGCTGGTGCTAGCGTCGCACTCTTTGCCCAAATCTTATACCGACGCGTTGGAACCATGGGATCTGCCCGCGCTTGAACCTTACCAGCCTGAGTATCTGGCTGGTTTTCGAGCAGAGGCCTACACGGTCGAGCTGCGCGAAGGATATGGGCAGGCCCGCGCACACATGGCCCGCGTGATCGAGCGTGACGTGCGGTTTGATATCGGCGGCGACCGTCAGCGCATCCATGCGGTCGACACCGATGTGCGCGAAGTCACCTTCAAACATATACTGCTGCCGGTCTGGATGGCCGCGTATAAGTTCCGGGGCAAGACCTACCGGTTTGTCGTGAACGGCCGCACTGGACGCGTTCAAGGCGAACGCCCCTGGTCTGCGATCAAGGTCACGATTGCTGTTACACTGGGCCTGCTGGTTGCGGCCGGGGTCGGTTATCTGGTGGCAACGGGCCAGCAATAGCAAACAACCGGGTCGGTGTTTTAATCGCTTGAACATCCCAAGCGCAGGCGTCATCTTGCGCGTCGTCAACACCGAAGGGGAGGTCAGTGTGACGCTATCCGATCTGAACAGATTGCTGGACCAGCGCCATTCCTGCCGTGCGTTTCGCTCCGATCCCGTTCCGAAAGAGCAGATCGAACAGATCCTGACCAGCGCAGCCCGCGTGCCCAGCTGGTGCAATGCGCAACCCTGGCAGGTCACTGTCACCAGCGGGGCTGAAACCGACGCCTTCCGCAAGGCGTTGCAAGACGAGGTTCAAACTGCCTCACACGAACCCGACCTGCCGTTCCCGACCACTTATTCCGGCGTCTATCGGGACCGCCGACGCGAATGTGGCTGGGCGCTGTACGAGGCGGTCGGGGTACAGCGCGGCGACCGCGCCGCATCTGCCGAACAGATGATGCAGAATTTCGCGCTGTTTGGTGCGCCGCATTGCGCGATCATTTCAAGCCCGCTCGAGCTTGGATCTTACGGCGCGCTGGATTGTGGCGGGTTCGTTACCGCATTCACCCTTGCGGCGCAGGCCTTGGGGGTGGCGACCATTCCACAGGCGGCACTGGCCAGCTATAGCCCGTTCCTGCACCGTTATTTCGATATTGCCGACGACCGCTTGATCCTGTGTGCGATCTCGTTTGGCTATGCCGACACCGATCACCCCGCAAATTGCTTCCGAACCACCCGCGCCGCCCCCGAGGCATTTGTGAACTGGGTCGGGTAATCGCGATACTAATACCTACGGAGAAAAATTTTGCGCGCAGTTCTACAACGGGTCAGCCATGCCAGCGTTTCAGTCGATGGCACTGTCATCGGGCAGTGCGGTCAAGGGATGATGATACTGGTTTGCGCCATGCAGGGCGATGACGAGGCGCGGGCCGGCCAGCTTGCCGCCAAAATCTCGAAACTGCGGATATTCAAGGATGACGCGGGTAAAATGAACCGGTCGTTGTTGGATATCGGTGGCTCGGCCCTTGTGATCAGCCAGTTCACGCTGGCCGCTGATACGTCGCGCGGGAACCGGCCCGGCTTTTCCGAGGCTGCCCCGCCCGAGCTTGGAAAGCACCTGTATGAAACCTTCGCGCAACAACTGAGCGATCACGGCATCCCCGTTGAAACCGGTCAGTTCGGCGCGGATATGGCTGTTGAGCTGGTCAATGACGGGCCGGTCACGATTTGGATGGAAAACTGATGGAGCGAACAGAAAAAGCCCTGCGGATCTGGAACGCCGGAGTGGAGGCCGTGGGTGGCTATGCCGCGACGAAGGCGGTTCTGGGCGATATCGAAAAGCCTGATCAGATACTAGCCGTGGGCAAACCTGCGGCGTCGATGGCGCTTGCTGCGCTGGAGCATTTTGGCACAGTCCCGACGCTGGTCGTAACCAAGGATGACCATGCAGGCGACCTGCCCGACCACGTGCGGGTCATCGAAGCCTCGCACCCAGTGCCCGACGCGCGCAGTCTGGAAGGCGGGCGTGCGCTACGCGAAACGGTCGAGGGTCTGTCGACTGATGCGCATCTGCTGCTGCTGGTCTCGGGCGGTGCGTCCTCATTGGCTGAGGATCTGGTGCCGGGCAAAACGCTGGACGATCTGGCTCAGCTCAACAAACAACTGCTGTCGCAGGGGCTAGACATCACCGCGATGAACGCCCAGCGCCGCAAGCTTTCGCGGATCAAGGGCGGCGGGTTGTTGTCCCATTTCACGGGTCGCAAGGCGACTGTATTGGCGATCTCGGACGTGCCCGGCGACGATCTGAATGTGATCGGCTCGGGGATCGGCGTCTTGCCCGTGACCCGCGATTTTGAAGCAACGGCGCAGATCGTGGCCTCCAACGCCCATGCCCGCGCGGCGGCGGCCAGGCAGGCCGAGGCCGAGGGCGCGCGTGTCATCGCCAATGAAGAAGCGCTGCATGACGACTATCAGGCGGTTGCGACAGCTCTTGGCCCTCGCCTTCGCGATATGCCGACAGGCGTGATGGTGTTAGGGGGCGAACCGACCGTCGTCCTGCCCGAAACCCCCGGGCGCGGTGGGCGCAATCAGGCGCTTGCGCTGGCTTTGGCCAAGGAGATCGCGGGGGCCAAGGGGCTGACGGTAATCGTCGGCGGTACCGATGGCACCGATGGCCCGACACAGGCCGCTGGGGGCATCGTCGACGGAACCACATGGGGCGATGACGCGGAACAGGCGCTGCGCGATGCCGACAGCGGCAGCTTTCTGGAAAAGGCCAGGGCGCTGTTGGTGACAGGTCCGACCGGGACGAATGTTATGGACCTGCTTGTCGCAATCCGCGATTGAATTGACGATTTTCATGACACACCCAAAACCCAAGGCCCTGACACTCAGACCATGACCAGCCCTTCAAACACGTTGCGCGAGATCGAAGACCTTCCCGATGTTGGCATTCAAATGCCTGATGGCTGCCGCCTCTCGGCGCGGGTCTGGTGTCCGGTGGATGCCCATGATGCACCGGTCCCGGCCATTCTGGAATTCCTTCCCTACCGCAAACGCGACAGCACCGCGACGCGCGATGCGCTGACCCATCCGTGGTTTGCCAAGCGCGGCTATGCCTGCATCCGCGTGGACATGCGCGGCAATGGCGACAGCGAAGGGTTGATGGAGGACGAATACACCCAGCAAGAGCTGGACGACGCGGTTTCGACCATCCAATGGCTGACCGAACAACCTTGGTGCACCGGCCATGTGGGAATGATGGGGATCAGCTGGGGCGGTTTCAATTCGTTGCAAGTGGCCGCCATGCAGCCCGAGGCGCTGAAGGCGATCATAACCCTCTGCTCGACTGCCGACCGATATGCGGATGACATTCACTACAAGGGCGGTTGCCTGCTGAATGAAAACTTGGGCTGGGGGGCCACCATGTGGTCCTATTCCTCGCGCGCGCCCGACCCGGCGCTGCGCTCGAACTGGCGCGAGCTATGGCTTGAACGGCTTGAGAATGAACCCTTCTTGCCCTCGGTTTGGCTGCGCCATCAGACGCGGGATAGCTATTGGCAGCACGGATCGGTTTGCGAAGATTTCAGCGCCATCCGTGCGGCAACCTTAGCCGTCGGTGGCTGGGGGGATGCCTACAAAAATACGGTACCTCTGCTGGTCGAACAGCTTGCCGCCCCGGTCAAAGGCATCGTCGGCCCCTGGGTGCATAAATACCCCCATTTCGCGGTGCCCGAACCCCGGATCGGGTTCCTGCAAGAGGCGCTGCGGTGGTGGGACCACTGGCTGAGAGGTGCGGATACCGGCGTGGATCAGGACCCTGACTATCGCGCCTATCTGATGGATGGGGTGCGACCGCATCGTTGGTACACCGAGCGCCCCGGCCGCTGGATTACCGAAGACAAAGGCGCAACCACGCATCTGCCGATTCAGACGTTGGACTTGGCGGATAACGGGCTTGGCACCGCAGGCACATTGGACGCACGCATCCGGTCTCCACAAACTTGCGGGATGGAAAGCGGCGAATACTGCGCGATCTGGCTGGGCCCCGACATGCCCGGCGATCAACGCGCGGACGACGCGCTGTCCGCCTGTTTCGACAGTGCCCCGCTGGCCGACGATATGGATGTCGTGGGTGCCCCCCACCTGCGGCTACAGATAAGCGCAGACCGGCCACACGCCCAGTTGGCTGTGCGACTGAACCATATCCACCCCGACGGTGCCTCGACGCGCATCACCTATGGGGTGCTGAACCTGTCCCATCGAGATAGCCACGCAACGCCGTCGCCGTTAACCCCCGGTGAAACCTATGAGGTCAAGCTGGATTTGGATCACATTGCGTACCGCGTGCCCAAGGGGCACCGGTTGCGGGTTGCGATCTCCAGCGCCTATTGGCCCTTGATTTGGCCCACGCCCGAAGCCGCCGAGTTGCATTTGACTCAAGGTACGATTGACATCCCCGTCCGCCCCTCGACCGTTGATGAATGGGTGTTTCAACCGCCCGAATCCGAAACTCCGCGCGATGTCACCACTTTACGTCCCGACAAAAATGCGCGACGGGTCGAGGTGGACATGAACACCGGCGAAACCCATCTGATCATCGAAGATGATTTCGGCCTGATCACCGACAACCATCACGGCCTGACCCATGGTAGCACGGCCACGGAACGGTGGTCGATCCATCCCGACGACCCGCTGTCAGCACGCGGCCATTGCCTTTGGACGCAAGAAATGCAGCGTGATGACATCCTCCTGCGGACAGAGACATCCTGTACGATGTGGTCGGACGCGGAAAACTTCTACCTCCGTGCCGAGCTAAAGGCCTATGAAGGGCAAGACCTGATCTTTTCGAAAGAGCTGGAGGATGAAATTCCGCGCAATCACATGTGACGCGGCACCTGCCGGGGCCAAGATTAACCCTTGCCCGTCAGGACGAATTCCGCCTATTTTGACTCATGCGTCAATAAAAAGCCCTCAAGGGTAAAATCCAATCAACTGGGAGACCATAATGAACGAACAACTCACTCACATGACCAAACAGGTCACTTCGGGCAAACTGACCCGCCGCGAATTCATGGGGAAAGCGGCGGCTCTGGGTGTTTCGGCAGCGATGGCCAGCACCATTTTTGCCGACGCGGCGCGCGCGGCGGGCCCGAAAAAGGGCGGCGATCTGAAGTTTGGCCTGCAAGGCGGCGAATCCACTAACTCGCTAGACCCGGCCACCTATGCCAGCTCGGTTCCGTTCCAAAACGGCAAGCAATTTGGCGACCAACTGGTCGAAGTTGCACCCGATGGCTCGATCGAACCTCGCCTGGCCGAAAGCGTCGAAGGTAGCGCAGACGCCAAGGTCTGGACCTTCAAGCTGCGTCAAGGTGTTGAGTTCCACAATGGCAAGACCATGACCAGCGAAGACGTGCTGAAAACCATGCAACGTCACTCCAATGAAGATTCGAAATCTGGTGCCCTTGGCATCATGAAGGGCATCGAATCGATGAAGGCCGATGGCGACAATTTCCAGGTCACCCTGAGTGAGGGCAACGCCGACCTGCCGTATCTGATGGCTGATTATCACCTGATCATTCAGCCGGACGGAGGCATGGACAACCCTGGCGCAGGCATCGGTACCGGGCCCTACAAAGTCGAAGTCGACGAGCCGGGCGTACGTCACCTCTACACGAAGTTTGAAAACCACTGGAACCCGGATTTCGGTAATTTCGACAGCGTCGAGGTGATCGTAATCAACGACGCAACTGCCCGTACTGCTGCGCTGCAATCAGGTCAGGTCCACGCGATCAACCGTGTCGAACCGAAGGTTGCCGATCTGTTGGGCCGCGCGCCCAACCTGACCGTGCATTCGACTGCCGGTCGCGGACACTACGTGTTCATCATGCATTGCGACACCGCACCATTCGACCAGAACGAACTGCGTCTGGCACTTAAGCATGCGATCAACCGTCAAGAGCTGGTCGACAAGGTTCTTCGCGGCTATGGCACCATTGGCAACGACATGCCCATCAACGCAGCTTATCCGTTGTTCGATGGCTCTATCCCTCAGAGGGAGTTCAGCCTTGAAAAGGCAGCTGAACACTACAAGAAATCCGGCCACGATGGTTCGCCCATCATCCTTCGTGTGGCTGACGGTGCCTTCCCGGGGGCTGTGGATGCTGCTGCGCTGTTCCAGCAAACTGCTGCACAAGCTGGTATCCCGCTGGAAATTAAGCGTGAACCCAATGATGGCTACTGGTCCGAGGTCTGGAATGTGCAGCCCTTCTGCGCGTCCTACTGGGGCGGCCGCCCGGTACAGGATCAGATGTACTCGACCGCGTATCTGTCAACTGCAGACTGGAACGACACGCGCTTCAAGGTTCCGGCCTTTGATGAGATGCTATTCCAGGCACGTGCCGAACTGGACAACGACAAGCGTAAGAACATCTACAGCCAGATGGGCCAAATGATCCGCGACGAAGGCGGCCTGATCTGCCCGATGTTCAATGACTTCATCGAAGGTGTCAGCAATCAGCTGGCCGGCTGGGAAAGCGATCCCACCCAAGAGATGATGAATGGCAACATGTCCCGCAAGATGTGGTTCGCCTGATAGGGACCACGGATCATGCATCCTATTGTCAAATTGGTTTCCCAGCGCATTGCGCTGGGAATACTCTTGCTGCTCGGCGCTTCGGCCCTGATTTTTGGCCTGACCGAAGCCCTTCCCGGAGACGCCGCGCAAGCCGTCCTGGGGCAGTCCGCAACCCCTGAATCTCTGGCAAACCTGCGCGAGGAAATGGGCCTCAACCGCCCTGCCCTGACCCGCTATTTCGAGTGGCTGGGGGGTATTTTACAGGGCGATCTGGGACAATCACTGACCAACAAGCTGGATATCGCTGAAAGCATCGGCAAACGTTTGGGCAATACCCTGTTTTTGGCCTGTGCCGCCGCAGTCGTGTCGGTTCCGCTTGCGATCTTTTTGGGTCTTCTGGCCGTCCGGTTCCGCAATCGCTGGCCGGATAAACTGATTTCTGCGATCACCCTGACCACGGTTTCGATACCGGAATTCCTGATCGGCTACGTGGTGATCTACTTTGTCTCGGTGAAACTGGGATGGTTCTCATCGCTGGCGATGATTAACGAGTCGATGTCATTCGGTCAAAAACTGAACGCCATCGCCCTGCCGGCCTTCGTGCTGACACTGGTGGTTCTGGCGCAGATGATGCGCATGACCCGCGCCGCGATCCTAAACCTGATGCAATCGGCCTATATCGAAACGGCCGAGTTGAAGGGCCTGTCGAACTTTCAGGTCATCGCGCGGCATGCGTTTCCCAATGCAATTTCGCCGATCGTCAACGTCGTGATGCTGAACCTGGCCTATCTGGTCGTGGGCGTCGTCGTGGTTGAGGTGGTGTTCGTTTATCCCGGCATGGGCCAGTATCTGGTCGACTCGGTGACAAAACGTGACGTGCCCGTTGTTCTGGCCTGCGGCGTGGTTTTTGCCGCAGTCTATATCGGGCTGAATATGGTGGCTGACATCGTCTCGATCCTTGCCAACCCAAGACTGAGGCACCCGAAATGATGAAGAATATCCCTATTTCGGCGATGATCGGTCTGTTTTTCACAGGCTTGTATTTCTTCGCTGCCTTCGCCGCCCCGCTGATCGCCCCCTATGGCATGGCCGAGGTCGTCGGCGATGTGTGGGAGCCTTCAAGCTCTGCGCATCTGCTGGGTACTGACAATATCGGACGCGACCTGCTGACCCGCATGATCTACGGCGGGCGCACGACGATCTTTATCGCCGCGGCCGCAACGATCCTCAGCTTTCTCACCGGCACCTCCCTGGGCCTGCTGGCTGCGGTTCTGGGTGGCTGGGCGGATCAGGTTCTCAGCCGGACGGTTGACCTGATCATGTCGATCCCGACGCTGATCCTGGCGCTGGTCATTCTGGCCATCGTGCCCGTAACCGTTCCGATCCTGATCCTGGTGATGGGCCTGCTGGATGCAACGCGCCCTTACCGCCTGTCACGCTCGGTCGCGGTGGACATCAACGTCATGGATTATGTCGAGGCCGCCAAGCTGCGCGGAGAAGGACGCGCTTGGGTCATCTTCCGCGAGATCCTGCCCAACGCGCTGTCGCCACTGGTGGCCGAGTTCGGGCTGCGGTTCATCTTCATGGTTCTGTTCATCTCGACCCTGTCCTTCCTTGGCCTTGGCGTTCAGCCGCCGCTGGCCGACTGGGGCGGGATCGTGAAGGAAAACAAAGACGGCATCGTCTATGGCATCGGCGCGGCGCTTTATCCCGCTGTGGCCATCGCAACGCTGGCAATCTCGGTCAACCTTGTGGCTGACTGGATCTTGAACCGCACCACATCACTGAAAGGAGGCCGGGGATGAGTGAACCGCTTCTCAAAGTCCGTGGCCTCAAGATTGGCGCGACGGTTTATCCGCCAGGCGAAAAGCCCCATGACATCGAAATCGTGCACGGAGTCGATTTTGACCTCGAACGCGGCAAGGTGCTGGGGTTGATCGGTGAATCCGGGGCCGGCAAGTCTACCATCGGTCTGGCCTCTATGGCCTATGGCCGGGGCGGTGTGAAGATCACCGGGGGCGAGGTCTGGGTTAACGGGCGTGATATCCTCAAGTCGTCGCACGGCGATATCCGCAAGTTGCGCGGGGGCGAGGTCACATATGTGTCCCAATCCGCCGCGGCGTCCTTCAACCCAGCCAAGAAGATCATGGATCAGGTGGTTGAAGCCGCAGTTGAGCAGAAAAAGTTCAGCCGGAAAGAGGCCGAAGCCCGCGCGCGAGAGCTGTTCGCCAAGTTGGGTCTGCCGGACCCTGACAATATTGGTAACCGCTACCCGCACCAGGTCTCGGGCGGGCAGTTGCAGCGTTGCATGACGGCACTGGCCCTGTGCCCCGAGCCTGATCTGGTGGTGTTCGACGAACCCACCACGGCGCTGGATGTGACCAC
Organism: Ruegeria sp. AB6; assembly: GCF_056542685.1. Taxonomy (NCBI): domain Bacteria; kingdom Pseudomonadati; phylum Pseudomonadota; class Alphaproteobacteria; order Rhodobacterales; family Roseobacteraceae; genus Ruegeria; species Ruegeria sp. AB6. Next base: position 151,036 of record NZ_JBQGAD010000002.1, on the reverse strand, counting down.
GCAGATCGACGTTCTGATGGCCATCAAAGAAGCCATCGCGGATACCGGCGTTGCCGCGCTCTATATCACCCATGACCTTGCCGTCGTTGCGCAGGTGAGCGATGACATCATGGTTTTGCGCATGGGCAACACGGTCGAATACGGCAATACCGACCAGATCATCAACAACCCGCAGGAAGACTATACCAAGGCGCTTGTCTCGGTCCGGTCCATCGAGCATGAGGAGAAACAGCCCACAGCGGAACCGGTGCTGAGCATTGCCGGCATCACTGCGCGCTACAAGGGGCTGAATTTCGACGTGCTGCACAACGTCAATGTTGACCTCCATCCTGGGCAGACACTGGCAGTTGTGGGCGAATCCGGCTCGGGCAAGTCCACGTTGGCGCGGGTGATTACTGGCTTGCTGCCTCCTCGTGAAGGTGAGATCACGTTCAACGGGCGTAAGTTGTCGCCCGACCTCAAGGGACGTACCCGCGAGGACCTGCGCGAGTTGCAGATGATCTATCAGATGGCCGACGTTGCGATGAACCCGCGTCAAACCGTGGGCACCATCATCGGCCGGCCGCTGGAGTTCTACTTCAACATGCGCGGTGCGGAAAAACGCAAGCGGATCGTGGAACTGCTGGATGAAATCGAGCTGGGCGAGAAGTTCATCGACCGCTATCCGGCAGAACTGTCTGGTGGGCAGAAACAGCGTGTCTGCATCGCGCGGTCACTGGCGGCCAAGCCCAAGATGATCATCTGCGACGAGGTCACCTCGGCACTGGACCCGCTGGTGGCGGACGGCATCCTGAAACTGCTTCTGGACCTGCAAAAGATCGAGGACGTGGCCTATCTGTTCATTACCCACGATCTGGCGACAGTCCGTGCGATCAGCGACAGTATCGCGGTGATGTATCAGGGTCGCGTGGTCCGCTACGGCCCGAAATCACAAGTGCTGAGCCCACCGTTCGACGACTACACCGACCTTCTACTCAGCTCGGTGCCCGAAATGCATCTGGGCTGGCTGGAAGAGGTGGTCGCCCACCGCAAGATGGAAAGCGCCGGGAACTGATCCCGCGCAATACAATCAAAAAATCCCGGCGCTTGTCATAAACAGGTGTCGGGGTTTTGCTATTTGGGGCGTGAACAAGCTGCCCCTGCCCTGCGAATCTCGTAGGGTCGCCGAAAGATCCCATGAAAAGGCCGAACCATGGACCGCAAACTTCTTCTCATCATCCTCGACGGTGTTCCCTGGCGCAATTTCCGCCGCCTGTTCGGCAACCTTGAAGGCTGGGTCGACAGCGGCGAGGCGCGCGTGTGGAAGCTGCGTTCGGTGCTGCCATCGACCTCGGCCAGCTGCTATGCCTCGATCCACACCGGGGTGGCGCCGCAGGAACATGGCTGCACCGGCAACGGCAATGTCTTCCGCCTGAGCCACAGAGACGTGTTCAGCCAGGTTCGCGAAGCTGGAGGCGTCACCGGAGCTGTCACCCACAGCTATTGGTCGCAGTTCTTCAACCGCCATCCCTTCGACTATGTGCGGGACGTGGAATTTGACGAGCCGGACAGCACAACGATCAATCACGGTCGGTTCCACACAATGACCGGCTACGGCAAGGTGAATCAGATGACGCCGTCCGATGTCGATCTCTATGCCACCCTGACCAACCTGTGCCTACGCTTCGGACTGGATTACGGCATTTTACACACCTGTACCCTAGACAGCATGGGGCACCGGTTCTTCCATGATTGCGAGGAAATGGACCACGCCTGTTTCGTCGCAGATGAAATGCTGGCCCCATTTATCCCCCGCTGGCGGCAGTTGGGCTACGAAGTGATCGTCACCGCCGACCACGGCCAGGACGAACGCGGCCACCACGGCGGGCGCGGACCACTGCAACAGGAAACAGCACTGTATTATTTCGGCGATGCCAAAGGCCCCGAGGCTGATACGGTGATCGACCAGTTGCAACTGGCACCCACGATCCTGAACCGGATGGGCGCACCAATCGCCGAGACGATGAAAGCCAAGCCGTTCTTGAAGTAATCAATCGTAGGGCCAGATCTGTTGGCCCAATGCCTCAATAGCGACGGATATCCGCTCAAAACTGTCTGCGGCGCGTTTAACCGAGGTGCGCGCCCGCAGATAGCCATGCACAAGGCCTGGTTCGTTGATGCAATGGGCAAGCCCTCCGGCCTGCGTGATCTGGGCGCAATAGTCGGGCCCGTCATCGCGCAGCGGGTCGCAATCAGCAGTCACAACCACGGTCGGAGGCAGGTTCGAGAAATCGCTGTCCTGCAACGGCGCGTAAGTCGGATCGCTCTGCGGAGGTTCTCCGCTGCACCGCACCTTTTCGTAGAAAACGATATCATCCAGCGTCAAAAGCGGCGCGTGGGCATGTTCCAGATACGATCCCTTGGTCCGATCACCACCCAAACCGGGATAGATCAGAACCTGCCCCAAAATCGTATCCAGCCGACGCCGTGCATGATGGGTGACGGCAGCAGCCAGATTGCCTCCTGCACTGTCCCCCGCCAATATCAGCGCGTTGCCATATTCCTTCGCGGCCCAGTTCACTGCCGTCCATGCGTCCTGAAACTGCGCGGGGTGCACATGTTCAGGGCAAAGGCGATAGTCTACCGCCACCACCCGATATCCCGTCTGTGCACAAATCTCGGCGCAAACGTCGTCATGGCTGTCCAGCCCACCGACAACAAAACCACCGCCATGCAGATAAACCACCGTCCGCGTCGGATCACCGGCAGTATAGACGCGAACAAGCACGCCGTCGGCGTGCTTGTCCTCAGCCTCGACCCCCATCGGGCGCGGCTGCCGAAAGTCACGACACATCGCGTCATAGACCCCGCGCTGATCCTGGATCGAAAGATCGACCGCATCATCGGGATAGCTTTCGGCGGTCCTGCTTATGAACGCCCAAGTTTCTTCATCAATCAGGCGTTCATAATCCATGTCCCCTCCGCGATCAGGCAGCCCATTCCCATGGCCGGGTGAATGCGCCCAGCACTTTGCTGACATCGTCCTCTGAGGAGCCGTTCGCGTCAAGCTGTGCAACAAGACCACGCTTTTTATCATCGAGCACCGAGACGACCCGCGCATCCACGCCCGCCTTTTCCAGCGCGCCATTATAGATGCGGGTGATCGCCTGTTTGCGCAGTTCAGGCTTGAACACCTTGCCCACGGCAGTTTTGGGCAATTCGTCCAGAATGGTCATATGCTTGGGCTGCGCGGCACGTTCGTGAACGTGAACGTCGCAGTATTCCATCAACTCCTGCTCGGTGACCGAGGCACCGTCAACCAGCTCGACAAAGGCGCAAGGCACCTCGCCTGCGTAGGCATCGGGCTGACCGATGGCCCCAGCGAAGGCGACCGCGTCGTGGCCCAGAAGGGCCTCTTCAATTTCAGCGGGATCGATGTTGTGTCCACCCCGGATGATCAGATCCTTGGCACGTCCGGTGATCCACAGATAGCCATCCTCATCGAACCGCCCCAGATCGCCCGTGCGCAGATATGAGTCAAAGTGGTAGAGGTCGACGTTCTTTTCCGCCTCGGTATAGGTATTGCCCGCATAAACGCCGGGATTGGAAACGCAAATTTCACCGATTTCGTTGGCCGCAGATTCCACTGGTCCATCCGGTCCGTCGGTCAATATTTTGACGTCCGTATAGGGGAACGGAATCCCGATCGAGCCGATCTTTTTCTCACCATCCACCGGGTTGCAAGACACAAGGCATGTCGCTTCGGTCAGGCCGTACCCTTCGACAATGGTGACACCTGTGGCCTCTTCAAATCTACGGAACAGCTCCACGGGCAAGGGGGCTGAGCCCGAGAACGCGGTTTTGACGGTTGAGATATCGGCATCCACGGGGCGCTGCATCTTGGCGGCAATCGCGGTAGGCACGGTGATGATGAACGTCACCTTCCAGCGCTCGATCAGCTTCCAGAAATTGTCAAAGACACCATCACCACGATAGCCCTGTGGTGTCGGGAAGATCACATGCGCGCCCGAAGATACCGCTGCCATCATGATCACGTGCACGGCGAACACATGGAACATCGGCAGCGGGCACATGACCACGTCCTCTTCCGAGAACAGCAGCGTGTCGCCCAGCCAACCGTTATAGATCAGGCCCGAGTACTTGTGCTGCGCCACTTTGGGCATGCCCGTTGTGCCGCCGGTATGGAAATAGCAGGCAACGCGGTCTTCTTTGCTGTCTTCAAATGTCAGCGTGGTTGGTTGCTTGGCCAGTTCAGCGTTGAAGCTTTTGTAATCCGCGTGAGCCAGATGTTCCTTGTCGCCCATTTTGGGACGCAGGAAAGGAACGATCCATGACTTGGGCGGCGTCAGATAGCGATTCAGGTCAATCTCAAGGATGGTGTTGACCTTGGGTGCATGGCGCACGGCCTCTTCCACTTTTTGCGCCACATCGGTCTTGGGGAAGGACTTGAGCGTAACAACCACCTTGGCACCGGTTTCCCGTAAAATGGCCGCAATCTGTTCAGGCTCCAGCAGCGGATTGATCGGGTTGACGATCCCCGCAACTGCGCCACCCATCATGGTGATCAGCGTTTCGTTGCAGTTGGGCAGGATATAAGCGACCACATCCTTTTCCCCGACGCCCAGCGACCGAAACAGGTTGGCGGCCTGATTGACCTTGCCCAGCAAGTCCGACCATGTCAGCGTCTCGGCCTTGTCCGTAGGGCCGGAAAACAGTTGGAAACTGACCGCGCTGCTATTCGGATACCGGGCCGCTGTACGAGACAGCATCTGGTGGAACGTGACCGGGATATCCCGATCCTCCCACGGCATTTCTTGTTCAAGTTTTACCTTGTCGTCGATCCCCTCAAAGGCCATGCGTCTCCTCCCTATTGTGCCGCACGCTTCGCGCGGATTATTCCACATTAGGATGGGTGCAAAACCGCGCTGGTTCAAGCAAGGGCTTAGTGGCACAGAGTCAGAAAAACAAAATGACGCTGCGGCGGTTAGGCCTTTCCCTCGCGTCAGCCTATTCAGCCGCGACCCCGTCTGTGAACTGAAGTCGCGCCAGACGTGCATATAGCCCATCTTGTGCTACCAGGTCGTCATGGGTGCCCTGTGCCACAATTTGGCCTGCCTCCATCACCACGATACGGTCGGCCTTTTTGACGGTTGCCAGACGGTGCGCCACGATCAGAGTGGTTCGTCCGGCGCGCATCTGATCCACGGCCCCCTGCACCGCGCGCTCACTTTCTGCATCCAGCGCCGAGGTCGCCTCGTCCAGCAGCAGAACCGGTGCATCGCGCAGGATGGCGCGCGCGATGGCGATGCGCTGTTTCTGACCGCCCGACAGCATCACCCCGCGCTCGCCGACAAAACTGTCATAGCCTTCTGGCAACGCCGAGATGAAATCATGCGCGGCAGCGGCGCGGGCGGCGGCCTCGACCTCGGCATCTGTTGCGTCCAGACGACCAAAGCGAATGTTCTCGCGGGCCGATGCGGCAAAGATCGTCGGGTCCTGCGGCACCAGCGCCATGTGGCGGCGGAATTCAGCCCGGTTCAGGTTGCGCAGGTCGACACCGTCCAGACTAACGCCACCAGCGTCTGGGTCATAAAACCGCTGGATCATCTGAATGACAGTCGTTTTGCCTGCGCCAGAAGGGCCAACAAAGGCAACTGTTTCGCCAGGACTTACGGTCAACGACATCTTGTCCAACGCAACAACATCGGGGCGCGCAGGATAACGGAAGGTTACGTTTTCAAACCTGATTTCGCCACGCACGGGTGCAGGCAGCGCTTTGGCCGCCGTTGGATCGTTCACCGTGTCTTGTGCATTCAGCAATTCAACCAGGCGTTCGGTCGCCCCCGCGGCGCGCTGAAGTTCGCTCCAGATCTCGGACAGGGCCGCGACCGAGCCTGCCATGATGATTGAATAGATCACGAATTGGATTAAAACGCCCTCGGTCATCACGCCATTACGGACGTCATTCGCCCCCATCCACAAAACGCCCACGATGCCGGAGAAGACCAGAAAAATCACGATCACCGTCAGCACCGCACGAGTCTGGATTCGGCGCAGAGAAACTTCGTACGAAGTTTCTGTCATCTCACCGAACTGAGCGCGGCTTGCCTGTTCGTGGGTAAACGCCTGAACGGTCTGAACCGCACTCAGTGCCTCGCCTGCATTGCCGGATGAGGCGGCGATCCAGTCCTGATTTTCGCGGCTGATGACCCGCAGGCGGCGACCCAGAACCAGAATCGGTACTACGACCAGCGGGATCAGCAGAAGGACCATCGCTGTCAGCTTGGCCGAGGTCAGCAACATCAGCACCAATCCGCCGACAAACATCAACATGTTGCGCAGTGCAATCGACACGGATGAACCCAGCACCGACTGGATCAACGTGGTGTCTGTGGTGATCCGGCTTAGAACTTCTCCGGTCATAATCCGTTCGTAGAATTCGGGGCTCATCCCGATGACGCGATCGAAGACGGCCTTGCGAATATCGGCCACCACGCGCTCACCCAGCCGCGTCACCAGCGCATAGCGGATGCCTGTACCGATGGCCAAAATTCCAGCAATGCCCAGCGCGGCCAGAAAATACCAATCCAGCAGCTCGCCATCTTCGATGCGGAAATTATCGACCACTCGGCGCACGGCCAGTGGCAGGGTCAGCGTCATACTGGCCGTGAGGATCAATGCCAGCGTCGCCCCGATCATCAACAGGCGGTACGGCTTCATGAAGGGCCAAAGAGAGGCCAGAACGCCTATTTTCCGGGATCGCGCGCGCTCTCCGCTAGCGCCGGGCGCAGCTTTTGCGGATGGACTGGCTGAGGCGTTTCTTGCCATGACTGGGCCCTACGTCGTGTTCAAACTTACTAATGCGCTTCTTGGCGGTCAGTGCAGGTGGGGTCAAGCTGCACGACAGAAATGCAGCCTCAAACGGGCCTTTTGACGCAGAATGTAAGGGCTGATTTGGAGCGGGCGGCGGGAATCGAACCCGCTTCATCAGCTTGGAAGGCTGAGGTAATAGCCAGTATACGACGCCCGCTCAGCGGAGGTCGGTTTAAGCGATGCGTCAGATGGCGTCAAGCGCCGTTCGGTGCCGGATTTCAAAATCATTCCTGGAAAATAATCTCCCGCCCGGTGCGGCAGAAAAAGGGCGCGACTGCCTACAGCCACGCGCACGTGTCGAGCGTTCCGCTGATGCGGATCATGCTGTCGCGGGTGATGGCAGCGCCCGGCATTCGCCCGATCAACTGTGCAGGATAGGTGGTGGCAGCGGCCAGCGCCGCAGGCAAAGGCACGCCCACTTGCGTGACCAGCACCCGGATGGCAGTCGTCAAATCCAGATCCGCGCCAGCCAGCGTCCCGTCTTCCAGCGTCAGCCGCCCGTCAGTGCGGGTGATCCTGCGCCCTTCCAGACGAAACTCGGATTGATCCGTTCCTGCAACCGCCATCGCGTCGCTGACCAGATAGATTTGCCCCGGTCCGGTTTTAGCCGCCCACGCCGCCCGCATGACCTGCGGGTGGACATGGATGCCATCAGCAATCAGCCCGGCCGAGAACCCACCATTTGACAGCGCCGCCCCGACCAGTCCGGGTTCGCGGTTGCCCAACTGGCTCATGGCGTTGAACAGATGGGTCACACAGCGCGCACCTGCGGCGGCATAGCGCTGACAGGTGGCGAAATCCGCATCAGTGTGCCCCAACGATACCAGTACACCCGCATCGGTTAGCGCGCGAACCTGCTGCTCTGACACCGATTCGGGCGCCACAGTCACTTTGAGACAGGGCAGATGACCCGCCGCCTCTATCAAGGCAGCGAGGTCTGCATCAGACATCGGACAGATCAAATCGCCATCATGCGCCCCTTTGCGTGCAACCGACAGGTGGGGCCCCTCCAGATGTAACCCGGCGACGCCCGGCACACCCTCATTGACGGCGTGAATGGCAGCATCAATCGCGGCACGGGTCTTATCGGCCGTATCCGTGATCAAAGTCGGCAGCAGCGCGGCGACCCCCATCCGGCGATGGGCCTGCGCGATGCGCCGGATCGTCTCCACCGAAGGGGCGTCATTCAGCATGACCCCATCGCCACCATTCACCTGCAAGTCCACATAACCGGGGCTGACGATGTCTCCGTTCAGATCGACATAGTCACCGGTCGCTATATCCGCATCGGACACAATCCTCCCGGTCGCATCGCCGTCAAAGACCAACGCATGATCATACAGCAACCGCTTACCATCAAAGATTTCCCCGTTTCGAAAGATCACCCTGTTCGTTGTCATACCGTCTCGGTCACTTTCTTGAGGTGGCGTGGCGCGTCAGGGTCGATTCCTCGCATACTGGCAACCGATTCGACCATGCTGTAGAAGGCGGTGATCGCCGTGATCGGATCGGTGATCCAGTGATCCGTGCGCTCGACCGGCAAAGACTGCGCTCGCGTGACCCGATCCGTCGTCGCAAAAACCACCGCGCCTTTTTCAGCCAAAGCATCAGCAGCCTGTGCGGTTGTCTCCTCCGCCGCATCCTGAGCAGCGAAAATGATTGCAGGGAACCCCTCTTCAACGATCGAGACGGGGCCGTGCAGCACTTCGGCGGCCGAATAGCTTTCAGCGTGAATCTGGCAGGTCTCCTTGATCTTTAACGCCGCCTCGCCCGACACCGCAAAGGACGGCCCCCGGCCCAGCGTAAACAGAGACCGACCCGTGATCGCAGACGCCGCTGCGGACCAGTCGCATCGGGCTGCGCGGTCCAATTGGGCGGGCAGAGCCCGGATAGCCGCCAGCAAGTCGGCATCCCCTTTGACCTCGGCCAGCATCCACAGACCCGCGACAAGCGAGGTTACGAAGGTCTTGGTCGCCGCAACGCTCAGTTCAGGACCGGCGTGCAGCGGCAGTACCGCATCAGCAGTTTCCGCCAGACGCGAGGTTGAATTGTTTGTGATCGCCAGTGTCACCGCGCCCGAAGACCGCAAGGACCGCGTCAACCCGACGATGTCAGGGCTTTGGCCGGACTGCGACACGGACACACAGACCGCCCCCCGCGCCATCAGATCGGCCCCGTAGATTGAACTGACCGACGGCCCGACCGAGGCCACAGGCAGACCAAGGAGCAACTCACTGGCATATTTCAGATAGCTGCACGCATGGTCCGACGACCCGCGCGCCACGGTGATCATAAACCGCGGATCGGCGTCGCGGACCAGCCCTGCGGCGTTTTGAATATTGGCCGCGCCACTGCCCAGCAGCCGGTCGACCGCATCGGGAATTTCCAGAATTTCCTGACGCATCTTGGATGTATGTTCGGACATCGGCCTTTGATCCTTCCGGTTATAGCCGTAGCTCGGCGACGAAATCATAGGCGTCACCGCGATAGAGCGAGCGGGTCAACTCTGCGACCCGACCGTTTTTGAGAAATGAGAGACGTTCGATATTCAGCCCCGCCGCCCCTTCAGGCACGTCCAGCAACTCGGCCTCGCGCGCTGCCAGATTAAGCGCCGAGATCTTCTGAACCGCCCGCACCGGACGATGACCCAACCCATCCAGCACCTCGTAGAGCGAGGTCGTCACCTCGATCGGGTTCGGCAGGATGTCCAAGGGCAAGGCCGCTTTTTCCAGCGCCAGCGGGCGGCCATCCGCCTCGCGCAGACGATAGATACGGGCGATCTGCGCGCCGTCCGACAGGTTCAGCGCGGCCACCTCGTGTGGTGTTGCGGCGAACACGCCACGTTCCAGCCATTTAGAGGTGGTCTGCATCCCCCGGCTCGACATATCTTCGGTGAATGATGTCAGATGGGTCAGCGATTGCTCGACCCGAGGCACGCGCTCGCGGATGAACGAACCCGACCCCTGACGCTGTTCGATCACGCCTTCTTGCACCAGCTCCTGGATTGCTTTGCGTACGGTGACGCGGGACAGGTCGGTGATTTCCACCAATTCCCGTTCTGACGGCAGCGACGCATTGGGGGCCAGCACACCGGTGTCGATCCCCTCTTGCAACCGACGGCGCAGCTGTACGTATCGAGGGCCGTTTTCGGGGCTTAGCCATGCATCGGCGCGCAGGAATTCAGCGATGCTCATCTGCCACCTCCTTTGCCAAAGCCAACGCACCTGCCAGCGGTTCCCCCTGCGGCGGACGGATTGCCTCTTGCATTTCGCCGGGCAGGTAGTCGGCGTAGTGCGGCGCAATTCCCCCGGTCAGACATAGCGTCAGACCGGGTTTCCAACCCAAACGGGCGGCCATATCCGTAAGGTAATCCGCACCTGTTTGCAGGACTTTCCGGGCAACGATATCTCCATCGACCGCCGCCGACGTAACCTGCGGTGCCAAGGTGCCAAACTCTCCCGGCGACGCTTGGCCTGCAAATGCAACAATGCCTGCGGTACCACCCAACCGATCAGACAGGGCCCGGGTCAGGCCCGAGCTTTCCTGAACCCCATCTGCAACATTCAACGCTTCGGCCAAGGCGCGACGTCCGACCCATTGGGCCGAGGCCTCATCTCCAAGGACTGACCCCCATCCCCCAGCAAACCGCATGCGACCACGAGTCTGGAGCGCAAGGAATGAGCCCGTGCCGCAATGCGCGACAAGGCCGTCTGTCGCGCCCAAGGCCCCTCGGACGGCGGCCGGCCGATCATCTTCCACCCGGGCATTCGTCAAATTCAGAACAGCCTGCAAGCGCCCAGCTACCGCATCCCCAGTCACTCCGGCCAAGCCTACGAAAGCGGGCCAATCGAACAGGTCGGCGGCGGGCCGTCCGAGACGTTCGGCCAAACGCGCGACGCCCGTCCTGATCTGGTCGGCACCACCCTCAAAATCGGTTGAGACATTGGCCGCACCTGTTTCGACCGCATGGACTTCACCATCCACATCGCAGGCAACCCGGCATCGGGTTCCACCGCCATCAACGGCCAAAACTGCGTGGTTTTCAGACTCACTCATGACAATACCATTATAATACCTTTTGCCATCAGAAAAGATCAAACCTGCGATGATCAGGGATTTTAGAGAGATTTATGCGAAAAAATCCTTCATCTCGGTCGCAATAAGAAAGTTATGGACAGGTGGTATTAGATAGGTATTGTAAAGGAACTGTAAGGGGGATTCTCTTGACGCTGCCGTCGACTGAACAACTGCACACTGATGCCGCACGACTTGACCCGAGCGATCTGGCAGGCTCCGCCCGCGCCTTGGCCGCCGGTCAAATCGCTGCGGCGCAGGCGGTTGAGGGGGCCGTCGACAGCATCGCGCAGGCTGCACTGGCAATGGCAGAGACTTTGCGTACGGACGGGGTGCTGCACTATGTGGCGGCGGGCTCGTCAGGATTGATGGCCGCCGCAGATGCGCAAGAGCTGGGCGGCACGTTTTCGATCTCACCCGCGCGGCTGCGCATTCACATGGCAGGAGGCCTGCCCACCGGAGTTGAAATGCCCGGCGCAGCAGAAGACGCGGATGCGGGCCTTGCCGACGCGTTGCAAGACTTGCGCCCGCAAGACACTGTCATCGCTGTGTCGGCCAGTGGATCGACACCCTACACCCTAATCGCCAGCACCATCGCGCAGTCCAAAGGTGCCAAGGTGATCGGCATCGCCAACAATGCAGGCAGCCCCCTGCTGCTGAATGCGGACATCCCGATCCTGCTGGCCACGCCGCCGGAGTTGATCTCGGGCTCGACCCGCATGGGGGCTGGTACGGCGCAGAAGATAGCCCTGAACATGCTGTCATCCCTTATGGCGCTAGAGTTGGGGCATGTGCATGGCGGCATGATGGTCAACCTGCGCGCCGACAATGACAAGTTGCGCGCCCGCGCCGCAGGGATCGTAGCGCGTATTGCAAATGTAGACACCGCTGCCGCGCAATCCGCGCTGGACACAGCCAAGGGTGAGGTCAAACCAGCGATCCTGATCGCGGCGCTCGGCCTGTCATTGCCCGAGGCCATGACCCACCTGGGCAACTCGGGCGGAAACCTCAGCACCGTTCTTACAACAGATAACAACCGCTAACCAACTTGGAGACTGAAATGAAACACAAAAGCCTGAAACTGGCCCTGCTGGGCACAACCTTGGTGGCAACATCGGCCTTGGCCGAAGACGTGACGATCACCATCGAAAGCTGGCGCAACGATGACCTGACCCTGTGGCAGGAAAAAATCATCCCCGCATTCGAAGCGGCCAACCCGGGCATCAAGGTCAAGTTCACACCGTCTGCACCCGCAGAATACAACGCTATTCTGAACGCCAAGCTGGAGGCCGGTTCCGCAGGCGACTTGATTACCTGCCGCCCCTTCGACACATCACTGCTGTTGTTTGAAGATGGTCGTCTGGCAGACTTGAGCGACCTTGGAGCAATGGAAAACTTCTCGGATGTTGCGAAATCTGCATGGCAAACTGATGATGGCTCGGCCACTTTCTGCGTCCCAATGGCGTCCGTGATTCACGGTTTCATCTATAACAAGGATGCCTTTAACGAATTGGGCATAGACGTTCCTGCCACCGAAGCTGAATTCTTTGCCGCGCTCGACAAGATCAAAGAAGATGGCACTTATATCCCGATGGCGATGGGCACCAACGACCAGTGGGAAGCGGCCACAATGGGCTACCAGAATATCGGACCCAACTACTGGAAGGGCGAAGAAGGCCGTCTGGCGCTGATCTCGGGCGAACAATCGCTTACCGACCCGGAGTGGGTCGAACCCTATGAGACGATTGCGCGCTGGAAAGATTATCTAGGTGACGGGTTCGAAGCCCAGACCTACCCGGACAGTCAGAACGTCTTTACCCTAGGCCGCGCCGCCATCTACCCGGCCGGATCGTGGGAGATTTCGGGTTTCAACTCGCTGGCAGATTTCGAAATGGGCGCATTCAAGCCGCCGGTCCGCAATGCCGGTGATGAGTGCTATATTTCGGACCACACCGATATCGCGATGGGCCTGAACGCCGCGTCCGAGAATGCCGAAGCTGCGCGCACCTTCCTTGACTGGATGGGTACTTCCGAGTTCGCGACAATCTACGCGAACGCCCTGCCCGGCTTCTTCTCGCTGTCCAGCCATGACATTGCGATGGAAGACCCTCTGGCGCAGGAGTTCGTAAGCTGGCGGAACGAGTGTGGCTCGACCATCCGCTCGACCTATCAGATCTTGTCGCGCGGCACACCGAACCTTGAAAACGAAACCTGGAACGCTTCGGCGCAGGTCGTCAAAGGTGCAGAAACCCCGGCTGAAGCTGGTGCTCGCCTGCAGGAAGGCCTCGCCTCCTGGTACGCACCGCACCAGTAAACTGACCCATACTCGGGCGGCTCATCCCGCCCGAGTACCCCCTGACACCCCTTTGAAAGCTGACCCATGCACCGCCCCCGCTTCCGCTGGCATATCGTCGTGTTTCTGGCCCCAGCCGTGCTGGTTTATACGGCGGTGATGATCTTCCCGCTGTTCAACACGCTGCGGCTGGCGCTCTATTCCGAGGTGGATCAAAGCCGCGTGTTCGTGGGCTTGCAGAACTTTCAAACGCTGTTTTTCGATCCCATCTGGTCCGAGCAGTTCTGGAACGCTTTGGGCAACAACTTCTGGTTCTTCCTGATCCATATGCTTGTGCAGAACCCCATCGGGATCGCACTGGCGGCCTTGCTCAGCCACCCGCGCCTGCGGTTCTCGGCGCTCTATCGATCCGCCATTTTCATCCCGACGATCCTGAGCTTCGTGATCGTTGGCTTTGCATGGAAACTGATCCTGTCCCCCATCTGGGGCATCGCGCCCTCGATGCTGGATGCTGTCGGCCTGAAATCCCTGTTCGCGCCGTGGCTGGGGAAAGAGGAATATGCGCTCACCACGCTGGCGCTGATCTCGGTCTGGCAATTTGTGGGCATCCCGATGATGCTGATCTATGCCGCCCTGCTGACCATCCCCGAGGAAATCCTTGAGGCCGGAGAGATCGACGGCATAACCGGGGCCTCGGCCTTCTGGAAGATCAAACTGCCGCTGATCCTGCCCTCGATCGGGATCATCTCGATCCTGACCTTTGTGGGCAACTTCAACGCGTTCGACCTGATCTATGCCGCCCAAGGCGCTCTGGCCGGGCCGGATTTCTCAACCGATATTCTGGGCACCTTCATGTACCGCACCTTCTTTGGCTTCCAGCTGCAGTTGGGCGACCCGCATATGGGATCGGCCATTGCCGGGGCCATGTTCGCGATCATCCTTGTGGGCGTTTGCATCTACCTTTTTGGCATCCAGACCCGGATGCGTCGGTATCAACTGTGAGGGTCCCGCGATGAACAAAGCACGCCATAACCCGCTGAATACCGCCGCGATGCACGGGGCGCTGATCCTTTACACGCTGATCGCCCTGTTCCCGGTTTTTGTGATCATCATCAACAGCTTCAAATCCCGCCGCGCGATCTTCCGCGAGCCGCTGGCGCTGCCGAATGCCGACAGTTTTTCCATGATCGGATATGAGACGGTAATGAAGCAGGGGGATTTCTTCCTCTACTTCCAGAACTCGATGATCGTCACCGTCGCGTCGCTGTTTTTCATCCTGCTGTTCGGGGCCATGGCGGCCTATGCGCTGTCGGAATATCAGTTCAAGGGCAACCTGCTGATGGGGCTGTATTTGGCGCTGGGGATCATGATCCCGATCCGCATCGGCACTGTGGCGATCCTTGAGATGATGGTGGCCACCGGGCTGGTAAATACGCTTTGGGCGCTGATCCTGGTTTACACGGCGCAGGGACTGCCGCTGGCGGTGTTCATCCTGTCCGAGTTCATGCGGCAGGTCAGCGATGATCTGAAAAATGCGGGCCGCATCGACGGGTTGTCGGAATACACGATCTTTTTCCGGCTGGTTCTGCCGTTGGTCCGGCCCGCGATGGCGACCGTTGCGGTGTTCAACATGATCCCGATCTGGAATGACCTGTGGTTCCCGCTGATCCTTGCCCCGGCTGAGGAAACCAAGACGCTTACGCTGGGCAGTCAGGTCTTTATCGGACAGTTCGTCACCGACTGGAACGCCGTTCTGTCGGCACTGTCGATGGCGATCCTGCCGGTGCTTGTTCTCTATGTCATCTTCTCGCGCCAACTGATCCGCGGCATCACTTCGGGAGCTGTCAAATGACCAAAGTTCTGATCGCTGGCCTTGGCAATATGGGTCTCAGCCACGCGCTGGCTCATCACAACCACGCGGACGCGCAGATCGTGGGGCTGGTGAACCGCTCGGGTCACGTGGATCACCCCGAGCTGGGCCAATACCCCGCCTATTCGGATTTCCACACCGCGCTGGCCGAGACTAATCCCGATCTGGTGATCATCGCCACCTATTCTGACAGTCACGCCGATTTCGCCTGCGCCGCAATGGAGGCTGGCGCGCATGTGTTTGTCGAAAAGCCGCTGGCCACCAACGTGGCCGATGCACGGCGCGTGGTCGAAACCGCTACCCGCCTGAACCGCAAACTGGTGGTCGGCTATATCCTGCGCCATCACCCCTCGTGGATGCGCCTGATTGCCGAGGCGCGCGATCTGGGCGGACCGTATGTGTTCCGCCTGAACCTGAACCAGCAATCCTCAGGCGCTGAGTGGGAGACACATAAGGCACTGATGCAGACCACCTCGCCCATCGTGGATTGTGGTGTGCATTATGTGGATGTGATGTGCCAGATCACCGATGCACAGCCCGTCCGCGTGCATGGCATGGGCCTGCGCCTGTCCGATGAGATCGCCGAGCACATGTATAACTACGGCCAGTTTCAGGTGATTTTTGAGGACGGCTCGGTCGGCTGGTACGAGGCCGGATGGGGCCCGATGATGTCCGAAACCGCATTTTTCGTGAAAGATATCGTCTCGCCCAACGGCTCGGTCTCGATCACCGACGGCAACAAAGGCGCGTCGGCGGATATCGATGGCCACACCAAGGTTGGTGGTCTACTGATCCACACGCCGGGCGGTGACCGTACGGTTGAGATGCCCGATGAGCCCGGCCATCAGGAGCTTTGTGACGCCGAGCAGGCGTATATGCTGCGCGCCATCGCAGACGATATCGACCTGACGCGCCACATGAATGACGCCGTCCAATCCCTTGCCATTTGTCTGGCCGCTGATGAAAGCATCCTCACCGGCCAGCCCGTTTCCCTACAGGAATCCGCATCATGACCGCTTTGACCCTGACCAACGTGAACAAGTCCTTTGGCGAGGTACATGTCCTGAAAGACATCTCGCTTGAGGTGGAAGAAGGTGAGTTTGTCGTCTTCGTCGGCCCCTCGGGCTGTGGCAAATCCACCCTGCTGCGCGTGATCGCAGGGTTGGAGGATGCGTCCTCGGGGGAGATCAATATCGACGGCCAGACCGTCAATCTGGTGCCGCCGTCAAAGCGCGGGATCGCGATGGTTTTTCAAAGTTATGCGCTCTATCCCCATCTGAACGTGCGCGGGAACATGACACTGGCGCTGAAACAAGAGAAGCAGCCCAAAGCGGTGATCGAGGAGCGCGTCGCCAGCGCCAGCCGGATGCTGAACCTTGAGGAATATCTGGACCGCTATCCATCTGAGCTGTCCGGCGGTCAGCGCCAACGCGTCGCCATCGGGCGGGCTATCGTGCGTGAGCCGAAACTGTTTCTGTTTGACGAGCCGCTTTCGAACCTCGACGCGGCGCTGCGGATGAACACGCGGATTGAGATTGCGAACCTGCACCGGGCACTGGATGCCTCGATGATCTATGTCACCCACGACCAGACCGAGGCGATGACACTGGCCGACAAGATCGTAGTTCTGCGCGATGGCCGGGTGGAACAGATCGGCTCACCGATGGAGCTGTATAACAACCCCGCCAACCAGTTTGTTGCGGGATTCCTTGGATCTCCTTCGATGAACTTCCTGCCCGAAAGCCTGCTGGATCAGGGGTCAGACACCCTTGGTATTCGCCCCGAAGACCTGTTCCTGTCTGACGACGGCCCACTGTCAGCGCAGGTCAGCCATGTCGAAAAGCTGGGCGGTGATACCAACGTCATTGCGACTATTCAGAACCATTCGGTGACGGCGCGCTTGTTCGGGCAACACGCAATATCCGAAGGCCAAGACCTGCGCCTTGGGTTCGCGCCCGAAAAAGCGTATCGGTTCAATGCTGATGGGCAGCGGCTGCGTTAACCCTATCACGGCGATGTGATCAATCCGCTTTGATGACTGAAAGCCCTGCTTGCGTCTCGCAGACAGGGCTTTGGCGCGTTTCAGCGCATCAAAAATGAGTCTATTTTCAGGTCGAAATACAGCGGCTTTAATGGCGCTGTTAAGAACCTGTCACAAAGACCTCTTAAATGCCGTTCATCAACTTTCATTTTAGCCAGGAGCCATCCATGAAAGACGTCGACAACACCACACTTTCCGCAGACGACTGGGACGAGCTACACTTCCCCCGCCCCGAGGAAAACGACTTTGACCGCGTGGTCGAAAGCGCCATTTCCCGCCGTGGTTTTCTGGCCGGTGTGGTGGCCTTTGGATCGGGCGCTGCCGCAATGGGCACAGGTCTGCTCAGCTCGACCTCGGCACAGGCCGCTGACGCGTCGCGCTTTGCCTTTACCCCGATCGCAGCCCAGACCGACGGCACCGTTCACGTCCCCGAAGGGTACGAATGGAAAGTCATGATGCGCTGGGGCGATCCGCTGTTCTCGGATGCCGACGGCTATGACATCGCCGATGGTGGTTCGGTCGAAAAATCCGACCGTATCTTTGGTGAGAACACTGACGGGATGGAAACCTTTTCGTTCCAGGGTCATGAACTGATCGCGATCAACCACGAATACCCCAACCGCAAGATCAACCTGCCGGCCGCTGCGGAAGGTGTTCCGGCAAACGCAGGTGATGTTCTGAAGCTGCAGAACATCCAAGGCGTGACAGTCATGGAAATCACCGAAGGCCCTGACGGCTGGTCGGTTGTCAAAGACAGCCCCTTCAACCGCCGTATTCATCATAACACTCCGATGAAAATCGTTGGCCCCGCAGCCGGTCATGACCTGCTGAAAACCGAGGCTGATCCGACCGGCACCACCTCGTTGGGCACCATGAACAACTGTGGTGCGGGCAAGACGCCCTGGGGCACCTATCTGACCTGCGAAGAGAACTTCAATGGCTACTTCGGCTCGTCGGATGAGAATGCATCCTATGACCAGAAGGTCTCGGACGGTATGGCGCGCTACGGTATCAAGGCCGAAAGCTGGAACGGTTACGAGTTCTTTGACCCGCGCTTTGACACCTCGAAGAACCCCAACGAGCCGCATCGCGCAGGCTGGATCGTCGAGATTGACCCAACCAAGCCTGACAGCACCCCTGTCAAACACACTGGTCTGGGTCGTTTCAAGCACGAAAACGCCGAAGTCACCCTGGCTGCCGACGGTCGCGTGGTTGTCTACATGGGCGACGATGAACGTGGTGAATACCTGTACAAGTTCGTCTCGAACGGCACCTATCAGCCCGGTGGTGAAACCGAGAGCCTGCTGAACGACGGCACGCTTTATGTCGCCAAGTTCAACGATGACATGAAGGGTGAATGGCTGGCTCTGACCCCGGAAACCACCGGAATGGACGATGCCGAGATTCGCATCTTTACCCGAATGGCGGCTTCCAAAGCGGGCGGCACCACCATGGATCGCCCTGAATGGGTCGCGTCCAGCCCGGTGGCGGTCGAAGCTTATTGCTGCCTGACCAATAACAAGAACCGCGGCGTCAAGCCAAACGCCGGCGGTGATGATACCTCGGTCAACGCGGCCAACCCGCGTGAGGCCAACAAGTACGGTCAGATCGTGCGCTGGCGTCCGGCCAATGACGACCACGCCGCCCAAGCGTTCGATTGGGACCTGTACGTCATGGCGGGCAACCCGACTGTGCATTCCGACGACCGCGCCGGTTCGTCCAATGTGAACGAGGGCAACCTGTTCAACTCGCCCGACGGTATGGTGATCGATTCGACCGGTCTGATCTGGATCCAGACAGACGGGAATGACGACAACGAGGAAGATTTCGCAGGCAACGGCAACAACCAGATGCTGGTTGGTGATCCCGTGACCGGTGAGATTGCACGCTTCATGACTGGCCCGAACGGCTGTGAGGTGACCGGTCTGGCGTGGTCCACAGACCTGCGGACCATGTTTGTCGGCATCCAGCACCCCGGCAGCAACTGGCCCGACGGCGGCACGCCGCGCTCGTCGGTCATTGCGATCAAACGCGCCGACAACGGTCTTGTCGGCTAAGTCCCAAGATCGAAAACCCCCGGCCTGTTTGGTCGGGGGTTTTGTATTTCAGATGTCTTGTCCTTGTGGTGCCAACGGCCCTCCGGGGTCCATCAAGTGGCGTTCAGAGAGCCACGGGTTCAGCTCCAGCGCCTGTTCCAAAGCCTCGCGAGCTTCGTCGATCCGCCCAAGCCCTAACAAAGTCAGTGCACGCCCACTGATTGCTGCCACATGATTGGGCGACAGTTCGATTGCCCGATCCAGATCCGGCAGAGCGGCCTGATAATCCCGGCCCAGAAAATAGGCGAAGGCGCGCTGGTTATACCCTTCGGCATAAGATGGGCAGTAATCTATCAGCGAGTTGAAGTCTTCGATTGCGCCCAGCAGATCGCTTTGACTACGACGTGTCATCCCCCTGTCCAGCGCGACTTGTGCCTTGCTATCCGGTGCATCTGTCCAAAACTCCCAAAGCTTGCCCGACAAAACCTGCGCGGCGCGCTCGGTCTCGGCCTGTTGAATTTGAGAGATAATCCCGGCCACCCCGTCCGAGTGATCCGGAGCGGCGGGACAGTCCTGTGCATGGGCAGCGATGGTGCCTGCGACCAGCAGGACAAAGGCTGACGTGATGTGTTTCATGTGTCTATGGTGACGCGCAGACAGGCTGCGTCAACCCTTGGGCCCGTTCAAGTCTTCGTCACACGCCTCACCATCATGCCTTGTGCGGCGTAAACGTGCCTTGACCTTGCCCGCCCGAAAGCCCAGCGTCGCGCCATGTTTCCAATCCGTGACCATAACCCCTCGGGGCGCACCCCATATGTCGTCTATCTGTTGATGGCCGCGAACATTCTGATTTTCCTCAGCTATGTGGGTATCATGGATGATGCGCGGTTGCTCAACCGGCTTTATTTCGACTACGCTGTCATCCCGGCCCGGATCGAAGACGGGGTCGCGTATGAGACGCTGTTCACCTCAATGTTCCTTCACGGCGGCTGGATGCATCTGGCAGGGAACATGCTGTTCCTTTGGATATTCGGCGACAATCTGGAAGACGAGATGGGCCACCTGCTCTTTTTGCTTTTCTATACGATGGCCGGTATCGGAGCAGGCCTGATCCACGTCTTGACGGCCCCGGGATCAGTGGTGCCGACCATCGGGGCCTCTGGTGCAATCGCCGGGGTCATGGGGGGATACCTGTTGATGTTCCCCAAGGCCCGCGTGGATATTCTGCTGATCCTGATCGTCTATGTGCGGGTTTTCACCATCCCGGCCTTCGTCATGCTGGGTGTCTGGCTGGGGATGCAATTCCTGGGCAGCCTTGCCAGCAACCCGGACGAAGGCGGCGTTGCCTATTGGGCTCATACCGGCGGGTTCTTTGTCGGTCTGCTCCTGTGCATCCCGCTTTGGGCGCGGCGGGGCGGTAAGCGGTATTGGAACCGAACGCATGGCCATCCGCCGCACCCCGAGCATACATACAAACTGTCACAATCCCGCATCCCCCGTATCCCGCGCCGATAGATGCGTATCATTGCATAACGTCGGGGGCCTTGATCGCCTGTGGTGCCGACAACAAAAAAGCGCGCCTCAGGCAGGGCGCGCTTGTTCGTCTCAGGGTTCGTTAAATCAGCCCCGGATCACCTTCGAGAACTGGTCGAAGATCGGCTCATTCGAACAGATTACCTCGCCATCTTCCAAGACGCTACCTTCGGGGTTCAGAGCCTGCACAAAGCCACCGGCTTCTTTCACGATGATGACACCGGCCGCCACGTCCCACGCGTTCAGGCGGCGCTCCCAGAAACCCTCGTAACGGCCTGCAGCCACATAGGCCATATCCAGCGCTGCCGCGCCCCAGCGGCGCACGCCTGCGCAGGTGGGCATGATCCGCGCCAGATCCTGAAGGGTAGCAGGCAAATCAGAACGTCCGCCAAAGGGCAAACCTGTCGAGAAAATGGATTCAATCATGCGGTGACGACCCGAAACACGAATGCGGGTGTCGTTCATCCACGCGCCCTCACCTTTTTCGGCAAAGAACATCTCATCCTTGGCGGGGTCATAGATCACGCCGGCAACGATCTTGCCCTTGTGTTCCAGGGCGATGGAAATCGCCCAATGGGGCAGCCCGTGCAGGAAGTTGGTGGTGCCGTCCAGCGGGTCAACGATCCAGCGCCGCGTTGGGTCTTCACCCGCCTGCCCGCCGCCTTCTTCACCCAGCCAGCCATAGGTCGGGCGGGCACCCAGCAGTTCCTCTTTCAGGATATTCTCAGCAGCAATATCGGCTTTGGAGACAAAGTCACCCGCGCCTTTCATCGAGACTTGCAGGTTCTCGACTTCACGAAAGTCCTTGACCAGAGACCGCCCCGCCTTGCGCGCGGCTTTGATCATGATGTTGAGGTTTGCACTGCCTACCATTGTCCCACGGCTCCTGTTCGGTCAAACCGCGCGTATACTGATGCAATGCGCCCTTGCCAAGAGGCTTGATGCGCATAGCAGACCCGCGTTTCGCGCCTATTGCGATTGCAGCTTGCGCGCCTCGGTTCCGGCAAGGTCGATCAATTCCTGCACATAGGGTTTTTCAAGGTCCTCAGCCCGCACTGCCGCATACAAGCTACGGGTGATCCCATCCTTGGTCAGCGGGCGGGTCACATAGTCTGAATTGTACTTCACTTCCCTCACCACCCAGTCTGGCAGCACCGAAATCCCCCGGTTCGAGGCGACCAGCAACAGGATAACCGCCGTCAGTTCCACCTGCCGGATCGCGGCCGGTTCGACCCGCGCGGGGATCAGCAACTGGCTGAACACATCCAAACGCGTGCGTTCGACCGGATAGGTGATCAGGGTCTGGCCGCGAAAATCCTCGGCCTCGATGAACTCCTTCTGCGCCAATGGATGGGCCGAGGCCGCAACGAACACCGCGTCATAGTCGAAAAGCTTGATGAACTCGACCCCCGGCAGGTCCTCGGGGTCGGACGATACAACCAAATCGACCTCTTCTTTTTGCAAGGCCGGCAAGGCATCAAAGGCCAGACCGGGGCGGATATCGACATCCACATCGCCCCAGGATTTGCGGAAGGACTCCAGCACCGGGAAAAGCCATTCGAAACAGGCGTGGCACTCGATGGCGATATGCATTCGACCAGTGCGCCCATCGCGCAGCGAGGTGAACTCCTGCTGCGTCGCTTCGACCTGCGGCAGAATCTGTTCGGCCAGCCGCAACAGGCGCAGCCCCGCCGCAGACAGTTTCATCGGTTTGGAGCGGCGCAGGAACAATTCCACGCCGGCCTGATCCTCAAGACCTTTGATCTGATGGCTCAGCGCCGACTGAGTGATATTCAACTGATCCGCCGCGCGGGCCAACCCGCCGCACTCATGAATCGCCTTGATTGTGCGCAGGTGCCGAAATTCGATATGCATTCAATGGAACTCATGTTGTTCTTGAGGAATATGAGTTTGTCTCACAATGCGTCACATGGCACAAGACCCACAACTGGAATATGCGAGGCCATGATGACCCAACCTGAGATTTCATTCGAGTTCTTCCCGCCCCAAACGCTCGAAGCTTCGTTCCGCCTTTGGGATACGGTTCAAACGCTCGCCCCACTTGAGCCCCGATTCGTCTCGGTCACCTACGGCGCAGGCGGCACAACACGTGAGCTGACTCGCGACGCGGTCGCCACCTTGCACAAATCATCCGGCCTGCCGGTTGCCGCGCACCTGACCTGTGTGGATGCCACGCGCGAAGAAACCCTGAAAATCGCCGATTCCTTTGCAAAAGCAGGCGTGCGGGACATCGTGGCCTTGCGCGGCGATCCCCCCAAAGGACAGGAAAAGTTCGTGCCTCACCCGGAAGGTTTTGCCAATTCGGTTGGGCTAATCAAGGCACTGGCTGACACTGGAAACTTCAACATCCGCGTGGGTGCCTATCCCGACATCCACCCCGAGGCCCAATGCGCCCGTACGGACATTGACTGGCTGAAAGCCAAGCTGGACGCGGGAGCCGACGAGGCGCTGACGCAGTTCTTTTTCGAGGCCGAGACGTTCTTTCGCTTCCGCGATGCGTGCGCCAAGGCGGGCATCGACAAGCCCATCGTGCCGGGCATCCTGCCCATCGAGAACTGGAAGGGCGCGCGCAGTTTTGCCAAACGCTGCGGCACACGTATCCCCGCGTGGGTTGAACAGGCTTTTGACAAGGCGATCCGCGACGACCGCGAAGACTTGCTGGCAACCGCACTGTGCACCGAGCTCTGCTCGGATTTGATCGAGGGCGGTGTGGACAAGCTGCATTTCTACACGCTGAATCGCCCCGAATTGACCCGCGACGTTTGTTTCGCCTTGGGCATTACGCCTAAAGCCGATCTGCAAAACGTGGCCTGAGCGAAAAGTCGGCTCTCACAAGCATATACACCAGAACAATCCCGCAGTGCATGGCGGGATTGTTCTACGTTTAGCCTCAAAAAATCATCAAATTTGACAAAAATGCGGCCATCCCAACACTAAGAGCACGTTGTTGTTTAACGAGTGTTTTGGGTATGGAAGCTGTTGAAAAGATGAAGGCCCGCGCTGCGGCGTTGGCCGCCCTTGGCCTAGATCAGACCGCCGGTTCTGAGGATATCAGACAAGCGTGGCGCAACATTGCGTTCAATGTGCATTCTGATCGAACCAGGGGCGACAGCTCGGAATTTACCCGTGCGAAAGAAGCCTATGACCTGTTGCGGCTGGAAGGTTTGGTCAGCAAGGGCGCGCAGCCCGGCAAACCACGACGTCCGAAATTGCGCAAGCGGGTCATCTCGCTGGATATTACCGATATCGATGCCTGCCGGACGCTTTTGAACAAAGCGCTTCCGCGAGGTGCCAGCGGCGCGGACGAGACTTGCACCGCTGACTCGATTGCCGATTCCGATCACATCCCCGAGGCGGTCGGCTTTCATGGCCGTAACCTGACCTATTTCGTGTCCTCGCCCGTTCGGCAGGGGCAAAACCGGGTGGCTTTGCCCACTTCGGTTCTAGCTGGTGCACGCCGTACCGAAACCGAAGTGCTGAGCTTTCAGGCTAAGGAAACCGGCGGTGGAGAGGTTGTCGTTCCAGATACAATCCGCGATCGCAAATTCCCCGGCGCCAAAAGCGTGCGTATCCGCTTTGATGCAAGTAAGCAGATACGAGACGAATTCTGCCTGGCAAGCTGATCAAAACTTAAAAAAGCCCGGCAAATGACAGCCGGGCTTTTCTGTGAGTGGACCCTTAGTTCGAGATCGGGCCTTTCGAAGTGAATTTCGGAATGACTGCAGTCGATGCTTTCGCAGGCTCGATCCCCGGCCAGTTGCCTTCGGCCAGGTTGATGTTGCCCGGAATGTCTTCTTCAAAGAACCCAACAACTACATCGGTGATGTTCAGGTACAGCTTGTCATCAACGATGCGCCACAGGTTCGGGTTTGCCGGAACCTTACCGCCGCGCGAAACACCATAGGCACAGTGCCCGTCATATTCCGGTGCGTAATAGGCGGGGTTTTCCAGAAACTTGTCGCGGTTCTCTTCAGTCGAGAACGCCCATGTCGCACCGTTATATTCTGCGGTGATGTCGGAACGGCCACGCACACCTTCTGGCTGGGACTGACCAACCGGGGCCTGATCCAGGCTGCGGTAGGCCACGACATCGTAACCCGACACAGCGAATCCGGTACCGTCTACATACTGGTCCCCAGCAAATGCGGGAACAGCGAAAGCCAGCGTTGCAGCAACGGTTAGGGCAAATCGTTTCATATAGGTCGTCCTTTTGTCCTCAGGTTTAAGGGGCACCCGTGTTCCGGGTCTGCTCAGACAATAGGTGATTCCAGCCGACAGAGCAGTCCTGCTCGCGGGCCTGTGACGTCGAATGAAGAAACGTGAGACTATTCCTGCCGAATGTTACAGAAAGAAGCAAACAACCGGGGTTGGACTCGGCGCTTTGCAATATTAGCTGTTGTGACGGACGGACAATTCACCCCAGATTTGCTGAGAAAGGCAAGAGATGAGCGAGCAATCGACCTATACCCCCCCGAAGGTCTGGACATGGGACAGTCAGAATGGCGGGCAGTTTGCCAATATCAACCGCCCCATCGCCGGTGCGACCCACGACAAGGATCTACCCATTGGCCGCCATCCCTTGCAGCTGTATTCGCTGGCCACGCCAAACGGCGTGAAGGTCACGGTGCTGCTGGAAGAATTGCTGGCACTGGGTCATGAAGGTGCCGAATATAATGCGTGGCTGATCAATATCGGCGAAGGCGATCAGTTCGGGTCCGGCTTTGTCGACGCCAACCCGAACTCGAAAATCCCTGCGCTGTGGGACCGATCCGGCGACAAGCCAGTGCGCGTCTTCGAAAGCGCCTCGATCCTGTTCCATCTGGCCGAAAAATTTGACGCCTTCCTGCCGAATTCAGGACCTGAGCGGACCGAAGTGATGAACTGGGTGTTCTGGCAGATGGGCAGCGCGCCCTATCTGGGCGGCGGGTTTGGCCATTTCTACGCCTATGCGCCCGAGAAGTTCGAATACCCGATCAACCGCTTTACAATGGAAACCAAGCGTCAGCTTGATGTTCTGGACAAGCAATTGGCGGAAAACACCTATATCGCTGGCGAAGATTATACCATTGCCGACATGGCCATCTGGCCCTGGTACGGACAGTTGGTCCTAGGGCGCCTTTATGATGCGGCCGAATTCCTGGACGTCGAGTCTTATGGAAATGTCATGCGTTGGGCCAAAGCGATCGAAGCTCGCCCAGCCGTTCTGCGCGGACGCATGGTGAACCGCCCGTTTGGCGAAAAGCACTTGCAGCTTCATGAGCGCCACGAAGCCAGCGACTTTGAAACCCGCACGCAGGACAAGCTAGAAGCTGCTGCGGAATAAACCCGTCGGGCCTCGCCGGGATCTGGTGAGGCCCGATTTATCTGAGGATCGGCGGGGTTTCCGGGTCACTGCCCGGCGCGGTCCGCTGGACCTCGGGCGTTGTCGGCTGCGGTAAATCGAACCTCAGCCCCACCCGCGCCAGAGCGGACGCGGCGGTGTCGTGGGCTGCAAAAAAACCAACATCCATTGCGCCCGCCTCGATCCCTGAAAAAGTCAGCGCCTCGGACGCGGCTTTGGCCAAAGCCGCTTCGGCCCCATCAATTGCGCCGACAAAGCCCAGAAGGTGGCCGGTACCCCCCTCAGATGTCTTGGTACCGACCAGATAGGCGGATTGCGCGAGACCCACCGCCGTTGCCAGCTTGGCGTCCAAAGCGGTCAGCAGTTCATCAGGCAAACCAACAGGGGGCAGGAATTCCGACAAGTGCTGCTGCACCTCTTCCGGCGCGTGCTGCAAGGTGGTCGCCAACCAGCCCAGCGCCTCGGACGGGATCAGCATCGAGGACGGTGCGACCTCAAGATTCAGGCCCAATCCGATGCCCTGCCCGGCCAACATATTCGACAACACCCGCCCTGACAGGGCGACATAGGGAACAGGGCGTTCTGCAAAGCGCGCCAAACGATCCTCGCGGTCGAACGCCAGAACAAAGCGGCCATCGGCTACCTCAAAGAGCTCGGGCGAGATGTTTTCATCGCGCGCCTCTTCCGTCAGCAACAGGAACAGCTCGCTATCCGCTAAACGTTCAAAGAACCGCAACCGCGCGGCATCGTCCTGCGGCGCGGCCTCCATCGCGGAATGGGCCGTGTCCAGAGCGGTCATGTCAGTCATTCAGAACCTCGTACACCCGCGCGCGCAGGACCGGCAGAAGGTCGGCCTCGAACCACGGGTTTTTCTTCATCCATGCCGTATTCCGCCATGACGGATGAGGCAAGGAAAAGACGCGCGGCGCATGGTCCTGCCAGTTGCGTACCGTCTCGGTCACGGACCCGCGCGCCTTGAGGTGGTATTTATGCGCATGCCCCCCGACCAACACAGTCAGCGGCACATCACCCAGCGTCTGCATCACCTTGTCATGCCACGTCTGCCCGCAGATCGGTGGCGGCGGCAGATCGGCCTTGCGCGCGTCATAGCCCGGAAAGCAAAAGGCCATCGGCACGATCGAGACACGAGCGCGGTCATAAAACACCTCTTCCCCGATCCCCAACCAGTCGCGCAGACGATCCCCCGAGGGGTCCGTAAACGGACGGCCCGAGGCATGAACCCGCGCGCCCGGCGCCTGCCCTGCGATCAGGATCGGGGTACCTTGCCGAAACCAGACGACCGGGCGTGGTTCATGCGCCGTTTCGGTTGCGGCAAACCTGTCGGCGCAGATTCTGCAGGCGGCGATGTCTTTTTCGAGGGAATTCATCAGATCGCAAGGTTTCCTGAAGCACATTGGTTGACACCTGGCAACAAAGATAGTCACCGCAGTGGCGAGAACCAACAGATGGAAAAGTCACAATAACAACAGCCTGCGGCAGCGCGGATTGATCATCATGTGCAAAACTGGACATAATGCCGCCAACATGGCCGGACATGAGTCATGAGATCACGCCGTCCGGCTGCGGCAAGAATAAGCAGACAGGCCCAAAATGCTTGAGTTCGAGAATGTCAGTAAGTCCTTTTGGACCGGGACACGCCGCAAGGTAATCCTGGACCGGGTCTCGTTCCGGGTCGAACTTGGCACCTCAATCGGCATTCTCGCCCCGAACGGGACGGGCAAAACCACGTTGATCAACATGATGGCGGGGTTGGAAAAGCCGGACGAAGGCGTCATCCGCAAATCCTGCCGGGTGTCCTTTCCAATGGGGTTTACGGGTGGCGTGGCCAACAAACTGTCGGCACTGGAAAACGCGCGTTATATCGCCAAGATCTATGGTATGGACCCCGACTATGTCGAAGCCTATTGCAAGTGGCTATGTGGTCTGGGCGAGTATTTCGATCAACCGATGGCGACCTATTCCTCGGGGATGCGGGGGCGGTTTACTTTTGCGCTGATGCTGGCGCTGGACTTCGACATGTACCTGATTGACGAGGGCATGCCCGCCACGACGGATGTCGAATTTAACAGAAAAGCAGGGGATATCCTGCAAGAAAGGCTTCGGACGACGACATTGGTGATCGTGTCGCACAACCCGACCGTGTTAGAAAAATTTGCACAGCAGGCCGCTGTCCTTGTCGATGGGCAACTGCATGTGTTCGACTCCTTGGAAGAGGCAAAACAACTGTATGACTACCAAACCCAAGGCTAGAATATACAACTGGCGACGCAAACGTCAGGGTCCGGCAGATGCCGAGGCCCGCGCCGACGCGATCTCACGCATTCGCAAAGCGACGCAACCACCCGAGGCGGCCAATGATGCACAGACCTCTGAGCTGGAAAAGATCAAGGCTGAGGGGCTAACCGGTCGGCAGCTTCGCATTGCGCGAAAGCTGGCGCAGAAAAACGGGATCGAGGCGGACTCGGATTATGATGCTGTGCGCTTGTTGCGCAAAAAGGGTATCGACCCATTCGAACGCAGCAGTCTGCTGGACCTTGCCGCCGAGAAAAAGCGTGTCGAAGATGAAACCAAAGACAAGGTGACGATCCAACTGCCTCAGCCCTTTCTGCAATCGCCCGAAACTCTGCCCGGCCCCGAGATGAGCCCCGCGGAACGGCGCAACTATGAGATCGGGCAAATTCAGAAGGACATCGCGCGCCGCCGCAGACGCAAACTGTTTGCTCTGTTTGCGCGTTTGGCAGTGTTTGTATTGCTGCCGACGCTTGTGGTCGGGACTTATTTCTATCGCTTTGCAACGCCGATGTATGCCAGCGATTCGGCCTTCTCCATACTTCAAGCGGATGGCGGCGGAGCCTCATTCGGAGGTTTCTTGGCGGGCACCCAATACGCAACCGCGCAGGATTCGGTTGCCACGCAGGAATTTCTGGAATCCAAGGACGCTCTGCTACGGCTTGAGCGCGATATGGGATTTTCCGAGATATTCAAACAGGACTGGATTGATCCGATCCAGCGTCTGTCGCCCGACGCAAGTCTGGAAGAGACCCACAAGCTGTACATGCGGATGATCACCATCGGCTATGACCCCAGCGACGGCATCATCCGCATGGAGGTCGCCGCGCCCACACCTGATATCGCAGTCGCGATCTCGGACAGGTTGCTGTCCTATGCCGAAGACACCATCAACGGACTGTCCGAACTGAAACGCGAAGACCAGATGCGCGACGCCGTGGCCAGTTTCGAACTGGCGCAGGAGGCACGCAACAAAGCGCAGGAAGCCCTGATCGAAGCGCAGCTGCAAGGCGCTCTGCTAGACCCAGAAAACGTGCTTGCCGGCCTACGCGGCCGAATAAACACGCTTGAGGCGCAATTGCAGGATAAAGAACTGCAACTGGCTTCGCTTTTAGACAATCTGCGGCCCAATCAGGCCAAAGTGGACGGTGTACGCGCCGAAATTGCGCGCTTCGAAGAAGTGCTGGAGGAGCTGAACGCCGAGATGTTGGATGTCTCGGCTGGCGAAAACTCGCTGGTGCGTCTGACCTTGCGAATCCAGACTGCGCAGGCTGATCTGGCCGCACGGGACATGATGCTGCAAGCAGCCATGCAGCAAATGGAAACCACCCGGACCGAGGCCAACCGCAAGGTGCGGTATTTGACCGTCTCAGTGAACCCGGTTCCCAGCCAGGATCCGACCTATCCGAGGAAATTCGAAAATACGATTTTGGCATTCCTGTTGTTTGCTGGTATCTACCTGTTGATCTCGCTTACCGCGTCGGTCCTTCGTGAACAGGTATCCTCGTAAGACACATGAAACATGTAAAAATCTCCGATCTCACGGTCGGCAATGATCTGCCTCTGACAATCATTGCCGGTCCCTGTCAGCTTGAAAGCGCCGATCATGCTCAGATGATCGCCGGCAAAATGAAAGAGGCCTGCGATGCCGCGGGCGCGCAGTATGTCTTCAAGGGCTCGTTCGACAAGGCCAACCGGACCTCTGTAAATGCCGCCCCTGCTTTGGGTTTGGACAAAGGATTGGCCGTTCTGCAATCGGTCAAGGACAGCATCGGGGTGCCAGTCACCACGGATGTGCACGAAAAAGAGCAGTGCGCGCCCGTGGCCGAAGTATGCGACATCCTTCAAATCCCTGCATTCTTGTGTCGCCAGACCGCCTTGCTGAAAGCTGCGGGTGCAACCGGCAAGGTCGTGAACGTTAAGAAGGGTCAATTCCTGGCCCCTTGGGATATGCAAAACGTCGCCGCCAAGATCGAAAGCACCGACAACCACAACATCATGCTGACCGAGCGTGGCGTGAGCTTTGGCTACAATCGCCTTGTGGTCGACATGCAGTCGCTGCCGGAAATGGGGCGCACCGGGTATCCAGTGATCATGGATGCTACGCACACGGTGGCGCAACCCGGCGGCCTAGGTGGCGCGTCCGGAGGTCAACGCGAGTTTGCACCCGTCATGGCGCGCTCGGCCGTTGCTGTGGGCGTGGCTGGCGTTTTCATGGAAACCCATCAGGACCCCGACAATGCGCCCTGCGATGGCCCCAACATGATCTACCTTGACCAGATGCCGCAACTCATTGACACATTGATGCGCTTTGATGCGCTGGCCAAGGCAAACCCCATTCAGATTTAACGATTGAGATTTTCTATGACCAAACCAATCCCCGAGGTGACCCCGAACACCTGGAGCTTTCTGCGCGATGCCATGATCAAACCCACGGGTTTCCGTGAATATGACGCCAGGTGGAAATACCCCGAGGAAATCAACCTGCCCGGCATGACCGCGCTGGGTCTGGGGCTTGGGACGCAGATGCGCAGGCGCGGGATTGCACCGGTGATCGCGGTGGGAAACGACTACCGCGACTATTCGCTGGCCATCAAGAACGCACTGATCCTGGGGCTGATGCAGGCCGGCATTCAGGTCAAGGATATCGGCCCTGCGCTCAGCCCCATGGCCTATTTCGCGCAGTTTCATCTGGACGTGCCTGCGGTTGCGATGGTCACAGCCAGCCACAACCCCAACGGTTGGACCGGGGTCAAGATGGGGTTCGAGCGTCCTCTGACCCACGGCCCTGATGAGATGTCGGAGTTGCGCGACATCGTCCTGAATGGCGAAGGACAACCTCATGAGGGTGGCTCGTATGAGTTCGTGGATGGTGTGAAAGAGGCTTATATCGACGATCTGGTCGGCGATTTCAAAATGTCTCGTCCGCTGAAAGTGGTCTGCGCCACCGGGAACGGCACCGCCTCGGCCTTTGCGCCCGAGATTTTTGAACGAATGGGGGTCGAGGTTGTGCCCAGCCACAACCGGCTGGACTACACGTTCCCCAACTACAACCCGAACCCCGAAGCGATGGAGATGCTGCACGACATGTCCGACAGCGTGAAATCCAGCGGTGCCGATCTGGCGCTGGGGTTTGACGGCGACGGCGACCGGTGTGGTGTTGTCGATGATGAAGGTGAAGAGATTTTCGCCGACAAGGTCGGTGTGATCATGGCTCGCGATCTGGCCAAACTGTACCCGAACGCGACCTTTGTGGCTGATGTGAAATCAACCGGTCTGTTCGCAAGTGATCCGCAGTTGCAGGCCCGTGGGGTCAAGGCAGATTACTGGAAAACCGGACACAGCCACATGAAGCGCCGGGTCAAGGAAATCAATGCGCTGGCCGGGTTCGAGAAGTCGGGCCACTACTTTCTGGCTGAACCGATCGGGCGTGGCTATGACTGCGGCATGCGCGTGGCGGTTGAGATCTGCAAACTGATGGACCGCAACCCCGATCAGAGTATGTCCGATCTGCGCAAGGCCCTGCCCAAGACATGGTCGACGCCCACCATGTCGCCCTATGCGGCAGATACCGAGAAATATGACATACTCGCCCGACTGGTCGACAAGCTGGTGGCCAAATCCGAGGCGGGAGATTCCTTTGCCGGACGCGCGATCAAAGAGGTCGTCACCGTCAATGGCGCTCGGGTCATTCTGGACAATGGCAGCTGGGGTCTGGTGCGGGCGTCCTCGAACACGCCCAATCTGGTTGTGGTCTGCGAAAGCAGCGAAAGCGAGGATGAGATGCGCGCGATATTCGCCGATATCGACGCTGTCATCCGAACAGAACCCGGCGTGGGCGACTACGACCAGACAATCTAGGGCCTTTGGGGCGCGTGTTGCGCCCCGCCGCTCAATCCGCGCCCAGCAATTTCAGCAACCCTTTCGTGGCCTCTTCCTGCAACTTGTTCTTCACCACATCCTCGATGCTTTCGGTGTCTGTCACGGCAGTCCCAAGCTCATCGCTGACCTTGTCCAGCACCTGTTGTTTGGCGTCTTCCTCAAGCTCTTTGATTTTGCCCTCGGCGGCCGCTTCGATCACTTTGCTGAAGTCGGGTTTGATCGTCGGGTTGCTCCACGGTCCGACAATGCGAACCGGCACCGACAGGCCCTGACCAGAATTTGCCCGCAACGCTGTGGGGGTGAACAGATAGTCGATATTGCGCTCGCCCAAGCCGACGCGACCGGCGCCATCGGCACGGAAATTATCCAGTGACATCAGCAGGTCATCATTCCTGAGAACACCCTGATCAATGGTGAAACTAGCGGCAAGACTGTTGAACACAGTAGTGCCGCCTGACCCTTCGCCCCGCCCCATCAGGCGGTCCAGGTCGAACCCGTTGATCACCCCCTGCCCCACATCCACGCGACCCTTGCCGCTGAGTGAACGCATGATCTGATCCTCGCTTTGCCCAACGCCCAGAAACTCGAACGAACCGGTGCCCGTGCCGGACAATCGGTCAATATCGGCCAGCGTCATCAGGGCCTGTTGGATGTCGATCCCGTCTGCCTTCATGTTGCCACCGACAGACAGCCCGTTGCGGTTATTCGCGACGACCTGACCGGTCAACTGACCCGAGAACAAGGTGGCCGGGTTCATCTGCAACACCGCGCGTGACCGGTCCAGATTCAAAGTCAGATCGCTGGGACCAAGGGTCAGGTCGGGCACTGCTATCGAATTCGCCTTCAGCCGGATTTGCCCATTCGCCAAAGCCAGCGCCGAGGCGTCAATCGGTGTGGTCGACCAGCCATCGGATTGGCTTGGCGCAGCGCCGCCGCCACCACCGCCCGAGCCTCCATTAGACTCGTTGAATCGGGACAGATCCAAATCGCCCGCGTCAAACCGCGCGGTGATCTGTGGTGGGTCCGAGATCACGATATCCGCCTCGCCGGTCAGGCGGTTGTCGTCCAGTTGCGCCACCAATTCACGCACCGACAGACGCCCGTCTTGCGTATAGGTCATACGACCGACCAGTTCCGCGCGGCGACCCAGCCCCAAAGGCACGGCTGTACCAGGCTGTCCGAAAGCGGCCAGCAATATCTCGGTATTTTGGGTTTTAAGGTGCAGGTCACCGTCCATCTCTCCGGCAAGATTCACGCGACCGTCAAAGTCGACCTCACCCCCGGGCGCGCGCAGCAACAGATCCAACTGGGTGGCCGCGCCAGTTGCATAAGCGGGCAGATCGGGGATTTTCATATCCACCTCAACCGCGCCCCCCGGCACCGCCATTTTCGCCTCTAGCAACAGCGGTGCAGTGACCTCGGGCCAGCTTGCCGACAGGTCGACTTGCGAGAAATCGAACGTCACCGCCCCGTTTTCCAGATAGAGCAGACGCGCATTTGTTAATTCCAGCCTATCCAGCGTTACGACACCCGGTTGCCCCTGCGGGGCGGCAGAGGTGCCAGATCCCGAGGACGCCGCCGCAGGCGCTGACGCGCCAAACTCCCAATTGCCGCGCCCGTCAGACAGTTCCAACCGCAGCGTCGGGTTTTCCGCAATCACCCGCCGGATACGCAAATCCCCTGACATCAACGCCGCCGCATCCACACCAACGGCCAGATGATCCGCGCTGAGCATCGGCTCGGACCCGGCCCAAGGGGCATTGCTGAACGTCACAGGCCCGGTCTCCATCCCTAGCACTGGCCAGAATGACAGTTTCACATCTCCTGTCAGGGTCAGATCCCGGCCCGTTTCGGCCTTGACCTGCTCGGCCAGGATACGCGCCAGCTTGTCGCCGGGCATCATCAGCAAGGCCCCGATAACCAGCCCGATCACGGCCACGATGAGAAAGAGAATGCGCACCAGCCACTTCATTTTACCGCTCTTTGCTTTTTGTTATGCGTTGAAATTATCATTCTAAGCCCAGCGGCCATTTGCAAGGGGAAGCGTTCCCCACTATATGCCGCGCCATGACCACGAACCCGCCGAACCTCCGCCCCGACCTGGCGCCTGCCGCCCGGATCACCGACACGCCCCGTCCGAACCAGCCCACCATTGGTATGGTGTCTTTGGGCTGCCCCAAGGCTTTGGTGGATAGTGAGCGTATTCTGACGCGCCTGCGGGCCGAAGGATACGGGATTTCGCCCGATTATTCAGGCGCAGATGCCGTGATCGTGAACACCTGCGGGTTTCTGGATAGCGCCAAGGCCGAGTCGCTGGACGCGATTGGTGAGGCACTAGTGGAAAACGGCAAGGTCATTGTCACCGGCTGTCTGGGTGCCGAACCGGATTACATCCGCGAGCATCACCCCCGCATCATGGCCGTCACCGGGCCGCATCAATACGAACAAGTGCTGGACGCCGTACATCAAGCCGTTCCACCCGATCCCGACCCGTTTGTAGACCTGCTGCCCGCCGCCAGCGTGCAACTGACCCCGCGCCACTACAGCTATCTGAAAATATCCGAGGGCTGTAACCACAAGTGCAAGTTCTGCATCATCCCTGACATGCGCGGCAAACTGGCCAGCCGCCCCGCCCACGCCGTGCTGCGTGAGGCCGAAAAGCTGGTCGACAATGGCGTGCGTGAGCTGCTGGTGATTTCTCAGGACACCTCTGCCTATGGGCTGGATCGCAAATATGACGTGAACCCGTGGAAAGATCGCGAGGTCCGCAGCCACATCACCGATCTGGCGCGCGAGTTGGGTCAGTTCGATGCGTGGGTGCGCCTGCACTACGTCTACCCCTACCCGCATGTGCGCGAGTTGATTCTGCTGATGGCCGATGCGGGCTGCAACGTGCTGCCCTATCTGGATATTCCATTCCAACACGCCCATCCAGACGTTCTGAAACGTATGGCACGCCCGGCGGCGGCGGCCAAAACGCTAGACGAAATCGCCGCGTGGCGCGCGACCTGCCCCGATATCACCCTGCGCTCGACCTTTATCGTCGGCTATCCCGGTGAGACCGAGGCCGAGTTCCAGACTTTGCTGGATTGGATGGACGAGGCGCAGCTGGATCGTGTTGGCTGCTTTCAGTACGAAAACGTGGACGGGGCGCGCTCGAACGATCTGCCTGATCATGTCCCGGCCGAGGTCAAACAGGACCGCTGGGAACGCTTCATGGAAAAGGCGCAGGCGATATCCGAGGCAAAGCTGGTCGCAAAGGTTGGACAAACGCTGGACGTGATCGTGGATGAGGTCGATGACGAGGCCGCCACCTGCCGCACCAAGGCCGACGCCCCCGAAATTGACGGCAACCTGTTCGTCGACGAAGGGTTCGAAGACCTCAAACCCGGCGACATCGTCTCGGTCGAGGTGGACGAGGCTGGGGAATATGACCTGTGGGGCACGCTGCGCTGAGGCAATGTAACCACCGATAGGGCAAGCGTGAGCCAAGTTTATTGGCGATCCCCCGCATCAGGCCCCAGATTTAGACAGAACCCAAACACGTCCAAAAAGGAGGGTTACCATGTCTAAATTGCGTCCTTTCGCAACGAAATGCGCCGTCGCGCTCCTGGCGGTACAACTATTTGCAGCGCCTGCTTTTGCAGAAGTGCGCTCGGGCAGCACGGCTCAGTTCACGCTGGTCGGAGGGAAATCCTTTGGCATCCACTATCGCGGCAAACATCGTGTCCACAAACACTTCGTTGCGCCCAAAGTGTATAAGAAAAAGGTCCACAAGCCGGTCGCGAAAACCAAGGTGCATCATGCCAAGCCGGTCAAAAAGCACCACCGGTCGAAGTTCAAACACAGCAAGAAACGTTACCATCGGTACTATGTGCCGAAGAAACACGCATTCCGGCATCAAAGATCTTATCGAGGATTCCGGTATCACAGATCTCATCGCGGGTACGGGCGGTATCGAATCAAGTAATGACGACCGTCAGAGCATAGCCACAAGACCCGCCATCCATGCCACCGCAGCGGCAATGGCCGTCAGCGCAACCGCTGCGCTGGCGGCGTCTTTGGCTTGGCCGGCCAAAGTGTTGTGGTCTGTAGATGTGTGATCCACGGCCCGTTCTATCGCCGTGTTGAATAGTTCGGCGACCAGAACCAAAATTCCCATGATGACAATCAACGCGCGCATACCGCCGCTGAGGGGTAGTCCAATTGCCAGCCCCACCGAGATCAGGTTGGCCCATCCCCATACGCGAAACGAGTACTCATCGCGCCACGTCGCGGCCAGCCCTTGCCAGCTCCAGACTGTGCGATGTTTTAGACGGATTAGAAAGTTTTTCATGTGTTCCCTGCACAGCGCTCTCGCAGACAAAAGCCCAAACCGGCAATTACAGGCAAGAAAAAACCGCCCAGTGGGCGGCATCTATCTGAAAGCAGGCGGCCCGCGCGCGAGCCGCCTGAAGGTTTGTTATTGCGCGACCGGGTTACAGACAGTCTGGCCAGCCTCAGTCGTGGCCAATGCGGTTCCGGCCGGACAGCTTGGCGTACCAAACTTGTCATATTCGGGTGTAATATAAACCGGAGCTGGTTCTTCCTGCTGAGAACAGGCTGCAACGACCAAAGCAAACGCACCAACGGCGGCAAATCTAAGTTTCATGTCCGTCATTCCTTCTAATAATTTTCTGATTTTGCCCAGAAATTCGGGGCCAGTCTCAAAATACGACTTCGCTGGCATTTTTGCAACAAATCTGATCACGTGAATGTGAAAACGGCAAATCCATGCTGCCATGGCAGAACGGAAATCGGACGCTAAACTGTCTGACCAGCAGACATCAGCAAACTCCGGAGAAGCCACGTGTCAGACGCACCGATCATTTCTCAGAAAGCCCCCTATCCCGTCGAAGTGACCGAGGGAAAAAACTATTTCTGGTGCGCCTGTGGTAAATCCTCGCGTCAGCCTTTTTGTGACGGTTCACATAAGGGAACGGGGATTGAACCGGTCAAATACACCGCAGAGGCCGACAAGAAAGTGTTCTTTTGCGGATGCAAACACAGCGCCAACCCGCCGCTATGTGACGGCTCGCATTCCAAACTTTAGGGTTTCAGCGCGTTCAAAGCCTGCGCGTTCACGCAAAACTCAGGCGCTTTGTCCGCCTTGGCCTGCTGTTCGGCCAACCACATCGCACAGGTCTCACTGCAATCGGCAGCGCGACATTTCGTGACCATTTCCGCGTAGCGTTCGGCGCTAAGACGCCCTTCGGTCATCGCCTCGGTCAGGGACAGGTTCATGCAGCGCGCGACGGATCGCGTCAGCCAGAAGTGTTTTTCGACGTCCCCAAGAATATCTTTCATTCTCAACCCTCTCGAGTTTTCCCGGACCTAAGCGTGGCAAATCTGGCCCGGTTCGGGCAGGTTCGAGGTGCCTGGGTCGCGCCCTTGTTTTGATCCAACCAATCGGGGCAGCATCTGGCCCAAGCGCATCCCTGACAGGCCCGTACCATGCTGGCCCAGTCCTCCTGGCTCAAGCGGCCCTGCCGATGCGCTGAAACCACGTCCGCGCCTGTTGCCTGCCCCATGCGCAGGACAAGCCGTAGGTGCGTCATGACAGCCCCAAGCGTTTGCATCACCGCCCCTTACGTGGCTTGATCTGGGCGAACAGGCCTTTGTTGCGGCAATATTCCGGCGTGTCCTGCGATACCGCCACTTGCGCCAGCAGCGCTTCGCAATGTCCGGGATTGGCGCATCCTGTGCAGCGCAGAACCGCTTCGGATATCTCATCGATCGAGACATCACCCCGAAGCGCTGCGTCTTCCAGGTCGATGCCGACTCGTGTTGCCATCTGATCGACGAGGCCCGCGTGATGTTTCAGGGTCTCTCTGTTGGACATATGGCACCCTTTCCCTGATGCGTTTCGATCAGGTTAGCGGATGCGGCGGTGCAGGCCCTTGATACAGGTCAAGCCCCGGTGTCGATCTGATCCAGATAGGTTCGCGTTGCGTCCTGCACCCGCCGAAAGCGGTCCCCGCCCAGCTTTTTGCCCCCATACCAGCGGGTGACTATCACGACGTGGTTCTGCACGTCGGCCCGTTCCATCATCCGCAGGATCACCATCCCCGCGCCACTTTCCCCATCGTCCGCCTTGAGCGCCCCAGTGGGCAGTACCGCCGCCCATGTATTATGTGTGGCCTTGGCATATGATTTATCCGCCTTAAGCGCATGCAGCACAGCGTCGACCTCGGTCCGCGATGACACGGGCGCACCGGATACTGCGTATTTCGAGCCCCGATCCGTCAGGATCACCCCCAGCTTTTTCACTGCGGTCATTGCGTCAACCCAAGCCCGCGGGCGGTCTGCTTCACCACCTCGACCCGTTTGGCGTTGGGGGGATGGGTGCTGAGGAAACTGTCTTCGGGATCCGGCAGGCGGTCGAAATATTTCGCACCGATCAAAGGGTTATACCCGGCGCGAAAGGTTATGATCGTTCCAAGCTCATCAGCTTCAAGTTCAAAGTCACGCACATAGACCTGCGTCCCCACCCGCGCGCCCAGTTTCTGCGCCTCTTCCACGGCGGCCCCTTCGGCACCGGCCAATCGCGCCAGATCGCCGAAAATCTCGGCACTTTCGCGTGCATTCACCGATTGGCGCGGAATATGACGCAGGATGTGATGGGAGGCTTCGTGCCCCATCACAAAGGCCAACTCATCCGCGTTCTGAGCGGATTCGATCATCGCGCGGGTAAAAATGATCACCGGCTGGTCGTTTTTATCCAGTGTTTGAAATGCGTTGGCAGGGGCTTTCGGGTCCAGATCGACCAATGTGGTAAAGTCGCAATTCTTGACATTGGCACGTCGCAAACATTCGACCCTGGCCTGTTCGCCGACCCTTTGGCTGATCTGCTGGAAAGTGGCGGCTTCGACCCTGAAATCCCCCTCGCCCTGTATCCAGTCCTCGGCAGGTTGAACCCGCAGCGCAACGGCGTCGCAGGCGGCCAGAAACACGGGAAACAACAGGTACATCAAACGGTGCATGGATCATCCTTTGAAACGGTCACGCCGTTTGGCTGACCATAGCGCAGACCCCTTAGGACTGCCACCGGTTGAATGCGATAGTACGGGTTGCCAAGCGGAACATCGCCCTGCACTCTGCCATCATGTTTTCGATTGAGCATGAATTCGACTCGACGGTCATTACGCTGGTGGACGAAGGCGAAAAGCCTTTGCAAGAGGATGTGGTGATCAACAATTTCGCAGAATGCGTGACGCTAGAGCAGTTTGATCCTCGAACCGATCAGGTCCAGAAAATCACGCTGTCGCCGGAACAGGTCCGCGATCTGGCCGCTGCGCTGGATTTGCCCGAGGGGGTGTACCAAATCCACGAAACACCGGATTAAGGATCGTAGACAAAGACCTTGTCCCGCGCCGTATGTCCGCGCTTCAGGCTCAGCGATGACGTGGCCACCCCCATGGCGGCAGCGAGGATGCGGCGCACAGCCTCGTTCGCCTTGCCGTCTTCGGGCGCAGTGGTCACATGGATGCGCACTACACTCCCATCCCGCGTGATCCGGTCCGAAGCTGCCTTAGGCGTCACCTTAACCGCAATCTCTTCCCCCGCGTGGGTCAGATCGCTCAGATCCGGCAGATTGCGCAGTTTAGGTTTGGCCATCTCATCCTCCGATCCCAAAACACTGTTGCACGGCGGGCCCTGGGATGGAATTGATCCACCAAGCCCAGCCCTTTGCACTTGAAACCCGCCAGAGGCTCAACCAGATACAGAAAGCCCATGTAAAGGAAGTTAACATATGTCCTTGAAGAACCCGGCCGCACTTGAGTTTCTGCTGTCCCGCCGGTCCCGCCCTGCGAAAACGCTGATCGCTCCTGCCCCGACGCGGGATGAACTGACCCCATTGCTGACCGCCGCCGCCCGCAGCCCCGATCACGGCAAGCTGGAGCCGTGGCGATTCATCGTGCTGGAAAGCGGCGCGATGCCCCGTTTGTCAGCGCTGACGCAGGAATGCGGCGAACGGCTGGGTAAATCGCCTGAAGAGATCGCCAAAGCATGCAGCCAGTTCGACATGGGTCATCTGGCCGTAGCAGTGGTCG
Organism: Ruegeria sp. AB6; assembly: GCF_056542685.1. Lineage (NCBI taxonomy): Bacteria > Pseudomonadati > Pseudomonadota > Alphaproteobacteria > Rhodobacterales > Roseobacteraceae > Ruegeria > Ruegeria sp. AB6. The sequence goes on along the minus strand of NZ_JBQGAD010000002.1, from coordinate 110,669 downwards.
AGGTTCAAAAACCATCCGAAAAAGTCCCCGCGATTGAACAGACCTATTCCGCCGGTGCGGTGTGTCTGGCGTTGCTGAACGCAGCCTTAGTGGCGGGCTGGGGCGCGAACTGGCTGTCGGGTTGGCAGTCACATGACGCCGAGTTTTGCCGCACCGCCTTTGGACTGCAAGACAATGAACGGATCGCTGGTCTGATTCACATTGCCACCGAATCCGCAGCCCCGCCAGAACGTCCCCGCCCGGACGTGGCCGCACTGACCGAATGGGTTCCTGAATGATCATCCTCAACGCATTTTTCGCGGCAATCGGACAGATCGGAGATCCCAGATTCCGTTCGGTTCTGTTCCGGGGCGTGGGCCTGACGATCGTGTTGCTGATCGCGGCCTGCGCAGGCGCGATCTGGTTGATCAACTGGCTGTCCAGCGATGAAATCACCCTGCCCTTCGTCGGAGCCGTTCCGTGGCTGAACGACGTGTTGAATTATTCCGGAATTTTCGCGGTGGTGATTCTGCCGGTCTTCCTGATGATGCCGGTCACCTCGGCCATCATCTCGCTGTTTCTGGAAGAGGTCGCGCAGGCGGTCGAGGACAAACACTATCCCACCCTGCCAAAGGTGCCCGGAATTGCCATCAGTGACGGGTTGCGCGATGCGCTCAGCTTTATGGGGGTATTGATCGTCGCCAACTTGCTGGCGCTGATCCTCTATGTAATCTTCACGCCGCTGGCCCCGTTCATCTTTTGGGGCATGAACGGGTTTCTGCTGGGTCGGGAATATTTCACTTTGGTCGCGATGCGGCGGATCGGGCGCGAAGGCGCGCGCAAGCTACGGGGCAAACATATGGTCACGATCTGGCTGGCGGGCACTTTGATGGCCATTCCTCTGACCGTGCCGCTGGTGAATCTTGTCATCCCGATTATCGGAGTGGCCACGTTCACCCATATCTACCACAGGCTGTCCGTCTGAGGCTCAACCGCGCGGCTCAATCTGGTTCAACCAGTCGAAATCACGCACTGAGATGACGCCCGAAATGATGATCCCCGCGATGATCGCCCAAAGCACCACCGTCAACCCGGTGGTGATCCACAGCTTTTTCTTCATATGATGCACTTCCGGCGCACCCGCATGGGTGCCCGGAACGATCTCGCCCAGATCGCCCTGCGTCTTGATGCGGATCGGCAATACGACCAGCAATGTCAGAAACCAGATAACGGCAAACAGAACCAATGCAGCGGTGATCGTCATGGCAGCCTCGCTTGGGTTAGACCTGTTCTAGCTCGACCAGACAGCCGTTAAAGTCTTTGGGGTGCAAAAACAGCACCGGCTTGCCATGGGCCCCAATCTTGGGTTCACCCGAGCCCAGCACGCGCGCACCGGATTCCTTCAGATGGTCACGGGCCGCGATAATATCTTCGACCTCATAGCAGACATGGTGAATGCCACCAGCCGGGTTCTTTTCCAGAAACCCGTTGATCGGGCTATCATCGCCCAATGGGTACAACAGTTCGATCTTGGTGTTTGGCAGTTCGATGAACACCACGGTTACGCCGTGATCGGGTTCGTCCTGAGGCGCGCCGACCTTGGCTCCCAATGCGTTGCGATATTGCGCGGACGCGGCCTCAAGGTCAGGCACGGCGATGGCAACATGGTTCAGGCGACCGATCATAGAACTCTCCTCTATTCTGCGTTGCAGCGGTTATGGGGGCAGTTCAATCAAAGAACAAGTGCGCCAAATTGCCGTTAACGTCGTGTTAGCCAGAAGTTCCTAGCGTGAGGCATCTGCTGATTAGGAGTTCTGCCATGGACGATTCGAGCCCCTTCACCTCAGCCGCACAGCCAACGGCGATGCGGCCTTTGCTGGGACAAACCATTCTCGTTGTCGAAGACAGCCGCTATGCTTGCGACGCGATCCGACTGATGTGCCTGCATTCCGGTGCCCGGATCCGACGCGCGGATTGCCTGAAATCGGCAAGGCGGCATTTGCAGATCTACCGTCCCTCGGTCATCTTGGTCGATATGGGGCTGCCGGATGGCTCAGGGGCCGAGCTGATTGCCGAATTGACCGAAGCATCGCCGCGTATCGGGGCCATTCTGGCGATGTCCGGCGACACCTATACCGAAAACGCAGCCACGCAGGCCGGGGCTGACGGTTTTCTGGCCAAGCCGCTGAAATCGCTTTCTTACTTTCAATCCATGGTGCTGCAGCACCTGCCAGCGGATCGCCGCCCCAGCAGCTTGAACGCTGTCCGGGATCAGGTCATTAACCCCGATCCGCTGGCCTATCAGGATGACATGGCCCATATCGCCGATTTGCTGGCTAGCCCGAATGATCACCGCACGCTGGACTATGCCGCCCAGTTCCTGCGGGGGGTTGCCCGCGATGCCGATGACAAAGTGCTGGCAGACGCGGCCAAACGCTTGGCCGCGTCCCGCGCCGAAGGGACGCCCGTCACCGCATTGGCCGCTCAGGTCGCAGGGATCGTTCAAGCTCGCCTGGAACAGCGTGAGGCGATTTGAGATGGCAACAGCCTATTTCGCGACGGCTACGCTGCTGAGTCTTTGGATCTATTGCCAGACCCGCGCGGCGGCCCGCAACATTCGCGCCGCCCGTGCCTTGGTCAACGATCCACTGGAGCAAACCGGACAGCTTTGACCTCTTCGCGAAACATCCGACCAAAGAAAAACCCGCCGCAAGCGTTGCGACGGGTTTTCTTGTCAGTCCTGCGGGATGATCCGCAATCCCAGCTCCATCAACTGATCCGAGCTTGGATCGGATGGCGCGTCCATCATCAGATCTTCGGCGCGCTGGTTCATCGGGAACATCATGACCTCGCGGATGTTGGCCTCTTCCGCCAGCAGCATCACGATCCGGTCGATGCCGGCAGCACAGCCGCCGTGCGGCGGCGCGCCATAGTGGAACGCATTGAACAAAGCACCAAAGCGAGATTTTACCTCATCCGCGCCATAGCCTGCCAGCTCAAAAGCTTTCAGCATGATCTCGGGCTTATGATTCCGGATCGCGCCCGAGACCAACTCATACCCGTTACAGGCCAGATCGTACTGATAGCCGCGCACGTCCAGAGGGTTGCCGTTTAGCGCCTCCATGCCGCCCTGCGGCATCGAGAACGGGTTATGTTCAAAGTCGATCGCGCCGGTTTCTTCGTCCTGCTCATAGATCGGGAAATCGACGATCCAGGCAAAGGCAAAGCGGTCTTTTTCGGTAAGACCCAGCTCATCACCGATCACGTCACGAGCTTTACCAGCCACCTTTTCAAAGGCCTTCGGCTTGCCACCCAGGAAGAACGCCGCGTCCCCGACACCAAGGCCCAGTTGCTGACGGATCGCCTCGGTGCGCTCGGGGCCTATGTTTTTGGCCAGCGGACCTGCGGCCTCCATCCCTTCGCCCTGATCGCGCCAGAAGATGTAACCCATCCCCGGCAGGCCCTCTTTCTGGGCAAAGGCGTTCATACGGTCACAGAACTTGCGGCTGCCGCCGGTCGGCGCCGGGATAGCGCGAATTTCGGTACCCTCCTGCTCCAACAGCTTTGAGAAAATCGCAAAGCCAGACCCGCGGAAGTGGTCGGAGACCACTTGCATTTTAATAGGGTTCCGCAGGTCGGGCTTGTCGCTGCCGTACCACAGGGCCGCGTCCTTGTAGGATATCTGCGGCCATTCCTGATCCACTTTGCGGCCACCGCCGAATTCTTCGAACACACCGGTCAGAACCGGTTGGATCGTGTCAAACACGTCCTGCTGCTCAACAAAGGACATCTCAAGGTCAAGCTGATAGAAATCGGTGGGCGAGCGGTCGGCGCGCGGGTCTTCGTCGCGGAAGCACGGCGCGATCTGGAAATACTTGTCAAAGCCCGACACCATGATCAGCTGTTTGAACTGCTGCGGGGCCTGCGGCAGAGCATAGAACTTGCCCGGATGCAGGCGCGAGGGCACCAAAAAGTCGCGCGCGCCTTCGGGAGAGGACGCCGTGATGATCGGCGTCTGGTATTCGCGGAAGCCCTGATCCCACATGCGGCGGCGCATCGAGGCGACAACGTCCGAGCGCAGGGTCATGTTCTGCTGCATCGCCTCGCGGCGCAGGTCCAGATAGCGATAGCGCAGGCGGGTTTCCTCAGGGTATTCCTGATCACCGAACACCATCAACGGAAGTTCGTCGGCTGCGCCCAGCACTTCTAGCTCGCGCACGTAAACCTCGACCTCACCAGTGGGCAGTTTCGGATTCACCAGTTCCGGGTCGCGCGCTTTGACGGTCCCGTCGATGCGGATACACCATTCGGAGCGTACTTTTTCCAGCTCGGCAAAGGCCGCGCTGTCGCCGTCGCACAGAACTTGGGTCACGCCAAAGTGATCGCGCAGGTCGATAAACAGCACGCCGCCGTGGTCGCGGACCCGATGCACCCAGCCAGACAGGCGGACGGTTTCACCGACATTGGCGGCGGTCAGAGCGGCGCAGGTGTGGCTGCGATAGGCGTGCATGGATCATATCCCTTCGGGCGCAGAATTCGTCGCGCCGATACACCCCGTCGGGCCGCGAAAGTCAAGGCAGGTATCCCGCTCAAAACGGCCTTTGCACGTTGCCCGAGTAGAAATAGATGCCCAGACCGACCGCAAAGATGATATTGCCCGCAATCGCATGCAACAGCACCGCATAGAAAAATGAGCCGCGTTTGCGATAGGCCCAGGTGAACAGTAGCCCACCCGCAAATGTCATGACAGCGACGATCCAGCTCCAGTACATCAGATGCGCCAGCGAAAACAGCGCGGCGTTCAGCAGATAGGCCTCGCGCTCGCCCGGCAGGATTGCATGATAGCGGCGGAAGAACAGCGACCGAAACAGAAGCTCTTGCGGAAGGGCCGAGATGAAAGGGTAGAAGACCCAGATCATCAGCAGGATCTCGGGCCGTTCGCGCAGCAGAAAAAAGGCGGCCTCGGGGCGGGCGAGCATCACGACCGCCACGCAAAACAGAGTCATCGCAACGGCAAACAGGGCAACTTCGGTCCAGGACCAGTTGCCATGGTTGTATCGCAGTTCGGCCCATTCAAAGCCCGGTGTATAGTGCAGCAGTAAGATGCCAAGTGCGGTGAAACTGAACAGCGACGGGAACATCCAACTGGGCGGAAAGAATACCGCGATCAGCACCGGGACAGCGATGAAGAACAGTCCGAACTCGACACGCAGCCGCAGCGTTTGAGGCGCGCTCTCGGCCCACTCGATTTGTTTGCTCACAGTTCTACCAACTCCGCCCGGATCAGGCCGCGTAAGGAATTTCCGACATATATTTCTGTCGCATCCTTCAGGTCGGTCAAGGATAACACGGCGTCAGTAACCTGTTTATTGTCCAGCACCTCTTCGCGCAGTATGCCGGGCAGCACGCCGCAGGACAGCGCGGGCGTCAGGCCGCGTCCATCAGGCATGTGCAGAAACAGATTGCTGATCGTGCCCTCGCACAGTTCGTCGCGTTCATTCAGGAACAGCAGTTCGTCAATTCCCGGTGGCAGCGATGCGCGGGCGTCATCATACAGCGCGCGTTGCGTGGTCTTGTGCTGCAACCACACATCCGAGGCCCGCAAACGCTGATCCGCGATTGCCACACGCCAGAACGGCGGGTTCTCGAGCAGCGCACCGGTCGTCACCTCCACAGCGCCTGCCATATCTAGCGTCAGCCGGCAACGCAGAGGGGATGGACCCGCGACATCTTCCAAAGCGGCCACGGCGCGGGCCCGATCAAACGGCACTCCCAACGCCTCAGCCGATCGCGCCATGCGCGCCAGATGGCGATCACGGCGCACAAACCCCTGCCCCGGCCGGAAGGCCAGCGTTTCGATCAGGCGGAAGTCAGGGTCATCTGGCGGGCGAAGCGGGCTTTCCATAGCGCCTCCTCATATTCGGATGGGGCGGTGCTGTCCCAGACCACGCCGCCGCCCACATTCAGGGTGGCTTTGCCGCCCTCGACCATCAGCGTGCGGATGGCCACGTTAAACTCCGACCGCCCATCCGGCGCGGCCCAGCCAATCGCGCCGCAATAGATGTCGCGCGGCCAAGGTTCGAGGTCGGATAGAATCTCCATCGCGCGGATTTTGGGCGCACCCGTGATCGAGCCGCAGGGGAAAAGCGCCATCAGAATGTCCGAAAGCTCGGCCCCCAGATGCAGCTGCGCCTGCACCAGCGAGATCATCTGATGCACGGTCGCATAAGTTTCGACCTTGAACAGTTCGGGCACGTTGACCGAACCGGGCAGCGCCACACGGCTGATATCGTTGCGCAGCAGGTCGACGATCATCAGGTTCTCGGCCCGGTTCTTTGCGTCACTCGACAGGAAATCGCGGCGGCGGGCGTCTTCGGCCAAATCCTCGCTGCGCGGTTGGGTGCCTTTCATCGGGCGCGTTTCGATCAAACGGTCGGCATCGGTACGGAAAAACAGCTCGGGCGAGCGGCTGAGCAAGTCAGGCAAACCGTCCTGCTGCACAAGCGCGCCGTGGCCCACGGGCTGACCTGCCGCCAACGCGGCATACAAAGCGGCGCTGGTGCCTTCGACCATCAGGTCAATCGGAAAGGTCAGGTTGGCCTGATAGATATCGCCCGCGCCGATGGCCTCATGCACGCGCGCGAAGGCTTGGGTATAGCGCGCCTCGTCCCAGCGAGGCGCAAAACCGGTCACTCCACCCGCAGGCGCAGGCAGGTCGCTTTGGGCTGGCGTGTCAAAGACGCCAAAGCACAGCAATGGCAGGCGGCGGCCCTCGGGCATCCGCGCGGACAACCTCGGCTCCAGCGCATAACCAAGCTCATAGCTGGCATAACCGGCCAACCACGCACCATCCGCGCGCGCGGAATCCAGCGCCTCCAACGCGTGGGGCACGTCCTCCGCGCGGTCGGCGCGGATCACCTGCGTGGGCCGGTCAAAAGTGGTCCCTTGCCCGGCCGGGCCCTGATCGAAACGAATACGCACCTGCATCCTCATTTGCCGTGCTGCGCGGTATAGAGAATACGGTGCCGAGGGAAAGAGGGGAAAGCGGCAATTTCACCCCTGTTTCCGATACCCCTTGAACCTTTTCGCGCTGTCCCTATAACGCAGGACAATTTGGGCGCTTGGGGGTGCCCTGACTCGCGAACAATTGAAGGAACGTGGCCATGCCGAGAAGAACCGACATCAAGTCGATCATGATCATCGGGGCGGGGCCCATTGTCATCGGTCAGGCATGCGAGTTCGACTATTCCGGCGCACAGGCATGTAAAGCGCTGCGCGAAGAAGGCTACCGGGTCATTCTGGTGAACTCGAACCCCGCCACGATCATGACCGACCCAGGTCTGGCCGACGCTACCTATATCGAGCCGATCACCCCCGAAGTTGTTGCCAAGATCATCGAGAAAGAGCGCCCCGACGCCCTGCTTCCTACCATGGGCGGACAGACCGGGCTGAACACTTCGCTGGCGCTGGAAGAGATGGGCGTGCTGGACAAGTTCGGCGTCGAGATGATCGGTGCCAAGCGTGACGCCATCGAGATGGCCGAAGACCGCGCACTGTTCCGCGAGGCGATGGACAGGCTGGGCATCGAAAACCCCAAAGCCGAGATTGTAACCGCCCCCAAGGACGCGGACGGCAAAAAAGATCTGGACGCGGGCGTAGCGCTGGCGCTTGAGACACTGGAGACCGTCGGTCTGCCCGCCATCATCCGCCCCGCCTTTACATTGGGCGGCACCGGCGGCGGCGTGGCCTATAACCGCGAGGATTACATTCATATCTGCCGCACAGGCATGGATGCGTCCCCCGTGGGTCAGATCCTGATCGACGAAAGCCTGCTGGGCTGGAAAGAATATGAGATGGAGGTGGTGCGCGACACCGCCGACAATGCCATCATCGTCTGTTCCATCGAAAACGTCGATCCGATGGGTGTGCACACGGGTGACTCGATCACCGTGGCCCCTGCCCTGACATTGACCGACAAAGAATACCAGATCATGCGCAACCACTCGATTGCCGTGCTGCGCGAGATCGGCGTCGAGACCGGTGGCTCGAACGTGCAATGGGCGATCAACCCCGTCGATGGCCGCATGGTCGTGATCGAGATGAACCCGCGCGTGTCGCGCTCGTCTGCGCTGGCGTCCAAGGCGACCGGCTTCCCGATTGCGAAAATCGCCGCGAAACTGGCCGTAGGCTACACGCTGGACGAGCTGGACAATGACATCACCAAGGTCACACCTGCGTCTTTCGAGCCGACCATCGACTATGTCGTCACCAAAATCCCGAAATTCGCGTTCGAGAAATTCCCTGGTTCCGAGCCATACCTGACCACCGCGATGAAGTCGGTGGGTGAGGCCATGTCCATCGGTCGCACCATCCACGAATCGATGCAAAAGGCTCTAGCATCGATGGAATCGGGCCTGACCGGCTTTGATGAGATTGAAATCCCCGGCCTCAACGTGGGTTTGTGGGATGCGGCTGACGACAAGGCTGCCGTGATCAAGGCGATCAGCCAGCAGACACCGGATCGCCTGCGCACAATCGCGCAGGCCATGCGCCATGGTCTGACCGACGACGAGATTTTCGGCGTCACCAAGTTCGACCCGTGGTTCCTGGCCCGCATCCGCGAGATCATCGAAGCCGAGCGTCAGGTACGCAAAGATGGCCTGCCCGTCACCGAGGACGGTATTCGCAAGCTGAAAATGCTGGGCTTCACCGATGCCCGTCTGGGCAGCCTGACCGGCCGAGATGAGAGCAATGTCCGCCGTGCCCGTCTCAACTTAGGCGTCACCGCCGTGTTTAAGCGTATCGACACCTGCGCCGCCGAGTTCGAAGCGCAGACACCCTACATGTACTCGACCTACGAAGCCCCGATGATGGGTGAGGTCGAGTGTGAGGCGCGCCCGAGCGACCGTAAAAAGGTTGTCATCCTCGGCGGTGGCCCCAACCGGATCGGTCAGGGGATCGAGTTCGACTATTGCTGCTGCCACGCTTGTTTCGCGCTGACCGAACAGGGCTATGAGACCATTATGGTCAACTGCAACCCCGAGACCGTCAGCACCGACTATGACACCTCGGACCGCCTGTACTTTGAGCCGCTGACCTTCGAACACGTCATGGAGATCCTGACGAAAGAGCAGGAAAACGGCACGCTGCACGGTGTGATCGTTCAGTTCGGCGGTCAGACCCCGCTGAAACTAGCCAACGCGCTTGAGGCCGAAGGCATTCCGATCCTCGGCACCACGCCCGACGCCATCGACCTTGCCGAAGACCGCGAACGCTTCCAGGCGCTGGTCAACGAACTAGGCCTGAAACAGCCCAAGAACGGCATCGCCTCGACCGACGAACAGGCGCTTGAGATTGCAGACGAGATCGGCTTCCCGCTGGTCATCCGCCCCTCATACGTTCTGGGCGGGCGCGCCATGGAAATCGTGCGCGATATGGATCAGCTGCGGCGCTATATCAACGAGGCCGTCGTCGTCTCGGGCGACAGCCCCGTTCTTCTGGACAGCTATCTGGCGGGCGCGGTTGAGTTGGACGTGGACGCGCTGTGCGACGGCACCGATGTGCACGTGGCAGGTATCATGCAGCATATCGAAGAGGCCGGCGTGCATTCGGGCGACTCGGCCTGTTCTCTGCCGCCCTACTCGCTGTCCAAGGAGATCCTCGATCAGATCAAGGATCAGGCGTTCAAATTGGCTAAGGCTCTGAACGTGGTCGGTCTGATGAATGTTCAGTTCGCGATCAAAGACGATGAGATCTACCTGATCGAAGTGAACCCGCGCGCCTCACGCACCGTGCCCTTCGTCGCCAAGGCGACCGACAGCGCGATTGCGTCCATCGCAGCGCGTATCATGGCTGGTGAGAAGCTCTCAACCTTCCCGATGCGCCCCGCGTACAAGGAAGGTCAGGACACAAAGATTGCCGACCAGATGACGTTGGCCGACCCGGACATGCCGTGGTTCTCGGTGAAAGAGGCCGTGCTGCCCTTCGCCCGCTTCCCCGGCGTTGATACCATTCTGGGCCCCGAAATGCGCTCGACCGGCGAGGTCATGGGCTGGGACCGCGACTTCCCGCGCGCCTTCCTCAAGGCGCAGATGGGCGCTGGTATGGTGCTGCCGTCCGAGGGCCGCGCATTTATCTCGATCAAGGATGCCGACAAGACACCCGCAATGCTTGAGGCGGCGCAGGTGCTGACCGAACAGGGTTTCTCACTGGTTGCAACGCGCGGCACGCAAGCCTGGCTGGCAGAGCAAGGCGTCGACTGCGACGTGGTAAACAAGGTCTATGAAGGCCGACCCGACGTGGCCGATATGCTCAAGGACGGTCAGGTGCAGCTGCTAATGAACACCACCGAAGGCGCGCAGGCGGTCGAAGACAGCAAGTCCATCCGCTCAATCGCGCTGTATGACAAGATCCCCTATTTTACTACTGCGGCCGCCAGCCATGCCGCAGCTTTGGCGATCAAGGCGCAGGCCGAGGGCGATGTCGAGGTCAAATCCCTGCAGGGTTAACCCCGCCGCCCGGTTACAGAAAAAAGCAAAACCCCCGGTCTCTGACCGAGGGTTTTTCATTTAAACAACAGGTTGCGGCGCTGATTTGCGCCGGTATTCCGGCAGGAAGAACACCATGTAGAACACGGGCGCGGCCACCATGGTCAGGATGGTGGCAAAGGCCAACCCCCCCATGATCGTCACCGCCATCGATTTGAAGAACGCATCCGTCAACAGCGGTGCCATCCCCAGAATGGTCGTAATCGCCGCCAGCATCACCGGGCGCAAACGCGAGACCGAGGCTTCGACGATCGACTCGTGCAGTCCCTTACCGGTTGCGCGAACCAGGTCGATCTCTTCCACCAGAACGATGCCGTTTTTGATCAGCATCCCCGACAAGCTCAGCAGCCCAAGCAGCGCCGTAAAGGTAAATGGTAACCCGGTGCCCAGCAACCCGATGACTACCCCATTTACCGACATCGGCACCAGCAGCCAGATGATGATCGGCTGCCGGATCGCGTTGAAGATCAGCACCGAGATCAAGACCATGATCAGCAGGCTCAAGGGCAGTTGCCGTCCAAGGCTTTCATTGGCCTCACCGGCATTTTCAAATTCACCACCCCATTCCATCCGGTATCCGGCGGGCAAATCCATGTCTTCGATGGCCGCCCGGACTTCGGAATGGACCTGAGCCGCCGTGAAACCTGCCGGGATATCTGCACCAACAGTGATGGTCAGGACCCGATCCCGCCGATGTACCAGCGTGTTCAAGGCCTTGTATTCGAACCCGTCCACCATCTGCTCGATCGGAACAAAGCGTTCGGACTGATCGGAATACACCACCTGATCCACGATCGAGTAATCGCCATTCGCAGCGCGGCGCAGGATGATTGGGATCAGGCGATCGCGTTCACGAAACACCCCGCCGGTGATGCCATCGGTTGAAAACTGCAACGTGGCTGCGATGTCTTCGCGGCTGACACCTGCAGTTTGGGCGCGCTCGGTCGCGTAAATCGGTTGAACCGCCAGCTCTTTTTCACGCCAGTTGTGATGCACGTGCAGGGCATTATCGGACGCGGCGCGCATCCGCAGGACCGCCTCCTCTGCCAGTTGCCGTAAAACTACCGGATCGCTGCCCGAGAACCGCGCCTGGATCGGATCGCCGCCACCCGGACCAAAGATCAAACGGCGGGTGCGAAACTCACCCTCAGGGAACTGGGCCGAGCCGAATTCTTCCAGATCCGCGCGCAGTTGCGGGATGTCTTCAAGGGTTTCGGTTCGGATGATCAGGTGACCATAGCTGGGGTTCGGCTTTTCGGCCGAATAGGTCAGCAAAAACCGGGTCGCGCCCTGTCCGACAAAAGTTGCGACCGACACGACTTCATCCCTGTTGGTCAGCCATTCCTCAAACACGGACATATCATCAGCGGTGCGGGAAATTGGAGTACCTTGCGGCAATTTATAATGCACAAGAAACAGTGGCGTGTTCGAATCCGGAAAGAATTGCTGCTTAACCAGACCGAACCCGGCGAAACAGGCCACCGTCACCCCCACCAAGGCGGCGATCACCAGCCAGCGGAACCGCAAAGCCCAGCGCAGAACGGTCCCGTAGATACGGAACATCAGTCCGCCATAAGCATCCACCGCGCCTTCTTTACCCTGTTTGAAGAAATAGTGCCCCAGCATGGGCGTCACCGTCAGTGCCAGAATCCAACTCAGCAGCAATGAGATCGCGATGACCGCAAACAGCGAGAACAGGAACTCACCCGATGCGTCCGGGCTGAGACCGATACCAGCAAACGCCATGATACCGATGATCGTCGCGCCCAGCAGCGGGATTTGTGTTTTGGACGCAGCCTCATCCGCCGCATCGCGCGCGTTTTTGCCGCGCAGCATGGCGATCTGCATCCCCTCGGCCACGACGATGGCATTGTCGACCAGCATCCCCATGGCGATGATCAACGCGCCTAGCGAAATCCGCTCCATCTCGATCGAGAAGATGGCCATGAACAGCAGCGTTCCCACCACGGTCAGCAGCAGGGTCGAGCCCACCACAATCGCGGCGCGCCAGCCCATGAAGATGGCCAGAACCGTCACTACAATCGCCACCGACAAAGCCAGGTTCACCAGAAAATCGTTCGAGGCCTGCTCGACCACAACATGTTGCTGATAGATCGGCAGGATTTCGACACCGTAGGGAATCTGCCCGTCCAGTTCGGCAAATTTCGCATCGGCGCGCTTGCCGACCTCGACAATGTTCTCGGTCGACAGGCCCGCGATGCCCAGCGTGAACGCCTCGGCGCCGTTAAAGCGGATGATGACCTCGGGGTCGGTTTGGCGCCCGCGATAGACATTGGACATGTCAAACAGGTTGATCACCTGCCCTTGCGAGCCAACCGACAGCCCCGCGATGGCCGAAACCGTATCGGACCCTTCGGCAGTCAGGACCGTGGTACGGTCATTGTCTGACCGCAGCGAACCCGATGCATTCACCGAATCCGCATTGACGATGGCATCGTTGATCGCCTGCAACGGCACATTCTGATTGACCGAGATGGCTAGGTCGGGCTCCACGAAAATAGCTTCTTCCGGCAGGCCCATCACCTCGACATCCGCTACGCCCTCGACGGTCAGCAATTCGCGCCTCAGAAAGGTCGACAACTCGTGCTTTTCAGCATCCGAGAATCCATCCGCGGTGACCGCATAGAACAGCCCGAAAACATCGCCAAATCCATCATTTACAAGCGGCTGGCTGACACCTGACGGCAACGCGCGAGCCGCATCTCGGACCTTGGCGCGCAGCTTGGTCCAGATTTCGGGCAATTCGGTTCCGTCATAGGTAGACTTCACCTCAACTTCGATCAGCGAGAACCCCGGTTGGTTGACCGAAGTAATGGTTTTGACCTCTCCCATCTGCTGGATCGCCGATTCCAGAGGTTCCGAGACCTCAAGCGCCACTTGTTCGGCAGTGGCACCGGGATATTGCGTGGCGATGACCGCGTTCTTGATCGTAAAGGCCGGGTCTTCCAGCCGACCCAGCGACAGGAACCCCCAGATGCCGCCAAACAGAGCGATCAGAATGATCAGCCACGTATAGATCGGCCGGTCAATGGATGCGCGTGCGATGTTCATGACCCTGCCCTCTTTAATTCGCAAAACCGGCAAAGCGGCGCACCGTCTGCCCGTCGGTCAATGCTCCACCGCCTGCGACCACGACCTCATCGCCATTGTTCAGCCCGCTCAGAACGCGCACGTCCCCACTTTCCGTGGGTTCGATCGTCACCGGCACCCGCGTGATCGTGCCTTCATCGGCCCCTGTCGGCGTGAATACGAAAATGCCAAGCGTTCCTTCGGCATCCGCCACAATCGCGGTCGCCGGGACCACGATGCCTGTACGTTGATCCTGTACCTGCACGTTCACCGTCACTGAAGACCCCGGCAGAATCTGCAGCCCTTCCGGCGGGGTCAGGCCGAACTGAATGCGGAAGGTTTGACCAACGCTCGAAGATTCAGCATCAAACTCGCGGATTTGCAGCGGGAACACCTCATCGCTGACAGGGAATTTGGCGGTGATGGTGATGTCATCCTGCTGGCCCGAGCGTTGAAACAGAATTTCGGGCACATCCACTTCGATCCGCAGCTCGGACATGTCGTGGATACGAACGATGGGGGTTCCGGCCGATACGGTTGTAAAGGATTCCACCGCGCGGCTTGAGACCAGCGCGTCAAAGGGCGCGGTCAGCGTCGCCTGTTCCAGATCATAAAGCGCATCGCGCACAGCGATATCGGCTAGTTGTGCCGCTGTTTCGGCGTCATCCACAGCAACCTGACTGGCCGCCGTACCGCGCAAACGGGACAAGCGTGCCAGCGTTCGATCGGCTTGTTCTTTTTGCAACACAGCCCGGTCATAGCGGCGCTGGAACGGCTCACGGTCTAGCTCGGCAATCAACTCGTCCTTGGGGATCACGAACCCCTCGGTCACGGGCATGTCCATGATCTGTCCAGCCACCTGAAACGCCAGATCGACCGTTTGGCGCGCAGCCACACGACCAAAGAACTGACGCGAAAACCCCGGTGTAGTTTCCTGCACAACCATCAGCTTGACTGGTTTGGCCGTCTCTTGCGCCGTGGCAGAGGTGGCCAGCAGGGCAAGGGCAATGCCCAAAACAGAGATCAATTTCATTTCTTCAACCCCTCGGGTATTCCCGTTTTCAATATGTTTTCCCGGATTTTCCGGGCCAGACGCGCAAATTCTGCCGTCTCATCAGCATCCAACCCCGACGCGCGGTGAAACAAAGCACCCGCTTCGGCCACCAGGGCCTGACGCATTTCAAGCCCCTTGTCGGTCAGCACCAACAACCAGGCGCGGCGATCTTCAGGGTCGCGTTGCCGCGATAGATACCCCGATGCTTCCAACGCGTCCGCCGTAGAGGTGATCGTGGAAGGCACCGTCAGCATATCCGACGCCAGAACCCCCATGCGCTTGGGCTGGTCTAGCTTGATCAACATGTGGCATTCCTGATGGGTCAGCTCGATTTCCAACGAGTCAAAGCTTTCTTCAAGCTTCCAGTACAAGGCATACACGCCCATCATGGCCTGCATTTCAGGACTGAGCCGTTTTACCAGCGCACTGTCATCGAATGTCATGGACCGAATCCCTTGGAGACCTCGCGACCGCATATACTTCAAAAAATGAACTATTCAAGAATTGAAGCGCATACGGACGCCAACTTTGGCATTCCCTTGGGTCAATCTCTCTTGAACTAACGGGGTATTGGCGGCATTTTGAGCAAATCCGAAAAACGCAGGTTCACATATGCACACGCCAGCAATCACCGGCACCGGTGTATTCACGCCAGAGAACATCATCACCAACGCAGAACTCGTCGCCGCCTTCAACGCCTATGCCGACAGGGTCAATGCCGAGCATGCCGACGCGATTGCCGCAGGTGACATGGAACCGCTGCAACATTCCTCGGAAGAATTCATCGTCAAGGCCTCGGGCATCCACAACCGCTATGTGATGGACAAGACCGGCGTACTTGACCCCGACGTCATGCACCCGTTGCTGCGTCAGCGTAGTGATGATGAACCCGGCATCATGACCGAGATGGCCGTGGATGCGTGCAAAAAGGCAATGGCGCAAGCCGGGCGCGCACCCGAGGACGTGGATCTGGTAATCTGCGCCGCCTCAAACCACGAACGTGCCTATCCGGCGATTGCGATCGAAATTCAGCAGGCGCTGGGGATCAAGGGCTTTGGCTTTGATATGAATGTCGCCTGTTCCTCGGCCACGTTTGGCATTCAGGCGGCGGCGGATATGATCCGATCGGGATCGGTGAAATCCGCCCTGGTGGTGAACCCTGAGATCTGCTCTGGCCATCTGGAGTGGCGCGACCGCGATTGCCATTTCATTTTCGGAGACGTCGCCACCGCCACCCTGATCGAACGCGTCGAGGACGCAACCGGCCCCTATTTCGAAATCCTCTCCACCCGCTGCGCCACCGAATTTTCCAACAATATCCGCAACAATAACGGTTACTTGCGCCGCTCGCGCCCTGATGGCGTGGTCGATCGGCGTGACATGCAGTTCATGCAGAACGGCCGAAAAGTCTTCAAGGAAGTGCTACCGATGGTCAGCAAGCACATCGCCGACCATATGGACTCCGAAGGGCTGAGCAGTTCGGACCTGAAACGCCTGTGGTTGCACCAGGCCAACAAGACGATGAACGATTTCATCGGCAAAAAGGTTTTGGGCCGCGAGCCCGAACCGGGCGAACAACCCAACATCCTGCAAGACTATGCCAACACGTCTTCGGCCGGATCGATCATCGCGTTCTCCAAATACTCGGACGATTTCGCAGATGGAGAAATCGGTCTAATCTGCTCCTTCGGGGCGGGGTATTCCGTGGGTTCGGTGATCGTGAAGCGGTGCGGTTAAACATCATCTGTAACAGGCGACTTTCACAGCAGGGTATTCTTGCCTCCAACCCGCAGCTTGACCACTTTAGCGTTGAAAACAAACAAGAAGGTGAACTGTAAAGCAGATCAAGGTTGCATTTGTGACAAGCCCTAGTTTTCGCCTTCACGACCCGCGCCCAACGCAAAAAGAAAACCCATACACGTTCCATTTACCAAGCGAAGAAGAGCTTGCTGAAGTCGGTATTGGAACAATCGTAAAGCTGATTTTCAGCGCTGTTCCTGAATCCGAACAATACGATGCGGAGAGAATGTGGATTATCGTAGAACGCCGCGACGGCTCAAATTTGCTAGGTAGGCTCGACAACACCCCAGAAGACATACCCGCATTGACACTCGGCGATCCGGTCGAGTTCAAAATCCACCACATAGTTGGAATAGATTGGGATGACCCGGAATTGCAAATGCGTTTTTCAAACGACTTCAACAAGTGGTTTGGCCGCTGTTTTGTTGATGATGCAGTTTTGGAACGGCGCGCCCGCGTGGGATATGTTTATCGTGAAGATTCCGAACATGACGAAGAAGACAAGTATCCCGATACCGGCTGGCGCATCCGCGCGGATGTAGAACAACTGTCGCAAGAAGAATACGATGACACACCATGCAGCTATGTCGCTATTGGTGCGGTGTTAAACCGTGACGACAGTTTTGTTCATCTCCTGTCAGAACCCGTTGGAAGCCGTTTTTTGAGAACGCAGGGCGATAGCTACGAACGCTGTCAGGAAGAGGAACAGCTCAAGTGCAGGCATAGCCGTTCGTAGAACGCGCCGCTCAAGTTTTTTGCTCGAAGATATGAGAAGCGCTCAGCTCACGCTTTCCTCTTCCAGATGCAGCTTCATCTCGATCAAAACCTGCTGCAACTGGCTGGTCTCTTTCAACAAACGCTTGGCTTCGTTCACTGTGATGATGCCGTCTTCGATGGCGGCCTGGTATTCGGTCATCAGCATGGCAAAGCGCTGGCTTAGCGCGATAACGTCTGCATTCACCCCTCCGGTTCGGGGCGCGTCCGAGTTGCGACCGTCATAGGACAGCGTGATGTTCTTTAGGTCCGCCAAAGCCGAGGTCACATGCGGAAAGTTGGACACGGCCTCAAGCCGGGCAACCGCGTCCACCGGCATGAACCGGTCGGCGTGCTCGGCATTGTCGGAATAATACCGGCCCAACGTCGCCTTGGATTTCCCGGTAATCTCGCAGGCGGATTCGATGCCCACGTCTTTGACCAATGCCTCGGTATGCTTTTTCAGGTAGGCCCCGATATCTGCCATGTTTCAACCTTTGCTGCCTGGCTTCACCACCACATCTGCCAGTGTGGGGGAAACGGTGCGGAAATTTCCCATACTCGAGTCATAATTGAAATGGCATAAATTGACTATCCCTCAGAATTGAAGGGATTTTGTGAGTGAGTGGCGGCGTTTCCAGCCGGTTATGAGTATCCGCGGGGCGTTTTTCTGGTCCTGCAATGGTTAGGCCGTATGACGGCCGACGGCGTCGCTGTTGTTGAAGCGGGGGTATCCATCCCCAATGAGCTTGCGCTCGACCCTTGCAACGACAACGGCGACGACGCTTTCTTGGTTTATATTGGTCCCTTGCCCGCGCCGTTCAGGCGTTTTAGACCCGGGCGTATGGCAAAGCTTTACTTCAATTATTCGACCATGAACGCGGGCAAATCGACCGTGTTACTGCAAGCCTCGCACAACTACCGTGAGCGCGGCATGGATACCTATCTGATGACGGCCCGGCTGGATGGACGTGCAGGGGTGGGCAAGATCGCCTCGCGTATCGGGATTGCGGCGGATGCCGATACGTTCGGAGCGCAGGACGATGTTTTTGCCATGATCGACGCGCGCCTGAAACAGGGCAAAGTGGCCTGCGTGTTCATTGATGAGGCGCAGTTTCTGACCGAGGATCAGGTCTGGCAACTGGCGCGTGCCGTGGATGATCTGAAAATACCGGTTCTGGCCTACGGGTTGCGCGTGGACTTTCAGGGGCGTCTGTTTCCGGGCTCTGCCGCGCTGCTGGCGCTGGCCGATGAAATGCGCGAGGTACGCACGATCTGCGAATGCGGTCGCAAGGCGACGATGGTCATTCGGCAGGACGAGAACGGCAACACCATTACCGAAGGCGCACAGGTTCAGATCGGCGGGAACGAGACCTATGTCTCGCTCTGCCGCAAGCATTGGCGCGAGGCGATGGGCGACTAAACCGGGTTCGGCAGCGCGCCCCCCGTGACAAAGGCGGCGACATTATCCAGCGCCATATTGCCCATATCCGTGCGCACTTCCTCGGTCGCGGTACCCAGATGCGGGAACAGGGTCACGTTGTCCATGTCGATCAGAGCTTGTGGGACCTTGGGCTCGAATTCATAGACATCCAGCCCAGCCCCGGCGATCTGCCCCGCCTGAAGGGCTGCGATCAGGGCAGCTTCATCCACGACCTCTCCGCGCGCGATGTTGACCAGCAGGGCGTTGGGGTTCATCGCCTCTAGCACCTGCGCATTGATCAGATGCCGGGTTGCGGCGCCACCGGGAACCGCCAGCACAAGGAAATCGACCGAAGCCGCCAAAGCAGACAGATCGGGAATGAACTCTGCCGCAAAATCCAGATCCTTCGCGCTTCGCGATTGATAGGCCACCTGCATCGAGAACCCATAGTGGCAACGCCGCGCGATGGCCTGACCGATGCGACCCATGCCCACGATACCAACCCGTTTGCCGGTGACGTGGTGGCCCAACATCTGGGTCGGATGCCAGCCTTCCCAAGCACCGGCGCGAACAAGGCGCTCACCCTCGCCCGCGCGACGGGCCGTGGACAACAACAGCGCCATGGCGATATCCGCGGTCGCATCAGTGACTGCGCCGGGGGTGTTGGTGACGGCGATTCCGGCAGCTTGCGCGGCGCTTACGTCGATATGGTTATACCCAACGCCGAAATTGGCCAGCAGCTTGCAACGCGGGTCAGGCACCTGCGCAAAGATATCCGCCGAGAATTGATCCCCCAGCGTCGGAACGACAATGTCGAACGTGTTCAGCGCGTTGATCATTTCTTCCTCAGACATCGGCGCAGTCTCGGGCCGGAATTCAACGTCGAATTCAGCCCTTGCGCGCGCTTCGACCGCTGGCGTCATCGGCCGGGCAATAAATACCTTCATCAGTGCATCCTTCCGCCGATGGGAACGTTGCCATCCGGTCCGATCAGAACGATCTCACCGTTTTCGTCGGGCAGGCCCAGCACCAGGACTTCGGACATGAATTTGCCGATCTGGCGCGGCGGGAAATTCACCACAGCCATCACCTGCTTGCCGACCAGAGTGGCCGGGTCGTAATGCGCGGTGATCTGGGCCGAGGTCTTGCGCTCGCCGATCTCATCGCCGAAGTCGATCCACATCTTGATCGCAGGCTTGCGGGCCTCGGGATACGGCTCGGCGCGGATCACTTCACCTACGCGGATATCGACCTTGAGAAAATCGTCGAAGGTAATCTCACTCACGGGACAGCTCCTTGGATCGGTCGGTGGCGGCTTTGACGGCGCGGTGCAGCAGATCGGGGAAACCCTGTTCTTCGTGCATAAGCACCTCAAGCGCGGCCTGCGTGGTGCCATTGGGCGAGGTCACGTTGATCCGCAGCTGCGCGGGGTCTTCGTCGGCGGCCATCGCTAGCGCGCCTGCCCCTGCAACAGTAGATTTGGCCAGCTTCATTGCCAGTTCATGCGGCAAGCCCTGCGCCTGCCCCGCGGCGGCCAGCGTTTCGATCAGGTGGAACACATAGGCCGGGCCCGATCCGCTGAGACCAGTCACTGCGTCCATCTGCGCCTCGTCCACCAGCCGGACAGTTTCACCAATCGCGGACAGCAGGTTTTCGGCTAGGGTCACATCGGCCTCGGAGGCCTGTGCGTTGCCGATCAGCGCCGTGATCCCTTGCCGGATCGCCGCAGGCGTATTTGGCATCGCCCGAACGATCGGCGTGCCCGCGCCCAGCACGGATTCGAATGTGGAAATCGACGTCCCCGCAGCGACCGAGACGAACAGGCTTCCTCCCCCGCCCAGCGCTTTGATCGCGGGCAATGCTTCGCCCATCATCTGCGGTTTGACGGCCACAAGCACCACGGCGGGCGCTTCGGGCATTGCTGTGTTTATATTGACGCCTTGTGCTTTCAGCCAGTCCGAGGGGTACGGATCAACGACCCAGACCGAAGAGGCAGGAAGGCCGTGTTCCAGCCAGCCCGCCAGCATGGCCGATCCCATCTTACCGCATCCCAGAAGCACCAGCCCCTGATCCGCGACACGCGACATATCCATGATTGCCCCTCCCCATTATCTGGCTTGGGGCAAAGCTTTACGCGCGGCCGTAAGCCTCTGCAATGGCGACTTGCATCGCATCTTCGGGATCACGATTGCCCCATGTGACCAGTTGGATCGCCGGGTAATACCGCTCGGCACTCAGAACCGCTGCGGTGATCATCGTGTCAATCTGTTCAGGGCTGGCCATCTGACCACCCGCCAGAACCAGACCATAGCGATAGACCATCAGCTTCTGGTTGGCCCAATAGGTAAACGCCCCGGCCCAGCACTGATCATTCATCTTGTTCAGAAGCTCATACAGCTCGCTTTCCCGCTCGGATGGCGGGTCCATTTCGAACGAGCACACCATACGCAGGGTTTCGTCATAGTTCGACCAGGCCAGAGTGATGGAATAGGTGCGCCACTGTCCTTCGACAGCCATGGCGATCTGATCGTCGCCGATACGATCAAAATCCCAGTCGTGATGTTCGGCCAGGTGTTCAACAATATCAATCGGATGAAGGTCTTCTTCGAGAAACTGCTCGGATAGGGCCATAATGCCACCTCACTTATCTCTAGCAATTTGGGGCTGGCAGCGCCCCAGCGCTAGTTGCCTGCTCTACAAGCCGGGCTTCCCCCATGTGCCTGTACTAAATATGGTGCGCTGCGCGCACCCGTCTGGCAACCCTATTTCTTGGGGATAACAGCAATAAGTTGTGGACGAATGGCCACGGCGATCAAAATATTGGCGCCGGGTACAGCTTTGTCTTGATTAAATTCCGCAAGGCGGCAAGATGCACAACACCGCACAACCCGACTAAGGATTGCGCGGCGCTTTTCTTGTTGTCGATGAATCTCAGCGGACGTTACTTGTCCAGCTTTGCCTCTAGCGCGGCGATACGCTGTTCCAAGGCTGCGTTTTCCTCGCGCGCCTTTTGCGCCATGGCGCGGACGGCATCGAATTCTTCGCGGGTGACGAAATCGCGGTCGGCCAGCCAGCGATCGATCATCGACTTCATCGCGTTCTCGGCCTCTTCCCGTGCACCTTGCGCCACGCCCATGGCGTTGGTCATCAGTTGGGATACATCGTCGAGGATCTTGTTGCGGGTCTGCATAGTTTTTCTCCGAAATCGCGGTTGTTCTCTATATGGGTAAACTTTGCGTCAGGCTCAAGGTTGACTTGCCCTGCAAAGCACGGGCAATGAGACGCACATGCAGGCTGTTCTGAATTTCCCCGATCTGTCGCCCGAGCTGTTCTCGATCTCACTCTTCGGGATGGAGTTCGCGCTGCGTTGGTACGCGCTGGCTTATATCGCGGGCATCCTGATCGCATGGAGGCTGGGGGCAGCGGCGCTGAAACGCCCCGCGCTTTGGGCAGATAACACGCCGCCGATGAAACCCCAGCAGCTTGAGGATCTGATCACCTGGATCATTCTTGGGGTGATTCTGGGCGGTCGACTAGGGTTCGTGCTGTTTTACCAGCCCGCCTATTACCTTGCGAACCCAGCGGACATTTTGAAAGTCTGGCAGGGCGGCATGGCATTTCACGGCGGTCTGCTGGGGGTGATTGTCGCCTCTTACATCTATGCGCGCCGTCACCAGATATCGGTTCTGCCGCTGGCCGACCTGATCGCCCACACTGTTCCGCCGGGGTTACTGCTGGGACGGTTGGCCAACTTCATCAACGCCGAGCTTTGGGGCCGCCCCAGCGAGGTGCCTTGGGCGGTAATCTTCCCCGGCCCTGCCGCGCAGGACTGTCCCGGCGTACTAGTGGGCATGTGTGCACGCCATCCTTCGCAGCTTTACGAGGCCGCGCTGGAGGGGTTGCTGCTGGGGGTCGCGCTGCTTTGGCTGGTCTACCGCAAGGGCGCGCTGCGCAAACCCGGACTGGTCATGGGCGTGTTTCTGGCCGGGTATGGCGCGTCTCGCTTTATCGTTGAGTTCTTTCGGCAACCGGACGCACAGTTTATCTCGGTCGGGAATCCTCTGGGTCTGGCGTGGCATATTGGCGGATATGGCCTGACCATGGGGCAGCTCTTGTCGCTGCCAATGATCGCGCTTGGCCTATGGTTCGCCCTGCGCGCGCGAAACGCGCGATGAGCCTGACCGACCATCTGCTGGAGCGCATCGCGCAAGACGGCCCGATGACCGTGGCCGACTACATGACCGAATGCCTGCTGCACCCGACCTATGGCTATTACACCACCCGCGACCCTTTGGGTGTGCAGGGCGATTTCGTCACCGCGCCTGAGATCAGTCAAATGTTCGGTGAATTAATCGGCCTAAGTCTGGCGCAAAGCTGGATGGATCAAGGTCACCCCGACCACTTCGTCCTGGCCGAACTTGGGCCGGGGCGCGGAACACTGATGGCGGACATTCTGCGGGCAACGCGCGGTGTCCGAGGCTTCCATGACGCGGCTGAAATCGTGTTGTTCGAAGCCTCACCGACCCTGCGCGACATTCAGGCAGAAACGTTAAAGGAATTTGCTCCGCGCTGGATCACAACGCTTACCGACCTGCCCGACGCGCCCTTGTTTCTGGTCGCCAACGAGTTCTTTGACGCCCTGCCCATCCGCCAGTTCCTGCGCGATGGCCCTGCGTGGCGCGAACGCCTGATCGGGGCCGAGGACGAATCGCTGACCTTCGGGTTGGGTGCTCAGGCGGATCAGGTTGCGCTGACGGACCGATTGCAAGACACGAAAGATGGCGATCTGGTTGAGCTTTGCGCGGCGGCAATCCCCATCCTGACCGTCATCGCGGGTCGAATCGCCAGCCACGGCGGTGCCGGTCTGATCGTGGATTATGGCGACTGGCATTCACTGGGCGACACGTTTCAAGCCCTGCGCGGGCATGAGCGTGTGGATCCGCTAGATACACCCGGTCAGGCCGATCTGACCGCCCATGTAGATTTCGAACCACTCGCATTGGCAGCACGTGCCGCGGGTTGCGCCCATTCCCGTCTGACCCCTCAGGGCGTGTTTCTGGAACGGCTGGGCATTACCGCCCGTGCGCAAGCTTTGGCCAAACCGCTCGGCGGGGCGAAGCTTGATATGCTGTTGGCCGCACATCGCAGGTTGACGCATCCCGAGGAAATGGGAAACCTGTTCAAACTACTGGGTCTCTACCCCTCCTACGCGGCACCTCCACCGGGATTGGAACCATGACACTGGAAATACTGACCTCGGACATGTTGTCAGGCGTGCGCCACGGTTTCTTCAGCCGCCGGGGTGGTGCCTCCTCGGGGATTTTTACTGGACTAAATTGCGGCTACGGGTCCTCGGATCAAACCGAGGTAGTGTCGATCAACCGGGGCCGCGTGGCTGACGCGATGGAGGTCGACCCCGACGCGCTGGTCGGCGTGCATCAGGTGCATTCGCCGACCGTGGTGACCGTTGATGGCCCGCAAACCGGCGACCGGCCAAAAGCGGATGCGATTGTGACGGCGACACCGGGTCTGGCGCTTTCGATTCTGACCGCAGACTGTCAGCCGGTTCTGTTTGCGGATGCTCAAGCCAATGTGATCGGTGCCGCCCATGCCGGGTGGCGCGGGGCCTTGGACGGTGTGCTTGAGGCAACACTGGACGCGATGGAGGCGCTTGGCGCGGACCGCGCGAATACAGTCGCTGTCATCGGGCCGACGATCTCGCAGCGGGCCTATGAGGTCGGTCCGGATTTTCTGGACAGTTTTGTCGCCGAATCACCCGATAACCTGCGTTTCTTTGCCAATGGAGAAGGCGACCGGCTGCAATTCGACCTGCCCGCTTTTGGCCTGCACCGTCTGCGACAGGCGGGAATCGGCCAAGCGGAATGGACGCGCCATTGCACCTATTCGGACCCGGACCGGTTTTATTCCTACCGCCGGGCCACCCACGCCAAAGAAGCAGATTATGGCCGCCTGATTTCTGCAATCAAATTATTAACCTAGACCGAATTGTGGCGATATCGCCACCTTTTCGCCACATTCTTTGTGTCTACCTGAGTCGGAAGAAACCAAGTTTTATTGTCCCGTCTCAGGTGCTTATCTGCCGATGCTCCAGCAGTGCAGGACAGTATAAAGAAAGAGGAGCTGCCATCCTTCATTTTGTCCTGAATTGATCCCGGATCAGCCTTATCGCTGCCGCAATATGGCGTCAGATTAGGTCCAAAGGGAATTGAGGCCACGACCTCGACAAGAGCAGGACTACAGGAATGAAGGGAAAATCTCGCTTTCTAAGCGCCGTTATCGCGGCGAGCAGAGAGAAAGGTCTGGACATGCCGTGGAAGGGTGTTTCCAGCCACTCGATCAGGGTTGCCCGCCGCTTGGCGGCACGGCGTTGATCGCGATGTTCAGGGTACCAAGCTGCCGGTTCCCTGGGCCAAGACCGGCGTCAGAGGGGTGCTCCGGCCTGACGCGTACCCTGCCGCAGGTATTTTATGCGGCGCGGGTGAGGGGCATGTGTGCGCAGGCAATTTCCGCCCGCGTTGTTGTGAGTTTGTCTGGGGGGTCAAGATGTTGACCAAAGGGATACGCGATACTGCTGCGATGCGACGTCAGTGCGACGATCGCCCCAAGGTCGCCCTTTCATTCAAAACAAAGAAGAAAACTGGTCAGACGGGCATGGACGGAGGGGTCAACCTGTCTGAGCGGACTTTAGAAGGGACGGAATAACAATGCCTATTCCACATTCGCTCTCGCGGGCGGCCAGAAATGCGGTTGATACGTCAGCGATGCTGCGCGACGCGTCACGTGCACCGAACAAACCCAAGGCGCAGCTGCGGCGCTATGAGGTCAGTGCGCTTCTGCCCAATGGTGACATTGCGCAAACCCGCCATATCGCACCAGCCCTGCCGATGTTCGAGGATGCCTTTTGCGCCTTTACCCGCGGATCTCTGGTCGACACTGAAACCGGGCCGGTCGCCATCGAAGACCTACTGCCCGGAGACACTGTTCTGACGCAGGATGGCACCTCGCAGATCGTGTTGTGGAAAGGCTCGGTCACGCTGGTACCGGGGCGCGAAGATTCGCGTGGGCGCACCCGTCCGCTGACCCGCATCATGGCCGACACATTCGGCATGCAAAAACCTCTTTCAGGCGTGATCGCGGGGCCATCAGCCCGGATCGTGGGCACTCCGGCGCATCTTCGGCATCTACACGGGAATGAGACGATCCTGACCCCGGTTCACGAATTCCAGGACGGAATGAACGTGATCGAGACATTGCCGCCGACGCCAGTTGAACTGTTTCACATCTGCCTGAAACGTCACGCGGTTATCAAAGTCGATGGGTTGCAGTTTGAAACCTATCATCCCGGCGTGAACGCGGTGCGCATGATCAGCCACTCCTTGAGGTCGATCTTTCTGAACCTGTTCGCGCATGCCGATTCGCTGAACGATTTCGGACCGCTGCTGATGCCGCGCGCTGGCGATGGTGAGGTCGACGCGATCACAGCTTAAAAATTACCAGATACTGCAAAGTGGGGGCTTTATGCAGATTCTATTGGGTTGGGTACTGTTTTTGTACGTGACGGCCATCCTGCCAAGGTGTTGTGCCGCACATAAACGGACGCGCTTTACGCCGTCCGGTTCATTCGTTCTTCCAGCACGTCAAAAGGCACGCCGGGCTCGTCCTTAGCGCCACGAATGACCAGTGATGTTTTAACACTGGCCACGTTCGGCGTCGTCAGCAGCTCTCCGGTCAGGAATTGCTGAAAGCTGCTGAGGTCGGGGGCGACGCATTTCAGAATGAAATCCACCTCACCGTTCAGCATGTGACACTCCCGGACCAAGGGCCATTCGCGGCAGCGTTCCTCAAAGGCGGTCAGTTCCGTTTCGGCCTGACTTTCCAGACCGACGCTGGCAAAGACCTGAACCTCGAACCCCAATTCGCGCGCGTTTACCTCGGCATGGTACCCGCGAATAAAACCCGATTCCTCAAGCGTGCGAACCCGACGCAGGCAAGGAGGGGCTGAAATCCCGACACGTTTCGCCAATTCGACATTGGTCATGCGACCGTCTGCCTGCAATTCCGCCAAAATCTTGCGGTCAATCTCATCCAGCCGGGTCGTGACCATAAAATGCTCCTGAATTTTTTTCAGTTGTTATATCAGCACCCACTTGATGCGCAATAATATTTCGCCTCTGCGCAACATTCTTTGTTTCATTGCCATTCCATAGCCGCAAGGCCGATACCCATCAGGAAGGGGCTTTAAGCGCCGCCACTGGGTCGCTATATCCAATCGCCAAGGGGCCAAGCGCCCAAGTCAGGCATATCGAGTTGGGGGTACCATGGCCGAAACGAAACACACCAAGGTTCTGATCATCGGGTCGGGACCTGCCGGATACACGGCGGGCGTCTATGCCAGCCGCGCGATGCTGAACCCGATTCTGGTTCAGGGCATCGAGCCCGGCGGTCAGCTGACCACCACGACCGAAGTCGAAAACTACCCCGGCTTTACCGAGGTGCAGGGCCCCGATCTGATGATCAAGATGCAGGAACATGCCGCAGCTATGGGGTGTGAGATCATCGGCGACATCATCAGCGATCTGGATGTCAGCAAACGCCCCTTCACCGCCACGGGCGACAGCGGCACGACCTATACGGCCGACGCCGTCATTCTGGCGACCGGCGCGCGCGCCAAATGGCTGGGCCTGCCGTCCGAGGACAAGTTCAAGGGCTTTGGCGTCTCGGCCTGCGCCACCTGCGACGGGTTCTTCTATCGCGGACAAGAGATCGTGGTCATCGGCGGCGGCAACACCGCCGTGGAAGAGGCGCTGTTTCTGACCAACTTCGCCAGCAAGGTCACTCTGATCCACCGCCGCGACGAGTTGCGGGCCGAGAAAATCCTGCAGGACCGGCTGTTCAAAAACGAAAAGATCGAACCCCTTTGGTTTCATGAGTTGGACGAGGTCGTCGGCACTGATGCCCCGCTGGGCGTCGAAGGTGTACGCGTCAAGAACGTCAAAACCGGCGAGATCACCGAGATCCCGTGTAAGGGTGTCTTTGTCGCCATCGGTCATGCCCCCGCCAATGAGCTGGTCAAGGACACGCTGGAAACCCATATGGGCGGCTATGTCGTAACCAAGCCGGGCTCGACCGAAACCTCTATCGCCGGTGTTTTCGCCGCCGGGGACCTGACCGACCACATCTATCGTCAGGCCGTGACCAGCGCTGGTATGGGCTGTATGGCTGCGCTGGACGCCGAACGCTTCCTGGCAGAGCAGGAATAACACTTTGTTGGAATTCTCCGGCCCGGTCTGGAGAATTCTGTTTTTGTCCCAATGCGACGCCCCTTTGGCCCCCGCAAAGGCACCCGAGGGGCGTTTTCATTTTGCAGGGCAGACAGCGCTTTACGCGTCGCTCAGCGCCGAGGGGGCTACGGTCGCGATCCGGCGCTATGTCGGCAAGGATGATCCCCCGCGCGTTTTGCAACAGGCCCGTATCACCAAAGCATGCCTTGTCGACCTGCGCGGGCAACGCACAGCCTCGGTCGTGTGGCAGGAAATGGACCGCCCCTCGCCCACCTGGCAGTTCTCGGAAGTGGCCCGCGCGCAAGAGGCGGACGGGCTGATCTACAGCTCTCGGTCCCGGCCCGACCTCAGCCATCTCGTGCTGTTCAAAATTTCGGCTGATATGATCCATGTCGATGCGCCTGCGACCGCTTGGGTGCCGCCTTATTCTTGACCCGTCGCCTCCCCCGTACCAGACTCGGCTTCAGACAAAGCGCGTGCAGGTGATTTGATTGAGTAGCGTTTTATGGCAAGGCGGGTGGGCAACCCGGCTGAGGATCGGCAGCGGCCTGGTCCTGTTTGCCTTCGCCTTTTTTCACTTCATCAACATCGGGTTGGGGTTGTTTCATACCGATTACCTGCACGGGATGCAGGATGGCCGCCACGCGGTGACGCGCCATGACATTGGCAGTGCGTTTCTGTATTTGGCGTTGTTTGTGCACACAGGCTTGGCGCTGTATTCGATCAGCCAGCGCAGGACGCTCAGAATGCCGGTCAGCACGGCGCTGCAGGTGGTTCTGGGCCTGCTGATCCCGCTGCAGCTGATCACCCATATCGTCTATACGCGCTACGCGCACGAGGTCTATGACGTCAATGACGAGATGGGCTATATCATCATCCTGATGTGGAACAGCAGCGCGATCTGGCTGCAAAGCGCATTGCTGCTGATTGTCTGGATTCACAGCTGCATTGGCCTTCACATGTGGCTGCGCCTGACCGATTGGTGGTCAAAAACTGCGCCCTACCTGATTGGGTTGGCGGTGTTTGTCCCGTCATTCGCGTTGGCCGGATTGCTGACCGAGGGACGGCGCCTCTGGATAGATTTCGCCGATCCGTTCCTGCGTGACCAGTATATCGACCACTATAACTGGCCGTCTCAACAGGACTTTCAGGCACTGTTCAGCATCAAGAGCAATGCTGTCACGGCTTTCTGGATCGCGCTGGGGGCCTCGTTAACTGTTTTTGCAGTGCGCAAATTGCTGCGGCGCAGGCACTCGGTCCGGGTGAAATACGTGGAAGGCCCCGAAGTCGTCGCCGAAAAAGGCATGACATTGCTGGAGATTTCGCAAGCCAATGGCATCCCGCACACTGCATTGTGCGGGGGTAAAGGACGCTGCACAACCTGTCGGGTGATTGTCGAGGATGGGGCAGACGCCCTCCCCTCGCCCAGCGAGGTAGAGGCGCGCAGCCTTGCAGCCGTGGGTGCTCCAAGAAAAGCGCGCCTGGCCTGTCAGATTCGACCTACAGAACCGCTGACCGCGTTTCGCATGTTCCGCCCCGACGGAGGTCGGCAACGCGCACATTCCAGCCAGGGACAAGAGCGCAAACTGGCCGTTCTGTTTCTGGACATGCGTGGTTTTACCTCTCGGACGACGGGTCAATTGCCCTATGACATCGTGTTCCTGCTGAACCGGTTCTTTGACGCCATCGTGCCCGCAATCACTGCTGAACATGGAGTGGTCGATAAATATATGGGGGATGGTCTGCTGGCGGTGTTTGAAACACCCGATACAGAAAGTTCGGCCCGCGCAGGGTTGCAGGCAGCTATAAATGTCAGTCGCGCCCTCGTTCAATTCAATCAGCGGCTAGAAGCGGAAGGCAGCCCACGTATCCGCATCGGAATGGGTCTGCATCTGGGAGATCTGGTTTTGGGTGAAATTGGCGCAGCAGGCACCGCAACGCGCACGATCATCGGCGATGCTGTTAACGTTGCCAGCAGGCTAGAAGGGCAAACCAAGGACCTTGGGGTCGAGCTGCTGGTGTCGTCCGAATTGCTTCAGGCCGCCGGATTTGGCGGCGATCAAAGTGGCTTGAAGTCGTTTGACTTGCGCGGGGTCACGCGACCGATTCCCGCCTTACCTGTGACCAGCGCTACCGATCTTGCAGCCGCCGCCGCAGAATAGAACATACGTACTGAATTCACCTGCGAACCGTAAATCGTCGGGAATTTCGTCCTCAAAACTTCTACCGGTCAAAAAATCCTTCCAAACGCAGTAAAAACTGCGCATATCGTCCTTAATTACCTGAATGTATATGGACTTCGCCCCACAGTCGGGGCAAACGCCCCGCAAAGACACTGAACCACCGGTAAAAAAACCGAACTTCGACAAGAGTATTCCCATGACGATGTTGAGCAATCTGGCTCCGATCCCTGAACTGTATGTTTCCTACGAGTCGGCGCAGAAACTGAAAGTAGAAGCTGCCGACCTGACCAGCTGGGACCTGAGCCCGCGCCAGATCTGCGACCTGGAATTGCTGATGAACGGCGGATTCAACCCGCTCAAAGGTTTCCTGTCCGAGGCCGATTACGACAATGTGGTCGAGAATATGCGTCTGGCAGATGGCACGCTGTGGCCGATGCCGATCACTCTGGATGTCAGCGAAGACTTTGCCGAAAGCATCGAACTGGGTCAGGACATCGCCCTGCGCGACCAGGAAGGTGTCATTCTGGGCACCATGACTGTGACCGACCGCTGGACCCCGGACAAAGCGCGCGAGGCCGGAAAGGTATTCGGCGCGGATGACGATGCGCACCCTGCGGTGAACTATCTGCACAATGTGGCGGGCAAGGTCTATCTGGGCGGCCCTGTCACCGGCATCCAGCAGCCTGTCCACTATGATTTCCGCGCCCGGCGTGACACTCCGAACGAGTTGCGCGCGTTCTTCCGCAAGCTGGGCTGGCGTCGCATCGTTGCATTCCAAACCCGCAACCCGCTGCACCGCGCCCACCAGGAACTGACCTTCCGCGCCGCCAAAGAGGCGCAGGCCAACCTGCTGATCCACCCGGTTGTCGGCATGACCAAGCCCGGCGACGTCGACCACTTTACCCGCGTGCGCTGCTATGAGGCGGTTCTGGACAAGTATCCAGCCTCGACCACCTCAATGAGCCTGCTGAACCTGGCGATGCGTATGGCTGGCCCGCGCGAAGCGGTCTGGCATGGCCTGATCCGTGCCAACCACGGCTGTACCCACTTCATCGTGGGTCGCGACCATGCGGGCCCCGGCAAGAACTCGGCCGGAGAAGATTTCTATGGCCCCTATGACGCGCAAGACCTGTTCCGCCAGCATCAGGATGAAATCGGCGTTGAGATGGTTGATTTCAAACACATGGTCTATGTGCAGGAACGCGCCCAATACGAACCGAATGACGAGATTCTGGACAAGGACGACGTCACCATCCTGAACATCTCGGGTACCGAACTGCGCCGCCGTCTGGCGGAAGGTCTGGAAATCCCCGAATGGTTCAGCTTCCCCGAGGTTGTGGCCGAGTTGCGCAAAACCAAACCGCCGCGCAGCCAGCAAGGTTTTACCGTGTTCTTCACCGGCTTCTCGGGCTCGGGCAAATCCACCATCGCCAACGCACTGATGGTCAAGCTGATGGAGATGGGTGGCCGTCCGGTGACGTTGCTGGATGGTGACATTGTTCGTAAGAACCTGTCGTCGGAACTAGGCTTCTCAAAAGAACACCGCGACCTGAACATCCGTCGCATTGGTTACGTGGCCTCCGAGATCACCAAGAACGGCGGCATCGCCATCTGTGCGCCCATTGCGCCCTATGCCACCACCCGCCGCGCCGTGCGCGAAGACGTCGAACAATTTGGCGCCTTCTGCGAGGTCCACGTCGCCACCAGTATCGAGGAATGCGAGCGCCGCGACCGCAAGGGCCTGTACAAGCTTGCGCGCGAAGGCAAGATCAAGGAATTCACCGGCATTTCCGACCCCTATGACGTGCCGCAAAACCCTGAACTGAGCGTCGAGACCGAGAACGTCGATGTCGACAACTGCGCCCATCAGGTGCTGCTAAAACTGGAGAGCATGGGCCTGATCGCCGCGTCCTAAGCTGCATCCAAACAGTCACAGGCCCTCGCACCGCGGGGGCCTTTTTTCATGTTCGAAGCGCGGCGCGGATGGCCGCAACGGCGCGGGATTCGAAATCTCCGAACTCGGCCGCTTTGGGCTGGATCGCCTGAAGATGTGGCAGGCGCGCAGCGTAGTCCTCGGGCGAGGCGGCCTGAATGGCACGGTGAATATCGGCCTCGGATTCGCACAGGATCATGCCCGATGTGTCGAAGAAATCCTCGATATTCGGGCAGCCCCAATAGATCGGAACGGTGGCGCAGAGGATTGCATCGGTCAGTTTTTCCGAGAAATAATTCCGCTCCCGCACATTCTCGATCACCACGGAATAGCGATAAGGCGCCAACCCGTCGGATTTTTGGTCAAACGGCATATAACCACGGCCCATGATATCGACATCCGCGCCCGTTTCGCGCACCCAGTCGATCACCGCATGGCGCAGCTGGTGACCTTCCAGATCGCGCTTGGCCGAGGCGATCAGCGAACAGGATTTGGTCTTTTCGACGGACAACGCCTGCCACTCCGGCACCATGGTGACGCCATAGGGCAGAAAAACCGCGTTCGGGATGCCTTGCAGCAGGACGTCATGGAAGGTCAGCACGCGAAAGAACCGCCGCCATGTCCAGCGCAGCATCCGGTCGTGTTTTGCGTGGATGGCCGAGGGTTCCCCCATCATCAGCGAAATCTGCGCGCGGGTACCCCTGCGCAACCGTAGATGCACGGTGGAGTTGGGATACATGAGCAGGTGATCGGTTGGCTCAAGATCTCGGACGGTTTTGCCAATCAGGCGATCCGGGCACCCCTCGG
This sequence comes from Ruegeria sp. AB6, assembly GCF_056542685.1. Taxonomy (NCBI): domain Bacteria; kingdom Pseudomonadati; phylum Pseudomonadota; class Alphaproteobacteria; order Rhodobacterales; family Roseobacteraceae; genus Ruegeria; species Ruegeria sp. AB6. Next base: position 77,798 of record NZ_JBQGAD010000002.1, on the reverse strand, counting down.
GCCAAATCAGATCGCTGAGGGGAATCGCGGCCAGTTTCGGCCCCAACCGGTGCCCATAGGGCAGAATGGCAATCGCGGGCTCGGACATCAGGCCCCCTCGGGCAGGTCGACCTGCCCACGCATCAGCACATGGCCGCGCCCGGCGACCTTGATACCGGTCATTGCCTCTGGTGGGCCGACACGTGTGACGGTGGCATGACCCGGACGGCCCATGTCATGGCCCTGTTCGGCGATGAAACTGTCCTTGTCCATCAGCCCGTGTTTCCACAGATAGGCCGCCATCGCGCCGGTGGCAGAACCTGTGAACGGATCCTCGGGCGGGCTGGGTGGGGCCAGCAGCAGGCGCGAGAACGTGTCACCCGCCCCGGTCGCGCCTTGCAGCGTCACAAGAAATGGCTCGGCCATGTCCGATCCGGAAAAGCCTGCTTTGGCCGCAACCTCTCGCAATGGACCTTCCACCAGTTTTGCGGCGCGCAACGCCGCGTGATCGCGCAGAACCGTGATGCAGAACGGCAGACCGGTAGACACGAATTGCGGCGGGGAAATGATGGCATCGGTCGGCAGGCCGATCGTTTCTGCCACCAGTTCAACTGGGACCTGCGCGCCGAATTGGGGCGCGATCTGCGTCATCTCGATCTCATCACCATTCAGGCGGATATCGACGATCCCGGCGCCGGTCTCAAGCGTCAGGGCATCGCCCTGAAACAGACCACGCGACTGCATGGCCCCGACGGTGGCAATGGTGGGATGCCCGGCAAATGGAATTTCACGGCTGGCCAGGAAATACCGAACCCGGATATCGGCCACGTCAGAGGGGCCGGTAAAGGTGCATTCGACCAAAGACGTCTCTTGCACATATGCCATGCAGGTTGCGTCCGACAGATGAGCTGCATCATGCACCACAGCGCATCCATTGCCGCCAAACGCCCGGTCGGTAAAGGCGTCCACCCAGTCAAAATCGAACCAGCTCATTCCCGCGCATCCCTTGCCATTGCAAGGCATATCTGGCCCGGCAGGCAGCGGATGTCACGGGGAAAACGCCTAAGGGGCCGTGTCAGTGCACGGCCATCGGCGAAAAGTCATGCTCGCGCGCGAGGTTGAACGCCAGCTTGCGGTCGGCGACCAGAGCCAGGCGTTGGCCATCGGAATCATGTACCGCATAGAGCGTATCCAGATCACCCGCCTGTTCGCGCACCTCGCGCGGCAGGTCCGTAATCTCGACCTTCTTCACATAGACGATACGGTCGCCATTGGCGTCGATTTGTACCGGTGTATTCATTGCTCTTACCCCTTTCTTATGTTGATCGTTTGCACCACGGTTTCCGGCACGGCGCGGGTCAGATCCACATGCAGCAGACCGTTTTCCATGATCGCCTCGCCCACCTCGACCCCGTCGGCCAGCACGAACATGCGCTGGAACTGACGTGCCGCGATGCCGCGATGCAGGAAGATGCGCCCCTCGCTGTCGTCGCGTTGACGGCCCCGGATCACCAGTTGGCGATCCTCGATGGTGATCGACAGATCCTGCTCGGCAAACCCGGCTACCGCCAGTGTGATGCGATAGGAATAGTCCGAGGTCTGTTCGATATTATAGGGCGGATATCCTTCATTTCCGGCCTTTGCAGACCGTTCCAGAAGGCGTTCCAGTTGCTCGAACCCCAAAAGATGCGGGTATGAGCCTAAGGTAAGTTTAGACACGTATGTTCGTCCTTTATTGCCAAAGCGACGTAAGTTGCGGCCCCGTTCTGGCAACCGCGTAGAATAGAATATGGGAATGTCACGGGATGTCCACAAGGTCTGGCGATATAAAGCCTGACACACTATCTTGTGTGATACGCACCACATTCTAGCCCGAGTCGCCAATGAACGCCCCCACCGACCTTTCGATGAAAACTGACGACGTTTTGCGGGTTGAACTTGAGGTTTTCCGCCGTCAGCACCGAGACCTGGACGAAGCGATCGAGGCGCTTCAAGGCACCGGAACGGCGGACCAGCTGACCATCAAGCGCTTAAAAAAGCAGAAATTGCGGCTGAAAGACATCATCCGTCTGATCGAAGACCGTCTGACCCCTGACATCATCGCCTGACGCATTGCCACGAAGGCGGATTTGGCTATAGTGCGCGCTCTTTCGGCACGCAGGGAAGTAAACGGATGAGCGACGTGAAAGTGGGGATCATCATGGGCAGCCAGTCGGACTGGCCCACGATGAAAGAGGCCACCGATATTCTAGACGAGTTGGGCATTGCCTATGAAAAGCGTATCGTGTCCGCCCACCGTACCCCTGACCGTCTGTGGGACTATGGCAAGACCGCCGTGCCGCGTGGCCTGCATGTGATCATCGCAGGGGCCGGAGGGGCAGCGCACCTACCCGGTATGATGGCCTCGAAGACGCGAGTGCCCGTTATTGGGGTGCCAGTACAGACGCGCGCCTTGTCGGGCGTCGATTCCCTTTATTCCATCGTTCAGATGCCCAAGGGGTTTCCTGTGGCGACCATGGCCATCGGGTCGGCAGGCGGGGCCAATGCGGGTCTGATGGCGGCTGGTATTCTGGCCTTGCAGGATGACGCTCTGGCGCAGCGGCTGGATGCGTGGCGCGATGCGCTGTCGGCCTCGATCCCCGAAGAGCCACAGGGATGAGCCGTGTCGGGTTCATCGGCACCGGCCACATCGCAGCGCCAATAGCCCGGCTGCTGGCACGTAAAGGGCATGAGATTTTTGTGACGGAGCGTAACGCCACCGTTTCGGCTACACTGAAGGCCGACATCAACGCAACGGTCGGCCGTCCGCAATCGGTGATCGACCAGTCCGAGATTTTGTTTCTGTGCCTGCGTCCGCACATTGCGTCGGATGTGCTGGCCCCCCTGTCCTTTCGGGCCGACCATCGGATCGTGTCGGTGATGGCGGCGGTGTCCGAGACGGATCTCAGATCGCTCTGCGCCCCCGCGGGGGATTTCGTGCAGACGATCCCTCTGGGCTTTTTGGAACAGGGCGGCTGCCCCTTGGCGGCTTATGGGAACGATGATCTGCTGGCGGGTCTGATGGCCCCCGAAAACCCGGTTGTGAAAGTGGCCGATGAAGCCTCGCTGAACGCTCATTTTGCCATCTGTGCGATGGTGCCGGGTGTTCTGGACCTTCTGGTCTCGGGCGCGGAATGGCTGACCGAACAGACCGGCGATGCGGATGGTGCGGAATTCTACACGACCCAATTGATGGCAGGTTTCCTGGCCAGCATGGAAAAGGGTCAGACTGGACGGCTTGCCGCAGAACGTGATGCGCTGGCAACCGACGGAACACTGAGCTTGCAAATGACGCGAACCCTGCAAGCGGGCAAGGCCCATGCGGCCCTGCGCGACGCCCTGACTGCAATCGGCAAACGGCTGGAGACCTGAAGAATGACGGACATGCTTGCACCCGGAGCCACGATTGGCATCCTTGGCGGTGGACAACTGGGCCGGATGCTGTCCGTTGCCGCAGCGCGACTGGGCTTTGTGACGCATATATTCGAGCCTGGCGCGAACCCGCCCGCTGGTCAGGTCGCAGACCGCGTGACCACAGCCGCCTATGACGATGCCGACGCCCTGCGCGCCTTTGCCGAGTCGGCCGATATTATCACCTATGAGTTCGAGAACATCCCGACCGAGGCTCTGGACCTGCTGGAGGCACACCGCCCCATTCGCCCGGGCCGCGAGGCGTTGCGAGTCAGCCAGGATCGGCTGACCGAGAAGAACTTTCTGCAAGGGCTGGGCCTACAAACCGCGCCTTTTGCCGATATCACCGATCTGGGCAGCCTGAAATCCGCGATTGAGGAAATCGGCACGCCCGCGATCCTGAAAACCCGCCGCTTTGGTTATGATGGCAAGGGGCAAGCCCGGTTGCGCGCGCCCGACGATGCCGAGGCTGCTCTGGCCGATATGGCGGGTGCACCAGCGATCCTTGAAGGGTTTGTAGAGTTTAGCCACGAAGTCTCGATCATCGCCGCACGCGGGCTGGATGGTCAGGTCGCCTGTTTCGATCCCGGCGAGAATGTCCACCGCGATGGTATCTTGCATACTACGACTGTCCCCGCCCGACTGCCTCCGGCGCAGCGCACCGATGCGGTGCTGTCGGCAGCCAATATCTTGAACGCGCTGGACTATGTAGGCGTCATGGGGGTCGAGCTGTTCGTGACCGCGCGCGGTCTGATTGTGAATGAGATTGCGCCGCGAGTGCATAACTCGGGCCACTGGACGCAGAACGGTTGCGCTGTGGATCAGTTCGAACAGCATATCCGCGCGGTCGCCGGGTGGCCCTTGGGCGACGGTCAGCGCCATAGTGATGTGGTGATGGAGAACCTGATCGGCGATGACATGGATCGGGTGCCTGATTTGGCGAGAGAGCGCGATGTAGCCTTGCATCTTTACGGTAAGGCCGAGGTCAAGGCAGGCCGCAAGATGGGGCATTTCAACCGCATTTCGCGCTAGGAAATCGCGCTGGTGCGCGATGCCTCCGGCGGGGATATTTTTAGCCAGATGAAGTTTGCGGATCAAACAAGGAACCGGGCCGCGATATCCCCGGCCATATAGCTGAAGCGCCCCTCTGTCATGGTCGCGGCAACGCGGTGGGTTTGTTTGTCCAAAATGGTCAGATCCGCGCGTTTTCCAGGGGCCAGCGTACCTCGGTCATTCAGACCCAGAACGCGCGCAGGGCCCGAGGACACAAGCGCCCAAGCCTCGGCAAAATCCAACAAACCTGACTTAGCCAGCATCAGTGCGGCGCGGCGGGGGCTTGGGTAATGATAGTCCGAGGCCAACGCATCACAGAGCCCCATCATGATCAGGTCCAACGCGCTGACATTGCCTTTATGCGAGCCCCCGCGCACCACATTTGGCGAGCCGAGAATGATATGGTCCCCTGCGGCGCGAGCGGTTTCGGCAGCTTCGAGCGTTTCGGGGAATTCCGATATCTTCGCCCCACGCGCGCGCCAAATTGCGCGGGTTTGGGCAGTGGCATCGTCATGGCTGCCCATGCGCACGTTTTGCTTTTCCAACACCGTGCACAAGCTATCCAATGCCATTGGAACCTCTGATCCCCGCGCGTGCATGGACAGCAGCATTTCGAAATGCATTTCAGGGTTACGCCCAGCCTTCAACGCCTGCCCGGTCAGACGCGGTGGTTTGCGCCCTTCGGCAAGGCGATCATGCGGCAGATGGTCGTTGAACACGACATAGGGCACCTGCCACGCCGCAATTCGCTCCGGCAAATCAACATAGTCGTCCAGCATATGCGTCTCGAACCGTAGCTGTGGCAACAGATCGGTCACAACGCTGTCTCTGACGGACGCAATTGCATCAAAGACCTGCCCTGCAAATTCGGGACCGCGCACGCCGCCCTCCCAACTGTAAAACTGCGCCAGCACGGCGGTGGTAATGCCATTGGCCGCCAGTTCGGCCTCGGCAGCCAGAATGCCCTCATCCATCTGTTTCATCGCCCCACGGCGCGGCGCGATGTGACGTTCGAACCCGTCCCCGTGCAGGTCGATAATGCCGGGTAAAACGAGAAATCCGTTTAGGTCGACGGCGCGGCCAGCGCGATCGGGCTGAATGACTCCTTTTGCAAGCGACAAATCAGCTAAGGCCAGACCGTCCCCTGGCAACAGAACCTCGGCGCCGGTGAACGTCAGGGCCAGATCGCTCATTCTGAGGGTTCCGATTCTGGTTCTGAGCAATCCCAACCGAGGCAGATCTCATCAATGATGGCTTGCACGCCATCCAGCCATGTAATCTGAGGGTCAAACTGGCCGAATTCGATGAAATGCAGTGCTTGTGCCATCACGCGGGGATTGTTCATCATAAAAGTATGGGTCACGGGCAGAACGATATGGTCCTTCATGCCCTCGACCTTGGTCGTCTCGACCGAGACCTTACCGTCATCTTTGCCCTCGATCAGCGATGAAAACAGCGGGTTCAGCGAATTTTCACCGGCGATCACCCCAAGTTCGAAGTCCACCGGCGGTAACTTGCGCGGGATACCTTCGGGACCTGTGCCCAACGCCAGCCCGGCAGGGCCGTTCAGGATACCAAAGACCTCGTAGGCGCTTAACTCATCCACCAGTTGGCTACCCTGATTGGGCGGGCCAAGCATGACCACGCGGCCTAGGTTTTCGGGCATGTTGTCCTGCAACCAGAAACGCAACAGGATACCCCCCATGGAATGCGCCACCACGTTGACGGTATCGTCACCACAAGCCGCAAAGGCATCTGGCAGGGTCTGAGCTGCCAATTCGGCAATCGGCAGATCGGTCGAGGGATATCCGGGCCGCACAACAGTGTAGCCATGCGCCTGAAAGAGTTGCTCCATCACCGTAAAGGACGCCTCGGTCCGGGCAAGCCCGTGCAGCAGCACCACGCATTTCGCATGGGCCGCGGCGGGCAACAAAAACAGAATAATGGCAAACACATATCTCATAGCGGCCAGATAAGGGCAAAGCGGGCGCGATGAAACCCCTAGCGCCGCGACAGGCGCAGAACAGCCAACGCAATGCCACCCAGAACCAGCGCGGCACCAAGGATCAGACGTAGGCTGGCGGTTTCACCCAACAAGGCAACGCCCCCCGCAATGGCAATGATCGGCACACTCAACTGCACAACGGCGGCGGTCGTCGGGGCCAGCTGCGGCAGAACCCCATACCACAGGGCATAGCCCATCCCAGATGTCACACCGCCAGACAAAGCGGCCAGTACATACCCGGCGGCTGTCATGTTCCACTCTCCTCCAACCAGCAACAACGCTAGCCCTGTGATAGGCAGAGCAACGACGAAATTGGCGGCTGTTCCGGCCAGCGCATCTGGTTCGGACCGGCCAACCAGCGAATAGATTGCCCATCCGACCCCCGCCGCAATCATCAATGCCGCTCCCACCGGGTTCACCTGAATCTCTCCGCTCGGCCACAGAACCCATGCCAGACCAGCCAAAGCGATACCAGCTCCTGCGATCTGCCGTGCGCTAGGCGCCGACCCGGTGACGGATGTCACGGCAAACATGGTGATCTGAACCACTGCGAACAGAATCAAAGCCCCTAACCCCGCATCCAAGGTTAGATAGGCAATAGAAAACCCGATCATATACAGGGATAAGGATCCGGCCCCCGCAATGCGGCGCCTGTTCCGCAAAGGCAACTGCCCCCCTCGGAATGAAACCAACGCTGCCAACACCACTGCCCCGGCCAACACACGCACGATGGCAAACCCGGCAGGGTCGCTCGCGCCGCTATCAATGGCCAAACGGTTGAGGATCGAATTCGCCGCAAAGGCGCACATAGTCAGGGCAGTCAGCAAAAACAGTCGCATTCCCACCGCATAGCGTGTTCGGACGCATTTGCACACTCACATTCCCGGCGAAAAACCGTGCCCGCTCTTCTACTGTTCAAAAATACCTCCGCCGGAGGCATGTCCGCGCAGCGGGCATTCCTAACGAAACGGGGCCGCCCGAAGGCGACCCCATCTTGATATTGCGGCTTCCCTTTCGACAGCTTGGTCAATAGTGGCCAAGCACCTATCGGGGGGATCGTCAGAATTCGCCTGAGCGAATTCGATGTGCTTACATCATGCCGCCCATGCCGCCCATGTCGGGCATGCCGCCAGCAGCGGGTGCGTCTTTCTGGGGCTTGTCGGCAACCATTGCTTCGGTAGTGACCAGCAGGCCAGCAACCGATGCTGCATCTTCCAGTGCAGTACGGACAACTTTGGCCGGGTCAATCACGCCGAACGAGAACATGTCGCCATATTCTTCGGTCTGTGCGTTGAAGCCGAACGCTGCGTCGCCGCTTTCGCGGACTTTGCCAGCAACAACTGCACCGTCAACGCCTGCGTTTTCAGCGATCTGGCGCAGCGGCGCTTCGATTGCCTTACGAACGATGTTGATGCCTGCGTTCTGGTCAGCGTTTGCACCTTCCAGAGCTTCCAGAGCTTTACCGGCCTGAACCAGAGCAACACCGCCGCCCACAACAACGCCTTCCTGCACAGCAGCACGGGTCGCGTTCAGAGCATCGTCCACACGGTCTTTACGCTCTTTCACTTCAACTTCGGTCATGCCGCCGACGCGGATAACAGCAACACCGCCTGCCAGTTTGGCAACGCGCTCTTGCAGCTTCTCACGGTCGTAGTCCGACGAGGTTTCTTCGATCTGAGTGCGGATCTGAGCAACGCGTGCTTCGATCTCGGCTTTTTCGCCTGCACCGTCGACGATGGTGGTTTCGTCTTTGGTGATTTCGATCTTCTTGGCGGTGCCCAGCATGTCCATGGTGACGGATTCGAGCTTCATGCCCAGATCTTCGCTGATGACCTGACCGCCGGTCAGGATCGCGATGTCTTGCAGCATGGCTTTACGGCGATCGCCGAAGCCCGGTGCTTTGACAGCAGCAATTTTCAGGCCGCCGCGCAGTTTGTTGACAACCAGAGTTGCCAGCGCTTCGCCTTCAACATCTTCTGCGATGATCAGCAGCGGCTTCTGCGACTGGATCACCTGCTCCAGCAGCGGAACCATCGGCTGCAGCGAGGACAGTTTCTTTTCGTGCAGCAGGATCATGCAGTCATCGAGCTCTGCGATCATCTTGTCTGCGTTGGTGACGAAGTAAGGCGACAGGTAGCCACGGTCGAACTGCATACCCTCGACAACATCGGTCTCGGTTTCCAGACCTTTGTTTTCTTCGACGGTGATAACGCCTTCGTTGCCAACCTTCTGCATCGCGTCTGCGATCTGCTGGCCGATTTCGGCTTCGCCGTTGGCCGAGATGGTGCCAACCTGAGCAACTTCTGCCGAGTCTTTGACTTCGCGCGAGGCGTCTTTGATGCCTTCAACAACCTTGGCGGTCGCCAGGTCGATGCCGCGCTTCAGGTCCATCGGGTTCAGGCCAGCAGCAACCTGCTTGAGACCTTCGCGCACGATGGCTTGGGCCAGAACGGTTGCGGTGGTGGTGCCGTCACCGGCTTCGTCATTGGTGCGGCTGGCGACTTCTTTCACCATCTGCGCGCCCATGTTTTCGAACTTGTCTTCCAGTTCGATTTCCTTAGCAACCGAAACACCGTCTTTGGTGATGCGCGGTGCGCCGAAGGATTTATCCAGAACCACGTTGCGGCCTTTGGGGCCCAGGGTCACTTTAACCGCGTCGGCCAGGATGTTTACGCCTGCCAGCATCCGGTTACGGGCATCGGTGTCGAACTTGACGTCCTTTGCAGCCATGTCGTTTCTCCTTGAGAAATTAGTTGTAGATGAAGATCAGAGTGAAGCGCGAGGGCCTTACTCGATGATCCCCATGATGTCGCTTTCTTTCATCATCAGCAGCTCTTCGCCGTCGACCTGAACCTCGGTGCCCGACCATTTGCCGAACAGGATCTTGTCGCCAGCTTTCACAGCCATTGCGATCAGCTCGCCGCTGTCCTTGCGTGCGCCTTCGCCGGTTGCGACGACTTCGCCTTCGCTGGGCTTTTCTTTTGCGCTGTCAGGAATGATCAGGCCGCCTGCGGTTTTTTCTTCGCTTTCGGTACGGCGAACCAGCACGCGGTCATGAAGCGGTTTCAATGCCATCTTTGCAGCTCCTTGGGCTCAAAGTTGTTAATCCTCCCCTCGCCGGATGGCGGGGCGTTAGCACTCATGCTTGTCGAGTGATAACGACGCATAGCTAGGGGGTGCAATTCCCCGAGTCAACAAGCTGTGAAGGATTTTTTGGACCTCTGCCCCTATTCGGGGTGATCCCAGCTGTAGGCCCAGTGTTTCAGTCCGTCCTGCCCTGCATCCGTCAGGGCATAAACGCCCTTTTCGACCTTGTCGAACCACCCGTAGTGGTTCTCTCGCATAAGTCGGGTGGCTGCGGCCACACCGGTTGCCTTTGCAACCTCGGCCCCTTTGGTGGCGCCGCACTCTGCCAGATGCGCCGCACATTTCAGCGCATCCTGACGATAGGCGGTGACAATCCCATGACGCGTGGCCCCGCCCGCATTAGGGTCGCCCTCCAACCGGTCAAACTCGCGTAACAGACGCGTCTTTCGCGCCTTGTCCTTTCGCGGCGCATATGGACCCGGATCACACTGAACCTCAACCACACCATCCGAACGCACGGTAATCAGACCAAGCCCCAAACGGCGGCACAAAGCCAGATTGTCCTTCAGAGCCCGCCGAGCGCTGCGACCTTTGGGTTTGAGCACACCGATATAAACCTGATCCGTCACCTTCAGTCGCGCAATCGCCTGATGAAACAGGGCCAGCGAGAACCGCAACTTCAGCTCGACAATCACCGGATCTTCCCCAGCGCGCACGGCGACTATATCGGCAGCACCCACCTCACCCTTGACGGTGTAACCTTGACGCTCCAACAACGCTTTGATGGGGGGGTAAAGATCCTGCTCACGCTCCATACGGCCATGCTAGGGGATTTGCTGTGGAATGCCAGACACAGATCGGACCGGCGGCGCTTTGCACCGCTTGATCCCATGCCTTGCGCAATGCAAGGTCGCGGCACAAATAAAAAAGTCCGAGGTTTAAAGGGTGGCTCCAATGCGTTTTCTGTTCATCTTCATTTGTCTATTTGTACCGCTGAGCGCTTATGCGGCCTGCGAGGGGCGCGACCTGCGCCCAGATTTATCGGCTGAAATGCAGGATCAGATTCAACAGGCGCTTGTTAATTTCCCCTACCCCGAAGGCAATCACTGGATCGCCACCAAGGACGGTGCAACCCTGCATCTGATCGGCACCGTTCACACCAATGACGCCCGCATGGACGCGGTGGTCGAACGGCTAGAGCCAACGCTCAGCCAGGCGGATGCGTTTTATTTCGAAGTCACCAAGGCCGAGATGGACGCCTTTCAAAAAGGTCTGGCCGAGGATCTGAGCCCGGTTCTGATCACCTCGGGTCCGACGCTGATTGACATGATCCCCGCCGAGCAGTGGGAGACCCTGTCACAAGGTCTAGCCGATCGCGGCATCCCAAGCTGGATGGGGGCCAAAATGCGCCCCTGGTTTCTCAGCATGACTTTGGGCGTGCCGCCCTGCATGGTGCACGAACCGAACGCCAGTTACGGGATGGATGCCCGTCTGACCGATTTGGCGGCCGAATACGACATCCCTCAGTTCTCGCTTGAGACAACGGCGGAATTGATGGCGATGTTCAACGAATTCCCGATGGAACAGCAGGTGCAATCCCTCGTCCGAATGGCCGACGCCTTCGAAAGCAGCGAAGACCAGCTGGCCACGATGCTGAACGCCTATCTCGAAGAGAAACACGGCGAAATCCTACAATTCGCGCGGTTGCAGGGGCTTGAGACCTCGGGCCTGACGGAAGAGATTTTCGACGAGGAATGGGGCGGGTTCGAAGAACAGCTTCTCATCGGGCGCAACAATAACTGGATGGCGCATATTCTGGACATTCAGGACCAGACTGCCGTGATCGCGGTCGGCGCTGGACACCTTGGAGGAGAACATGGGCTTCTGAACCTGTTGGAACAGGCTGGCTACACTCTGGAGCGCGGGCCGTTCTAAGCCGGTTTTACCTATCGTCGCAGTGTAACCGAGACCGGGTGACAAGTGCGCCTGACCACCCTATAAGGCGCGCAAATTTACCATCCTCAGGACGCTGACATGACAACCCTCGTATTTGGACATAAATCCCCCGACACCGATTCCACCGGCTCCCCGATCCTGTGGTCGTGGTATCTGAACGAAGTCAAAGGTGAACAGGCTGAACCCGTACTGCTGGGTGAACCCAACACCGAGGCCGCCTTTATGCTGCAGCGCTGGGACCTGCCCAAGCCGCGTATTATCGCCGACGTGGACGCGGACGTGCCGGTCGTAATCGTTGACACCAACAACCCCGCCGAACTGCCCGCCAGCGTCAACAGCGCAGACATCCGCGCCATCATCGACCACCACAAGCTGGTCGGCGGGCTGGAAACCAAAAGCCCAATCGACATCACCGTGCGCCCACTGGCCTGCACCGCGACGATCATGGTTGACCTGATGGGCGACGACGCTGCCAAAATGCCTGACGCCGTCAAAGGCGCGGCGTTGACCTGCATCCTGTCGGACACGCTGGAATTCCGCTCGCCCACCACCACCGCCCATGACCGCGCAGTGGCTGAAAAACTGGCGGCTGAGCTGGGTCTGGACGTCTCGGCATATGCGGCTGACATGTTCGCAGCTAAGTCGGACGTATCATCGTTCTCGGACGCAGAACTGATCCGCATGGATAGCAAAGAATACGAAGTCGACGGCACCAAGTTCCGCGTTTCAGTTCTGGAAACCACCGCTCCAGGCGTCGTTCTGGACCGCAAAGACAGCCTAGCCGCGTCAATGGTGGACGTAGCAAAGGAAGACGGTGTCGATCAGGTTCTGCTGTTTGTCGTCGACATCCTCAACGAAGAAGCCACCCTGCTTGTGCCCAATGACCTTGTGAAAGGCGTGGCCGAGAAGAGCTTTGGTGCGTCAGTAAACGGCGACGCCGTGGTTCTGCCCGGAATCATGAGCCGGAAAAAGCAGATCATCCCCAACCTCAAAGTGTAATCTTCGTAGTACCACAAACTAAAGGCGCCTGTATCGGGGCGCCTTTTTTTCGTTAAGACACAAGATTTTGCATAGAGCGTATCCGTTGATAGTCTGGTGCGGATAGTCTTGCTTGGGTCTTGGTCGCAGGAATGAGTAAACGAAAATTCAGCACCACCAGGGACATCCTTCGGTTCGAAGGGCATGACCGAGCGGCGTATTGGCGCAGATTTGCGATGCTTTTGACACTGTCAGTGGTGATCGCGACCATGGGGATGCTTCGCGATTCAGGCGCGGTGGTGATTGCCGCCATGTTGGTCGCACCGTTGATGACACCGATACTGGGCATAGCTGCCTCGATGGTTATGGGGTGGCTGGGACGTGCGTTCAAGCTTGCCCTGATTGTAAGCGGGGCCGCAGTTATCTGCGTCTTTCTGGCCTGGTTTCTTGTCTATATCGCCGATGTTCCCCGCGGAATTCTGATCCCTGATCAGGTTCTGGCGCGTACCGATCCCGGGACTGAAGATCTGATCGTTGCCTTGGCAGCTGGCGTCGCCGGAGCGTATGTGCAGATAAATCGATCAGAAGTTAGCCTGCTGCCAGGTGCTGCGATCGGCGTGTCTTTGGTGCCCCCGTTATCCGCCTCGGGGGTATTGATGTATTTTGAAGAAGCGGCTGAAGCTTATGAGGCCGGCTTGCTGTTCGCAACAAACCTTGGGGCGATCATCCTATCGGCTTGCGCGGTTTACATCGTGTACGCTGCTCGTTCGGTGGTTTTCAGCAAGGGGCGTCGCAAGCTGAATTTTACTGCCAGCGTCGTTGTGACCTTGGCGTTCTTGACCTTCGTAGTCATTCAATTGGGCAAGTCGACATATAACCGCTATCTGGAAACCCGGACCGAAGCGCAATTGGCACAGACAATACGCGATTGGGCTGATCCAGTCTCGGTCGAGATTGTTCGCGTCGACGTCAACGCTCAACGCAAGCAAGCCGATATCTGGCTGATCGTTGACCTGCCAATTGAGGCCGCATTCAAGGTGTCTTCAATCGCAGGCCTCCTGCCGGAAAGCCTGCGCGAGAAACCCCTGGTCGACGTACTGCGCGACGAGTTGGGGCCGGGTTATCTGGTTGTCGTTCGCTTTCAGAACAGGATCGGCGCCCAGATCATTCTAGGTACTGAAAACGTTCAACTGGCACCGGATGTCGAGGAAATCAGTGAAGACAACTGAACGTATGCGGCTATTCATTCAGAAAAGTTGCAGCTGGGATGGTCAAAAGACCGAAGCTTTGACATAGCTGGCACAACTTCGACTCCAGAGCCCCGGGGGCAGCTCAATGACTCAGATTATTCACAAACTTGATGAAATCTCCGATCGCTACAAAGCGCTGTTTGTCGACCTCTGGGGCTGTGTGCATAACGGCATAACCGCCTATCCCGAAGCCGTGGCAGCGCTTCAAGGTTATCGCGCCAAAGGGGGCATTGTCGTTCTGGTCACCAACTCGCCCAAGCCCCGTGCAGGGGTGGCTGAGCAACTGGAACAATTCAACGTTCCCAACGACGCCTATGATACGATCGCCACAAGCGGAGACTCGGCGCGCTCAGCTATGTTTCGAGGCGCTGTAGGCGAAAAAGTTTACTTCATGGGAGAATGGGCGCGCGATGCTGGCTTTTTCGAGCCGCTGAAGATTTTGCACCACCCAATTCAGATCGAGCGTGTGCCACTGGATCAGGCCGAAGGGATTGTCTGCTGTGGACCATTCGATCCGATGGCCGACCCTGACGTCAACCGCGCGGATTTCCTTTACGCTAAGCAGAAGGGCATGAAACTTCTCTGCGCCAATCCAGATATCGTGGTCGACCGGGGCGAGGTTCGGGAATGGTGCGCGGGCGCTCTGGCCAAGCTTTACACCGAGATGGGGGGCGAGAGCCTTTACTTCGGCAAGCCGCATCCGCCGATCTATGATCTGGCACGTCGGCGACTGCAGGAGTTGGGTCATGATATCCCTGACGGCGATATTCTGGTGATCGGCGACGGCCCGCATACCGACATTCTGGGTGGTATGGGTGAGGGCATTGATTCTCTGTTCATCTCGGGCGGTCTGGCAGCAGCCGAAACCAAAACGTCGCACCATCCGCACCCGGAATCCCTAACCGATTATATCGCAAGGGAAAACATCAACCCCACCTATACAATCGGCCGCCTGCGCTAGTCAGAAAAGACTTGATTTTCTGCAACTGCGAAGTAATAAAGTTACCCAACTTGGGTAACTTTGGTTTTTTTGTTGCCCATTGAAATCGAGTGAGGGTGACATGTTGGACAATCTTCCGCGCGGCACGATCTGTATTGAAGACATCGAAATGGGCATGACCCGCCACCTGCGCAAAGTGGTGACGGACGAAGATATCGAAATGTTCGCGCAGGTCTCGACCGACCGTAACCCGGTGCATCTTGATGACGATTATGCCCGCGACACGATCTTTGAGGGGCGCATTGCCCACGGGATGCTGACGGCGGGGCTGATCTCGGCTGTGATAGGGGAGCAACTGCCGGGCCACGGCACAGTTTATATGGGGCAGTCGCTGAAATTCCTGGCCCCCGTTCGCCCCGGAGACATGGTCTATGCCGAGGTAAAGGTGATCGACATCGACTTTGCCAAGCGCCGGGTCAAGCTGGATTGCCACTGTGCGGTAGACGGCAAAAAGGTGTTGATGGGCGAGGCTATGGTGCTGGCGCCATCGCGCAAGTTCGACTGACGTCTCAGACCCTTGAACCTGCCTCGCAGTCCCGCTAGGCAGGCGCTATGCGCATTATTCGGGATTTCCAGTTTGTCGAGCCTCAGGACCGTGGTGCCAGTGTCGCCATCGGTAATTTTGACGGCGTGCATATCGGCCACCGCTCTGTGATCGAACTGGCCCGCAACGCCGCGCCAGACGCGCCACTGGGTGTGATGACGTTCGAGCCACATCCGCGGGAATATTTTGCACCCGACAGCCCCCCTTTTCGCCTGATGCGCGGCAATGCTCGCGCGCACCGGTTGCAGAAACTGGGGGTTGAGAAACTCTATGAGTTGCCTTTTAATGCGGCACTGGCCGGGCTGACGCCCGAAGAATTCGCGCGCAATGTGATCTGTGACGGGCTGGGCCTGTCGCATGTGGTGGTCGGGGCCGATTTCTGTTTCGGCAAGGGCCGCAGCGGCACCGCCGATGATCTGGTGCGGTTCGGGGCCCAGATGGGTTTCGGTGTGACCATCGCCCCCTTGATGGAGCGGTCGGAAAACGTCGTGTCCTCAACCGCGATCCGCACGGCTTTGTCAGAAGGCCGCCCTCGGGACGCCGCCGCCATGCTGGGCCACTGGCACCGGATCGAGGGCGAGGTGATTGGCGGCGAACAGCGCGGGCGCGAGTTGGGCTATCCCACCGCGAATATGTCGATCGAGGGGCTACACCCCCCCAAATTCGGTGTCTACGCGGTGCTGGTTGATGTGCTGGATGGCCCGCATCAGGGCAGCTATCACGGTGCGGCCTCGGTTGGCACACGGCCCATGTTCAACGGCGAAGTCCCCAATATCGAGACGTTCCTGTTCGATTTTTCGGGTGATCTTTATGGCGCGACGCTCTCGGTCGGTCTGGTCGAATACCTGCGCCCCGAGATGACCTTTGACGGTCTGGACGGGCTGATCACCCAGATGGATGCCGATTGCGACAAGGCCCGTGCGCTACTGGCGGCGCTATGACCACCGACCCGATTGACCGCAACGGCCTGTCCGCCCGGTTCTGGGAACGCAAACCGCTGACCAAGATGAACCAGCGCGAGTGGGAGGCGCTGTGCGA
This sequence comes from Ruegeria sp. AB6, assembly GCF_056542685.1. Lineage (NCBI taxonomy): Bacteria > Pseudomonadati > Pseudomonadota > Alphaproteobacteria > Rhodobacterales > Roseobacteraceae > Ruegeria > Ruegeria sp. AB6. Next base: position 61,458 of record NZ_JBQGAD010000002.1, on the reverse strand, counting down.
CGGCTGCGGCAAGTGCTGTCTGAACAAGCTGGAAGACGAAGACACTGGCGAGGTTGCCCTGACCTGCGTCGCCTGCCGGCTGCTTGACGATGAGACCTGCCGTTGCACCCAATACGACATCCGCCACCAATTCGTGCCGGAATGCATCGTGATGACGCCCGACAATATCGACGAACACGCCTATTGGCTGCCCCAGACCTGCGCCTATCGGCTGCTGTGGGAGGGCAAGCCCCTTTACGATTGGCACCCATTGATATCTGGTACGCCTGACAGCGTATACGCCGCCGGGGTCTCGGTTCAGGGCCGCACGGTGTCCGAGTTTGAAACCCCCATGGAAGAGTGGGAAGACTATATCATCGAGGAGCCCAACTGATGTATTTCGCCTCTGACAATTCCGGGCCGGTTCACCCGCAAGTGATGGCCGCGTTGAGCGCCGCGAATGAGGGCTATCAGATGGCCTACGGGGCCGACACGCTGATGAACGAGGTGCGCGACCGTATCCGTGGTATCTTTGAAGCGCCGGGGGCAGCTGTCTATCTGGTGGCGACCGGGACGGCGGCGAATTCTTTGGCTTTGTCGACGCTGGCGAACCCGTGGGATACCGTGTTCTGTTCGCCCGTGGCGCATATCCACGAGGATGAGTGCAACGCGCCGGAATTCTACAGCGGCGCCAAGCTGACGCTGGTACCGGGTGATGACATAATGACGGCTGACGCATTGCGCAGCACCATCCTGGCCGAGGAAACCCGCGGCGTGCATGGGCCGCAGCGCGGGCCGGTCTCGATCACGCAGGTGACCGAGCGAGGGTCGGTTTATTCGTTGGAAGAGTTGCAGGCGCTGTGCCGTGTGGCCAAGGATTACGGTCTGCCGGTGCATCTGGACGGCGCGCGGTTCACCAATGCGCTGGTCGCGCTGAACTGTTCCCCCGCCGAGATGACATGGAAGTCGGGTGTTGATGCGGTCAGCTTTGGCGGCACAAAGAACGGACTGATGGGGGTCGAGGCGGTGGTCTTTTTCGACGAGGCCAAAGCCTGGGAATTCGAGCTGCGCCGCAAGCGTGGCGCGCATCTGTTTTCGAAACACCGTTATTTGTCGGCGCAGATGGCCGCGTATCTGCAGGATGATCTTTGGTTGAGGATGGCGCGGCAGGCCAATGACAACTGCGCACGTCTGGCGGATGGGTTGCGGGCCAAGGGGGCCTCATTCTTGCATGAACCGCAGGCGAACATGATCTTCGCGGAATTCTCGCGCGCCCGGCACAAACAGCTTCACGAGGCCGGAGCGGTCTATCATCTGTGGGGCGCCGAATTGGAAGGGGTGGATGAGGACGAACGCCTTGCCTGTCGGCTGGTGTGTGACTGGTCACTGCCGCCCGAAGAGGTCGACCGGTTTTTGGGTTTGATCTGAAGCTGGTTGGGGGCTCTGCCCCCAAACCCCCGAGGTATTTTCAAATAGAAGAAGGAGGCAGCCTGTGCCAGAAATTGGTTATCTGGGCGGCGGTTTCCTTAGGGTGCGAGATTGGCAGCATGTGCCCTGCGTCTTCGATAGTGATGATGGACGCGTTGGGCAGGCGTTTTTGCAATCCATGTGAAATTGCAGGCATGACCGGATGAGAGTGTCCGCCGGTCATCAGCATGGTTGGTCGTTTGACTTCGTTCAGAACACCTGGCGTCAGGAGCCCTTTTGTATCCTGGAACAGAGCTTGTTCCACATCTGGAACGACCCGGATCCCCCGGATCATCGCCGCGCGCGTTTTCTCGGGCATATCCGGCCAGCGCGGGCTTTCCTCGGTGCTCCACATTCGGTTGAACAAGCGGGCCGCCAGCGGCATATCCCCGGTTTCCAGCGCCTCTACATAAGGCTGTGCCGCCGCATCGTGCTGCGCCAGAAGATCGAGCTCATCTAACTTGGCGACGGCGAAGAATACGGGTTCGATCAGGACCACGCTGCGGATCAGTTTCGGGTGATTGACCGCAAGGCGCAGGGCAATCATCGCGCCAAAGGAATGCCCGATCACATCCATCGGCTGGGTCAATTGTGCCGCGGACAAAGTGGTGGTCAGGTCAAAAAAGTCGCTCTGCCCATCCCAATCAGGGCTTTTGCCGTGCGATAGCATATCGGGCGCAACAAGCGTGGCTTGTGCGCCCAATGAGGCCGCCAAACCGGCCCAAGCCCCCGAATGTGCAATCGTGCAGTGCAGGGCGAGCACCTGTCGCGCGCCCTGTCCCAGTGATCGAACAAATATGGAAGGTAGAGTCACCCCGTCCTTCAACCTTTCATCTCGGACAGGTGACGGTCGAGGTCTTCGATCCGGTCCTGACCCCAGAACCGTTGTCCATCCTCGGTAATATAGAACGGCGCGCCAAAGGCACCGCTGTCCACGGCCTGTTCCAGATTGGCGGCATAGGTTTCGGCACCGTCCAGCAACCCGCTATCCGCGAGGTTCGGGTCGAACCCGGCTGCCGACAGGCAATCGCGGATCACGTCATCCTGCGCGATGTCCTTTTCCTCGGCCCAGCAGGCGCGCAGGAAGGAATGGACCAGGTTGCCCACATCGCCTGAGCCATCCTTGGCCGCCGCGATCACGGCATAGGACGATGGCGCCATGTTCGTCGGCCAATGTGCGGGTTGAATGTTGAACTCCATCCCCAGATTTTTGGCCTGACGCTGCAATTCCTGTGCTCGGTATTCGGTGCGCGAAATATGCCGGTCCTTGGGTGGGGTGCCTCCGGTCCGGCCAAACAGGGCCATGATATCCAGTGGTTTGTAGTTAATTGTCGCGCCATGTTTCGCGGCCACCTCTTCCAACCGGGTTCCGGCCAGATAGGTGAAGGGCGAAATTGTCGCAAAATAGTAGTCTATGGTGGCCATGTTCACTTTCTCCGCTGCGTTATCTTTGCGAGACGGTAAGGCCATGCTAAGCGGTGTCAACATCACGAATCTGTCACATTAGCCATTGCTGCCCGGGGACCTCAGCCGATGCCGACACTCCACGAACCCAAGCTGATCGCTGGGAACGCCAATCTTCCGCTTGCCGAATCCATTGCCCGCCGCATGAGCCTGTATCGCGGCGTCGATCAGGGCCTCGTCGATGCGCGCGTCGAACGCTTTAACGACGGTGAGATTTTTGTCGAAGTGTTTGAGAACGTGCGCGGCGAGGATATGTTCATCGTCCAGCCGACCTCGAACCCCGCCAATGACAATCTGATGGAACTGCTGATCATCGCCGACGCGCTGCGCCGCTCATCCGCGCAGCGGATCACTGCCGTGATCCCTTATTTCGGCTATGCTCGTCAGGACCGCCGCACCAAGGCGCGCACGCCGATTTCCGCCAAGCTGGTCGCCAACATGCTGACCGGCGCCGGGATCGAGCGGGTACTGACCATGGACCTGCACGCCGCGCAGATTCAGGGGTTCTTTGATATCCCGGTGGACAACCTTTATGCCTCGCCGATCTTTGCGCTGGATGTGAAAAACCAGTTCAAGGACCAGATGGATGAGATCATGGTGGTCTCACCCGATGTCGGCGGTGTAGCCCGTGCGCGTGAATTGGCCAAGCGGATCGAAGCGCCGCTGTCGATCGTGGACAAGCGCCGCGAAAAGGCCGGCGAAGTGGCCGAGATGACTGTCATCGGCGACGTCAAAGACAAGATCTGCCTGATCGTGGACGACATGTGCGACACAGCGGGTACACTCTGCAAGGCCGCCCAAGTGCTGCTGGATAACGGCGCGAAAGAGGTGCATTCCTATATCACCCACGGTGTCATGAGCGGCCCGGCGGTTGAGCGTGTGACAAACTCGGTGATGAAATCTCTGGTTCTGACCGACACAATCCAACCCACCAAAGAAGTCGCCAAAGCCAAAAATATCCGCATTGTTCCGACAGCGCCCATCTTTACGCAGGCGATCCTGAACATTTGGAACGGCACCTCGGTCTCGTCGCTGTTCGAGGACAAGACCCTGACCCCGATCTACGAATCCATGTACCACATGGACTGATCTGAACGGGCGGCCTTGCAGCCGCCCTTTTTCGTGACCCTTCTAAGGCAGGAGCTTTCCGTGACAGCCCCCAAACGCATCGTTCTTTCCAGCGACCACGCCGCCATCGAGCTGCGCCAAGCGGTTGCCAAACATATCGCGGACCAAGGATGGGAGGTCATGGATATCGGCCCTCAAACACCTGAGAGCACGCATTATCCGATCCACGGCAAAGCCGCCGCTGACGCCGTTGCCTCGGGTGATTGCGCACTGGGTATCATCCTTTGCGGCACGGGACAGGGCATCATGATGGCGGCGAACAAGGTCCCCGGCATTCGCTGCGGTGTGTGTTCCGACGCGTTCTCAGCCCGGATGATCCGCCAGCATAACGACGCCAACATGCTGTCCATCGGTGCACGCGTCGTAGGTGAAGGTCAGGCGCTGGATATCGTGGATGCTTTCCTTGGAGCCGATTTCGAAGGCGGCCGTCACGCAACACGGGTGGACATGATCGAATCCTGAAACGTCGGATGGCTAGGAGATGTCCCAGTCATCCTCATGCGCCACCTCTCCGATCGCTGTCCAGGACATCCTGATCCGCGCGATGCGGGTGTCTGACCAAGTGCGGAAAACGGCGCTGAAGCCTTCGGCTGAGATATCCTCGGCCTTGACCTCGGCGCGCAGGGCGGTGGTTGTGTCCACATCCCATAGGGATATGCCAACCTGAACCACTGGCGTGGTCCTGAACGGCTGGCTGAACGTAACAGCCGCGCGCCGTTCTCGGGTTCCATTGCCTGTCCACATGTCCCCGCCATTGGAAAATTCGGAAAACAGTACAGTCTCGCCTTGGTCGATACCAATCGGGTGGGTGCGAAATGTCTTCATCTTTATCGTCTATAACCATTTACACTGAAAACTTAATCTGAGACTTCAAGCAAATCACGACAAAAAAACGGCCCCGCATTGCGAGGCCGTTTCGAATGATCCATTTGCAACAAGCCGTTACAGGCTCATATGCGTCCCAAGCGCTTCCATGTCGGCCAGCAGTTTGGCTGCATCGTCAACGATGGACTGATCGTCCCCGGCCTTTGCGGCCTCGTGCGAGGCGCGGGCTTCAGCGATCAGGTCATCCAGATGCGACCGGGTCACTTCGGCAACCGGTATGGCTTTTTCAGCCAGAACCGACAGGCCGTCGCCGTTGATCTGGGCAAACCCGCCAGTGACCAGGTATTCGCTGGCTCCGGCAGGTGCCTCAACCTTCAGCAGACCGGGGCGTAGCGTGGTGATGGTGGGGGCATGATCGGGCATTGCCGTCATGTCCCCGTCCGCGCCGGGTAGCTGGACCGCGGTGGCCTCAAGCGAAGCAAGGCTCCGCTCTGGGCTGACGAGGTCGAATTGCATCGTGTTTGCCATCAGGGATACTCCTTAGGCGGCTTCTGCGGCCATCTTTTCCGCTTTGGCGATCACTTCGTCGATGCCACCAACCATCAGGAAGGCCGCTTCGGGCAGGTGATCATATTCGCCAGCCACAACGGCTTTGAACGATGCGATGGTCACGTCCAGAGGAACCTGAACGCCCGGCGAACCGGTGAAAACCTCGGCCACGTCGAACGGCTGCGACAGGAAGCGCTCGATCTTACGGGCACGGGCAACGGTCAGTTTGTCTTCTTCCGACAGTTCGTCCATGCCGAGGATGGCGATGATGTCCTGCAGCGACTTGTAGCGCTGGAGGATCTGCTGAACGTCGGTCGCAACGCCGTAGTGCTCTTCACCAACGATCGCCGGGTCCAGCAGACGCGACGACGAGTCGAGCGGGTCAACAGCCGGATAGATACCCTTTTCCGAGATCGCGCGGTTAAGAACGGTAGTCGCATCCAAGTGAGCAAACGAGGTTGCCGGCGCAGGGTCGGTAAGGTCGTCCGCAGGCACGTAGATCGCCTGCACCGAGGTGATCGAGCCCGACTTGGTCGAGGTGATGCGTTCCTGCAGGGCGCCCATGTCGGTGGCCAGCGTCGGCTGGTAGCCCACCGCCGAAGGAATACGACCCAGCAGAGCCGAAACCTCGGAACCCGCTTGCGTAAAGCGGAAGATGTTGTCGACGAAGAACAGAACGTCGGTACCGGACTGGTCGCGGAACTGCTCGGCCAGGGTCAGACCGGTCAGAGCAACACGTGCACGCGCTCCCGGAGGTTCGTTCATCTGACCGTAAACCAGCGCAACCTGCGATTCCGACAGGTTGTCGGGCTTAATAACGTTCGATTCGATCATCTCGTGGTACAGGTCGTTCCCTTCACGGGTCCGTTCACCAACACCCGCGAACACTGAGAAGCCCGAGTGCACTTTGGCGATGTTGTTGATCAGTTCCATGATCAGAACGGTTTTACCAACGCCCGCGCCACCGAAGAGGCCAATTTTACCGCCTTTGGCGTAAGGAGCCAGCAGGTCAACAACCTTGATGCCGGTCACAAGGATTTCCGACTCGGTCGACTGTTCCGCGAACTCAGGTGCGGGCTGGTGGATTGCGCGGGTTGCCGACGCAACAACGTCGCCTTTTTCGTCGATCGGCTCGCCGACCACGTTCAGGATGCGGCCAAGGGTGGCGTTGCCAACCGGAACCGAGATCGGTGCGCCGGTGTCGGTCACAACTTCGCCACGGACCAGACCTTCGGTCGCATCCATCGCGATGGTACGGACGGTGTTTTCACCCAGGTGCTGAGCAACTTCCAACACCAGGCGTTTGCCGTTGTTGGTGGTTTCCAGCGCGTTCAGAATTTCAGGCAGTGCGTCATCGAACTGCACGTCGACGACGGCCCCGATGATCTGTGTGACTTTGCCTTTTGCATTCGCCATGTTTCGTCTCCGGTATGTCTCTACAGCGCTTCGGCGCCGGAAATAATTTCAATCAGCTCGTTGGTGATCACGGCCTGACGCGAGCGGTTGAACTGGATCGTCAGCTTGTCGATCATCTCGCCCGCGTTGCGTGTCGCGTTGTCCATCGCGGACATCCGTGCACCCTGTTCAGACGCTCCGTTTTCGAGCAGAGCCGAGAAGATCGCGGTTGCAACCCCCTTGGGCAGCAGGTCGGCCAGGATAGCCTCTTCGCTGGGCTCGTAGTCGAAGATGGCACCGCTGTCGTCACCTGCCGCGTCGTCCTCGAACGAGGCGGGGATGATTTGCTGTGCCGTCGGGATCTGGGTCACAACGTTGACGAACTTCGAGTAGAAGATCGTGGCAACATCGAACTCAGCCCCATCAAAGCGTGACAGTACGTCCTTGGCGATGTCTTGCGCGTTGGTGTAGCCAATGCGCTTGACCTCGCTCAGGTCGACATGTCCAACGAACAGATCGCCCAAATCGCGCTTAAGCGCGTCGCGGCCTTTTTTGCCGACGGTCAAAACCTTGACCGTCTTGCCTTTGCCGCGCAGCTCTTCCGCCTTTTGGCGGGCCAGCTTGGCGATGTTCGAGTTGAAGCCGCCACACAGGCCGCGTTCAGCTGTCATCACGACCAGCAGATGCACATCATCACTGCCCGTACCACGGAGCAGCTTGGGGGCGCTGTCGCTGCCCCCGACCGAAGCCGCCAGCCCCGCCATAACGGCATTGAACCGCTCGGCATAAGGGCGCGAGGCTTCGGCAGATTCCTGGGCGCGGCGCAGTTTTGCGGCCGCGACCATCTGCATGGCCTTGGTGATCTTGCGGGTCGACTTGACCGACTCGATCCTGTTTTTAAGGTCCTTCAGACTAGGCATCGGAACCCCCTATCAAGCGAAGGTCGCGGCGTATTCGTCGATCGCTGCCTTGAGTTTGTCTGCTGCGTCACCTTTGATCTTCGGATCTTCGTCGGTGATCCACTTCAGCAGGTCAGCATGCTTGCCGCGCAGGTGCGACAGCAGACCGGCCTCGTAGCGGCCAACATCAGATACGTCGATCTTGTCGAGGTAGCCGTTGGTGCCAGCGAAGATGACGCAAACGATTTCCGCGTTTGTCAGCGGCGAGTACTGCGGTTGTTTCATCAGCTCGGTCAGGCGCGCACCACGGTTCAGCAGCTGCTGAGTTGCGGCATCAAGGTCGGAACCGAACTGCGCAAACGCAGCCATTTCGCGGTACTGAGCCAGCTCCAGTTTCACCGGACCGGCAACCGATTTCATCGCGTCAGTCTGAGCCGAGGAGCCCACGCGCGAAACCGACAGACCGGTGTTCACAGCAGGACGGATGCCCTGATAGAACAGTTCGGTTTCCAGGAAGATCTGACCGTCGGTGATCGAAATCACGTTGGTCGGAATAAACGCCGAAACGTCACCACCTTGGGTTTCAATAACCGGCAGAGCGGTCAGCGAGCCTGCACCGAAATCTTCGTTCAGCTTCGCCGAACGCTCCAGCAGGCGCGAGTGGAGGTAGAAAACGTCGCCAGGATAGGCTTCACGTCCGGGCGGACGACGCAGCAGCAGGGACATCTGACGGTAGGACACAGCCTGTTTCGACAGGTCATCATAGATAATCAGCGCGTGGCGGCCGTTGTCGCGGAAGTATTCGGCCATCGCAGTCGCCGAGTAAGGCGCCAGGAACTGCATCGGCGCCGGGTCGGACGCGGTTGCGGCCACAACGATCGAGTATTCAATCGCGCCGGATTCTTCCAGTTTCTTCACCAGCTGTGCAACGGTCGAACGCTTCTGACCAACCGCCACGTAGATGCAGTACAGTTTCTTCGACTCATCGTCGCCTGCTGCGTCGTTGTAGACTTTCTGGTTCAGGATGGTGTCCAGAGCAACGGCGGTTTTACCGGTCTGACGGTCGCCAATGATCAGCTCACGTTGGCCACGGCCGATCGGGATCATCGCGTCAACCGATTTCAGGCCGGTTGCCATCGGCTCGTGCACCGATTTACGCGGGATGATGCCGGGGGCTTTGACGTCAGCAACGCCACGCTTGGAGGCATTGATCGGGCCTTTGCCGTCCAGCGGGTTGCCCAGACCGTCAACAACGCGGCCCAGCAGTTCGTCACCGATCGGAACGTCCACAATCGAGTTGGTGCGCTTAACTGTGTCACCTTCTTTGATGTCACGGTCGGACCCGAAGATAACAACACCCACGTTGTCGCTTTCCAGGTTCAGGGCCATACCCATGATGCCGCCGGGGAATTCGACCATCTCACCGGCTTGCACGTTGTCCAGGCCGTATACACGGGCAATCCCGTCACCGACGCTCAGCACGCGGCCTATCTCGGCCACTTCTGCTTCCTGACCAAAGTTCTTGATCTGGTCCTTCAGGATTGCAGAAATCTCTGCAGCTTGGATTCCCATTTATCCGACCTCTTTCATTGCATTCTGTAGGGAGTTCAGCTTCGAACGGATCGAACTGTCGATCATCTTCGAGCCCACTTTAACGACAAGACCGCCGATGAGGCTTTCATCAACGGTCGCATTGATTGTCACGGTCTTGCCCACACGCTCGGACAGCGTCTTGGACAGTTTTTCCATCTGTGTCTTGGTCAGCGCCTTGGCCGAGGCGACATCGGCGGTCACTTCGCCACGCTCTTCGGCCAGCATGTCGCGCAGAACCTGCACCAGCTGCGGTACGACAAACAGGCGGCGTTTTTGTGCCATCAGGCCCAGCGTGTTGCGCAGGATGGCATTCAGGCCCATTTTGTCGGCGATTGCGGTAATGGCGCCTTCCTGTTCGGCGCGCGAAACCAGAGGCGAAGCGATCAGGTTACGCAGTTCGGCGCTGTCGCCCAATGCTGCTGCCAGATCGTTAATTCCGGTCTCCAGACCTGCGAGGTCTTTATTCTCTTTCGCGATCTCGAAGATCGCGGTGGCATAGCGCTCGGCGATGCCTGTGGAAATCGAAGCTGGTTCGGACACGTCCACCCTTCCGATATTTGAGGCCCCGATTTCGGGTAGCGGCCGCTACCTTGGGGCGTGAGGAAACCCCGTCCATTTAGGGCGGGGATCAAAATCACCGGGGATGTAGCAGAGCCGAACCCAGCTAGCAACATATTATCACGGGGGTGGCTTTATCCACAAAGTGTTTTATTTCAAGCAGTTACACGGGGTGCGACCCTTTTGTCCGGCTGCAAGGGGCGAAAAATGTTACGAAAGTGTAGGTTTTTGCGATTCCTGAGGCGTTTTTGCCGCGTTTTCGCTCTTTGACGTAGCGTAAAAAGCAGGCAAGAGCTAGGCGGGCTTCAACAGACCGTCCAGTGCCTTGATTGGGCGGCGGACAGGATCCTTGGTGACGCTGCCGCTTGGGGGTCGAATATGCTTTGTTGCTTCGACCATCAGAACACCTCCAGCCATGACGGTGGGTATCCGCTGGCCCGTCTTTTCGATCAGATTGCCCGACTTGAGCCAGAACCGCCGGAACGAGGGAGGCAAATACAATGCTGAGCAATGGCTTTCCGGTTCAAAATGATGCGCCCGAAGCTGGTTTTCTAGCTGCGATGCTGAATACGGACGTCCAAAGCCAAACGGCGTCCGATCCGTCCGTGACCACAATCCCGCGCGGTTGGGCACAATAAAGAACGCGCGCCCACCGGGGCCCAGAACCCGCCAGCATTCATTTAACAGTTCGCTTGGCCGCTGCGAGGTCTCAAGCCCATGCATCACCACCAGCTTGTCCACGTGCCCGGTCTCAATTGGCCACATCGTCTCTTCCGTCAGGACCGAGACATTGGGCATCCCCGCAGGCCACGGCATAACGCCTTGCGGCCCAGGCATCAGCCCAATCACCCGCCGGGCATCTGCCAGGTAAGGGCGCAGCAAGGGTACGGCAAAGCCAAACCCGGCGACTGTCTGGCCTTTGGCTTCGGGCCATTGTTCGATCAACCGGCCCCGGATCGCCGCCTGCGCCGCACGCCCCAATGTGCTGCGGTAGTAGAAATTCCTCAGATCCTGCACATCAAGATGCATTGCGGACACCCGGTCAATCGGCTTAGCTTCGGCGCAGTCTAGCAACGAAAGGGCAAAAGGCCATGCCTCTTGAGATCGTCACCATTCCATGTCTCAGCGATAACTACGCTTTTCTGGCGCATGACGCCGCAAGCGGCAACACCGCTTTGATCGACGCGCCCGAAGCAGGACCCATTCTGGCCGAGCTGGACCGGCGCGGCTGGACGCTCAGCCACGTGTTGTTGACTCATCACCACTATGACCATGTGGACGGCCTGCCGGCCATTCTGGAAAAGCACACCGCCAAAGTGATCGGGGCCGCTGCCGACGCGCACCGCTTGCCACCATTGGATCAACAAGTCAGCGATGGCGATACGTTTGAACTGGGCGGAGAGCAAGTTCAGGTGTTGGATGTCTCAGGCCATACGGTCGGACATATCGCGTTTTACATGCCCCAAAGTGCTGCCGTTTTTACCGCAGACAGCCTGATGGCCCTCGGCTGCGGGCGTCTGTTCGAAGGCACAGCGCCTCAAATGTGGGCCTCCCTGTCGAAATTGGCCGCCCTGCCCGACGATACTGTGGTGTGTTCAGGTCACGAATATACACAATCGAACGCCAAGTTTGCCCTGACGGTGGATCCGGACAATGCGGCGTTGCAGGATCGCGCTGCTGATATCGACCGCGCCCGGGCGGCGAATGAACCAACGGTGCCCTCGACATTGGCTTTGGAAAAGGCGACAAATCCTTTCCTGCGCGCAACAGATCCGGCGATTCAAGCGCATCTGGGCATGGCGGGCGCGGATCCGGCGGCTGTATTTGCGGAAATCCGGGCTAGAAAAGACCGCTTTTGATGCCTATTTCCCCAACTTCACAGCCACGGTCACAATAAATGTGACTGTCAAGTGAAAGAAAACCCTTGAAGCCGGGCCATGATCAACCAAACTCTAATAGTATGAGGACATGGTTGGGATGGGGATCCGGCCGAAAGCCCGCGCCCCTTCCGACCCAAGACAGAGGAGCACCCGCGTGCCTTCATTCTCGAGCACTTTAGAACAAGCCATTCACGCGGCCCTTGCGGCAGCGAACGAACGGCGACACGAATTCGCTACGCTGGAGCATCTGCTTCTGGCGCTGCTGGAAGAACCGGATGCGATCCGCGTCATGAAAGCCTGCAGCGTTGATCTTGAGGACTTGCGTAGCACTCTGGTCGAATTCATTGACGAAGATTTATCCAACCTCGTCACCGACATTGACGGGTCAGAGGCCGTGCCAACAGCCGCTTTCCAGCGCGTGATCCAGCGCGCCGCGATCCACGTGCAAAGCTCGGGCCGGACTGAGGTGACGGGCGCCAATGTTCTGGTCGCCATCTTCGCGGAACGTGAAAGCAACGCAGCCTATTTCCTGCAGGAACAGGACATGACACGCTATGACGCGGTGAATTTCATCGCTCACGGCGTCGCTAAAGACCCTGCTTACGGCGAAAACCGCTCAGTTTCGGGCGCGGATCAGGTTGAAGAGGAACCGCAGTCTGGCACGGGCGAAGGCGAGCAAAAAGAAAGCGCTCTTGGAAAGTACTGTGTCGATCTGAACACCAAATCCCGCGCGGGTGACGTTGATCCGCTGATTGGGCGCTCGGACGAGGTTGAACGCTGTATCCAGGTGCTTTGCCGCCGCCGCAAGAACAATCCGTTGCTGGTTGGCGATCCGGGCGTGGGCAAAACGGCTATTGCCGAAGGTCTTGCGCACAAAATCGTCGCGGGCGAAGCCCCCGATGTGCTGTCCGAGACAACGATTTATTCGCTGGATATGGGCGCGCTGCTGGCCGGTACGCGCTATCGCGGTGATTTCGAGGAACGGCTGAAGGCGGTCGTGACCGAGTTGGAAGAGCATCCCGACGCGGTGCTGTTCATTGACGAAATTCACACGGTCATCGGCGCAGGCGCCACATCGGGAGGCGCGATGGATGCGTCGAACTTGCTGAAACCTGCACTGCAGGGTGGCAAGCTGCGCACCATGGGTTCGACCACGTACAAGGAGTTCCGTCAACATTTTGAAAAGGACCGCGCGCTCAGCCGCAGGTTCCAGAAGATTGATGTGAATGAGCCTTCTGTGGAAGACAGCGTGAAAATCCTGCGCGGCCTCAAACCGTATTTTGAAGAGCATCACGCGATCAAATATACTGCGGACGCGATCAAGACCGCGGTGGAACTGTCTGCGCGCTACATCAATGACCGCAAGCTGCCTGACAAGGCCATCGACGTGATTGATGAGGCCGGGGCCGCACAGCATCTGGTCGCGGAAAGCAAGCGCCGTAAAACCATCGGCGTGAAAGAGATCGAGGCCGTGGTCGCCAAGATCGCGCGTATCCCGCCCAAGAACGTCACCAAGGACGATGCCGAGGTTCTGAAAGACCTTGAGACCTCGTTGAAACGAGTGGTTTTCGGACAGGATGACGCCATTGTGGCACTGTCGAGCGCGATCAAACTGGCGCGCGCGGGCCTTCGTGAACCTGAAAAGCCCATCGGCAATTACCTGTTCGCAGGTCCGACCGGTGTGGGCAAAACCGAAGTGGCGAAACAGTTGGCCGACACGCTGGGTGTTGAACTGCTGCGCTTTGACATGTCGGAATACATGGAGAAGCACGCGGTTTCGCGCTTGATCGGTGCACCTCCGGGCTATGTTGGGTTCGATCAGGGTGGCCTGTTGACCGACGGCGTTGACCAGCATCCGCATTGCGTGCTGCTGCTGGACGAGATCGAGAAGGCGCACCCGGATGTGTTCAACATCCTGTTGCAGGTGATGGACCATGGTGAGCTGACCGATCACAACGGCCGCACTGTGAATTTCCGTAACGTGGTGCTGATCATGACTTCGAACGCGGGTGCGCAGGAACAGGCGAAGGCTGCAATCGGCTTTGGTCGTGATCGCCGCGAAGGCGAAGATACGGCTGCAATTGAACGCACCTTCACGCCGGAATTCCGCAACCGTCTGGACGCGGTGATTTCCTTCGCACCGCTGCCGAAAGAGGTCATCCTGCAAGTGGTCGAGAAATTCGTCCTGCAACTGGAAGCACAGTTGATGGACCGCAATGTGACCTTTGACCTGACACCCAAGGCCGCCGAATGGCTGGCGGACAAGGGGTATGACGACAAGATGGGTGCACGCCCTCTGGGCCGTGTGATCCAGGAACACATCAAGAAGCCTCTGGCTGAAGAGCTATTGTTCGGTAAGTTGGCCAAGGGTGGTGTGGTTCGCGTTTCGGTTAAGAAAGGCGATCTGAACCTGGAAATTCTGGGCCCCGATCAGCCCCGCATTCCGGGCGACAAGCCGCCGCTGCTAACAGCAGACTGATTGCACAAGCGTTTAGAAACATTGATCGCCCGGTTGCACCTGCATCCGGGCGATTTTGCATCAACGCCAGACGATTGCGCGCCCGTTGGCGCGTTTTTCGACGGAACGACTTCTCGCGCACGTTTCACAATCACCGTTGAAGCGAATTGGAGAGTCGAATGCTTAAACCCGCCGTCCTTTGGGGCTCTTCCTTAACCTTTGCCGTGATCGCCACAATAACGACCGCACAACACAGGTTTCGCTATCATGATGAAACGACAACGCGGCCACTAATTCTGCAACCGGCCACGATTGATCCGGGGGTCAGTTACGTTGATCTCACCGAAGCCAAAAATCGCGTAAGCGTTTCCGCAAATGGGATACCGGACCATCTGGTCGGTCGCTTTCCAAACGGAGGCAACCCGCACGGCCTTTCCGAGCAACGAGTCAATCTCAGCGTACCCGCGCATCCAAAACCAAGTCGCACGCCTAAGCCTCTGGAGCTGGGTTGGAATTTCGGCGTGTCGATAGACGGTGTGGTGTTTGATCCGCTGGCGGTAGAATACTGGAATGGAGATCCAAGATCGGGTTGGTCATACAACGCGCTTGGCGGCGCAATTTCGCTGGGACTTGACGAAAACCACGCCCATGTTCAGCCCGGCGGAAAGTACCACTATCACGGTATCCCGACCGGCTTGATCGAACTATTGAAATACACGCCGACCCGACATTCGCCTCTGGTCGGATATGCCGCAGATGGTTTCCCGATCTATGCGATGACTGGTATTGAGGATGGGAACGTGACGCAAATGACCTCATCCTGCCAACTGAAGAACGGCAATCGACGCGGAGGCAGCGCGCCAGACGGAAAGTTTGATGGCACCTTCAATGAGGACTATGTTTACCGCGCTGGAACCGGAAATCTGGACGAATGCAACGGAGGCTTCACGGTCTCACCCGAATATCCGTCTGGAACATACGCCTATTTCCTAACTGAAAACTACCCGGTCATCCCACGGTGTTTCACTGGTACGCCAGACGGCAGCTTTCGCTTTGGGCGTCGCTGAGCACAAGGCAAAGCGCTGGTTAACGTTCCGTCAGCTTCAGCTCGATGCGCCGGTTCTGGGCCCGTGCTTCGGGTGTGTCGGCCGGATTGACGGGCTGGAACTCTCCAAAGCCGTTTGCCGCAAGCCGGCTGGGCGGAATACCCAGCGCCTCGACCATATACAGAACCACCGACAGGGCGCGGCCCTGACTCAGTTCCCAGTTGTCGCGATAGCGCCCCGTCCCGGCGAGGGGGACATTGTCCGTGTGGCCGTCGACACGAATGACCCAGTTCAGCCCTTCGGGGATTTCAGCGGCCACGGTGCGTAGGATGTTGGCCACTTTGGCGACCTCGAGTTGGCCTTCGGGCGACAGCACGGCCGAGCCGGTGTCAAACAGAACCTCGGACGAAAAGACGAACCGATCCCCTTCGATCCGCACCCCGTCTTGATCCCCCAGAACATCGCGCAATCTGCCGAAGAATTCAGAACGATAGCGCTGCAAATCCTCGGCCTGCGCGGCCAGTTCCTCATTCTGGCCTGACAGAGCTTCGGCTTCAGCCTCCAGACGGGCGCGTTCGGCCTCTTCCAGCAGGCGGCGGCGACGTTCTTCCGAGGCCGCGCGGGCCAAAGCGGCGTTCAGATCCTGCCCCAGCGTTTGGATGCGGATATCGGCGGCGGCGTTGCGTTCTTCATAATCGTCCAGCAACGCCTGCAACCCACCTAATTGTTGACGCAGCGCAGCGAGTTGCTGATTCAACAAGGCGGTTTGACGCTGCGCCTGCTCAGATACTTCTTTTTCAGTCGAAATCGCTTCGCGGGCCACGGCCAGCAGGGCAGCGCGCTCCTCGGCCAATGTGCGTTGTTCCTGTGCATCCGTCTGCGCCTGAGTTTGTGCGGCAAGGGCAGCCTGCAACTGCGCCTCAAGCTCTTCGGTGTTCAATTCACCGAATTGACGCTCAAGCTCGGCACGCGCGGCTTGGGCGGCGGCCAGCAGGGTCAGCGTTTCCTCGGCCTCTTTGCGCTGCGCTTCCAACGCCAGTGTCATCGCAGTCAGTTCGGCATCGGCGTTCTGCAATCGGTCGCGCAGGTTTTCAGCCGCCGCCGCCTCAGCCAGTCGCGCGGCCTCTTCAGCGCTAAGTTGATCTTCAAGTTCCGTGATCAGCGCCGCCTGAGCGGTTTCGCTCTGCTCCAGATCGGCAACCAGAGCTTCCAGCGCTTCGCGGCGGGCCGCAGCCAACCGGGCGGCCTCGGCCTGTGCGTCAATCTCGGCGCGACTTTGGGCCAGCGCAAGGTTCAACGCATCCTGTTCCGATAGCAACTGTTCCTGTTGGTTCTGTAACCCCTGCCGTTCCGCCTCAAGCGAGGCTATGACATCTTGTGCGCGATCCTGATCGGCCAGCAATGCCGCAACCTGCGCCTCAAACCCCGTTATCCGCGATTGCGCCTGCGAAAGGCTATCTTCGGCCTGAGCCAACTCGTCTTCGGTTTCAGACAAGGTCGCGTTCAGCGCCCCAAGCCGCGCTTCAAGTCGGCTGTTTTCGCGTTCTTCCAACCCCAGCGCGCCGGCCAACGCGGCAACTTCGTCAGACAGCGCTGTCAGCTCGTCTTCCTGCCCCGAAATCGTTTCCCGCAGGACGAACTGAACCACCATGAAGATCGTCAGAACGAAGGTCAAAACCATCAAAAGCCCGGTGATCGCATCCACGAAGCCGGGCCAGACCGAGCCCTGAAACCGTTGACCTGTGCGACGGGACAGGGCCATCTTTTATTCTCCGCCCGGCGTCGTGCGTACAGCACCGCGCGGCAATGTCAGGGCCTTGACCAGCAGCTCGATATCCTTGCGCATCTCGCTCATGCTTTCCTGGCGACCGGCCGAGATTTCTTCGAGGATGCGCAACAATTGCACATCCATCGACCGCAGGCGCATCCGGCTTTCGGCGTCGATCCCGTCGCCGGTGCCCTGTTCGCGCATGTGATCCAGCAGGGCATCCTGTCCCAGCGCCACGCGTTCCAGCGCGGCGGTGACGCCTTCGTTGTCGGATTGGCGCAGGTTCATATCGGTGATCACGTCCACCAACTGACCCAGCTTGGCGGACAGCTCGGCCCGATCCCCCTCCTGTGCCGAGAACAGGTCCTGCAAGGCGTCCATCTGTTCTGACATCGTATCCAACACCGGGGACAGTACGGCCAGTTCTGCGCTGCTGCCTTCATCACCCAGCGCAAAGCCGACCCGTGTGATCGAGGACAGCCATTCCTCCATCTCGCGGTAGAACCGGTTCTGACCATGGCCCGCAAACAGCTCCAGCAAGCCGACTATCAACGACCCGGCCAGACCCAGCAACGAGGACCCAAAGGCCACGCCCATGCCCTGCAACTGCGCCTCAAGCCCAACCATCAAGCGATTGAACACGGCCAGCCCCTCTTCGCCCTCTTGCGGGTTGAGGCTGCGGATCGTGTCGACAATGGCCGGGACCGTGGTGGCGAGGCCGAAGAATGTACCCAGAAGGCCTAAGTAAATCAGGACGTTGGTGATATATCGCGTGATCTCACGCTCTTCCTCGATCCGCTCGGCCACCGAGTCCAGAATGGACCTGGTTGAACTGGAACTGATCTGAGACCGCGCGCCACGTTCACGCAGCAACGAGGCCAGCGGCGCCAGCAATTGCGGGGTGCGCGCATCTTCGCGGACGACGCCACCGACAAAAGCTTCGATCCAGCGGACCGAGCCGATTAACTGTGTTACCTGAAGAAAACAGGCCAGAACACCGATCGCAAAGACCAGCAGGATAAACCCATTGAGGTACGGGTTGGCATAGAAGACCGGCAAGACATAGGGCAGCGCCATAAACACGCCCGCCCCCGCCAGACCTATAGCGATCAGCATCGTTACGATCTGACGAATGGGTTGCGAGAAATGCGGTCTCGCGCCCTGATGTGCCTGCGCCATGCGCGTGGTTCCCGGTTCTTACCTGCTCTGACAGTGAATCTAGCGAAAATCCGCCGGTGACGCCAAGGGTTTATGCGGTAATGCTACGCACCCGTTGCGCCAACCACTCAAGATCAGGGTCGCGCAGGCCAATCTCGGCCAGATGTTCGGCGGTGTTATAGAGGTATTCGGTGTTCGGCCCGCGCCCGCCCACGGCGTGGGCGATGATCTGAGCCTGTTCCTCAAGAGGCATTCCACCGCAATATTGCACGTGGTCTTTTTCGATCACATAGGTGACGGCCTCGACCGTTTCGCCGCTTTCCAGATGCACGTCCAGCATCTTCTCAACATAGGCTGACGAGATCAGCTCACGCTCGCGCAGCTCGTGCAGGGTGCGGTCCTCGTGACCGGGCTCGACCGACAGGGCCAGACCCTTGCATTGGGCGCTGTCCTGTTCGTCCAAAGCCAGCACAAGCCCGGGGTGATCCTCGGTCCCGCGATGGTGGATCGAGCTCATGCAGAAGGATCGGGCATATCCGTGCAACGTCGCACGCGCGCTGCGGGCAACGGGAAACCCCGGATTCCACAACAGCGATCCATATCCGAATACCCACATTGTCATAGCACTGGTCCTTGCCCGTTTGCGCCTATAAACATCAATTCAGGTACGGGAAAAAGGGCGAACTGCCATGCGCGGGCTGATACGGCTAGTCATTGTCATAACTGTGATCTGGAGCGCATATTGGTTTGTCGCCGGATTTGGCCTGCGCAATGCCATAACCACATGGTTCGACGGACAACAGGACAGGGGCTGGCAGGCTGAGTATTCGCAGGTCGCCACCGCAGGGTATCCGTTCAACCATGTCACCCGGCTGGATAATCCCGCGCTGGCCGATCCGGTCAACGGCACCGCCTGGAGCGCGGATTGGATCGAATTCCAAAGCCCCGCCATCTGGCCCGGCCAGCAAATGCTGCGATTTGCCGACACGCCGCAGCGGTTATCGTATTTCGACCAAACCTCGACCATCACGGCGGCGGATTTGGTGGCAGAGTTGCAACTGCAACCCGGTATTGCGCTGGTGCTTGAGAAGATGGCGCTGACTTCCGGGTCGTGGTCAATCGCTGACGACGGAGAAGCGCAAGCGGCGGGCGAGACGCTGCAGCTGTTCATGGCGCAGACAGCAAGCCCTGAGACCTATGCCATCAGCGCCCGGATTGACGGTTTCACCCCCGGTGACGACTTGCGCGAGCTCATGCGCTCGGCCACCACTCTACCGCAATCCTTTGAGACGCTCGAACTGGACATGACGACCGTGTTCGACAAGCCATGGGACCGGTCCGCGCTGGAACAGGGTCGCCCGCAACCCACCAGAATTGATCTGCGGCTGGCCGAGATGAAATGGGGGGCCCTTCGTCTTTTTGCGGCCGGAGAACTAGACGTGGACGCGCAAGGCATCCCCACCGGAGAGATCGCCATCAAAGCCGAGAACTGGCGCGATATGATCGCCATGGCTAACGCGGCAGGCGCATTGCCTGATCAGGCCGTCGACCCGGTGACGCGCGCGCTGAACTTCATGGCCGGACTAGGCGGAAACCCCAATGCGTTGGATTTGCAGTTGAATTTCCGAGACGGCTTCGTTGCGGTCGGCCCCCTGCCCCTTGGCCCAGCCCCGCGGCTAATTCTACGTTAACGGCAATACGGACCCCGTCTGTGGCGTGCCGTATCCAGATGGAAATGATCACGGTGATAGCGGTCCGAGTTCGGCCCCAACACCGTACCAAACGGCCCGCACGCGCCGCGCCAGATTTTGGTCAGTTGTTTCTTCGACGGGTTCTTGCGCCAGCCGTTTAGAACCGTCACCAGCTCTCCGTCCGCCATTCGAAAACCCGAGATATCAATCGCGCGCCCCTTGCCATGCTCGGATATCCGCGCGCCTTTCTGATTGTTTCGTGTTCTGCAGGCATAGTGGGCGGCGACTTGTAGTTCGACCACCGGACCGCGGCGTTTGAAGGTTGGCTTGACCGATTTATCGACCCATTTGTTCAGCGCAATGGCAGTTCCGCAATCCATCGTAGACGGGCGGCTGAGTTTGACACCGGCGACCGAAGTAATCTGCACCGCGTCCTTGATCCCGCAGGCCTTGATCTTGCCCGGCACCTGCCCCACCGGTTTGCCTTGAATGTCGATATCCCCGCAGACCGAACCCTTGCGCAGCTTGCGTTTCTTGAACAGCGCCTCCTGTTCCAGAGCTTTCGGGCGCAGATAGGGCATCAGGGATGTGTCCGGCCCCAGGAACGGCAGCGCTGTCGGGCGCGCAGCGACGGCCAGAACCTGTGCTGAAACAGGACGCAACACGGGGCGAAGCTTTGTTGGGCCAACAACCTGCTCGACCGATGGCCGCGCCACGGGAATCAATGACTGTTCCGGCGCTGCCTGTGCTGTTGAAGCCAAGGCCCCAACAAGCGCAAAAGCAATGGTCCGCCGGATCACCCTCATGGCGAAGATTTCCCCCGGCCGAAATCCGGCGCATCCGTATCCTGGCCTGCGTCGATGATCCCACGCCGGATCGCGCGGGTGCGGGTGAAATAGTCGAATAGCTGTTCACCATCGCCGGTTCGGATGGCCCGCTGTAAGGCGAACAGTTCCTCGGTGAACCGGCCAAGAATTTCCAGCGTCGCGTCCTTGTTGGTCAGAAACACATCGCGCCACATGGTCGGGTCCGAGGCCGCGATTCGCGTGAAATCCCGGAAACCGGCAGCCGAATATTTGATAACCTCGCTATCCGTCACCCGGCGCAGGTCATCGGCCACACCGACCATCGTATAAGCGATCAAGTGCGGCGCATGGGACGTAACGGCTAGCACCAGATCGTGGTGGTCCGCGTCCATCTCATCAACGTTCGATCCCATCCCCTCCCACAGCGCACGCAAGCGCGCGACGGCGGCAGGGTCGGTGCCTTCAACCGGCACCAACAGGCTCCAACGATTGTCGAACAATTCGGCAAACCCGGATTCTGGGCCCGAGTGTTCCGTCCCGGCCAGCGGGTGTGCGGGGATGAAATGCACGCCCTCGGGGATATGTGGCGACACCGCCTCGATCACATGTCGTTTGACCGAGCCCACGTCAGACACTGTTGCGCCCGGTTTCAGCATTGGTGCGATATCTGCAGCCACCGCACCCATCGCGCCGACCGGGACACAGAGAACGATAAGATCGGCGCCCTCGACCGCCTCTTGCGCGGTGTCGCACACCCGGTCGCAAAGACCGATCTTGCGCGCGGTGTCGCGCGTCGCCTTGGACCGCGCGTATCCCGTCACTTCACCCGCTAGCCCGGCGCGTTTGATGGCCCAGAACATGGACGAGGCAATCAGCCCCAGCCCGATCAGTGCAACACGGTCGTAGATCTGGCTCATGCTGCGCCCTCTTTGAATGCGGAGATTGCCGCAACGACCCGGCGGCAGGCGTCTTCATCGCCCACGGTGATGCGCAGCGCATTTGGCAAGTTGTATCCCGCCACACGCCGCACGATCAAACCTTGGGTTTTCAAATAGTCGTCGCAAGCCTCAGCCTCGGCCTGATCGGTGAACCGGGCGAGAATGAAATTGGTACAGGACGCATCCGAAGGCACCCCGATCTTGGCCAGTTCGTCGGACAACCACACCCGCAGGCGCGTGTTTTCGGCCTGACAATGAGACAAGAACTCTTCGTCCTTAACCGCAGCTTCGGCTGCCGCCAAAGCGGTCAGTGATAAGTTAAACGGCTGACGCACTCGGTTGAGCACATCAATGATCGACTGCACGGAATAGCCCCAGCCCACGCGCATCCCACCCAGGCCGTACACTTTCGAGAACGTCCGGGTCATGATCACGTTGTCGAACCGACCCACGATGGATGCCCCACCATCAAAATCATCGACGAACTCGGCATAGGCCCCGTCGATCACCATCAGGCAACTGTCGGGCAGAGCCTCGGCTAGGCGCACAAGCTCACTTTCAGGGATCATGGTCGAGGTCGGGTTACCCGGATTGGTCACAAACACGATCCGCGTCTGATCAGTCACAGCGGCAAGGATGTTGTCAACATCCACGCGGCGGTCCTTTTCAGGCACCATCACCGGCGTTGCCCCCGCCATCCGCGCGATGATCGGGTACATGGAAAAGCCGTGCTCGGTATAGATGACCTCGTCCCCCGGTCCGGCATAGGCTTGCGCCACGAATTGCAGCACCTCGTCACTGCCGACACCACAGATGATCCGCGCCGGATCCAACCCGTGGCGCGCGCCGATTGCGTCGCGCAGGGGCGCGTGGTCGGTGCTGGGATAGCGATGCAGGTTGGCGGCACTGTCGCGCACGGCTTCGATCGCCTTAGGGCTGGGACCAAAGGGGTTTTCGTTGGAACTCAGCTTGATCACATGCGAGACCCCGGCCACATGCGACTGGCCACCCTGATACAGCGCGATGTCCATTATGCCGGGTTGCGGGGTGATCTTGGTCATAAGAGGCTCCGTTGATTGGAGCCTCTCATACCTGTCTCAAGGCGTTGAGAAAAGCGGCAATTCCGTCACGCCGCTTTGAAGCGGGCGGTCGCCGGGTCGGCCGTGTAGAATGGTGCGAATTCAGAGGTGCGGCGCGACAAGTCATTGACGCTGTCGATCACGAACTGCACCGTCTGTTCGCTCATCAAATATGAGAAGTTCAACCGCACCCAACCGGGCTTCTTCATCTCTTCTCCGGCAGACAGCGCGGCGTGCAACGCCTCGGACGTGTCCCGGTCTATGTCCAACAGGCGATGCGCATAGGGCCCAGCACAGGCACAGCCGCCCCGCGCCTGAATGCCGTAGATATCGCTGAGCATACGGGTGAACAGTTGCTGATGCACCGGGTGCCCCGCGTTGTCGCGAACGAGGAAGGAGAAGATCGGCAGGCGATGTTGATTGTCCACGCCCAGCAGCGTGAGGTTCGGGTTGTCACGCCATCCCTGCAACGCCATTTGGTTATACTGTACCTCGCGTTTGGTGATCTCTTTTACGCCAACTACATCCTTGACGACAAAAGCCAGCGCCGCGCGGATATCGCCGATAACGTTGGGTGTTCCGGCTTCTTCGCGCGCGGAAAGGTTAGCGCTGTAGTCATGCCGCCATGGCGAAACAAAGCTGACCGTCCCGCCACCGGGCCAACTGGGACAGGTCCGACGCACGGCCTCCGTGTTAACAACCAATACACCCGAAGCCCCCGGACCGCCTGGAAATTTATGCGGAGAGACAACTATTGCGTCCTTACGTGTATCGCCTTCCCCTATATCCATCGGCAGGTAAGGCCCACCCCCGGCATAATCCCAAACTGCCAGCGCACCATGCGCTTTCAGCAAGCGTGTCACCGGATCGGGGTCGGTGATGATGCCGGTCACGTTCGAGGCCGCTGAAAACGACCCGATGATCAGATCGGACGCAGAATGATCGACCAACATACGTTCAAGCACTTGCAGATCGACACCCCCGTCCGATGCTTCGGGGATTTCGATCACCCGCGCCTTGCTTTCGCGCCAGGGCAAAATGTTCGAGTGATGCTCATATGGCCCCAACAAAACAACCGGCCGGTCCGCCTCGTTGACACCCATCAGGCTGACCAGCCGGTTGAGACCCGCAGTGGCGCCAGAGCCGGTGAAGATCACGGCATCCTCTTCCTGGGCGCCAACGATGCGGGCAATCTCTGCGCGGGCCTCTCCGCGCAAGCGCGTCATATACGCGCCGCAATACGAAGCCTCGGTGTGGCTGTTGGCATAAAACGGCAACACATGCGCAGTCACAAAATCCTCGACCTGCCGCAACGCGCGGCCCGAGGCAACGTAATCCGCATATACAAGCGGCACGTCCCCGCGCAGACCCGGAATCATGACGCCTTCTCCGATCAGCCCATCACGAAAGGGGGTTATGCAATCGGCGGATTGGATGGACGCGCGGAATTGGTTCAGGGTCATGGCTCAGGCTCCGTATTACCCTGACAATATGATTGGTATTTTTTGGATAAACTTCACATTTCTTTGAGTAGTTTTTCCATTTTTTGTGTCATATGATCTGACATGACCGAGAAAATAGATCAGATTGATCAAGGCATACTGCGCGAACTGCAAAAAGACGCGACCCTGTCACAGCGAGAACTGGCGGATCGGGTCGGCCTGTCTCAGAACGCGTGCTGGCGTAGGCTGAAGGCGCTGAACGAAAGCGGCGTCGTCACCGGGTCGACCGCCAAGATCGCGCGCGAGAAACTGGGCCTCAGCCTTGTGGTATTTGTGATGCTACGAACCCGGCATCACTCGGCCGAGTGGCTGCAGGCGTTTCGCCGCCATGTACTGACCATCCCCGAGGTTGTGGATTTTCACCGGATCGGGGGCGATTATGACTATCTGCTCAAGGTCGTGACGCAGGACATGGCATCCTATGACAAGGTGTACCAACGCCTGATCGAAAAGGTCGAACTGGACAGCGTCACGTCCTATTTCGCTATGGAAGCGATCGCCGAGGGGCGACCGCTGCCGATCTGACTGGATCACTCACCAACAATCAGCTGCAAATCCCCGTCTCCGGTCACAAAACCGGTCACGAAGAAATTGCGATTTCCGGACGAAACCCAAGCCCGCGTCGATTCACCCGGGATCGCGGGGGTATAGGCCAACCGCGTGTTCGACGCGAAGGCACGCGCCAACCGGTTGATATCGCCAACCGTCGGCACCGGCCGGGTCGTGCCATATCCACGCACGATAACCTCACAGGACCGATCTCTGGTACTGCCCCCAAGGAATTCCATCCCCCGCTCAAGTCTCGGCTCATTGGCATTGAACCCGGCACGAACCCGCGATTCTTCGAATGTCGGGGCGGTCTCGATACATCCATGTTGAAAACTTTGCAGGATACCGGTCAAAAGCGGGTCCTCGGACCGCAGCCCACTTGATGTCAGAGGTCTGGTGGAGTCGGAGCAACCGACAAGTAGAACGGCCAGCCCTGCTGCGGTCAGGATTTTCTGAAAACGTGCTGTCATAGCGGTCTCAAATTCACTGTGTTGTCTCATATGCGCTTGGTCACGGACCAAAGTGTTGGAATTTCAGCGCAATGGCAACAGAACTGTGTAAACGAAAAAACCGCGCCGGATGGCGCGGTTTTCGAAACTTTCCAGATCGGCGAAGATTAGTTCTTCGCGTAGAATTCGACGACCAGGTTCGGCTCCATCATGACCGGGTAAGGCACATCGCTCAGGCCCGGTGCGCGCACGAAGGTTGCGGTCATTTTCGAGTGGTCGGCGTCGATATAGTCAGGCACATCACGCTCGGCCAGCGCAACTGCTTCCAGAACAACGGCCAGTTGCTTGGACTTGTCGCGTACTTCGATCACGTCGCCTTCTTTGACGCGGTAGCTGGGGATGTTCACCCGCTTGCCGTTCACTTTGACGTGGCCGTGGTTCACGAACTGACGTGCGGCAAACACGGTTGGCACGAACTTGGCGCGGTAAACAACAGCGTCCAGACGACGCTCCAGGAGACCGATCAGGTTTTCACCGGTGTCGCCTTTAACACGCTCGGCTTCAGCGTAGATGCGGCGGAACTGCTTCTCGGTCAGGTCGCCATAGTAGCCTTTCAGCTTCTGCTTGGCGCGCAGCTGCAGACCAAAGTCCGACAGTTTGCCCTTGCGGCGTTGACCGTGCTGGCCGGGGCCGTATTCACGACGGTTGATCGGGGATTTCGGACGACCCCAGATGTTTTCGCCCATCCGGCGGTCGATTTTGTACTTGGCAGACGTGCGTTTCGTCACGGCTGATCTCCTTCTTTATGTTCGAAGGCGCTGCTCTGCTACAAGAGTAGGCGCCTACTATGAAGGGCGTTGTCCTCTTGGGGTTTCCCCCATGACAGGCATCCCCTTGCGAGGGCCACCAACACCAATGAAGCCGCGCTTATATCTGCAGTTCCGTCAGAGTCAACAGGTCCTGAAAAAATCCGGTCCGTTGAATCGGATCAATCCACCAACGGTCCCGCATTCGCCGCAGGCAGGCGCGGCACTGCGTGAAGATTGGGGTCCATGCGTGGACGAGTCGGGAACGAGACCACCGTATTCGCGTGGCTGGCCGATTCGCCGCCAGCCTGACGGATTTCGACAAACTCATCGACCCAAAAGTCCTGTTCGCGTGCAGGACATCCTTCTTCGAATACCAAAAGAGGTTCAGCCTGCGTCGCTGAAACATATAACAGGGCCGAGAATTGCTGTGCCCCGTTGGTCAGGATAACAACACCCTGCGCCCCGTTGCCCAATTCGTCTTCCGAGATGAAATGATGCAGAACATTCAGCGGTACCTCTCGGCCGTGCGGCAAAGAACCTTCTACAAAGGCGACATGCCCGCGCCAGGACCACGCAGCCCCAACATTCAAAAAGGACAGAGGCGCCGCCTCAAGCCCATCCAGTTCCGTCTGTTTCCATAAAATGGCTATACGACCGTTTTGCCCGGCTCTCATTATACCCGCCCGCACCTTTCAACGTATCACTGCTTACGCTGGCGTTCTTATCAGGGCAAATTCTGGCAGAAAAGAGACGTTAACATAACGTTCATAAAAATGTTGCTAAAGAGATTCAGCTTCTGGCTTCTGGCGGGAAACGATCCCGCCAGCGCCACAGCAATTGTCTGCGATCTGCGTCAGCCGCACTTAGAATGACCGCAGCTTCGGCAGGTCATGCAGCCCTCGATCATCGCCATATCGAACTGACCACAGGATGGGCAGGCTTTGCCGCGGGGCGCGTCAATATTGACCACCTGCGCCTGCGGGTCGGATTTCAGACCCATTCCTTCGCCTTCAAGAAAGCCGATATTGACCATATGCTGCTCGATCACGCCGCCAATCGCGGCCAGGATCGATGGGATGTATTTCCCCTGCACCCAGGCCCCGCCACGCGGATCGAACACGGCCTTTAGTTCTTCAACGACAAAGGACACATCCCCGCCCCGTCGAAATACGGCAGAAATCATGCGGGTCAGCGCCAGCGTCCAGGCGTAGTGCTCCATGTTCTTTGAATTGATGAACACCTCGAACGGACGACGGCGGCCACCAATGACGATATCGTTGATGGTCAGATAAATCGCGTGTTCGCTGTCGGGCCATTTCAACTTGTAGGTCGACCCCTCCAGCGATTGCGGACGGTCCAGCGGTTCGGACATATAGACAACCTCGCCGCCATCCACCTGATGCGGGGCATCCGCGCTTTCGCCGGGGGCTTTGTCGGCGCTTTCGGACACTGTCAGGACCGAGCCGGTCACGTCATTCGGGCGATAGGTCGTGCAGCCTTTGCAGCCCTGATCCCAGGCCTGCATGTAAACGTCCTTGAAGGCGTCAAAGCTGATATCTTCGGGACAGTTGATCGTCTTGGAAATCGAACTGTCGATCCATTTCTGCGCGGCGGCCTGCATCTTGACGTGATCAGACGGGGAAAGCGTCTGCGCGTTCACGAAATAGTCGGGCAAGGCAACATCGCCGAACTTGTCGCGCCACATCTGCACGGCATAGTCCACGACTTCTTCCTCGGTGCGCGAGCCATCCTTCTGCAGCACTTTGCGCGTGTAGGCGTAGGCAAAGACCGGCTCGATCCCCGACGACACGTTCCCTGCATAGAGCGAAATCGTCCCAGTCGGCGCGATCGAGGTCAGCAGGGCGTTGCGGATACCATGTTCGCGGATCGCGTCACGCACGTCATCATCCATTTGCTGCATGTTGCCGCTGGCCAGGTATTTCTCGGCGTCAAACAATGGGAAAGCGCCCTTCTCCTTCGCCAAATCGACCGAGGCCAGATAGGCGGCGCGGGCGATCGCGTGCAACCAGCGTTCGGTTTGACGCGCCGCTTCGTCGGACCCATAGCGCAAACCCAACATCAAAAGCGCATCGGCCAACCCGGTCACGCCCAGCCCAATCCGGCGCTTGTCTTGTGCTTCGGCTTCCTGCTCCGCCAGCGGGAATTTCGACGCGTCTACTACGTTGTCCATCATGCGCACAGCGGTCGCGACCAATTCTTGCAAAGCGGCCTCATCCAGACGCGCCGCGTCCTCGAACGGATCTGTCACCAACCGCGCCAAGTTGATCGAGCCCAAAAGGCACGCACCATAGGGTGGCAAGGGTTGCTCGCCGCAGGGGTTGGTCGCGGCGATGGTTTCCACATAGCTGAGGTTGTTGGCCTCATTGATGCGGTCAATGAAGATTACTCCAGGCTCGGCGTAATCATATGTGGCCTGCATGATCTTGTTCCACAGATCACGCGCCTGAACGGTATGATAGACCTTGCCGTCGAACTGCAACTCCCACGGACCATCGGCCTTGACGGCCTCCATGAACGGATCCGTCACCAGGACCGACATGTTGAACATGCGCAGGCGGGCCGGGTCAGATTTCGCGGTGATGAACTGTTCGATATCAGGGTGATCGCAGCGCATGGTCGCCATCATCGCCCCACGGCGCGAGCCCGCAGACATGATCGTTCGGCACATCGCGTCCCACACATCCATGAAGGAAAGCGGGCCAGAAGCATCCGCAGCCACGCCTTTCACATCGGCCCCACGTGGACGGATGGTCGAGAAATCATACCCGATCCCGCCACCCTGCTGCATGGTCAGCGCGGCTTCTTTCAGCATGTCGAAGATACCGCCCATGCTGTCGGGCACGGTGCCCATGACGAAACAGTTGAACAGGGTCACCTGACGCGCCGTACCTGCACCCGCAGTGATGCGACCAGCGGGCAGATATTTGAAATCTTCCAACGCCTCATAGAACTTATCTTCCCAATGGGCCGCGTCATCCTCGACCCGCGCCAGATCACGGGCGATGCGCCGCCAACTGTCCTCGACCGTCTGGTCGATGGGCGTGCCATCCGCTTCTTTAAAGCGGTATTTCATGTCCCAGATCTGCTCGGCGATGGGGGCGGCAAAGCGGCTCATTGGTGATTCCCTGTTCTGAAAGAGGTATCCAGACTACTCCAATTCACATCCAAACCACAACACCTTGATGACGTCGCATTGCGAGCTACAATATAAAGGTGGGCCTTGGGACGACTCTGTGGGAAAGCTGTGGATAAGTACGTAAACCTCATCAAACTGTCCGTCGGATCGGAAAGCGTTGATACGCTGATGGCGTGGCAGGACAGTCGCAGACCGCTTTACGAGGACGGCTGCCCGCGCCATGTCACCCGCATGTGGCCCAAGCGCGAGTCCGAGATTCTGAATGGCGGATCAATCTATTGGGTGATCAAGGGCGTAATCCAATGCCGTCAGCGCATCCTGCGTCTGGATGAGGTGCGCGGCGAAGACGGCATTCGCCGCTGCGCCATCGTTCTGGACCCACAGGTCCATCGCACCCAGACCGCGCTCAAACGCCCATTCCAAGGCTGGCGCTATCTCAAACCCGAGGACACCCCCGCCGACCTGCCGGAAGGGCGAGAACAGGACGATGCCTTGCCCGACGATCTGAATCGCGCGCTTGCCGAGATCGGCGTGCTTTAACGCAGGCGATCCAGCAATGCGTTCAGTGTGGCCTTTGTCTCGGGGTCACATTTCGCGACCCGACTGCGCCACAGGGTCGCCTGCGATTGCAGGATCATCCCGTCGGTCAGGATTTTCAGGTGGTTCGCCCGCAGCGTCTCGCCGGTAGATGTGATATCGGCAATCGCCTCGGCTGTCTCATTCATCACCGTGCCCTCGGTCGCGCCCTGGCTATCGACCAGAGTGTAATCGGCAACTCCCGCATCGGTCAGGAACTCGCGCACCAACCGGTGGTATTTGGTGGCAATCCGTAGCCGATGCCCGTGGGTCTTGCGAAACGCCGCTGCAGCCGCATCCAGATCATCCAACGTATCCACATCGACCCAGCAGGCAGGTGTGGCGATGATCAGGTCCGCCTTGCCGAACCCAAGCTGCGAAATCTCCTCAACCTGCTGTTCCCAGCGGGGTAGCTTTTCATGCACCAGATCAATGCCGGTGACACCCAGATGAATGCGCCCGGCGGCCAGTTCGCGCGGGATTTCCCCCGCCGACAGCAGGATCAGAGAGACCCCGTCGATGCCCTCGACCTTGCCCGCATATTCCCGGTCCGATCCGCTGCGCGACAGGGTGATGCCGCGCTTTTCGAACCAACCAAAGGTCTTGTCCATCAACCGGCCCTTCGAGGGCACGCCCAGTTTCAGGCTCATCGCGTGTCCTCCTCGATCTCCAGCATCAGGTCGGGGCGGATGACACCGCCCACCGCCGGAATTTCGGCCCCGTTCCCCAACTGCCGCGTCAGCGCGTCATAGCGCCCGCCAGTGGCGATGGGGGGTAGATCGGGGCGACCCTCAGCGTAGAAGCCAAAGACAAACCCGTCATAATATTCCATCGAGGTGCGGCCATAAGCGGCCTCGAAATCCAGACGTTCCACATCCACGCCACGGGCTTGCAGCGAGGCGATCCGCGCCTCAAGCCGGTCCAGCGCCGGAGTGATCTGCGGCAGATCCACCGCCACGTCGCGCAGCTGTTCCAGCGCAAAAGGCATGGTCTCACGCACGTTCAGCAGGGTTTCCAGCCCAACCAGTTCGTTGTCGGAGATAGGCGGTGTGTCGCGATCTTCGCGCAAGGCAGCGATCCGCGCTTCGATCTCGGAGGCACGGCGCTTGCCGATCATTGGGATGTCCGGATCCAGCGGATTTTCCGCATCCAACAGGCTGTCGCGCCCTTCAGGTCCCGGTTTGCGACCGGCAAAACGGTCCAGCAGCACCCGGAATCGACGAGGCCGCCACAAGTGCCGCATCAGCGCCGCCTTGCGCCGGTCAGTGGTCTTTAGCCCCTCGACAGCGGCAGTCAAAATCCCGATGTCCCCGGTCGCGGCTCGCAAGGGCAGCCCCCGTAATTGCAACGCGAACAGCGAAAACACCTCAGCATCCGCGCCTGCGGGATCATTGCGGTCGAACACCTCGTACCCGACCTGGATGTATTCATTCGAGCGGTCCGGATCATGCTCCTGACGGCGGAACACCTCGCCAGAATAGGTATAACGCGCGGGTTCCGCCCCGTCGGACATATGCATCTGCACCACGGGCAGGGTAAAATCCGGGCGCAGCATCTGCTCGCCCCGCAGCGCGTCCGAGGTCACGTAGGCGCGCGCGCGGATATCCTCGCCATAAAGGTCCAGCAGCGTGTCGGCCGGTTGCAGCAGCGGAGGGTCCACGATCTGCGCGCCTGCGGCCTCGAACCTCACGCGCATCATGGCAGCGCGGGCTTGTATCTGGGAACGGTTCGGCATGCGTCAGTCCTGACTGTCCAGAATTTCACGCACCTTGGCGACCAGCTCGCCGCGCGGCACTTCGAACTGGCTGGGGCGCTCTTTCCATTCCTCCAGCGTGGCGCTTTCGGCGATCTTGGCGCCAAGGATCAGGTCCTTGATCTGCACGATGCCATTGGCCTTTTCATCGCCGCCTTCGATCACCGCGATGGGCGAGTTCCGCTTGTCCGCATATTTCAGCTGATTGCCAAAGTTCTTGGGATTGCCCAGATAGACCTCGGCCCGGATGCCTGCATTGCGCAGCTCGGCCACCATCGCCTGATAATCGGCCATACGGTCGCGGTCCATCACGGTCACAACGACGGGACCGGTGGCTTGCGCCGCAATCCGGCCCTTCTCGCGCAGGGCGGCCAGCAGCCGGTCAACGCCAATGGACACGCCGGTGGCAGGCACTTCCTGCCCGGTGAAGCGCTTGACCAGATCGTCATAGCGACCGCCGCCCGAGACCGACCCAAACTGCCGCTTGCGGCCTTTCTCGTCGAAAATCTCAAAGGTCAGCTCGGCCTCATAAACCGGGCCGGTATAGTACCCGAGGCCCCGCACGACCGAGGGGTCGATGACAATGCGGTCAGGGCCATAGCCCTGCGCCTCAAGCAATTCGGATATTTCTTCGAGTTCCCGAACCCCATCCATTCCCGTTTGAGAAAACTTGTCCGTGCCACCACCGCGAACAATGTCCGAAATAACGCTTAAGCTCGGCGAACCTTTCGTATCGTTAGCAACAAATGCCATAACAAGTGATTTTTGAATCTCAGTGAGACCCGCACCTTGAGTGAAATCACCACTGTCATCGCGACGACCTTCGCCCAAGAGCTCTCGAACTCCGACCGGGCCCAAACGGTCGACTTTGTCAATGGCCCTGAGAACAATTCCTCGCTCAAACGAGTACTTTTCGGGATTTTCTGGGTCCAACACACCCGCTACTTCCATCACTCCATTCAAGAGCTTTCTATTATTCACCCGCACCAAATAATCACCGCGCGGAATGCCGACGGTTTCCAGCGTATCCGACAGCATCGCACAAATCTCGGCGTCGGCGGCCATCGAGGCCGTGCCCACCGTATCCGCATCGCATTGATAAAACTGGCGATACCGCCCTGGCCCCGGCTTTTCATTGCGCCAGACCGGACCCATCGCATAGCGGCGATAGGGCGTTGGCAGGTCGTTGCGGTGCTGCGCATAAACACGGGCCAGCGGCGCGGTCAGGTCATAGCGCAGGGCCATCCAGTCACCGTTGCCGGCCTCGTCAAACTCCTGCCACGCAAATACGCCCTCATTCGGGCGATCCACGTCGGGCAGAAACTTGCCCAGCGCCTCGACGGTTTCCACAGCGCTGCTTTCCAGCGCATCAAACCCATACCGATGATAGACATCCGCAATCGTCCGCAGCATCTCGGTGCGCTGCGAGACTTCCTGGCCGAAATAGTCGCGGAACCCTTTCGGCGTGACGGCCTTGGGGCGGGGCTGTTTCTTGGGCTTGGCCATGTGGGGCGTCCTTGCGGTTCGTGTTCCGCGCGCGGTCTATCCCATGGCCCGCATCGGGGCAAGGCGCGCTTTCACTGGTGTTGAGGCCAAAGCGCCGCTATGACGACGCCCAAAGGAGAGCCCCATGCAGCATCTGGAAGAGCAGATCGCCCACCTGACCCGCACGGTCGAAGAGCTGAACACCGTTGTCACAACCCAACAGAGCGAGATCGATCGCCTGACCCGGCGCGTCGAGATGCTGGTGCAGCGCGAGGCTGAACGGGCGCAGGAAGGATCAGGTGGGGTCGTGTTCGGAGACGAACGCCCGCCGCATTATTGAGGGCTGAAACCAAGCGCACGTTTCACAGCAACACCCGCTACGCCCGCGTCGCAACTTTGTCAGCAGTTTGGCAGCAACTGATGCCACTATTGTCTCCCCCGAGATCACGGCCCATGCATGTCCAAGAGCGGACATGGTCGTATAAAGCTTTCTATTCGCATGAAGCCCAGCGCGTTCAACACAACTGTGTGGCAACATCGGGTTGGGCTCAAAACTCCTCGACCGACATCACGCCTTCCAGCGATTTGATCGCACCCTTGATCTGCGGGTTGATCGGGAAACTCTGACCCAGGTCCATCTCGACCTCGCCCGGCAATCCGGGGGCCACCAGCAGTAATTGAATCGGCCCGCGTGCGGCGTTCTTGGCAGCACCTGCAGCATCTTCCAGAACTTTGGCGACTGTAGGCAAGGCTTGTTCCTCATCCACAAAGATGCGCAGGCCGGTAGCACCCGCTTCGGCCACGACTGTATCTACCGGACCGACCGAGCGGCCCAGCAGCTTCAACTGGTCGGCCTCCATCGTTGCCTCGGCGGTCAGAACCACCTGCGCGCCGGTTTCCAGATACTCGCGCGATTTCTCCAGCGTTTCCGAAAACAGCGTGACCTCATACGCGCCGCTGGGGTCTGAAAGCTGCGCAAAGGCAAACCGGTTGCCGCGCGCCGATTTCCGTTCCTGCCGACCGGCAACAACGCCGGCCATCTTGGCGATGAACGGACCCGAGCGCGCCTTTTCCGTCACCTCATCCAGCGTCATCACCTGTTTACGTTTCAGCGCGGGCATATAGTCGTCCAGCGGATGGCCCGAGAGGTAGAACCCGATGGCCTTGAATTCCTCGCTCAGCCGTTCGGCGGGCAACCAATCGGGCGTGGGCGACAGGCGCGGTTCAGGCAGATCATCCCCCGCCTCACCAAAGAGCGACACCTGGTTCGAGTTCTTTTGTTCGTGGATAGCCGCCGAATACTGCACAAGCGGATCAAGGCTTTCGAACACGCGGCGGCGGTTCTTATCCAACTGATCAAACGCACCCGCCCGCGCCATCATCTCCAGCGGGCGTTTACCGACCTTCTTCAGATCAACCCGGCGGGCTAAATCGAACAGGTTCACAAAGGGCTTTTCCGCGCGACCATCGACCACCAGGTTCATCGCCTCAACGCCCACGTTTTTCAAGGCGCCCAGCGCATAGACAAGCTCTCCGTTCACCACATCGAAGGTAGCTTGAGATCGGTTCACGCAAGGGGGCACATAGGGCAACTCAAGCCCTTTGCGGACCTCTTCGAAGTAAACGGCTAGTTTGTCGGTCAGGTGGATATCGCAATTCATGACACCCGCCATGAACTCTACCGGGTGGTTCGCCTTCAGCCAGCCGGTCTGGTAGCTGACCACCGCATAAGCCGCAGCGTGGGATTTGTTGAAGCCGTAGTTGGCAAACTTGTCTAGCAGGTTCCAGACCTCGGTCGCCTTCGCCTCATCAACGTCATTCTCGGCAGCGCCTTTGAGGAATTTGGGCCGCTCGGCGTCCATCGCCTCTTGGATTTTCTTACCCATCGCGCGGCGCAACAGATCCGCACCGCCAAGGCTGTAACCGGCCATTTCCTGCGCGATCTGCATCACCTGTTCCTGATAGACGATGATGCCCTGCGTCTCGTCCAGGATGTGGTCGATGGACGGGTGCAGCTTGTCCCGCTTACTGAGCCCGTTCTTAACCTCGCAGAACTTGGGAATGTTCTCCATCGGACCCGGACGGTATAGCGCC
The DNA here is from genome assembly GCF_056542685.1 of Ruegeria sp. AB6. Classification (NCBI taxonomy): domain Bacteria; kingdom Pseudomonadati; phylum Pseudomonadota; class Alphaproteobacteria; order Rhodobacterales; family Roseobacteraceae; genus Ruegeria; species Ruegeria sp. AB6. The sequence continues at coordinate 26,403 of NZ_JBQGAD010000002.1, read as the reverse complement.
ACAAGGGCAATAATATCCTCGATACAGTCCGGCTTCATGCGCTTGAGCGCATCCATCATGCCCGAGGATTCCACCTGAAACACCGCAACCGTTTTGGCCGCCGAATAAAGCTTGTACGTCGCCTCATCATCCAGCGGGATGGCGTTGATCTCATTCACCGCGCCTTCGGCGGGTTCATACAACTCGGTGCCATCGGGTGCGATATGAAGGTCGCGCCCGGATTTGAAGATCAAATCCATCGCGTTCTGGATCACAGTCAAAGTCTTCAGACCTAGAAAGTCGAACTTGACCAGCCCGGCCTGTTCCACCCATTTCATGTTGAACTGAGTCGCGGGCATATCGGACCGAGGGTCCTGATAGATCGGCACCAGCGCATCCAGAGGTCGATCCCCGATCACCACCCCCGCCGCGTGGGTCGAGGCATTCCGCAACAGCCCCTCAACCTGCTGGCCATAGGTCAGAAGCCGGTCCACAACCTCTTCGCTGCGTGCCTCTTCGCGAAGGCGGGGTTCGTCTTTCAGGGCCTTTTCGATGGAGACAGGCTTGACCCCCTCCACCGGGATCATCTTGGACAGGCGGTCCACCTGCCCATAGGGCATCTGCAACACCCGCCCAATATCGCGCACGGCGGCCTTCGACAACAGAGCACCAAAGGTGATGATCTGCCCCACCTTGTCGCGCCCGTATTTCTGCTGAACGTAACGGATCACCTCTTCCCGACGATCCATGCAGAAGTCGATATCAAAGTCCGGCATCGAGACCCGCTCGGGGTTCAGGAACCGCTCAAACAGCAGCGAATAGCGCAGCGGGTCAAGGTCGGTGATCGTCAGCGCATAGGCCACGAGCGAGCCCGCACCAGACCCCCGCCCCGGCCCCACCGGAATGTCGTGATCCTTGGCCCATTGGATAAAGTCGGCAACGATCAGGAAATAGCCGGGAAAGCCCATGCCCTCGATGATGCCGAGTTCGAAATCCAGCCGTTCCTGGTATTCCTCGGGCGTCACCGCATGCGGGATCACCGTCAGACGTTTCTGCAAGCCCTCATTGGCGATACGCCGCAGCTCGGCGACCTCATCATCGGCAAATTTCGGCAGGATCGGATCTCGGCGATACGCCATGAAAGCGCACCGGCGCGCGATCTCGACGGTATTCTCAATCGCTTCAGGCAAGTCGGCAAACAGCGTCACCATTTCCTGCTGCGACTTGAAATAATGCTGCGCGGTCAGGCGGCGGCGACCGTCCTGTTGGTCGACATACGCGCCCTCGGCGATACAGATCAGCGCATCATGCGCCTCATACATGTCGGTGGTCGGGAAATAGACATCATTGGTGGCGACCAGAGGCAGATTCTTGGCATAGGCCATCTCGACATGCCCACGTTCGGTTAGACGCTCTGCCTCGGGCTGGCCCCCTTCGCCCGGATGGCGCTGCAATTCGATATACAGGCGGTCCGGGAACATCCCAGCCAGGCGATCCACCAGAGCCTCCGCCGACGGACGCTGGCCTTGCTGCAACAGCATCCCCACGGGCCCATCCGGCCCGCCGGTCAGACAGATCAACCCGTCCGAGCGCTCGGCCAATTCGTCCAACGTGACCTGCGGCAACTGTCCGCCCTTGTCCACATAGAGGCAGGAACTCAGCTTCATCAGGTTCTCATACCCCGCCTCGGACTGCGCCAGCAGCACCAGCGGCGCAGGAGCTTTGGGCTTCTCGCCTGGCTGCGGCTGCACATAAGTCAGATCAACCTGACACCCCATGATCGGCTGCACCCCAGCGCCGCTGGCAGTCACGGAAAACTCCAAAGCCGAGAACATAGAATTGGTGTCCGTCACCGCAACAGCGGGCATGTCCATATTCTCGCACAAAGCGGGCAGCTTCTTCAGCCGCACAGCGCCTTCCAGCAGAGAATATTCGGTGTGAACACGTAGGTGAATGAATCGAGGAATACTGCTCATACCCGCTACGCTATCCCAGCCAGCGACGCGGCAAAAGCAGGAACCGCCGCTTTGAGATGCCTAAAAAAATCAACACCTATTATTCGGATTTTTCAGAAGGTGCTTCGGCCGCAATTGGACCCGATCTGCAAAAAGCGCTTTATTTACAGACAACTGATGTCTAGACAACGGCGAAAATCGCAGATCGTTCAGGTCCAATGGTGCATCACATAATCAGTTTTTCTTGCCAGATAAGGCGCGCTGTTTCTAACATCTGACGGCAAGCACTCTGCCCGCCCCTTTTTCTACGTCGCATCGAAGAAGGGCACCGAAGGGCGCAACCGGGTAAGGCGACGGGTTTCTCGAATGAACATCACGTTTCTTCTGAACGGAGAGACAGTGGAGCTGGCGGACGTCAATCCGACGGCAACTCTGCTGGACTGGCTGCGCGAGGGTCGCGGCCTGACCGGCACTAAGGAAGGCTGCAACGAAGGTGACTGCGGGGCCTGCACCGTCATGGTCACGGATGAAGGTTCCAGCAAAGCACTGAATGCCTGCATCCTATTCCTGCCACAACTACACGGCAAAGCCATCCGCACCATCGAGGGCGCAAACGGCCCCGACCAGCAGGCTCACCCCGTGCAACAGGCCATGATCGACCTACACGGTTCACAATGTGGCTTTTGCACCCCCGGCTTTGTTATGTCGATGGTCGCGGGCCACACCAATGGCGTCACCGACCACGACACCCAGCTTGCGGGTAATCTCTGCCGTTGCACTGGCTACGCCCCCATCATCCGCGCGGCCCAAGCCGCCGAATCCCAGCCAGTCCCAGCATGGGTTAAAGACGACCAATCCTTCTCTTGTTCAAAAATACCTCGGGAGGAGGCCGCAGGCCGGGGGGCGGAGCCCCCCTTGCTCCCCACCTCATCCGACGAACTGGCCGCGATCTATGCACAAAATCCCAACGCCACGCTAATCGCGGGCGCAACCGATGTGGGCCTCTGGGTCACAAAACAACTGCGCGACCTGGATCCGGTCATCTTCCTGAGCCGCTGCAACGACCTGAAAAACATCACCATCACCAATGACGAAATCCACATCGGCGCCATGGTCGACATGAACCGCATGTGCGACACGTTGACAGACCTCCATCCCTCCTACGCCGAGATGATCCGGCGTTATGCCAGCGTTCAGGTCCGCCACGCCGCAACCGTGGGCGGCAATATCGCCAATGGCTCACCGATCGGAGACAACCCGCCCGCCCTGATCGCATTGGGTGCAACCCTGCATCTGCGCAAAGGCGACACTCGCCGTCAGATCCCGTTGGAAGATTTCTTCATCGACTACGGCAAACAAGACCGCGCGCCCGGAGAATTCGTCGAAGCCGTCAGCTTCCCCCGCCAACCGGACCGGCTGAAAACCTACAAACTCAGCAAACGGTTCGATCAGGACATTTCAGCCGTCTGCGGCTGTTTCAACATCACCGTCGCGGACGACACCGTCACCCATGCGCGGATCGCGTTTGGCGGCATGGCGGGCACTCCAAAGCGGGCCACCCATGTCGAGGCCGCATTGATCGGCAAACCCTGGACCGCTGCGACCATTCAGGCCGCGCTGCCCGCCTTTGCTGACGATTACCAACCACTCACGGATATGCGCGCCTCGGCCACCTATCGTCTGGAAACCGCCAAAGCGATGCTGGAGCGGTATTTCCTTGAAGATCAGGGCGAAGTGACCGACGTACTCAAGGTGACGGCATGAGCGTGACCAAACCCCTCCCCCATGACGCAGCCCCGCTGCATGTCGCAGGTGCCGCGCGCTATGTGGATGACATCCCAACGCCCAAGGGCACGCTGCATCTGGCCTTTGGCCTCAGCCCGATTGCCAAGGGCACGATCACCACGATGGACCTGTCGGCAGTAAAAGCCGCCAAGGGTGTGGTGCAAGTGATGACGGCGGATGATCTGCCTTTTGCCAATGATGTCTCGCCCTCGATCCATGATGAGCCGCTGCTGTCGGACGGCACGGTTCATTATATCGGCCAGCCCGTGTTTCTGGTGGTGGCGACCAGCCATCTGGCCGCTCGCAAGGCTGCACGGCTGGGCAAGATTGACTATGCCGAAGACACCCCGATCCTGACCATCGAACAGGCTCTGGCCGCTGACAGCCGGTTCGAGGACGGCCCCCGCATCTATGCCAAGGGCGATGCGGACGTGGCGATCGCGTCGGCCCCCCACGTGATCGAAGGTTCCTTTGAACTCGGCGGGCAGGAACATTTTTATTTGGAAGGCCAGGCCGCTCTGGCCTTGCCGAATGAGGGCGCGGACATGCTGGTCCACAGCTCGACCCAACACCCGAGCGAGATTCAGCATAAAGTAGCCGATGCCTTGGGTGTGCCCATGCACGCCGTGCGGGTTGAAACTCGCCGCATGGGCGGAGGGTTCGGCGGCAAGGAAAGTCAGGGCAACGCTCTGGCCGTCGCCTGCGCCATTGCCGCCCGCGCCACCGGCAAGGCCTGCAAGATGCGTTATGACCGCGATGATGACATGATCATCACCGGCAAGCGCCACGCCTTCCGCATTGCCTACAAGGCTGGGTTTGATGAGAACGGCCATGTTCAGGGTGTCTCCTTCCACCATTACGTCATCTGTGGCTGGGCGCAGGACCTGTCGCTGCCCGTCGCTGACCGCGCGATGCTGCATTCCGACAATGCCTATCTGCTGCCGAATGCCCGGATTGAAAGCCATCGACTGAAAACCAACACCCAATCCGCCACAGCCTATCGCGGGTTCGGCGGCCCTCAGGGCATGGTCGGGATCGAACGCGTGATGGATCACGCCGCGCACGTGCTTGGGCTGGACCCGGTCGAGCTGCGTCGCCGCAATTACTATGAGCCCGCGCATAACGTGGCCGATCAACCGCTGCATAAAACACCGCTGGGCCACCCCGACCCGCATGAAGACCTGACCAGTCGCGGCGCGGTGGAAACCGGGAACGCCCCCCTTCGTCCCCTACCTGCCGGCGGGAACACCACGCCTTACGGTATGGAGGTCAGCGATTTCGAACTGCACGGCATGACCGATGCACTTCTGACATCCAGCGATTATGCCGTCCGCAAGACCGCCATTGCTGAATGGAACGCAAAGAACCGGGTGATAAAGAAGGGTATCGCCTTCTCGCCGGTCAAATTCGGGATTTCCTTTACGCTGACCCACCTCAATCAGGCGGGCGCACTGGTGCATGTGTATCAGGATGGCTCGGTCCACCTGAACCATGGCGGGACCGAGATGGGACAGGGCCTGTTCCAAAAGGTCGCGCAAGTGGCCGCATCGCGGTTCGGCATTCCGCTGGAGTTGGTCAAGATCACCGCCACCGACACCGCCAAGGTGCCGAACACCTCGGCTACGGCGGCGTCTTCGGGCAGTGACCTGAACGGGATGGCTGTCAAAGCCGCCTGCGACACGATCCGCGACCGGATGGCGGACTATCTGGCCGAACGGCATCAGGCTGATCCATCGGCTGTCACGTTCGCGGATGGGCACGTCTCGGTCGGCGCAGAACGCTATACCTTCGCCGAAGCCGCCGCGCTGGCCTATCAGGGCCGTATCAGCCTGTCCGCCACGGGGTTCTACAAAACCCCCAAGATCGAATGGGACCGGATCGCAGGCCGGGGCCGACCGTTTTTCTACTTCGCCTATGGCGCGTCCGTCACCGAGGTGGCGGTGGACACGCTGACCGGTGAAAACCGCATCCTGCGTACCGATATCCTGCACGATGCAGGCGCCTCGCTGAACCCGGCGCTGGATATCGGGCAGGTCGAAGGCGGCTATGTGCAGGGCGCAGGCTGGCTGACGACCGAGGAACTGGTCTGGGACGGCAAGGGCAACCTGCGCACCCACGCGCCCTCGACCTATAAAATCCCGGCCTGTTCCGACCGGCCCGATATCTTCAACGTGGCGCTGTGGGATGGCGAGAACCGCGAGGACACGATCTATCGCTCGAAAGCGGTGGGAGAGCCGCCCTTCATGCTGGGTATCTCGGCTTGGCTGGCCCTGTCGAATGCGGTGGCAGCCTGCGGTGACGCTTACCCCGCTTTGGATGCGCCCGCCACTGCCGAAGAGGTCTGGCACGGCGTCCAGCGGATGAAAGGGGGCATCTAATGGGATTTGATCTTGAGGCTTTGAGGGAGGCGGTAAATACCCACGGACGCGTGGTCCGCGTGGTCATCACCGTGATCAAGGGCTCGTCCCCGCGTGAGGTCGGTGCCGCCATGCTGGTCTGGGAAGGCGGACAAAGCGGCACAATCGGTGGCGGCACGTTGGAATATCAGGCTGCGCAGGCGGCAAGGTCGCAGGCCGCGCCGGCGCGGCTGACCCATCACGCGCTGGGTCCTGACATGGGTCAATGCTGTGGCGGCGCGGTTTCGCTGCTCAGTGAAGTCTATGATCACAAAGCGGTGAATGCGCTGGACGATACCGTCATCGCGCGATCTCCGACCGGCGGCGACATGCCGTTGTCGGTCAAACGGCTGCTGGCCGAGGCGCGCGGTCAGGGCATTGCGCCCGAGCCACAACTGCTGGACGGCTGGATGGTCGAGCCGGTTCATCAACCAACCCGCAACTTCTGGATTTGGGGTGCGGGTCATGTCGGTCGGGCGCTGGTTGACGTTTTGGCCCCACTGCCCGATCTGGCGATCACATGGGTCGATACGGGGCCTGAGCGATTTCCCGACAATATTCCTGCGAGCGTCACACCAGTTCCAGCAGCCAAACCTGCCGAGCTTGTCCGCCACGCCCCGCAGGACGCTGAACATCTTGTGCTGACATATTCGCACAATCTGGACCTTGAGCTGTGCAATCGACTGTTGACGCGTGGTTTTGGGTTTGCTGGCTTGATTGGCTCCGCTACGAAATGGGCGCGATTCCGGTCGCGGCTGGCGGCCCTCGGGCATTCCCCCGAACGGATCAGTCGGATCACTTGCCCAATCGGCGACCCCGCCTTGGGCAAACACCCGCAGATGATCGCCGTCGGCGTCGCCGCGCAGCTTCTGCGCCCTGCCCGACAAACCGAGTTGAAGAAGGACCTGAGCGCGTGACCACTCCACTATTAAGTCTGCAAGGGCTGACCAAGGCTTATCCTGGCGTCGTGGCCAATGATCAGGTGTCCTTCGATATCGGCGAAGGCGAAGTACACGCCCTGCTGGGCGAAAACGGCGCAGGCAAGTCCACACTGGTAAAAATGATCTATGGGCTGGTGAAACCCGATAGCGGCACGATGCTGCTGCGCGGCCAGCCGTTCGCCCCGCCCGAACCGCGCGCGGCCCGCGCCGATGGGATCGCGATGGTGTTCCAGCATTTCTCGTTGTTTGACGCGTTGAACGTGGCCGAGAATATCGCGTTGGGAATGGAGAACCCGCCGCCCATGGGCGATCTGGCCGCACGTATCCGCGAAGTGTCCGAAACCTATGGCCTGCCGCTGGACCCGTATCGCACGGTGGGCGACCTGTCCGCAGGCGAACGCCAGCGGGTCGAGATCATCCGTTGCCTGCTGCAGGACCCCAAACTGCTGATCATGGACGAGCCAACATCGGTTTTGACCCCACAAGAGGTCGATATCTTGTTTGAAACACTGAACAAATTACGCACTGAGGGTACCTCGATCCTGTATATCTCGCATAAGCTGGAAGAGATCCGCACGCTGTGCGACCACGCGACAATCCTGCGTCTGGGCAAGAACGTTGGCGAGTGTGTTCCCTCTGAGACCTCAGCGCGGGACATGGCCGAGATGATGGTGGGTTCGACCCTGCAAACACCGGAACGGTCAGGGCGGGATTTTGGCGAAGTTGCTCTGGATGTCAGCGGGCTGTCGGTACCGTCTCCGTCGGAATTCGGTACCGCGCTGCGCAATGTTCACATGACCGTCCGCAAGGGCGAGGTTCTGGGCATCGGCGGCGTCGCGGGCAACGGGCAGGATGAATTGCTGGGGGTGCTGTCGGGCGAAATCCCGACTGCGGCCGATGCGATCAAGTTCAACGGCCAGCCGATTGGCAAGCTGGGCCCCACCGCGCGGCGCAAGCTCGGTGTGCTGACCGCGCCCGAGGAGCGGCTGGGCCACGCCGCAGCGCCTGATATGAGCCTGACGGAAAACGCCTTGCTGACAGGATCCGTCCGCGAAGGGTTGGAAAATAATGGCTTCCTGAAATGGGCCGAGACCAAAAGCTTTGCCGAGAAAATCATCAGCGCCTTTGACGTCCGCACGCCTGGCCCCGAGAACGCGGCGCGGTCTTTGTCGGGTGGGAACCTGCAGAAATTCGTAATTGGGCGCGAGGTGTTGCAAAACCCCGATGTGCTGGTGGTGAACCAGCCCACATGGGGCGTGGATGCCGCCGCCGCAGCCTCCATCCGGCAGGCCATTCTGGATTTGGCAGCAAAGGGGACAGCGGTGATCTGCATCTCGCAGGATCTGGACGAGTTGATGGAGATCTCCGACAGCTTTGCGGCACTGAACGAAGGCCGCCTGAGTGCGCCGCGAGAAACCACCGGTCTGACGGTCGATGAGATCGGCCTGATGATGGGCGGTGCTCATGGCATGGAGGTGGCGCATGTGTAAGCCGTGGAACCGTCTCCGGCGGCCGTATTTGGAACGAGAAGAAGACTTGGGGGTTTGAGCAGATGATTGTGTTGGAGAAACGGCCTCAGCCCTCGAAAGCGTGGTCATATGCGACCCCTCTGGTCGCGGTGGTGGCAACGATGGTGTTTGGCGGTTTGCTGTTCGCCCTGCTGGGCAAGAACCCGGTCGAGGCCATCGGCACCATATTCTGGGAGCCTCTGTTCGGAGAGTTCGCATTCTACTACCGCCCGCAATTGCTGGTGAAGGGCGCGCCTTTGGTGTTGATCGCCATCGGCCTGTCGCTGGGGTTTCGCGCAGGGATCTGGAACATTGGGGCCGAGGGGCAGTACATCATGGGGGCCATCTTTGGCGCCGGTGCGGGGCTGGCCTTTTATCCTTTGGAGGCGTTCTACATCTTTCCAATCATGGTGATAGCGGGCGCGTTCGGGGGCTGGCTGTGGGCGATGATCCCGGCCTTTCTGAAGGTACGTTTTGGCACCAATGAAATCCTTGTGTCGCTGATGCTGGTCTACGTGGCCGAGCAGATGCTGGCCTCGGTCTCGCTGGGATTGTTGAAGAACCCTGAAGGGTTCGGCTTTCCCGGCTCGCGCAACCTGCAGTCCTATGACAGCGCCCACAATGCCGAGCTAATTGCTGGATCGGGGATGCATTGGGGTGTGGTGACGGCGCTGATTGCGGTGATCTTTGCCTATGTTCTGTTGAACCGGCACATGCTGGGCTTCCATATCCGTCTGACGGGCGAGGCCCCGCGTGCAGCCAAATTCGCAGGCGTCAATCCGGCACGGCTGATCCTGTTCTGCCTGGGGCTGTCGGGCATGTTGGCCGGGTTGGCAGGTATGTTCGAGGTGTCCGGCCCTGCGGGTCAGGTCAGCATCGACTTTAACGTGGGCTATGGCTTTACCGCCATCATCGTGGCCTTCCTTGGCCGCCTGCATCCGGTGGGCATTCTGCTGGCCGGCTTCCTGATGGCGTTGACCTATATCGGTGGGGAAATCGCGCAATCCCAACTGGGCTTGCCTGCCGCTGCCATCCAGGTGTTTCAGGGGATGCTTTTGTTCTTCCTGCTGGCCTTTGATCTTCTGACAAACTTCCGCATCCGTGCGGCCCGTAGCGAGGTAGCGTGATATGGACCTTGGTGAAATCAATCCCGTCCTTCTGGTCGCCTCGCTAATGGTGGCCGCAACCCCCCTGCTGCTGGCCGCGATCGGAGAACTGGTCGTTGAAAAAGCAGGTGTTCTGAACCTTGGCGTCGAGGGCATGATGATCGTCGGCGCGATCAGCGGCTTTGCGATCTCGGTCGAGACCGGCTCACCATGGCTGGGGTTCATCGCATCCGCTATCGGCGGCGCGGTGCTGTCGCTGCTATTCGTTCTGCTGACGCAGGTAGCACTGGCCAATCAGGTGGCCAGCGGCTTGGCTCTGACGCTGTTTGGTCTGGGCTTCAGCGCCCTGTTGGGACAAAGCTATGTGGGGATCAAGCCCCCCAGCATGGGCGACATTCATATCCCGGTGATCAGCGATATTCCGGTGATCGGCCCGATCCTGTTCCAGCATGACCCGATCCTTTATATAGGCATCGCACTCACGGCCGCCGTCTGGGCCACGCTGAAATACACGCGCGTCGGCCTAATTCTGCGCGCCGTGGGCGAGAACCACGATGCGGCGCATGCGCTTGGCTACAAAGTCATCAAGATCCGCATTATGGCGATCCTGTTCGGCGGGGCCTGTGCCGGGCTGGGCGGAGCCTACATCAGCCTGATCCGCGTGCCGCAATGGACCGAGGGCATGACTGCCGGTGTCGGCTGGATTGCGCTTGCGCTGGTGGTCTTCGCCAGTTGGAAGCCATGGCGCGCCTTGCTGGGTGCCTATTTGTTTGGCGGTATCACCGTGTTGCAGCTGAATTTGCAGGCAGCGGGCGTTGCCATTCCGGTCGAGTATCTGGCAATGTCGCCCTACATCATCACGATCCTTGTGCTTGTGATCCTTTCGGCCGACAAGAGCAGCGCACCTGCCGCATTGGGCCGAACCTTCCATGCCTCGCACTAGGGGCCAACTAAAACCAACTTGGAGAGTAACACATGAAATTCACCACTCTACTGACAAGCGCCGCCGTGGCGCTGGGTCTGGCCACGGGTGCCATGGCCGAAGACAAGACCAAGGTCGGCTTTGTCTATGTCGGCCCCGTCGGCGATGGCGGCTGGACATATGAGCATGACAAGGGCCGTCAGGCGGTCGAAAAGCACTTTGGCGACAAGGTCGAGACCGTGTTCGTTGAATCCGTCCCCGAAGGCCCGGATGCTGAACGTGTGATGACCCAGATGGCGCTGGAAGGCGCAGATCTGATCTTTACCACCTCGTTCGGCTACATGGACCCCACCATCAACGTGGCCAAGAAATTCCCGAACGTGAAGTTCGAACACGCGACCGGATATAAGACCGCTCCTAACGTCTCGGCATATTCGGCACGTTTCTATGAGGGCCGCGCGGTGCAGGGTCACATCGCGGGCAAAATGACCAAGTCGAACATCATCGGCTATATCGGGTCCTACCCAATCCCCGAAGTGATCCGTGGCATCAACTCGGCCTATATCCACGCCAAGAAGGTGAACCCGGATGTCGAATTCAAGATCGTCTGGGCCTACACTTGGTTCGACCCGGCGAAAGAGGCTGATGCCGCCACCGTTCTGATCGAACAGGGTGCCGACGTGATCCTGCAACACACCGACTCGACCGCGCCGCAGGCGGCCGCGCAAGAGGCAGGTAATGTTGTCACTTTTGGCCAAGCCTCGGACATGAGCGAATACGCCCCCTTCCCGCGTGTTTCGTCGATCATCGACAACTGGGCACCTTACTATATCGCCCGCACGCAGGCTGTCATGGATGGCTCGTGGGAGACCGTAAGCACCTGGGACGGCATCAAAGAAGGCATGGTTGAGATCGGTGAGATTTCCGACGCCGTACCTGCCGACGTCAAGGAAGAGGCGCTGGCCTTGAAAGCCGCGATGGCCGCAGGCGAATACCACCCCTTCTCCGGCCCGCTGAAGAAGCAGGACGGCAGCGACTGGCTGGCGGATGGCGAAACCGCTGATGACGGTACGCTGGCAGGCATGAACTTCTACGTCGAAGGCTTGGACGGCGAGATCCCGCAATAAGTCACGCGTAAATAGCATTAGACAAAGCCCGCCTCGTTTGGCGGGCTTTTTTCTTGTCATGCATTCATGGCGCAAACCGCGTAAGATTGCCCAAGGCACGGCTTGCGAGGGACCGCCGATGGACGATTTTCTGGACGGCAAACGACGTGCCGCCATTCTGGCCATGGATGTGCTGGGCTACGCCCATCTGACTGAAACCGATGAGGTCGGAACCCTGCGCGCTGTACGCCATCTGCGGAACGCAATCATCTCGCCCGCGCTGGAACAAAATCAGGGACGATTGGTCAAAACGATGGGCGACGGATTTCTGGCCGAATTCCCGGAGCCTGACACCGCGCTGACCGCTGCGATGCGGATTCAGACCGAGGCCGCAGCGCAGGCTCGGCAGCAGCCGCCAGACGCGCGCATCCTGCTGCGCATTGGGGCTCATCTTGGGGATGTGTTCGTTGACGATCAGGACATTCTGGGGGACGGCGTCAATATTGCCGCCCGATTGGAAGGCCTTTGCGACGCCGGAGGGCTGGCCGCCTCGCAGGCATTCGTCGATGCGCTGCCGCAGGGCAAAACAAAAGACCTGACACATGATGGCCAACATCAGCTCAAAAACATTTCGCGCCCTCTGACCGTGTTTCGCTGGCAGGCTGCGGGGACGTCGCCCGCGCCGTCCCGACCCGTGATCCGAACAGGTCCACCGACCCTTGCGGTATTGCCTTTCCAGAACCACTCCCCCGATCCCGAACATGCCTTTTTCGCCGAAGGGTTGGCCGAAGACATCATCTCGGGGTTGCAACAGATGGGCCGGGTGCCGGTTGTCTCGGGCGCGTCCAGCCTGTCGCTGAACCCGGAACTGAGCGTCGAGGACGCTGCGCGGGTCTTGGGGGCGCAGTATCTTGTGACCGGAACATTGCGCCGGTCAGGCCAGCGGGTGCGGGTGACGGTGGAATATATCGAGGGAACAACTGGTCTTGCCCTCTGGTCCGAAAAATACGACCGGCCGTTCGAAGACGTGTTCGAGATTCAGGACGACATCACCTTGCGTGTCGTCACCGCATTGGACACCGAGCTGGTCGAGGGAGAGATCGACCGCATTCGCCGTAAACGCCCCGACCATCTGGGGGCGTGGGAAAGGTACCTGCGGGGGATGTCGGGACTTAGAAAGCCTGGGCTGGAAGATTTGCAAGCGGCACAGGTTGAGTTTCAGGCCGCTGTGGCACTGGATGAAGACTATGGTGATGCCTGGGCGGGGCTGGGATGGGCCTATCTCAAGGAATATGGGTTTGGTGCGTCCGAGCGTTCAAAGGACGTGTTGGCCAAGGGAGTGGCCGCTGCGCAAAAAGGGTTGGAACTGGCCAATAAATCTCCGTTTGCGCATTATGTGATGTCGACAGCCTATGTCTGGCAAGGAGAGAAGGCGTTAAGCCTGAAGGAATTGGAATACGCGATCCGCCTGAATCCCTTTTTCACACGCGCGAAACTGGCCTATTTCAACCGGTCCGAACTTTCCGATGCCAGTATCGGCCCACAGGCAGCCGAGGAAATACGCAAGGCTCTGGCCTTGTCTCCGCGGGAACCGGACCGGGGGTTCTATTTCTGGGCAATTGCCCGGATGTATCTGGTTGCGGGTGAAAATATCGAAGCGTTGGACTGGGCAGATCGTGCCGTCAATGTGCGCCCCCGCGATCCAAACATGCTGTATCGCCGCGCCATCTGCCTTGCCGCCTTGGACCGCGTGGATGAAGCGCAGGAGGCTCTGGCCGCCTGCGAAGGCCTGTCCGAGGGCTATGTCGACCGGATGCGGGACTGGCGGCCCTATGACGACGCCCGTAACGACAAGGTTTTTGCGGGGCTGCACCGCAACGGTCTGGCCGTATAACGTGCATCCGGCCAGACCAAGTTGAAATCAGTGCCCGCTCAGCACCAACGTATTCACCGGCATCAGGATCAACCGCAGGCGCAAGCCCGCCGCATGAACCACTCCAATTGTATCAACCACGTGCAAGAACGCCGCGTGCCAGAAGCCGAGATCCTCATGTTCCAGCCGTTCATGATTGCTGGTATAGACATTCGCCAAACAGTTGCTGCCCGGAGGAATGTCGCCAGCCATCCCTTTATACAACGGCTCCATATAGACCAGAATGGACCCCGGATTTGTATTGGTCTGCACATCGCGCAGTTCATCCGACGGGCGGAGTTGCCCTGATGGGATCACGTCCTGCACATCGACCACAACCATAGGAATGACCGTAAAAGGCTTGGTCATTCAGCCCAGTTCGCCCACCATGCCCGGCTTGATTACCTGGGCCGCCATCTGGTTGAACGCCGCCTGAAACCGGTCATGACCCGAATGCGACGGCACCAGAATTCCCGCAGGCCGCAGCAAAGGGCTGACAAAATCGCCAACTTGCAGGCCGAATTGTTCGATCCGGCCCGTCACGCCCGCGGCAACCACTGTCTTGTCCAGCTCGGTCAGGGCGGCGTCCAGTTGCGCATTTGCACTGACCAGCTGCGCCGGGATCAGCTCTTCGATCTGTTGCACAACCGCAGCCCGTTGCGCCTCGGCCGCTACCAGCTTGGCTTCGCGTTCGGCGACGATGTTTTCCAGCCGGTCGATCTCGGCCAGACGCACGGCGCTGGATCCCTCGTCGCGCAGCGTGGTGTTGCGCTCAAGGTCTTCAATCGCCTGATCCAATGAGGCTTTGGCACCCGCAATCCCGGCGGTTGCTTCGGCCAGGTCTGTCTCGGCCACTTTCAACGAGGCCTGAACCTGCGCGATCTGCGCATGAGCAGCCTCGACCATCGCCGTTTGGGTAAAATCCTCCATTCGGAAGATCGGCTGACCTGCGACCACCTGCTGGTTGTTGGACACATAGACCTCGGACACGCGCCCTCCCAGTTGCGGCAGGATCGTCACGGTGCGGAAATAGGACGCTGCCGTCCGGCTGGCCGGGTGAAAGTAAAACAGCGTCGTGATCACCGTCAGTGCCAGAATGGCACAGGTCGTCAGCCCCCAGCGCAACTCGTACCACATGGTGAACAGCGTAATTTCATGGCCTATCCGTTTGCCTGCACGTAACGACGGAACAGAAAATCAGGCAGCACCGTGATCAGTGCACACATCAGTGTTTCAAGCATGCCTTATTGCTCCTGATGTTCCGCCCGAGGAGGCGTGGCTGGGTCTTGCGCTTGCGGACCCAACGATCGGATCGCATCTGCGATGGCCCGCAAAGGGGCACCAATGTCAGGGAACTGGAATCCGGCAACCAGAATGGCAGCAATCCAAAACAGACCATTATGAGTAAACAGCGCAAGAAGCGCTAGAATACCAACCAGTTGGAACTGGGGGTGGTTGGATTCATGTGCGATTTTTTCTGGGATCGAATGCAGGGTGAAATATCCCACCCCAATCAAAATGATCACTCCAACCGTAAAAATGAACATAAACGTTAAAAGAAAGTCGCTGCCATCGGCCTGGGTCACGTAGGACGGTATATGTCCCGTGGCCATCGGGTGTAAGTTATCGCCAGTCACCCTATCCTCCTATATCAATGGGGCATTCTTTGTATGGGTTGAGGTGCAATTTCAACCCTGCTTGTAGATCGACAGCAAACCTTGTGTACTTCGCCCCGCACTCTGCGAAGAGAGGGATATGATAGATTTCCTAGTCATCGGTGGCGGTATCGCCGGGCTCAGCGCTGGCGCGCGCCTGTCAGCCCATGGACGGGTTGTGGTTTTGGAGGCCGAAGACGCCCTGGGCTATCACGCGTCGGGGCGTTCAGCCGCACTATTTGAAGAGAATTACGGCCCAGAGTCTGTCGTTGCCTTGAACCGGGCCAGCGCCAGCTTTCTGAAGACCGACAAGGGTGGTTTTCTGACACCGCGTGGCCTGATGCTGGTGGGTCGAGCAGATCAAGCCCTGCAAATGTCCAATGATACCGCATCCTTGAACATGCATCCCATATCAATTGCCGAAGCTGTGAATCGAATCCCAATCCTCAACGCTGACGCCGTTCGCTTTGCAGCGATCAGCGACGCCGCGTTCGACATCGATACCGACCGTCTTATGCAGAGCTTTGCACAAGCGATCCGACGCAATGGCGGAGACATTCTGACGAAATCCCGCGTCACCGCGCTGCGCCGGGATCGAAACTGGATTGTCGAGGCCAGCGGCAGCTTTGAAGCTCGCGTAATTGTCAACGCAGCCGGGCCGTGGGTGGACCAGGTCGCGGCATTGGCAGGGATCGAACCGATCGGGATATCTCCACTACGTCGATCGATGGCGCGTCTTCCCGCGCCGGGCGGTCATGATTTGCGAGATTGGCCAATGCTGCTGGGTGCTGGGGAAAGCTGGTACGCAAAGCCCGATGCTGGGAAATTGATCGTCTCGCCATCCGAGGCTGACCCGGTACCACCGCAAGACGCTTATGCCGACGACTTGGTCTTGGCGGAAGGGCTTGCGCGCTATGAAGAAATGGTGACCGAAGCCGTCACGCGGGTCGAGACAAACTGGGCGGGGCTACGCAGTTTTGCGCCTGATGGGACGCTGGTTCTGGGACCGGACCCGATCGAACCCAATTTTATCTGGTCGGCTGGCCAGGGTGGCTACGGGTTTCAAACGGCGGCGGCCGCGTCTAAATTAGTTGCCGACTTGGCAATCGGCGCACCGCCCGAACTGGACGCGGAAATTGTGAACGCCCTTAAACCCGACAGGCTGCGACAATGAGCAAACGAACCCTTCCTCCTAACGCCAGCGTTGCAACTCAGGTCGAGGGCGCCCGAATGGTCGCGCCTGCTGCGACCCGCAATGCAGATGTGCTCTGCGATCTGCTGGCGCAATGGGCCCCTGACAGCGGGAACGCATTGGAAATTGCCAGCGGGACAGGCCAGCATGTGAGCGCCTTTGCCCAGCGCCTGCCCGGCCTGACCTGGCACCCGACTGAGATCGACCCCGACCGCCGCGCCAGCATCAATACATACACGATCGAGCAAGAGAACATCAAAGTCGCCGCCACTCTGGACGCCACGGCGGAGGGATGGCATCGAGATTTTGGCGGCAAGGATCTTATCGTCCTGATTAATCTGACCCATCTTATCAGCTGGGTTGAAACCTGCACGATTCTAGCTGAGGTTTCAAAGGCGCTGGAGCCTAAAGGGCGATTTATCCTATACGGTCCTTTCATGCGCGCGGGCAAATTGACCAGCGATGGTGATCAACGGTTTCACCAGGCCCTGGTCCAACAAGACCCCGAGATCGGCTATAAGAATGACTCCGAAATTGCCGCGTATATGCAGGCCAGAGGTCTAACGATTCTCAAAATATCAGAGATGCCCGCAAACAATATCGCTTTCATTGCGGAAAACTCGGGCACTTGATGAGAATAAGTTCTCTGCCAAGAATCGGCCCTATCCAATCCATCTTCGGAAACCACGTAATATTTCTCCCCAGAGATGCGCCACGAAAACCTGCTTAAGCAGGTTTGCCTCCGGCGGAGGTATTTTTGAACAGAAGAAGTAACGGGTCGTTAACTCTGATGAGCAATAGTGATTTTGCGGTACAGGCGGAGGCGCCGTTGGCCGTAACAGGAGAAGGCCCCCCTAGCCAAAAGCAGGGGGGCTGGATCATGTCACCAGCCCCCGCTTCTTCTGTTTGAAAATACCTCCGCCGGAGGCATGGGCCGCCTTAGGCGGCCCATTTTGGAGCCCCGCCTACAGCTAAGCTCAGAATCAACCGTCTTTACGGATCGTTTCGTTCTTAGGATCATAGGGGCTGTCACAAGTCACAACCGCATCCCACAGCTTGTCCTGAATTTTGACTTGTAGCTTGGTGCCTTCAACTGCCAGCTCGGGGGGCACATAGCCCATGCCGATCGATTTCTCGAAGGCCACCGAATACCCGCCCGAGGTCAAGCGACCCACGCGCGCGCCTTCGGGCGTATAGAGCGCTTCGCGACCCCACGGGTCAGCATCGTCTGGTCCGTCGATCAGCAGTGTGCAGCACTTTACGCGCACACCGGTCTCTTCCAGCTTGGTTTTGCCGTAGAAGTCTTTCGACAGGTCAACAAAGCGCGGCAGATCGGCCTCGAGGGGGGTCGCGTCGCGGCCCAGTTCGGTGCCGAAGGCGCGATAGGATTTCTCCTGACGCAGCCAGTTCTGCGCGCGGGCACCAACCAGCTTCATACCGTGTTTCTCACCAGCCTTTTCCAACAGATCGAACAAATAGTTCTGCATTTCGATCGGGTGGTGCAGTTCCCAACCCAGCTCACCGGTATAGGCCACACGGATGGCGTTCACGGGGCACATGCCCAGTTCGATCTGACGGGCCGACAGCCATGGGAAGCGCTTGTTGGACAGTGCGGTTTCCGGATCGGCGTCTTTGATGACCGCTTTCAGGACATCACGCGACTTGGGTCCGGCGATGGCGAAGACACCCCACTGAGTGGTCACATCCTGTATCTCGATATACCCAAACTCCTCCATCTTGTCCTCGGCCGCTTTTCGCAGATAGTCCGCGTCATACTCGGTCCAGGCACCTGCGGAGACGATGTAGTAGTGGTTCTCGCCATTGCGGACGATGGTGTATTCAGTGCGGGTGGTCCCATGCGAGGTCAGCGCGTAGGTCAGGTTGATGCGACCGACCTTGGGCAGCTTGTTACAGGTGAACCAATCCAGAAACTGGGTCGCACCGGGGCCTTTGACGACATGCTTGGTGAAGGCCGACGCGTCGATCAGGCCCACGCCTTCGCGGATCGCTTTGGCTTCTTCCACGGCGTGTTTCCACCAGCCACCGCGACGGAAGCTGCGGCTTTCCTTGTCGAAGTTATCCGGAGCATCGACGGGGCCGAAATAGTTCGGACGTTCCCAACCGTTCACCCAGCCGAATTGCGCGCCACGCGCTTTCTGGCGGTCATAGGCCGGAACAGTACGCAGCGGACGGCAGGCTTCACGCTCTTCATCTGGGTGGTGCAGGATGTAGACGTGCTCATAGCACTCTTCATTCTTGCGCGCTGCAAATTCGGTGGTCATCCAGTTGGACGAGTACCGCTTGGGGTCCAGCGAGGCCATGTCGATCTCGGCTTCGCCATCGACCATCATCTGCGCCAGATAGTAGCCGGTGCCACCGGCAGCGGTGATGCCAAAGCTGAAGCCCTCGGCCAGCCACATGTTGCGCAGGCCCGGAGCCGGACCAACCAGCGGGTTGCCGTCCGGCGTATAGCAGATCGGGCCGTTGAAATCGTCTTTCAGACCGGATTCGGCGCAAGAAGGCACACGTTCGGCCATCGCCATGTACTGGTCGGCAATCCGGTCGATATCCAGTGGGAACAGGTCCGCGCGGAAGCTGTCCGGCACACCATATTCGAACTGCGCTGGCGCGCCATGTTCGTAGATGCCCAGAATCCAGCCGCCACGTTCTTCACGCGCGTAGGATTCATTATCGGCGTCACGGACGACGGGGTGTTCCGGGTTGCCTGCTTCGCGCCATTTGACCAGCTCGGGGTCTTTGTCCATGACGATAAAGGTGTGCTCGACCGGGATGGCAGGCATCTTGATTCCCAGCATCTTGGCGGTGCGCTGCGCATGGTTGCCCGATGCGGTCACGACATGCTCGGCAGTGATGACGACCTGCTCATCCGACGGCACGAGGTTGCCGCCTTTTTCGACCATCTTGGTGCAGGTGACTTCCCAGTGGGTGCCGTTCCAGTGGAAGGCATCGGCCTGCATCTTGCGCACGATATCCACGCCGCGCTGGCGGGCACCTTTGGCCATCGCCTGTGTCACGTCTGCGGGGTTAATATAGCCATCTTCGGTGTGATAGATCGCGCCCTTCAGATCGCCGGTTTCGATCAGCGGCCAGCGTTCCTTGATCTGCTCGGGCGTCAGCCACTCATAGGCCACATCGCAGGTCTCGGCGGTCGAGGCATAGAGCATGTATTCGTCCATACGCTCTTGCGTCTGCGCCATGCGCAGGTTGCCAACCACGGCAAAGCCAGCATTTAAGCCAGTCTCTTCCTCAAGTGTCTTGTAGAAATCGACCGAGTATTTGTGGATGTGGGTTGTCGCGTAGGACATGTTGAACAGTGGCAGCAGGCCAGCCGCGTGCCAAGTGGAGCCCGAGGTCAGCTCGTCACGTTCGATCAGCATCACATCGTCCCAGCCTGCCTTGGCAAGGTGGTATGCAATCGAGGTCCCGACGGCACCACCGCCAACGACCAGTGCTTTGACTTGGGTTTTCATTCGCCCGTTCTCCGGATTGAGTCTAATTTGCAAGGTTTATGCCCAAGCCCGAGGCCTAAGCGCCAAGTCCAGCCGACGCAAAAAAGTGCAAAACCGACTTTTGGCGTCAGCAATCGCTCAAATGACAGTGAAAGCCGCTACAGGATCTTGCCGGGGTTCATGATATTGTCCGGGTCGAGCGCCACCTTGATCGCCGCCATATAGCGGGTTGCGTCCCCCAGCTCCTTGATCAGATAGGGGCGTTTGCCCTGCCCTATTCCATGCTCGCCGGTGCAGGTGCCGTCCATCGAAATGGCCAATTCATTCAACCAGCCGACAAACTGATCGGCATTGGCCACCTCGTCGGCGTTTTCCATATCGATCAGCAACAAGGTATGGAAATTCCCGTCCCCGACATGGCCGACCATAGGCGCGATCAACCCAAGTTCCTCTGCCTTGTTTTGTGTGGCGGTGACACATTCGGCCAAACGCGAAATGGGCACGCAAACATCGGTTGAAATTCCGCGTGCACCCGGACGCAGCTGCAGACAAGCCCAATAGATGTCGTGCCGCGCCTGCCACAGCTTACTGCGCTCCTCGGTGGTTGAAGTGGCCGCAAAATCGGTACCACCGAATTCTTCGGCAATCTGACCGAAGGTGTCCGCATGCTCGACCGCGCCGTTTTCCGAGCCATGGAATTCGAGCAACAGCAGAGGCGTTTCCGGCAATGTCAGATTGGAATAGGCATTGGCCGCCTTAACCGACATTTCGTCCAGCAACTCGATCCGGGCCACTGGAACACCGTATTGGATGGTCATCATCACCGCCTGACAGGCCGCATCCACAGTTGGAAAGGAACAGCGCGCCGAGGAAATCGCCTCGGGGATGCCTTGCAGGCGTAGGGTGATTTCCGTGATGATCCCCAGCGTTCCCTCGGCACCAATCAGCAACCGCGTCAGGTCATATCCGGCCGAGGATTTCTTGGCACGTTGCCCGGTGCGAATGATCTGCCCGTCCGGCATCACCGCCTCGAGGCTGAGGACATTGTCCTTCATCGTGCCATAGCGCACTGCATTCGTCCCTGAAGCCCGCGTTGACGCCATCCCCCCCAATGAGGCATTGGCGCCGGGGTCGATGGGGAAGAACAACCCCTGATCGCGAAGATGCTTGTTCAGATCTTCACGCGTGACGCCGGGCTGCACGACACAGTCCAGATCACTGGCATTCACGGTCAGAACCTTGCTCATCTGGGTCAGGTCGACCGAGATACCTCCGGCCGGCGCATTGACATGCCCCTCGAGCGAGGTGCCGGTGCCAAAAGCGATAACCGGCACTTTATGCGTGGCGCAGGTTTTGACAATCTCGGACACTTCTGCAGTGGACTGAGGAAACACCACAGCATCCGGGGACTGGTTTTCAATCCAGGTCGTCGTGTGCCCATGCTGTTCCCGAATGGCCTGGCCGGTTTGCAGGCGGTCGCCGAATTTCTGCTTTAGAACGCCTATGACCGTTTCGATCCCAGCCTCGTTCCGAGGCAAAGCGACTGCCTGCACCATACTGTTCCTCCCCCCTGATCGCCGGGCTATTCGCCCAGCGCAATTCCTTCGCGACGTGGATCTGCGCCGCCGATCAGGACATCCCCGATCTCAATCGCGTGCAGCCCCGAGGTCAGATCCCGTGGATTGACCTCATACCCAAGCGCAGTCAACTGATCTGCATACCCTTCGGCCGCTGTTCCCAGCTCAACATCATAAGTCCCGAACCGGTTGACCAGATGAGGCAGGGACAGGGCCTGCTGCACGTCCATATCCCAATCCGCCCACGCGATGATCGACTTGGCCACATAGCCAATGATCCGGCTGCCGCCCGGAGAGCCAATAGCCAGAACAGGCGCGCCGTCCTGCATCACGATTGTCGGGCTCATCGACGAACGCGGGCGCTTGCCGGGTTCCAACCGGTTGGCAATTGGTACGCCATCGCGATGCGTCTTGAATGAGAAATCGGTCAATTCGTTGTTCAGCAGAAACCCGTTGGACATCAATCGAGAGCCAAAGCCGTTCTCGATCGTGGTCGTCATGGACAGGACGTTGCCATATTGATCGACAATCGAGATATGCGAGGTCGACGGCAATTCCAGAGATTCATCATCCGCCCAGTTTGATGCATGATCGAAGGCCGGGTTGCCCGGCGCCACGTCGATCAAGGCTTCGCTCTCATTCAACAGACCGCCACGCTCGGACAGATAAGACGGGTCAACAAGCCCGTTGGTCGGCATCGGGACAAAGTCGTGATCAGCCATGTACCGCCCCCGGTCGGCAAAAGCCAAGCGCGAGGCATCGCCGATCAGCCGCCAGCTTTGAACATCTTCCGGTCCCATGGCCGCCAGATCATAACCATCCAGCATGCCCAAAATCTGCCCAACTGTCAGCGCGCCCGAAGAGGGCGGCCCCATGCCGCAGATCTCGTAGACACGATAGGCGGCACAGACCGGCTCGCGCTCGATCACCTGATACAGGGCCAGGTCAATGCCCGATAGCACACCGGGGTTTCCTTCCGCCCCACGCACCGTGCTGACGATCCCCGCTGCGATCTCGCCACCGTAGAACCCTGCCGCGCCTTCGCTGGCCAAAGTGCGCAGTGTTTCCGCATAGTCGGGGTTCATCAGGCGCTGACCCTGCTCTAACGGCTTGCCATCAGGCAGGAAATATTCCGCCGTCACAGGGAAGCGTGACAACCGTTCGGCGTCCTTTTCGACCAGCCCCGCCAGTCGTGGAGAAACCAGAAATCCGTCCTCGGCCAGCGCAATCCCATCCGCAAACAGGCTGGGCCACGGGCTTCGACCCCAGCGGCGATGCGCCTCTTCTAACAGGGCTGGCGTTCCCGGTGTTCCAACGGACAGTCCCCCGACTACAGCATCGAAGAATTTCAGGGGTTCGCCATTTTCGTCGTGGAACAGCCGGTGAGTGGCCTCAAGCGGGGCTGTCTCGCGCCCGTCCAGCGTGGTCATCTTGCCAGTCGCGGCATCATACCAGACCAGAAACGCGCCACCGCCCAGACCAGAGGATTGCGGCTCGACCAAGCCTAGCACCACCTGAACCGCGACCATCGCATCCGCAGCCGACCCCCCTGCCCGCAGCACCTTGGCCCCGGCCTCAACCGCCAACGGGTTGGCCGCTGCAACCATCCAGTTCTGCGCAGTGACCGGCTTGCCCTCCATCTTCGCCTCAAGCGCGGCAATGACCTCGGCGGTCAGGCCTTGAACCTGGCCTACGGACCCGCCTTCGGGCGAAACCGCGTCGGCAGCCTCCTGCGCGAAAACCGGTGACGCAAAGGCCAAAGCCGACAGGAACAAGCCGGAAATCAGACGTCGTTTCATAGTATCCTCCTGAAAAATTGATACCCGGCCAGTCGGCCGTGCCGATTAAAGCATTGCAGGAACCACCTGATCCGGTGGGCGGTGCCCATCTTCGAATGTCTTGATATTAATGATAACTTTTTCGCCCATCTCGATCCGACCCTCCAGCGTGGCGGACCCCATATGGGGCAACAGAACCACGTTGGGCAACTGTCGCAATCGCGGGTTCACGTCGGTGCCGTGTTCGTAGACGTCCAGACCTGCCCCTGCGATCTCACCAGCGCGGATCTGCCGGGTCAGCGCGTTTTCGTCTATCACCTCGCCCCGCGAGGTATTCACGATCACGGCCGAGGGTTTCATCAACTTCAGCCGCCGCGCGTTCATCAGGTGAAAAGTCGAGGGCGTGGACGGACAGTTGATCGAAATCACGTCCATACGCGCAACCATCTGGTCCAGGCTTTCCCAATAGGTCGCCTCAAGCGCCTGTTCCGTCTCAGCGCGCAGCCTGCGGCGATTGTGATAATGCACCTGCATTCCAAAAGCGCTGGCGCGACGCGCCACGGCCTGACCGATCCGGCCCATGCCAAGAATACCCAGCCGACGTCCGCCGATCCGGCCACCCAGTAAGGCGGTCGGAGCCCAGCCTTCCCACTCGCCCTTTTGCATGGTTGTCAGGCCTTCGGGGATACGACGGGTCACGGCGAGGATCAGCGCCATCGTCATATCCGCCGTGTCATCGGTCAGCACACCGGGCGTGTTGGAGACAAGGATGCCCCGCTGACGCGCGGTGGCCACATCAATATTATCGACGCCAGCGCCATAGTTCGCGATCAGCCGCAGGTTTTCACCCGCCTGCCCCAGCACCCCGCCATCAATCGTATCGGTAACGGTGGGAACCAGCACATCCGCCGTTTTGACCGCTGCGACCAGCTCATCCCGCGTCATTGGGGCGTCGTCGTCGCGCAGCTTTACATCGAACAATTCGCTCAACCGCGTTTCCACCGCCTCGGGCAACCGTCGCGTTACGACAACACTCAGACGTTCTCTTGGCACCTGTGCACTCCCACTGCTTTGCAAACCTGCGCGCGCCATGTCATCGTGGCGCAGGAAAAGGCGGGGCACAAGAACCCCATGGCATTGAACCAAGCTTTTTTCGCAACAAGATCAACAGGCACAAGAGCAGGCAGTCCGTGAGAGGTTTTCTACCCCTAAAGCGCCGTTTAGCGTCGGTGTTGAGCGTTTTTCTGATCTCGACCGGAGGTCTGGCCGCCAGCGCGCAGGACAAGCGCGGTCCGGTCACGAATCTGCCGCTGCCACGCTATGTCTCGATGAAGGCGGCCGAGGGCAATGTGCGGCGCGGGCCCTCCCTGACTCATCGAATCGACTGGGTGTTCAAGCGGCGCGGCATGCCGTTGCAAATCACCGCCGAATATGGCAACTGGCGCAGGGTTCAGGACCGTGACGGCGCTGGAGGCTGGGTGCACTACGCCCTGTTATCCGGTGTGCGCACCGTTCTGATCGAAACGGATATGTTGCCGGTCTATGCCAACCCCAGTTCCAGCGCTCAGATCAGCGCGCAATTCGAATCCGGCGTAGTTGCGCGCCTGGGCAGCTGCACATTGGACTGGTGCCATGTCTCGGCCGGAGGGCACCGTGGCTGGACGCTGAAATCCAACCTCTGGGGCGTCGACCCCGAAGAAGTTCGGGAATAGCGTCAGGACGTTCGGGCGATGAAATCGCAGGTCAGATCGACCAGTTCCGCCCCGACATCTTCCTGCAGAAAATGACCGGCGTCCGGCAGGATTGTGTGGGGCTGCCCCTTGGCCCCCGGACAGAGCCGCTGAAACACCGTATCTATCCCAGCCATGACCTTGTCATCCGCCCCAAAAGCCGTCAACACCGGGGTCTGCAAAGTGCGGATAAGAGCCCAGGCTTTTCTGTTTGGCTCAGCCTCAGGATCGTCCTGCGATGCTGGCACCAACATCGGGAACTGCCGCGCCCCGGCCTTATAGCTTTCGTCCGGGAATGGCGCGTCATAGGCGGCAATCGTGTCGTCTGACATCGGCTTTTGCGTACCGCCTTTCAAGATCCCCCCCGCCGGGAACACGGGAACCTCCTGGCTGAATTTACGCCAGTTTTCGAATGCCTCTCCCATCGGCTGATCGCCGGTAGGCAGGGCCGTGTTGGCAACCACGATACGGGCAAAGCGGTCCGGCATCTCGGCCCAAAGGCGCAATCCGATCAACCCGCCCCAATCCTGACAGACCAGAGTGATATTCGTCAGATCCACCCCGCGCAGCCAGTCCCCCATCCACGACACGTGGCGAGCATAGGTGTAATCCGAGCGCTCGGTCGGTTTGTCAGACCGACCAAACCCGACCAAATCCGGCGCAACCGCCCGATGTCCGCGCGCGACAAAGCCTTTGATCATGTGACGATAGAGGAAAGACCAGCTTGGTTCGCCATGCATCATCAGAACAGGGTTGGCGTCCGCTGGACCTTCGTCCACATGGTGGACCCGAAGTTCTCCGCCTTCGGTATCATCGACCATCGAATAATGCGGTTCGAAATCGTAACCTTCCAAAGATTGGAACCGCTCGTCCGGCGTGCGTAGAAACTTCATGTCCGGTCTGTCCTTTTGCAATTTCACTGGCCTGGCCGAGTGCCAGTCTTCGTGATCCCGGCGCGCCAATACCCCCTGGGAAACTTACCGCAGAATCGTACCGACGACATCTACTTGAAACAAGCAACCTGCGCCGCCGGCGTTTTCTTGGTAAAACGCGAAATGACCAGCACGGAAAAGCAACTCAAAGCTATGTTTCCAACGGTTACATATCTTGGCAAACTTTTTTCTGACTGCGTTCATATTTTTGCGGGAAAGGGCTTGAACCCCCCAAACAACAATCGTAGATAGCGCCTCACCGTTGGGGTGTAGCCAAGTGGTAAGGCAGCGGTTTTTGGTACCGTGTATCGTAGGTTCGAATCCTACCACCCCAGCCAGTTCATCAGAACATGGAACGACAGCAGGCGCTTGGGCTTGAACCCTCCGAGAAATGCCCCCGTTTATGCCCCAGTGGTTTCGGGTGCTACGGGTGCCGAGGGTGGGCCCTCAGAGGTCGTT